>NZ_JAUSBN010000062.1 GCF_030651995.1 Reyranella sp.
ACGCTTCCGGTCACCCCTCCCAGTGCCTAAAATCGGCGCTGGGAGGATTTTGTATGAAGTTCAGTTTCTCGAGCGAGCAGGAAGAGTTCAGGACCAGCCTGCGCCGCTTCCTGGCCGAACGCTCGCCCACCAAGGAAGTCCGGCGCCTGATGGAAACCGACGCCGGCTTCGAGCCCGCCGCCTGGCGCAAGCTCAACACCGAACTCGGCCTGACGGCGGTACGCATTCCGGAGGCCTATGGCGGCCAGGGATTCGGCTTCGGGGAACTCGGCATCGTGCTGGAGGAGATGGGCCGGGCGATGCTCTGCGCGCCCTTCTTCTCGACGGCCGTTCTTGCGACCGGCGCCATCCTGAATGCCGGCACGGAAGACGAGAAGCAGGCGCTCCTGCCCGGCATCGCCGCGGGCGACACGATCGCGACCTTGGCCTGGGTCGAAGCCCCCGCCCATTGGGATGCGGCGGCCACCAGGATGACGGCGACGTCGTCGGGCGGCACCTGGAAGCTCGACGGCCACAAGAGCTACGTGCTGGACGGCCACACCGCCGATCTCATCGTCGTGCTGGCGCGTGCGCCGGGCACCTCGGGTGACGCGGGCCTGTCGCTGTTCACCGTCAAGGGCGACGCCAAGGGGCTGGAGCGTCGGAACCTCAAGGTGATGGACCCGACGCGCAAGCTGGCGCGGCTGGACTTCAAGGGTGTCGAGGCGACCCTTCTCGGCACGGCGGGCGGCGCGGCGGCCCCGTTTGCCCGGACCATGGTCGAGGCTTCGGTCTGCCTCGCCAACGAAATGGCCGGCGTGTCCGAACGGCTGCGCGAGGATGCGCTGGCCTATGCGCAGATGCGCATGCAGTTCGGCCGGCCCATCGCCTCCTTCCAGTCGATGAAGCACAAGCATGCGGACATGCTGGTCGACGTCGAGTTGGCGAAGTCGGCCGCCTATTACGCTGCCGCGGCGCTCGACGAGGGCGACGAGGACATCGTCGCCGTGGCCTCGCTTGCCAAGGCGGCCGCCAGCGAAGCCGCCCTGCAGACGGCTGTCCACGCCGTCCAGATCCATGGCGGCATCGGCTTCACCTGGGACAACGACACCCATCTCTGGTTCAAGCGCGCCAAGAGTTCGGAGGTGCTGCTGGGCGATGCCCATCACCACCGCGAGAAGATGATGCAGAACTGGGCCGACTGAGGAGCACGAAGATGAGCGAACTCACCGAAGACTCCGTCCGCGCCGAAGTGCGCGCCTGGCTGGAAGCCAACTGGAACCCCGAACTGGGCCTCGTCGAATGGCGCAACAAGCTGGCCGATTCCGGCTGGGGCGTCCCGGGCTGGCCGAAGGAATGGTACGGCCGCGACCTGCCGGCCGGCCTGGTGCCGGTCGTCGACGAGGAATTCGCGCGCATCGGCGCGATCGGCGTCGCCAAGGCCGGCATCCGCACCCTGGCCGCCGCGACCATCCTGGCGCACGGCACGGATCTCCATAAGGAGAAGTACCTGCGCCGCATCCTCACCGGCGAGGATACGTGGTGCCAGCTGTTCAGCGAGCCCGGCTCCGGCTCCGACGTGGCCGGCGCCGTCACGCGGGCCGAGATGCAGGGCAACAAGTGGATCGTGAACGGCCAGAAGGTCTGGACGACCTCGGCCCATCACGCGCACTGGGGCCTGCTGCTGGCCCGCACCGACTGGGACCAGACCAAGCACAAGGGGCTTTCCTACTTCATCATCGACATGCACCAGCCCGGCGTGAACGTGCAGCCGCTGAAGCAGATGAACGGCCATGCCTCGTTCAACCAGGTGTTCCTGACCGACGCCGTGGTCGAGCCGGAGTTCCTGGTCGCCAACGTGGGCGACGGCTGGGCCGTCACGACCACGACGCTGATGCACGAGCGTCGCGGCGCCGACGGGCTGCGCAGCTGGGCCATGGGCTCCGACCGCAAGGGCCGCGCCTACGACGAGGAGCGCGCCGAGATCGCGACCACGATGGAGCCCTACAAGTGGTATCCCCAGCGCGCCGGACGAGTTGATCTCATCCTTGAGCGGGCCAAGGAAACCGGCCATCTCGACGATCCGGTGGTGCGGCAGGAGATCGCCCGGCTGATGATCATGTCCAAGGCCGCCGAATGGACGGCCCGCCGCGCCCGTGCGGCCGCCCAGCAGGGCAAGCCGCAGGGTCCCGAAGGCTCGCTCGGCAAGCTGGTCGCGAGCCATGTCGCCCGCGCCGCCGCGCGCGTGCACACCCAGCTCTCCGGTGCCGATGCGCTGCTGTCGGGCTCGGACAGCCCGATGAACGGCGTGATCGCTGAAATCCTGGTTTCGGTGCCGGCCACGTCGATCGCCGGCGGCACCGACGAGATCCAGCGCAACATCATCTCCGAGCGCGTCCTCAAGATGCCCAAGGAGCCGAGCATCGACACCACCAAGCCGTTCCGCGACGTGCCGCGGAACATGGTGCGTTAGCGGAGCGCCTGTTTCCTAGAAGTGCCAGGCCGCACGGAGGGCGGCGGTCTGGCTGAGGAGCGAGGTTCCGGCGATCAGCCCGTATTCGGCCCGGAATTCGAGGCCGCGGCTGCGATAGAGTTGCACACCGGCTTCGACGTTGGCAGTGACCGAAGGTCCCTGCAGGTAGGGCTGGAAACTGCCCATGAAAGCGAGCGGGCCGGCGAACTGCACGTTGAAGGTCGATGTGTTGCCGGGCAGGAAGCTCGCGCCGACCGCCGCGTAGGGCCGGAAGATCATACCCGTGCTCGCCACGTCCAGCCGGCCGCCGATCTCAACCATCGGCGTGGCGGAGAAATTGGTCTGCGAGAAGGCGCCGACGGACATCACCGTCGTGCCCTGAGACATGACCTGGAAGCCCGGCATGTTGCGATAGGCGAGAGCGAGGTCGAGGCGCGGTCGCACGTACCATCCGTCGAACGCGAAATCGTAGGCGCCGCGCAGATGGACCTGGGCGGTCTGGTTCGTCACGTCGACATCTGACAGAAGCCCCGGCGTGCTCGAAAATCGACTCCAGTTTGAGGCGAAGCCCGCGGAACCGGCGAGCAGCAGGGCGTCCTGCGAGTACTTCAGGGCGACGGCGACGTCGAACGACTGGCCGGTACCGAGCGTGGCCATGCCTTGTATGGTCTGGTTGGCAGCACCGAGGGTACCGCCGAGAAACCATCCCGGCACGATTTCGGCCTGACCGCCGGCCCGGTATGTGGCGCGCTGGATGGCAACGCCTTCCTGCTGCGTCCACTCCGCCCCGGCCTTGGTCCAGACGCAACCGTCCTCGCCGAGAAGCGTGCTCCCGCCGATGAAGACGGGACAACTCAGCACCGCGACCGGCCCGGAGCCGAAAGAAGGACCCGCTATTCCGATAATGGTGGGAAGGAACAGAAGCGCCGCCCCGATCGCGACCAGCGCGATAGGCTTGCCGATCGGTGTCTGGTTCGGATTGTCCTTGTGTAGCTTGAATTGCAAGACCGCCGACACGAGGACCGGGAAGTCGCTCGCCGGCACCTGCTGCGCGGACACGCGTTGCGGCGTCAGGGACGAAGAGAGCAACGCCACCGTCAAAACAGCCGCCCGCAGACAGCGCCAGAACGTCCCCATGTTCACCTCTCCCGGCCCCGCTGATCGCATCCCGGCGTCGTTGCGACAACAGGTGTCTGCGGTCGCGAGACTTCTTCGAAGCCCTTGGCGTCCCGTATCGCTGCCCGTTACTGTCCGGCATGACTTCCAGCCCGATCACCATCTTCCGCGCCCGCCGCATCCTCACCATGAATTCCGCCCGTCCGGAGGCCACGCATGTGGCCGTGCGCGACGGCCGCATCCTGGGCGTCGGCCCGCTGGAGGAGCTGGCCGGCTGGGGCACCTACACGATCGACGACAGTTTCGCCGACAAGGTGCTGATGCCGGGCTTCGTCGAGGGCCACAGCCACGCCGCCGAAGGCACGTTCTGGCGTTACACCTATCTCGGGCGTTTCGATCGCATGGATCCCGAAGGCAAGGTGTGGCCCGGCGCCCGGTCCATCGAAGACGTCGTGACACGCCTTCAGGAGGCCGAACGCCAGCTCGGCTCGCCCACCGAAGCGCTCGCCGGCTGGGGCCTCGATCCGATCTATTATGGCGACCGCCGCGTCGTGCGCGCCGACTTCGATCGCGTGTCGACGACGCGCGCGGTCGGCGTGATGCACGCGAGCGGCCATATCTTCAACGTGAACACCCGTGCGCTGGAGATGGCCGGCCTGCTGCGGCCGGGCGTCAATCATCCGGGCATCCCGCTTGGGCCCGACGGCCTGCCGACCGGCGAGCTGAAGGGTCCGGACGCGATGACCATCGTCGGCGCCCATGTCGGCTTCGACCGCGAAGCGCTGGCCAACGACGAGGACGGGCTGCGCCGCTTCGCCCGCCTGTGCGTGCGCCAGGGCGTCACCACCGCGACCGATCTCGCGAACCTGCTGCCGGACGACGCGGTGTCGATGATGGCCCGCGTCACCGGCGAGGCCGGCTTCCCGGTGCGCATCGTGTCGTTCCGCCGCTTCCAGGCGCTGACGCCCGAGCAGGTGGTCGACCTCGCCGTGAAGCTGAAGGCCAGGTCGACCGACCGGCTGCGGCTGGGCGCCATCAAGCTGTTCGTCGACGGATCGATCCAGGGGTTCTCGGCGCGGCTGCGCTGGCCCGGCTACTACAACGGCGCGCCCAACGGCCTGTGGTACACGCCGCCCGAGGCGATCGCCGGCGTCTACAGGCTCGCCCTCGAAAAGGGCGTGCTGGTGCACAGCCATACCAATGGCGACCAGGCCACCGAGATGGCGCTCGACTGTCTCGAGGGCGCCCTGCTCGACCAGCCGGCCCGCGACCATCGCTTCACGCTTCAACATTGCCAGTTGGCCGATGCCGCCCAGTTCCGGCGCATGGCCCGGCTCGGCATGTGCGCCAACCTGTTCCCCAACCATCATTTCTACTGGGGCGATCAGCATTACGAGACCACGGTCGGCCCGGAGCGCGCGATGCGCATGAACGCGTGTGCCACGGCACTCGCCAGCGGCGTGCCGCTCGCCATCCATTCCGACGCGCCGGTGACCCCGCTCGGCCCGCTCTTCACCGCCTGGGGCGCCGTCAACCGCCGCACCGCCAGCGGCCGCGTGCTGGGCACCACGGAGTGCATCTCGGTGGCCGACGCGCTGCGCACGATCACCCTGGGCGCCGCCTGGACGCTGAAGCTCGACGGCGAGGTCGGCTCGATCGAATGCGGCAAGCGCGCCGACTTCGCGGTCCTTGAAGACGATCCGCTGGAGATCGCGCCGGAGAAACTCAAGGACGTGCGCATCTGGGGCACGGTCCAGGCCGGTCGCCTCTTCCCCGCCAACGACACGTGAGGCCGGGGACGTGAGCGAACCGCGACCGGGCGGACGGCTGCCGGTCACGGTGATCGGCGGCTATCTCGGGACCGGCAAGACGACCCTGGTCAACCGCCTGCTGCGCGCCGCCGACGGCCAGCGACTTGCGGTTCTGGTCAACGACTTCGGCACGACGCCGATCGACCGCGACCTGATCGTGTCGTCGGACGGCGACACGCTGGAAATCTCCGGCGGCTGCGTGTGCTGCAGCTACGGCTCCGATCTCATGGACACGCTGATGGCGCTGCCCGCCCAGCGGCCCGACATCGAGCGCGTGGTGCTGGAGACCAGCGGCGTCGCCCTGCCCGGCATGGTGGCCAGCGCCGTCACCCTCCTGATGCCCTATCGCATCGACGGCATCGTGGTGATGGTCGATGTCGAGACGGTGCGGACGATGGCCGAGGACACCTATCTCGGCGACACGATCACGCGCCAGCTCAGCTCTGCCGACCTCGTCGTCGCCAACCGGTGCGATCTCGTGGACGGTGCCTCGCTGCAGGAGACCCTCGCCTGGCTCGCCGCCGAGACTCCTGCGGCACGGATCCTGCCGACGACACGGGCCGAGATCGCCCCCGACCTGCTGTTGGGATTGCGCGACGGCGCCCTGCCGCGCCTGTCGGCGACACTCACCACGCCGGGCGCACCCGACGCCGCTTCGCTGTACGATTCGCTGGAGCTGGACGTCCCCGAAGGCATCGACGTCGCTGAACTCGGCAGGCGCCTGAGCGCACCCGGCACGGGCGTTCTGCGCGCCAAGGGCATACTGAACGAGGTCGCGCTGCACGTCGTCGGACGGCGCTTCGAGATCGATGAGGCCCCGGCCGGCGCGAGACCGGGCAAGCTGGTCGTGATCGGCCTGCGGGCGCGCCTGGATCGGTCCGCCGTGGAGCAGGCGCTTCAGCCGAGATTGTCGACGTCGTTGCGCAGCGCCTGACCGGCGCGGAAGCGCGCCAGGTTGTCGAGGAAGATGCCGAAGATCGCCTCGTTCTGTCCCAGCGAGTGGCTGGCGGTGTGCGGCGACACCAGCACGTTGGGGAGGTCCCAGAGCGGCGAGGCCGCATCGAGCGGCTCGCGCTCGAACACGTCGAGATAGGCGCCCGCGAGCTTGCCGCTCTGCAGCGCCGCAATGACGTCCTGCTCGACCGCGATTTCACCGCGCGCCACATTGATCAGGTGCGCCCCCTCGGGCATTGCCGCGAAGGCCGCTGCGTTGGCGATGCCGCGCGTCACCGGCGAGGCCGGACAGCACAGGATCAGCCAGTCGGCCTGCGGCAAAACCTCGTGCAGCTGCTCGTAGGCGACGACTCTCTCGCACGGCGCCACCGGCTCGGCCGTCCGTCGCACGCCGATCGTGCGCAGACCCAGCATCGCGAGCAGCGAGGCAATGTTGCGGCCGATCGGGCCCATGCCGACGATGACGGCGCACTGGCCGGCGAGGTCACGCGGCGAACGTTCTCCCAGGCGCGGCTCCCAGGCATGACGGCGCTGCGCGTCCGCGAGCAGCGGGAAGCGCCGGTTGATGGCGATCACGGCGCCCAGCGTGCTGTGCGCCACGGTGACCGCCGTGGCGCCCGAGGCGGTCGTCACCTTGACGCCGCGCGCCCGCAGCTCGCGATAGATCAGGCGCTCGGCGCCGGCCGGATGGATCTGCAGCCATTTGAGGTTCGGCGACCTGGCGACCACCGCATCGAAGCCCTGCAGCTCGGGAGTCGGATTGGTGGGACTGGATTTCCCCGTCACCTCGCGGGTCATGAAGGCGATGTCGGCGGCGCTGGGACCCTCGGCCGCCAGCGCCTCCTCGGCGGTCAGGAAGGACAGCGTGCCCGGCGGCACCGCGGCCGCGATGCGCTCGCCCCAGATACGCTGTGCGTGGGACGACAGCAGAAGAGTAATCATGACGGCACGATAACCAACCTTCGACCGCGAAGACAGGCGTGGTACGCTGGATCATGCTCACTCTGTATTATTCGCCCGGCTCCAGCTCCATGGCAGCCCATATCGCCCTCCACGAAGTCGGCGCCCCGTTCGAGAAGCACGCGGTCTCGGTGCCGCGAAAAGAAACGCGTACGCCTGAATTCCTCGCGGTGAATCCCGCGGGCAAGGTTCCCGTGCTGATGATCGATGGCCGCCCGCTCACGGAGGTGGCGGGCATCCTCTACTATCTCGCCCGCACCTATCCCGCGGCCGGCCTGCTGCCGGCGGGCGACATCGAGGCCGAGGCGCAGGCCATCTCATGGATGTCCTATGTCGCGTCGACGATCCATCCGGCGATCCGGCAGGGCGTCGCCGAGGCACGCGACCTCTATGCCGTGGCCGACAGGCGCCTGGGCGACCGGACGTGGATCCTGGGCGACCGCTATTCGATCGCCGACATCCACCTGTTCCGCGTCTACTGGCGCTTCCGCGACCAGCTCGAGCGCAAGCCGGGCGATTTCCCTGCACTCGAAGCCCACCATGCCCGCATGCTGGAGCGCCCCGCCGTCAAGAAGACGATCGAGGTCGAGGCGAAGGGTTAAGCGTCCTCGTCGCAAAAACCACCGTCGTCCTGAGCGCAGCGAAGGACCTTGCGGAGGGACCAATGGACTCCCGAGCGGGCGCGAGATCCTTCGCTTCGCTCAGGATGACAGGAATACCGGACTGTCAGTCTGAATTCAGCGCCCGCCACACTTTCTCCGGCGTGGCCGGCATGTCGATGTGCTTGCCGCCCAGCGCATCGACGATGGCGTTCATGATCGACGGCAGCGCGCCGGCGCAGCCTGCCTCGCCGCAGCCTTTGACGCCCAAGGTGTTGGTCTTGGCCGGCACGGGATGGCTCTGGATCGTGAAGCTCGGCGCGTCCTGGGCGCGCGGCAGCGCGTAGTCGGTGAAGGAGCCGGTGAGCGGCTGGCCCTGCTCGTCGTAGACGGTGCGCTCCATGATCGCCTGGCCCAGCCCCTGCACGACGCCGCCATGCGCCTGGCCCTCGACCAGCAGCGGATTGATCACCGTGCCGAAGTCGTTGACCATGAAGTAGCGCACCAGTTCGATCGTGCCCGTCTCGGGATCGATCTCGACCTCGCAGACATGGCAGCCATTGGGAAACGACGAAGGCGGCGTGTCGGAGACATGCGCGACGTCGAGCGTCTGCGGCACGTCCTCCGGCAGCGCGAGACCGTCGCGCAGCTTCTGCGCCAGCTCCAGGATGCCGATGCTGCGGTCGGTGCCGGCGATCTTGAAGCGCCCCTTCTCAAACTCCATGTCGGCCACCGAGGCTTCCAGCACATGGGCCGCGATCTGCTTGCCCTGGTCGATCACCTTGCGACTGGCTTCGAGGAAAGCCTCGGCGCCCACGAGCGCCGAGCGCGAACCGCCGGTGCCGCCGCCCGCCTTGAGCTGGTCGCTGTCGCCCTGCAGCAGTTTGAAGCGCTCGAAGGGAATGCCCAGCAGGCCGGTCAGCACCTGCGCGAAGGCCGAGGCATGGCCCTGGCCGTAGTCGAGCGTGCCGCTCAGCATGGTGACGTCGCCATCGGGCTCGAAGCGGATGCCGCCATGCTCCTTGCCGGCCGGCGCCGTCACCTCGAGATAGCTGCCGACGCCGCGGCCGCGCAGCTTGCCGCGCCCGGCACTCTCCGCCTTGCGGGCCGCGAAGCCGTCCCAGTCGGAGATCTGCAGCGTCTCGTCGAGGATGGCGCGGAACTCGCCCGAATCGTAGAGATTGTTGGCCGGCGACTTGTACGGCATCTGCTCCGGCGCGATGTGATTGCGCCGCCGCAGTTCGATTGCGTCGATGCCCATCTCGCGCGCCGCCGTGTCGATCAGGCGCTCCATGAAGTAGTTGCCTTCGGGGCGGCCGGCGCCGCGATAGGCTGCGACCGGCGTGCAGTTGGTGAAGACGATCTTGGAATTCACCTCCATGGCCGGCGTCCGGTAGACGTCGATCAGGTTCTTCACCGCGTTCGTCGTGGCCGGCATCGGCGGATAGATGTAGGCGCCGGCATTGCCGTAGCCGGTGAGTCGCACCGCGAGGAACCTGCCGTCCTTGTCGAGCGCCAGTTCGGCGACACGCTCGTGATCGCGTCCGTGATGATCCGACAGGAAGCTCTCGGAACGTTCGTCGGTCCACTTCACCGGACGGCCGAGCTTCTTCGCCGCCAGCAGCAGCGGCCCATACTCGGGATAGGGCGGCGCCTTCATGCCGAACGAACCGCCGACATTGCCGGTGAGCACATGGAGCTTGTCCGGCGTGACGTTCAGCACGTCCTTGGCCAGGCCGCCGCGCAGGCCGAACACGCCCTGGCAGCCGACGTTCAGCACCCAGCGGTCCTTCGCCGTATCGTAGGAGCCGATGGCCGAGCGCGGCTCCATGGCATTGACCACGATGCGCTGGGAATCGATCTCTAGCTTTGTGACATGGGCTGCTTCCGCGAAGGCCTTGGCCACGGCCTCGGCGTCACCGAAGTGGAAATCCAGCACGAGATTGCCCGGGGCGTCAGCATGGATCTGCGGCGCCCCCTCGGCCAGCGCCGCTTCGGGGCTGGTCACGGCCGGGAGTTCCTCGATGTCGAGCATCACGGCTTCGGCGGCGTCCTTGGCCTGCAGCACCGTCTCCGCGACCACCATCGCCACGACCTCGCCGACGAAGCGCACCTTTTCCTTCGCCAGCGACCAGCGCGGCGGCCGCTTCATCGGCGTGCCGTCCCGTTGCGGGATGTTGAGCGGGCACACCAGCGGGCCGAAGCCTGCCTCGTCGAGATCGGCGGCCGTGAGGATCATGAGCACGCCCGGCAGGCTCTTCGCCTCGGACGTGTCGATGCCCTTCAACAATCCATGCGCGTTGCGGCTGCGCACCATCACCGCATGGGCCTGACCGGGAAGATTGATGTCGTCGGTGTAGCGGCCCTCGCCGCGCAGGAGGATCGGATCTTCCTTGCGGGTCACCGGCTGGCCCACGCCGAACTTCACGAAGGCAAGACTGTCGTCGAACGTGTCCATGCGCGTACTCACAACAAGAGTCATCCTGAGCCGCAGGCGAAGGATCCTTCGCTGCGCTCAGGATGACAATTACGTCGTTACTACTTCAGAGGCGAGTAGTTGGTCGGCAGCAGCAGCGTCGAATGCATCTCCTGCAGCTTGGCCGGGCCCTTGGCGAGATAGGCCTGCCACGCCGGATCCTTCATCGCCGCGGCGCGGGCCTCGAAGCGCTCCTGCAGGTTCTTGTAGCGCCAGAGATGGATCCACTCGTTGGGCTGCGGGAACTCCCCGGTCCAGGCGCCCCAGATCGGCGAGTACTTCTCGCGCGCCGCCTGGACTTCCTTGAAGTCCTTGCCGTACTGCACCGCACCGCCCAGGCCGCAGCGATAGATGCGCAGCTCGTAGATGTTGCCGGTGGTGCCGTCGTCCGGCTTGATGTCGACCACGGTGTTCATCAGGCGCAGGTCCTGGCGGACCACGCAGGTGCGCACGATCGGGATGTACTTCTCGGTCCAGTCCTTGTTCTTCTGCAGCTCGTTGCGCAAGCGCGTGCGCTCTTCATAGCTGTCGTACTTCCACAGATGCCAGATCTGGTTGAGGGCGCCGAACTCCGACGTCCAGTAGCCGTGGTTGACGCCGTAGTTGTTGCCGCGTGCCGGGCGGCCGATCGTCTCGGCGGCCTTGAGGTATTCCGGCATCTTGCCCGGCGCCAGCGTGTAGGTGCGAAACTCGTAGACCATGGGATTGTCTCTTCCTCTCAGGGATGCGGGTTCTTGGGCGGATGCGCCCTGACCGCCTCCTCGTTGATGTCGGCACCCCAGCCGGGCCGGGTGGGCACGATCAGTTCGCCATTCTGGATCACCGGCGGGTGAGTCACCAGATCGTCCTTCCACGGCACGTCGTCGATATCGATTTCCATGATGCGGAAGTTTGGCATGGCGGCGCAGAGATGCGCGCTCATCAGGGTCGACATGTGGCCGTAGAAATTATGCGGCGCGCAGTTGATCTCGTAGGCCTCGGCCATCGACGCGATCTTCAGCGACTCGGCGAGCCCGTTCCACGGTACGTCGATGATCGACACGTCGATCGAGCGGTTCTCGAAGTAGGGCCGGAACTGGCGGCGGCCGAACAGCGATTCGCAGGAGGCGATCGGCATCGAGGCGCGGTCTCGGATCAGGCGCAGCCCCTCGGGATCGTAGGAATCGATCTCCATCCAGAAGAGATTGTAGGGCTCGCAGGCCCGCGCGACCTTGATGTAGCCCTCGGTCTTGAAGTTGAAGTTGGTGTCGAGAAGGATGCCCATGTCATGGCCGGCGCCCTGGCGGAAGGCGGCCAGCCCATCGGAGATCGCACCCAGCACGGCGCCGTCGGCATTGAGCTCCGGTCCGCCGGGGCTCCTGCCGAAGCCCGGCTGGTACATGTTCGGTGGATCGAGATCGAAGCGGAAGATGTTGGTCTTGAGCGCCTTGAAGCCGCGCTCCTTCACATGCCGGCCGAGCGTCACCAGGTCTTCGAGCGAGCGCACCGGCTCGACGCCCATGACCTCGGCGTTGCGGAAGCGGTAGCTGCCGCAATGCGACCAGTAGAGCGGCAGGCGGTCGCGCACCGGCCCGCCGAACAGCTCGCAGACCGGGATGCCCAGCGCCTTGGCCTTCACGTCGATCAGGGCGTTCTCGATCGCAGCCATCGCCTGCTGGTTCATGCCACCGGGCGCCTGGCGGGTGATCGCATAGAGCGTCGACATGATGCGTTCGACGGGACGCGGATCCTGGCCGATCAGCCCCTGCGCCATGCGCCGGATCACGGCGGTGAGGCCGGCGCTGCCATAGCCTTCGTTGTATTCGGACCAGCCGACCAGCCCGTCATCGGTCGTGACCTTGAGAAAGGAGAAGTCGCGCCACCCGGCGTCACAATGCAGATCCTCGATCCTGGCGATTTTCATGTTTCCCTCCCGAAGGGCGCCAGCATAGACCAGACGCGCGCAGCGCCACGCCTCCGATTTGTCACGACAATTCACCGCCGGGCGGCGATTTGCCGATTGTTAATCGAGGGCGGGGAGGGCACGGGCTTGGCATGCGCTCCAACAAGCCGGTGAACATGGACATCGATCAGCTGCGGGGATGGGCGTCGATCATGGACAAAGCCATGATCGCGAGCCTCGTCGTCACCATCCTGGCCGTGGCGGCGCTGGGCATCACGACCTTCCTGTCGTTTCGCTACAGCGGCGCCGTGCGCGCTCACGAACAGTCGACACTCGATCGCTACAGAGGCCTCGAAAGCCTGGCCGCGCAGCACGAGCGCGAAGCCGCGGCGGCGCGCGAACAGGTGACCAGACTCGAACAGCAGATCGCCACGGCGCGAGACCGCACGGCCAGGCTCGAGCGGGAGGTCTCCGCCGCGCGGGATCGGGCGGCGGCGCTCGCGCTGGACGCCGACCTGGCGCGCGAGCGGGCCGCGGCCTCGGAGAAGGCCGCCCATGAGGCGACCGAGCGGGTGGCTCAGGCTCCGCCTGCGGGCAAGGCCGCCCCCGACACGGCTCGCCCGCCGCTGTTCGATGCGGCCGAAATCCGGCGGCGTCTCGCCGATCTCGGGAAGCTGGTCAAGGACGCGGCCACGCGGGCCCCGGAGCCGACCGCGGAGGTGGCCCCCGAGCCGACCCCCGAAGCGACCCCGCAGCCTGCGGCCGTGCCGGCCCCACCGCTCCCGCCGTTCGTCGCGAGCCTGCAGAGATTTGCCGGGACCCCGGCCGCGATCTTCCTGCTGGGCCAGATCTCTGATGCCCCCGCCATCGGCGCAGCGATTTCCGCCGATCTCGGCCAGGCGGGCTGGTTGCCGCAGACCTGGACCTGGGGCGGCGTGGCCGGCATTTTCGGTGTCGTCGTGCTGGTCCGGGACGGCAGCGACCCGGCCACGCACGAGGCCGCTGCCGCCCTCGTGGACGCTCTGGGCTCGGCCGGCTTCAACGCCAGCAAGGGAGACTGGCCGGCGAACTGGGGCCGCTTCCGCGGCACCCTCAACGGGCCGCAGACCCCCAGCCCGACCGACGCCGCCATACGTATCGTGGTGGGAGAAAAGGCGCGCAAGGCGCCCTGATCCCGGCCGCGCTCGACGCCGCTTTCAGAGCAGAGCTATCGCGAGTGATGCAAAGGTCCCTCACTCCGTTCGGGATGACAATTTTGTTGGGATTTGCGCAGTGCGCCGATCAAACAAACGGTGTCATCCCGAACGGAGTGAGGGACCTTTCGCTTACCCACAAAGTGGCTTTCAGAGCGGCGTCACCTCGAGGTCGACCCAGAGGCCGCGATAGGCGTCGCTGGCGCCGATGAAGTCGCCCGACACCGGGGTCACCTGCCAAATTTCGCGCGCCACCGCGACGGGGATCAGGTTTGCCCCGCCGACGCTGCGGTTGGTTGGGTCAAAGGTGATCCAGCCGGCGCCCGGCACATAGACCTCGGCCCAGGCATGCGTGGAATCGGCTTCGTAGTTTCCCGTCGCCCGATCCGGCCTGAAGAGATAGCCCGAGCAGAGCCGTGCACCGAAGCGCAGGCAGCGCGCCGCCTCGACGAACAGGACCGCCAGGTCGCGGCACGAGCCCAACCCGCGCGCCAGGGTCTCGAGCGGCGCCTGCGTCCCCTCGCTCTCGCGGCTCTGGTAGCGGATCTGCTGGGCGACGCCGGAACTGATGTCCTTCAACAGGGACAGCGTGTCCGTCGGGTCGCTGCGAACGAACCCCTTCGCCCAGGCCAGCAGCCTGCGATCGGGATCGAGATACTGCGGCACCACCAGTGCGCCGAGATCGGTCCAGTCGGCATCGGTGTAGGCGAAGGGATAGCGCGTCGCGACGGCGGCGATGTCGAACACCGGCCACGGATCGACGCCCAGCGTGAGCACCGCCTCGCTGTCGACCACCAGCCGGTCGGTGAGCCCCTCGAAGCCCGCCGTCGCCACGGCATTTCCGAACACGTCGTGCGCCCAGGTGACGGTGGCCGCCGGCGTCACCGTGACCTCGTGCGACACCAGCCGAAGCTCTCGGCTCTCGCGCGGCCGCAGCATCAGCCGGTGCGGCCCCAGGCGGACGGGTGCGTGATAGAGATAGGTCGTGCGGTGGCGAATCCTGAGGGTAAGCACGTGGACCTTCGTCAAGCGACCGGGAAGATGACCTTGAAGCACGAGCCGCGGCCGACAGGATTGGGATGCGCCGTGAGCTTGCCCTGCAGCTGGGCCACCAGCGCGTTCACGACCTTCATGCCGAGTCCCGGACCTCCCGTCGCCGTGACGTCGAAGCCCGCGGGCAGGCCCGGCCCCTCGTCGAGGACGCAGAGTTCGTACGCGCCTTCTGCCAGCCGGTGGAACGTGATCGTGATCGGGTCGCCGGCATGCTTGCGCGCGTTGGTGGCGAGCTCGTTGACGATCAGGCCGATCGGCAGCACCTGCTCCTTCGGCACGTCAACCTCGTCGGCGCCCTCGAGTCTGATCTCGCTTCCGACGCTGGTCGACAGCTCCTCGCAGAGCGTCCGGAGGTGGGCCGCGATCGGCACGCGACCGGCGGCTTCCTGGGTCGAGAAGGTCCGATGCACACGCGCCACCGACAGCACCCGGTTTGCGGCAGCACGCAACTGCTGTGTCACATCAGGCGACGCCGACACCTGGCTCTGCAGCTGCAGCAGGCTCGCCACGAACTGGAGGCTGTTCATCGCGCGGTGGTCCACCTCGCTGGACGTGATCTTGGCTTGAGTCAGCGCGCGCCGCGCCGCGAGCCGCATCGCCAGCAGGTCTGTCACCACGCTGCCCAGCGCCCGCAGCCGGCGCATCTGCTGCTCGTCGATCTGGCGCGATCGCCGGTCGATGACGCACAGCGTGCCGAGTTCGTACCCGTCGGGATCGTGCAACGGGACGCTGGCATGGAAGCCGTTCGTGAACTCGGCGCGCAGCCAGGACATCATGACCGGCACCGCAGGATCATCCCCGCGGTCGGCCTGTGTCGCCGCGAGCCCATGACGCGACTTGAAGAACACCTGCTCGGCACCGATGAACCCCAGGATCGCGACCGGCGTACTGAAAAGGTCGGCGGCCAGCGCGGTGATGCGGTCGAAGGCCGGCTCGGGCGCGGTGTCGAGTATCTCGTATTGCTCGAGCGCCGCGAGGCGGATCGCTTCGATGCCGGCCCGTTCGTGGGCCGGGCTGTCGGCATGGGCGCCCGGCGTGGGGTGCACGAGATGCAGCATGGAGTGCGCCCTTGCCCCCGTATCGCAAGAGAAGATCCTCCTGCGCCGTGAATCTCGGTGAACTTACGCTCAAACGGCCGTTGAGTCCGTGGAATTATCCGTATTCCGGATGAGTCATGAAGGCGGAGGGCCTGGAGGCGGCTCGCGAAGGGGCGGCATCGGAAGCGGAGGCGGAGGCCTCGACCCGGGCGGCGGCTCGCGAGGCGCCTGGTTCGGCGGCCGGGGGATACGTGCCATGCGAAGTCCCTTCGCTGTTGCCGGCCGGAGCCGTTGAACCGAATTCCAGTGTCGCACGTTCGAACTGACAGGAACGACCGGCCAGCATGCAATCTCAGGGTCGGCGTTCTTTCCTCGCGCGGCAATCGTCGAGGGCGGCAAGCGCAGACTGCCAGAGCGCGTGCGCCGCCTCCACGACCTGCACGTCATGGAAACTCTCCAGGCGCAGGTGTCTACCATGAGCGGCCTGCGCGGCTTTTTCGAGGCGCTCGAGTTCAGGGTCCATGTCGGTCATCGATCGTTAAGACGCGCCGGAAATCAACGTTGCACCTGATTCGAGACATTCCAGCACGCACCTTCGGATCGCACTCGAAGAATATCCCTCGCCATTGCCCCTCTTAATCACCATGTTAAGAGGAGGCGCCGCACCGCGGCCCGATCAGGTCTGCCCGTCAGACCGACCCATTCAGAACACCTCTCGGGGGCGAAACGCCATGTCCGCTAAGGAAGTCCGCTTCGGCGGCGACGCGCGCACGCGCATGATGCGCGGGGTCGACATGCTGGCCGATTCCGTGAAGGTGACGCTCGGTCCCAAGGGCCGCAACGTCGTGCTGGCCAAGTCCTACGGCGCGCCGCGCATCACCAAGGACGGCGTCACCGTCGCCAAGGAGGTCGAACTCTCCGACCGCTTCGAGAACATGGGTGCGCAGCTCGTCCGCGAGGTCGCGACCCGCACCTCCGACACGGCGGGCGACGGCACCACCACGGCCACCGTGCTGGCCCAGGCGATCACGCGGGAAGGCCTGAGATCGGTCGCCGCCGGCATGAACCCGATGGACCTCAAGCGCGGCATCGACCTTGCCGCCGACTGGGTGATCGAGGAGCTGAAGCGCCGTGCCCGCAAGGTCTCGACCAGCGAGGAGATCGCCCAGGTCGGCACCGTGTCCGCAAACGGCGACAAGACGATCGGCAAGATGATCGCCGAGGCCATGAAGAAAGTCGGCAACGAGGGGGTCATCACCATCGAGGAGGCGACCACGCTCGGTTCCGAGCTGGAGGTCGTCGAGGGCATGCAGTTCGACCGCGGCTACCTCTCACCCTATTTCGTGACCAACGCCGCCAAGATGAGCTGCGAACTCGAAAACCCCTACATCCTACTCCACGACAAGAAGCTCTCGGGCCTCTCGACCGTGCTGCCGCTGCTCGAGCTGGTGGCGCAGTCGGGCAAGCCGTTGCTCATCATCGCCGAAGACATCGATGCCGAGGTGCTGGCCACCCTGGTGGTCAACAAGCTGCGCGGCGGCCTCAAGGTCGCGGCCGTGAAGGCGCCGGGCTTCGGCGACCGCCGCAAGGACATGCTGGGCGACATCGCGATCCTCACGGCGGCGCAGGAAATCTCCGAGGATCTCGGAACGAAGCTGGAGACCGTGACGCTCGAGATGCTGGGCACTGCCAAGCGCGTCCACATCGACAAGGACAACACCACCATCATCGACGGCGCCGGCAAGAAGAAGGACATCGAGGCGCGCGTGAAGCAGATCCGCGCCCAGATCGACAAGGTCGAGTCCGACTACGACCGCGAGAAGCTGCAGGAGCGGCTGGCCAAGCTCGCGGGCGGCGTCGCCATCATCAAGGTGGGCGGCGGCTCGGAGTTCGCGGTCAAGGAGAAGAAGGATCGCGTCGAGGACGCCATGCACGCCACCAAGGCGGCGGTCGAGGAGGGCGTGGTCGCCGGCGGCGGTGCCGCTTTGCTCTACGCCACCCGCGCCCTCAAGGACTGCCGGGGCGCCAATCCAGACCAGCAGGCCGGCATCGACATCGTCCGCCGCGCGCTGCAGGCGCCGGTGCGCCAGATTGCCCAGAATGCCGGCCATGACGGGGCGGTGGTGGCCGGTCACATGCTGGAGCAGAAGGACGCCAACTTCGGCTTCGACGCCCAGAAGGGCGAGTATGGCGACATGATCAAGGCCGGAATCATCGACCCGGTGAAGATCGTCCGCACCGCGCTGCAGGGCGCCGCTTCCGTGGCAGGCCTGCTCGTCACCACCGAGGCCATGATCGCCGAGCTGCCCGATGCGGGCGGTGGTGCCGGTGGCATGGCCGGCGGCATGGGGGGAATGGGTGGCGGCATGGGGGGCATGGGCTTCTAGCCCGTGCCCTCGCGGTCGCGAACGAGCAAACCTTGCCGCGGAGGCCCGATGACCCTGCGTCCGGAATATTCCCTCGGCCACTCGGCCTACAACGACTTCCTGTTCGGCTCGCTCGGCCAGGATACGGCGGGCACGGAGGTCACCGTCCTCTCGGCCTTGTCGCGACTCGGCATCGATCCGTGGCAGGAGGCGGCGCGTCTCGCATCCCTGCCGCGCGACACGGCAGCCGAAGCTCTGGCCGCCACCATCCTGCGATTGCCCGACAGGACGGGCCCGGACACCGAGGTGCCGAAGATCGCGGCCCGCCTGGTGGCCTTGTTGCCGGAGGGCGCCGTCGCGGACATCCCGCAGACCAAAGAGGCCCGCGTCGCGTCGCTGGAAGCGGCCAAGTCCGGACGGGCGAGTGACAAGGTGGAGCCGGGCGCGAGCGTGACCACGAAGCGTGCCGCTGTCGTGAAACCGAAAGCCGGTCTCACGACCTGGCTGATGTGGGGCGCACTGGCCCTGGCGTTCTATTTCCTGATCGTGCAGCTCACGCCGACCCGCAGTCTCGAACCCGAGCGACGGGAAACCCAGCAGGGTTCCTGAAGGGTGAAGGTTCTCGGCACCCGGCCGTGAAGCCTAGGCCCCTCGCCGACGATCGATGAGCGCAACGAGGTCGTCGACGGTGACCAGCCTGTCGGATTCAGCGTCCGAGATCTCGACGCCGAACACATCCTCAGCCGCCATGACCAGCTCGACGAAGTCGAGGCTCGTCGCGCCGAGGTCGGCCACGAGGGCGGCATCGCCGCGCGCCCGATCGGGCGGAATGCCGAGGACGGACCCAACGATTTCCCGCACCTGGGCCGGGAGGGTTCGAAGTCCGGATGTGGGGACCGAAGGTGTCTGCGTGCCGGAGAGCATCATGGCGAACCTCAGATTGGTTAATCGGGCGGGCGTCTGCGCGCGACCCAAGCCTTTCCAATGACTTACAACGCAACCCGCTCCCAACGGTTGCGTTGGCGGCGAGCCCCCCGTTTACTTATCCGCGATACGCCATCTTCAACACAGTGATGGCCGGCCAGCCGTCCCCAATCCACTGCTCTTCGTCAGGAAGCGCCGACCGGTGTCCGAAGCAGAGCGTAGGAGACGACCAGCACCGCGAGGATGACCGGCAACAGGAAAGGCGGATCGTACCAGTGATTCATGCATGCGCTCCTCCAGTGAGGGCGGGAGCACATGCCTCTCTCAGCCATCGCAAGCCAAACGACAAGTGGGCGATGGTGTCCCTGTTTACACGCGGCACCGATCACTGTCGAGGAAGCGCTCTCCGTTGGATGCCCAGGAAAGATGTCACGGCGCCCTCGCGAAATGCTAGATTGCGCGGGCTCCGGAGCGTCCACGACAGGAGTTTTGATGCCCCTCCTCGGCAAGGGAATGCTGCTCACGTTCACCGACGTGGCTGCGCGTGACGAGCGTGACTACAACGAATGGTACAATCGCGAACATATCGACGATCGTGTGAACCTGCCGGGTTTCCATCGCGGCCGGCGGTACGCCGCGGTCAGCGCCAAGCCCAAGTATCTCGCGGTCTACGAATGCGACACCGTCGCCATCCTCGGCACGACGAACTATCTGAAGACGCTGGACCACCAGACACCGTGGAGCCAGCGGGTCATGGCGCGCTTCACGCATTTCGTCCGGATGACCCTGCGCATCCATGCCGACCAGACGCACGGGGTGGGCGCGGCCCTGGCGACGGTGCGCTTCGTGCCCGACCCGCACCGGCGCAAGGCGTTGGTCCAGTGGCTCTCCGAGCAGGCGCTGCCGAAGCTGATCGCGCGTCCCGGCGTGCTGGGCGCCGCCGTCGGCGAGAACGATCTCGAAGTGGTTCACGCGCCCCTGCAGGACAAGAGCATGGATCATCCCAGGGCCGACGAGTCCGAATGGGTCGTGTTGATCGAGGGCTCGGATGTCGCGGCCGTGGGCGCCGCCGCGCGGTCCCTGTTCACGCAGACACGCCGCAGATCCTTCGGCATCGAAGCCGCCCCCACGATCGGCACCTGGCGCTTCCTCTTCGGCAACCAGCGATGACGTATCTTTGACCCGCTGTTGATCGAGCCATCGCTTAGGGTCGCCTCGTGTCCAATCAGCGCATCATCTTCTGGCTGAGGCTCGCGACGCTGGTCGCCCTCTGCCTGCCCGCCGTCGATCTCGCCTGGCGCTGGTACGCCGGCGATCTCGAGCCACGCCCCGTGACGTTCGCCACCCACGCCACCGGCGACTGGGCCGTCGTGTTCCTGCTGGTCTCGCTGGCGCTGACGCCGGCGCGCGCGGTGTTCGACTGGTCGCCGCTGATCCATATCCGGCGATGGGTCGGCGTCGCGGCAGCGCTCTACGCCACAGCCCACCTGCTGATCTACGTGCTCGACCAGAAGTGGAACCTGATCGTCGTCGCCACCGAGATCGTGAAGCGCTTCTATCTCACCATCGGCTTCGTGGCCCTCCTCGCCCTGGTGGCGCTGGCGATCACCTCGACCAACGGCTGGCAGAAGCGGCTGAAGCGCAACTGGAAGCGCCTGCACTGGCTGGTCTATCCCGCCGTCACGCTGGCCCTCCTGCACTTCTTCATCCAGTCGAAGGTCAAGATCGGCGAGGCCGCCTTCGCCGCCGGACTGTTCGTCTGGCTGATGCTGTGGCGCGTGCTGCCCGTGCGGTTGCGCACGAGCTTCGCCGGGCTGCTCCTGCTGGCCGCCGCCGCCACGCTGGTCACGGTGGCTTTCGAAGCCGCGTGGTACGGGCTGGTGAACGGGATCGATCCGATGCGCGTGCTGGCCGCCAACCTCGATCCCGAACTGGTGCCGCGACCGGCGCAGAAGGTGCTGGCGGTCTCGCTGCTGGTGATCGGGCTGGTCGCGCTGCGGCGCGGGCTCGCGGCGGCGAGCAGGCTCTGGACGCAGCGCTATATCCGAAGGACTATATCGCCTTCCTGATCGGAAGAGGACATGACTCCGGACGAATGGACGGCCGTACGGCTGAGCCTCCTGATCGCCACCACGGCGACGCTCTGCAGCCTGCCGTTCGGCATCGCCATCGCCTGGCTGCTCGCGCGCAGACGCTTCTGGGGCAAGAGCCTGCTCGACACGCTGGTCCATCTGCCGTTGATCCTGCCGCCCGTCGTCACCGGTTATCTGCTGCTCCTGTCGTTCGGCCGGCGCGGACCGATCGGCGGCTTCCTGGCCGAGGAGTTCGGCATCGTCTTTTCCTTCCGCTGGACCGGCGCCGCGCTCGCCTGCGCCGTCATGGGCTTTCCGCTGCTGGTGCGCGCCATCCGCCTGTCCATCGAGGCGGTCGACCAGCGCCTCGAAGCCGCCGCGGGCACCTTGGGCGCCCATCCGCTCTGGGTCTTCGCGACCATCACCCTGCCGCTCTGCCTGCCCGGCATCATCGCCGGCGCGATCCTCGCCTTCGCCAAGTCGATGGGCGAGTTCGGCGCCACCATAACCTTCGTCTCCAACATCCCGGGCGAGACGCAGACCCTGCCGTCCCTGATCTACACCTTGACCCAGGTACCGGGGGGCGACGCCGCCGCGATGCGCCTCACCCTTGTTTCGATCGCGATCTCCATGCTGGCGCTGCTGGGGTCCGAGCTGCTGGCCAAGCGCATCGGCGCGCGGCGGCAGACGGCATGAGCCTCGACGTCGACGTCGACCACAGGCGCGGTGCCTTCAGGCTCCAGGCCCGCTTCACCGCCGCCCCGGGGCTGACGGCGCTGTTCGGCCGCTCGGGCTCCGGCAAGACCAGCCTGGTCAACATCGTGGGCGGCTTGATCCGTCCCGACCGCGGCCGCGTCGCCATCGACGGGCAGGCCCTCGTCGATACCGAACGGGGCGTCATCGTGCCCGCGCATCGACGGCGCATCGGCTACGTCTTCCAGGACAGCCGCCTGTTCCCGCATCTCAGCGTACGGCGCAACCTCCTCTACGGACGCTGGTTCGCGCGGGGAGGCGGCGGCGCGACGGCGGACCTCGGCGCGGTGATCGAGCTGCTGGGCATCGGCCATCTGCTCGAGCGCCATCCGGACTCGCTGTCGGGCGGCGAGAAGCAGAGGGTCGCCATCGGCCGGGCCCTGCTCGCGCGGCCGCGGCTGGTCCTCATGGACGAGCCCCTCGCCTCGCTCGACGAAGCGCGGCGCGCCGAGATCCTGCCCTACATCGAACGGCTGCGCGACGAAGCCGGCGTCCCCATCCTCTATGTCAGCCATTCGGTCGCCGAGGTGGCGCGGCTCGCCACGACGGTCGTGATCATGAGCGAGGGCACGGTCACGGCGGTCGGGCCGGTCCAGGACATCCTGCCGATCGCCGACGCCACGGATGGCGGCGCGATGCTGGAGGCGCGGATCGTCCGGCACGACGAGACGTTCCATCTGTCGGTGCTGGAAAGCGCCGCCGGGGAGCTGCAGGTGCCGCGTCTCGATGCGCCCGTCGGCGCGCCGGTGCGCGCCTACATCCGGTCGCGGGACGTGATGATCAGCCTGCAGCGTCCCGAGGATATCAGCGCGCTGAACGTGCTGGCGGGGCGAATCGCGTCGATTACCCCGACAGCCACCGCGCAGGCCGATATCCGCCTGGACTGCAACGGCGCCGTCCTGATGGCCCGGCTGACGGCCAAGTCGGTCGATCGGCTGGCCCTGGTCCCCGGGCGGCCGGTCTACGCGGTCGTCAAGAGCGTGTCATTCGAACGCAGTTAACTGCGCTAGAGTGAGGACGGGCATCCGGCCCACCAATGAAGCCTGGGGAAACCGAATGAAATCGATGTCGCTGCCGCTGCCGCTCACGCCGCGATTCATCACCTGGACGCTGGCGACCGCCTTCGCCGTGCTGCTGGGCGCCGCCTGGGCCGTCGATCCGCGCTCGTGGTGGATCGGCGTTGGCTTCCTCATCGCCCTCTTCCTCGCCGGCGTGGGCCTCTACGACTATTTCCAGACCAAGCACGCGGTGCTGCGCAACTATCCCATCGCCGCGCACCTGCGCTTCATCTTCGAGGCGATCCGGCCCGAGATGCGCCAGTACTTCTTCGAGGGCGAGAAGGACGGGCTGCCGTTTCCGCGCGACCGGCGCGCGATCGTCTACCAGCGCGCCAAGCTGGTGCTGGACGTGCGGCCCTTCGGCACCAACTACGACGTCTATGCCGAAGGCTACGAGTGGATGACACACTCGATTGCGCCCACGCCGGTCAGCAAGGAGCCGTTCCGCATCACCATCGGCGGGCCCGACTGCACGCAGCCCTACTCCGCCTCGATCTTCAACATCTCGGCCATGAGCTTCGGGTCGCTCAGCGCCAATGCCATCCGCGCCCTGAACGGCGGCGCCAGGCTGGGCCGCTTCGCGCACGATACCGGCGAGGGCGGCTACAGCCCCTATCACCGCGAGGGCGGCGGCGACATCATCTGGGAGATCGGCTCCGGCTATTTCGGCGCCCGCAACCCCGACGGCACCTTCTCGGCCGAGAAATTCGCCGCCGGCGCCGCCAACCCGCAGGTCAAGATGGTCGAGCTGAAGCTCAGCCAGGGCGCCAAGCCCGGCCATGGCGGCGTACTGCCGGCCCCCAAGGTCAGCGAGGAGATCGCCCTGACCCGCGGCGTGCCGGTCGGCGTGGACTGCATCTCGCCCTCGCACCACACCGCCTTCACCACGCCCATCGAGATGATGAAGTTCATCGGCGAGATGCGCCGTCTCTCGGGCGGCAAGCCGGCCGGCTTCAAGCTCTGCGTCGGCCACGAATGGGAGTTCCTCGCGATCTGCAAGGCGATGCTGGAGACCGGCATCTATCCCGACTTCATCGTCGTCGACGGCAAGGAGGGCGGCACCGGCGCCGCGCCCATGGAATTCCTCGACCATGTCGGCAAGCCGATGCGGCAGGGCCTGCACATCGTGCACAACGCCCTGGTCGGCATCGGCGCCCGTCAGCGAATCAAGATCGGCGTCGCCGGCAAGATCATCACCGCCTTCGACATCATCCGGGCGATGGCGCTGGGCGCCGACTGGTGCAATTCGGCGCGCGGCTTCATGTTCGCGGTCGGCTGCATCCAGTCGCAGTCCTGCCACACCGACCGTTGCCCCACGGGGGTGGCCACCCAGGATCCGACGCGCCAGCGCGCCCTGGTCGTGCCGGACAAGATGGAGCGCGTGGTGAATTTCCACCGCGCCACCCTGCACGAACTGGCCGAACTCACCGCCGCCGCGGGCCTCGACCATCCGGCCGACTTCAAGCCCATCCATATCTCCCGTCGCATCTCGCCCAGCGTCGTAGCGACCTATGCCGACCTCTATCCGGCGCTGGCCGAGGGTGAGCTGGTGTCGGGCACCAGCGACAAGCGTTGGCGCCGGGCCTGGGACATGGCCCACACCGATTCGTTCCGCGCGACGGCCTGAATCCGCGCAAACCGGTTGCGAATTTTCTTCGGTTGGCCCAGCAATTGGCCAACCGAAGAGGAAACGACCATGACCGCTCCGTTTGATTTTGCGCCCCTGCTGGCGCCCGGCACGCCCGCTCCCGCCGCCAAGTGGAACGGCTTCCCGAAGTACAACTTCATCGGCGGCCACAACGACGCCGGCAACGTGCCCGTCCAGGCGCTGATCGATGCGGCGACGTCGGTGCTGACACGCGAGGGCGCGACGCTCGCGACCTACGGGCTGAACAGCGGGCCACTGGGCTACAAGCCGCTGCGTGAGTTCCTTTCGGCCAAGCTCAGGGACCATGCCGGCATCGAGTGCGCCGCGGACGAGATCCTGATCACCTCGGGCTCGATGCAGGGCCTCGACCTGATCAACAGCCTGCTGGTGACGAAGGGCGACACCGTCATCATCGAGCAGGAGACCTATGGCGGCGCGCTCACCAAGCTGAACAAGCTGGGCGCCAACGTGATCGGCATCCCGCTCGACGACGAGGGCCTGCGGCTCGACGTGCTGAAGCAGAAGCTCGAGGAACTGAAGCAGAAGGGCATCACGCCCAAGTACATCTACACGATCCCGACGGTGCAGAACCCGACCGGCGCCATCATGGGCGAGGCGCGCCGCGCCGAGCTGCTGAAGATCGCCGCCGAATACGGCGTCATGATCTTCGAGGACGAGTGCTATTCCGACCTGATCTGGAGCGGCAAGCGCCCGCCCTCGCTCTACGCCATGGCCAAGGGCGAAGGCGTCATCTTCATCGGCTCCTTCTCCAAGTCGATCGCCCCGGCGCTGCGGGTCGGCTACATCGTGGCCAAGTGGGACATCCTCGGCCGCATCCTCGGCCTCAAGCAGGATGCGGGTTCCGGCGCGCTCGAACAGATGGTGCTGGCGGAGTTCTGCACCCAGCATTTCGCCAACCACGTGCCGAAGCTCAACAAGACCCTGGCGGCCAAGCTGCAGGTCCTGAGGGAGGCGCTGGCCGAACAGTTCGGCACCGAAGCCGAGTTCGGCGACCCCGAGGGCGGCATCTACCTCTGGATCAAGCTGCCGGACCAGGTCGACACGACCAAGCTCGCCCAGGCGGCGCTGGCTGCCGGCGTCTCGCTCAATCCCGGCCCGGAATGGTCGACCAACAAGGAATATGCCCGCTCGCGCCTGCGGCTCTGCTTCGCCAATCCCGAGCCCGAGACGATCCGCAAGGGCGTCGAGGTTCTGGCCGAAGTCTGCCGCCGCGAATTCGGCGTGCCACTGCGCTCCGCCAACGTCGAGAAGAAGTAGGCATTGCTTCAAGCAGAAAGGCCCGGCGGATCACTCCGCCGGGCCTTTTCCATTTCTCAAGAGCGCGACGCTCACATCTCCTGCGGCACCATCACCATCCACGAAACGCCGAACTTGTCGGCGACGCAGCCGAAGCGCGGCGAGAAGAACGTCTTGCCGATCGGCATCTGGATCTGGCCGTCCCTGGCCAGCGCCTCGAAGGCCCTGTCGGCCTCCGCTTCGGTCGCGACATCGAGGGCAAGAGAGAAGCCCTGGAAGTTCGTCCTGCCGTCATTCGCCATGCCGTCCGAACACATGATCATCGCCTCGCCGATCCGCAGGCTGGCATGCATCACCGCCTCGGGATCGACTTTCATGTGTTCCGCCGCGCCGGTATCGGGATTCTCCTTGAAGCGCATCATCATCTCGACCTTGGCGCCGAGCCTTTCCTGGTAGAAGGCGAGCGCCTCCTCGCAACGGCCGTTGAAAAACAAATAGGGCTGGACAGCCATTTCATCCTCCTCGGTTACGGGGTCCTCTCGAACTCGGTGTCGATCTGGATCTGGATGGGGTCGGCGAACAGCGGCGGCAGGCCGTAGTCCTGCGGGTTGATCGTCGCAACGGCATGGACGCCGATCCGCGGCTTGCCCTCGAAGCCCTTGCCCGCGCCGCCCAGCTCGACGTCGAAGGTGACGGGCCTGGTCTTGCCCATCAGGGTGAACTGCCCCTCGACCCTGCCGCGCGTCCTGTCGACCGGCTTGAACGACGTCGAGACGAAGGTGGCTTCGGGGAAGGCCCTGGACTTCAGGAAGTTGTCGCCCGCCAGCTCCTCGGCGAAGCCCTTCACGTTGGTCGTGATCGAGGCGGTTTCGACCGAGGCCGAGAGCTTCGACGTCTCGATCGCCGCCGGATCCCAGGTGAGCGAACCCTTCGCGCGATCGAAGCGGAACACGCTCTGCGAATAGCCGATATGGGAGACGCGAACGATCACCGCGGTGTGCTGCTCGTCGAGCGTGTAGGTTCCGGCCGTCGCCAGCGCGATGTCGCGCTCGCCGGCGAACACTCCCGGCGGCAAGGTCGCCGGCGCCTGGGCCAGCGCGGCCGCGGGCCCTAGCGCCAGAGCAATGGCAAGCGTGCGCAGCATGCGGTTCATCCGATCCTCCTCGACAAGCGTGACTTCACTTCTCGACGACGGTCCTCAGCTTCGCCAATCCTGCCGCGAAATCCCGGCCGATCATGTCGTCCATGTCCATGAAAGTGCCGATCAGCTTGGTCATGAAGGTGCTGGGACCGTACATCGCCCAGGTGACAATCGTCTGACCGCCCTTCGGTTCCACGGTCAGCTCGGCCATGTTGTGACCTTCGAAGGGCTTGAGGAAATCGAGCTTGATCACCACCCTGTGCGGCGGCGTCGAATCGACGATCTCCATGCGGCCCTTGCCGACAGCGTCGTTGCCGTCCCATTCGTAGACCGCGCCCTTGCCGCTGTCGGCGCCGCTGTAGGCGCGCTTCATCGCCGGGTCGCGGCCCTCGTAGGGCGACCACTCGGTCCAGCGCTTCAGTCCTTCGATATAGGGAAAGATCTTCTCGGGTGGCGCGTTCATCGCCGTCGACCGCTCGACGCGAAATGAATCGGGCCTCGTCGAGGCATAGACCAGAATCACCGCAATGGTCGCCAGGAGGACGGCCCCAACGATCGTCAGGATCTTCCGCATGCGGACCTCGCGTCTAATTACTTAACCATTGAGTTAATCATTTAGGGTGATACGATAACTGTCGTCAATAATCCATGGCCATACTTCCTTATCCAAAGCGCCCTCTCCGCCCGCGTCACACGCGGAGCAGGGTAATTGCATTCGCCCCAATGACCCGTCGTCCCGACCGGAGCGCGCAGCGCGGAGTGGAGGGACCTCTTTTCCTCGATTTGACGGCTCTAAGTGGAAAAAAGGTCTCTCCACTCCGCGCTGCGCGCTCCGGTCGAGACGACGGAGACTTCCATGTGCGACGGCCCTGATATGCGGGCGGAGAGGGCATTTGGTCTGACGCCGGACCAAAGTGATTTTACGCCAGCGCGAAGCCCTCGTAGCCGTTGGCCACGACCTTCTCGCAGGCCTGGATGTAGGCCGGCAGGCCGCCGATATACGGCATGAACACACGCGGCTTGCCCGGGATGTTGGCGCCGACATACCAGGAGCTGCAGGTCGAGCGCAGGGTGATGTTGGACACGTCGCCGACATGGCCGACCCAGGCTTCCTGCGCTTCCGGCACCGGCTCGATCACCGTCTTGCCCTTGGCGCGCAGCGCCTCGAGGCAGTCGGCAATGAAATCGACATGCTGCTCGATCGAGGGCAGCATGTTGGTCAGCACCGAGGGGCTGCCCGGGCCGGTGATCATGAACAGGTTCGGGAAGTCCACCACGGTCAGGCCGAGATAGGTCTTCGGCCCTTCGTTCCAGCGCTCCTTCAAGGTGACGCCGCCCCGGCCGCGGATGTCGACCTTGAGCAGGGCACCGGTCATCGCGTCGAATCCCGTCGCCAGAACCAGGCAGTCGAAGGTGAAGTCTTGTCCCTTGGCGCGCAGACCCTTCGGCGTGATGCGCTCGATCGGCTCGTCGCTGATGTCCACCAAAGTCACGTTCGGCCGGTTGAAGGTCTGCCAGTAGCCGGTGTCGACGCACAGCCGCTTGCAGCCGATGATGTTCTTCGGCACCAGCGCCGCCGCCGTCTTCGGATCCTTCACGACCTCGCCGACCTTGGCGCGCACGAAATCGGCCGCATACTGGTTGGAGTCGTCGTTCAGCAGCAGGTCCGAGAAGGAGGCCATGAATCCCAGGCCGCCATAGTCCCAGCGTGCCTGGAACTGGCGGTTGCGCTCCTCCTCCGGTGTCTCGACGGCCGAAGCGGGATTGATGGTGAAGTCGATGCCGGCCGGCTTGCTCTTGGCCCGCTTGCGCATCTCGGGATAGCTCGCCTTCACCTGCCGCACATAGTCGGGATCGAGCGGCTTGTTGTGCGCCGGCACGGTGTAGTTGGCGGTGCGCTGGAAGACGGTGAGGTGTTTGGCCTGCTCGGCCATCACCGGGATCGACTGGATGGCCGAGGAGCCGGTGCCGATCACGCCTACGGTCTTGCCCGTGAAATCGACCCCCTCGTGCGGCCAGTTGCCGGTGTGATAGGTCGGCCCTTGGAACTCCTCCAGCCCGGGAATCTTCGGCGTGTTGGGCGAGGACAGGCAGCCCATGGCGGTGATCACGAAGCGGGCCGTGACCTGCTCGCCCGTGCCGCCCCCGACCTTCTCGGTCTCGACGCGCCACAGGTTGGCGGCCTCGTCGAAGACGGCCTTGCCCACCCGCGTCTCGAAGCGGATGTCGCGGCGCAGGTCGTAGCGGTCGGCGACGTGGTTGGCGTAGCGCAGCAGCTCGGGCTGGGTGGCGTAGCGCTCACTCCATTCCCAGTCCTGCTCCAGTTTGGGATCGAACTGGTAGGAATACTGGACGCTCTCGACGTCGCAGCGTGCGCCGGGATAGCGGTTCCAGTACCAGGTGCCGCCCACACCCTTGCCAGCCTCGAACACGCGCGCCGTGAAGCCCTTCTGGCGAAGCCGGTGCAGCATGTACATGCCGCCAAAACCTGCACCGATGATCACCGCATCGAAATCGATCGACATGCGTCCTCCAGAATTGCGGAAGCGGGTAGAAAGCCCTCGGCAAAATTAGTGCGGGAGAGCAGGTGACCGCGCAAGCCTTCCCATGGCACCTCTTCTCGCGGAGAAGAATGGAAATGGCTGAAGTCGACTATCCAACGAGTTGGTATGCCGCCACGCGAGACGCGGACGGGGCGCGCGCGCCGCTCGCCACCCGGGAGGAAGCCGATGTCGCGGTCGTCGGCGGCGGCTTTGCGGGCCTGCACACGGCGCGCCTGCTGGCCCAGCAGGGAAAGCGGGTCGTGCTGCTGGAGCGGCGGCGCATCGGCTGGGGCGCGTCGGGCCGCAACGGTGGCTTCGTCGGTCCTGGCTATGCCCAGCGCTCCGGCGCCTTGATCGACCAGTTGGGTCTCGATCACGGCCGCCAGCTCTATGCCCAGTCGCAGCGCGGCGTGGCGATCGTCCGCGATGCCATCTCCGAACTGGGCCGCCCCGACATCCTGATGGGCAGCGGGAAGCTCAGCATCTCGCGCACCGATCAGGGCGCCGGGTTTGCCGACCGCACGCGCAGGCTCGCGGATCAGCTCAGCGCCTCCTTCGAGCCGTGGGAGACCTCGCGCGTGCGCGCGGTGCTCGCGACAGCGCGTTATCATCAGGCGATCCATGATCCGACCTCGTTCCACATCCATCCACTGAATCTCGCGCTGGCTTTGGCCAACGATATCGAACGGCAGGGCAGCGCGATTCACGAAGGCACGGAGGCCATCGGACTTGACCGCGACAGCAACGGATGGTGGCTGCGCACTCTGCACGGCAGCGTGAAGGCCCGGCATGTCGTGCTGGCCGGCAATGCCGATCTCGGCGCCGTGCAGCCACGCATTGCGCGGGCGGTGCTGCCGGTCGCGACCTACGTCGCCGTCACGGAGAAGCTCGGCCCCCGTCTCGGCCAGGCGATCCGCTGGACGGGCGCGATCTCCGACACGCGCCGCGCCGGCGACTATTATCGCGTCGTCGACGGAGACCGGCTGCTGTGGGGCGGCCGCATCACCACCGACACGACCGAGCCGCGGCGACTGCGCGAGATGATGCGCGGCGACATGCTGTCGGTCTATCCGCAGCTCGGCAACATCGACATCGCCTACGCCTGGCCCGGCATCATGGGCTACGCGCCGCACAAGATGCCCCAGGTGGGCGAGATCGAGCCCGGGCTCTGGGTCTGCTCGGCCTTCGGCGGCCATGGCGTCGCCCAGACGGCCGCAGGCGCCGATGCGGTCGCGGCCGGCATCCTGGGCGATCCCTCGCGCTGTCACCTGTTCGCGCCGTTCGGCACCGGCTGGGCCGGTGGGCCCGCCGGCCGTGCGGCGACGCAGCTTGCCTTCTGGGGCCTCCAGATGCGTGACTGGTGGGACGAGAAGCGCCAGGCGCAGAACGCGGAGACGTTGCGGACATGACGATCCAACGGATTGGCGACTCACCCCGGCGGCGCGAGGACGCGCGCTTCGTCACCGGCCACGGCGCCTATCTCGACGACCTGACGTTCGAGCGGCTGGCCCACGCCGTCGTGCTGCGCTCGCCGCATGCCCATGCGCTCGTTCGGTCGATCGACGCCACCGCGGCCCGGGCGGCGCCTGGCGTCCTCGCCGTCCTCACGGCCGCCGAGGCCACCGCCGACGGGCTGCAGCCGCTTCGCCCCTATGCCGAGGCGAACGTGCAGACCGGCGAGCCCTTCGCCTTCGCAGCCCAGCCGCTGCTGGCCATGGACAAGGTTCGTTTCGCCGGCGAGCCCGTGGGGCTGATCGTGGCCGAAACGCACGCGCAGGCGCTGGATGCCGCCGAGTTGGTGGTCGTGGACTATGAGACGCTGCCGGCCGTGACCTCGGCAGAGGCGGCCCGAGCCCCGGGCGCGCCGCAGCTCTCCGACGAGATCCCGGGCAATACCTGCCTCGATTGGCGGACCGGGGACATGAGCGGCGCCGAGGCCGCCTTCGCCGCCGCGGCGCATGTCGTGTCGCTCGACCTCGACAACCATCGAATCGTGATGAACCCGATGGAGCCGCGCGGCGGCGTGGGCACGTTCGATCCCGTGACCGGCCGCTATACGCTCCACGTCTCCAGCCAGAACATCCACATCAACCGCAACCACGTGGCCCGCGCGCTCGGGGCCGAGCCGAAGGACGTGCGGTTCGTGGCGCCCGACGTGGGCGGCGGCTTCGGCGCCAAGAACTTCGCCTATGTCGAGCATGCCCTGGTCCTGTGGGCCGCCCGCACGGTCGCCCGGCCGGTCAAGTGGATCGCGAGCCGCAGCGAGGTGTTCCTGTCCGATCATGCCGCGCGCGACATGCGGGCCGAGGCGTCGCTGGCGCTCGACGCGCAGGGCAAATTCCTCGCCCTCCGGATCGCCAGCGTTGCCAATCTCGGCGCCTACATGGCCGGCGCCGGCGGCGGCGTGCAGACCTTCCAGTACATCCACCTGCAGGGCTCGGTGTACCGCATCCCTGCGATCGCCCTTCACGTTGTGGCGGTCGTCACCAACACCGCCCCGATCGGCGTCACGCGCGGACCGGGCTTCGCCGAGGCGATCAACATCGTCGAGCGGCTGATCGATGCGGCAGCACACCGGACCGGCTTCGATCGCGCCGACCTCAGGCGCTGGAACATGGTGCCGCCCGAGGCAATGCCGATGACCAACGCCTTCGGCTTCGAAGTCGACAGCGGCCACTTCGCCGAATCGCTCGACCATGCGCTGGTTCGTGCCGACCGCGCGGGCTTCGAGGCGCGACGGCGCGAGAGCGCGCAGCACGGACGGCTGCGCGGGCTGGGCTTCGCCTATCACATCAAGGCGACCGGCGGGCCGCCCGACGAGAATGTCGACGTGCGCTTCGAAGCCGACGGCACGATCTCGCTGATCACCGGCACGCAGCATATCGGCCAGGGCCACGAGACGACCTTCCCGCAGATCCTCGCCCACCGGCTGGGCGTGCCCAACGCGCGCATCCGCCTCGTCCAGGGTGACACCGACGCGATCCCGTTCGGCGGCGGCCACGGCAGCTCGCGCGCGACCTACATGGGCGGTACGGCGATCTGGCGGGCCTCGGACGAGATCGTCGCCAAGGGCACGGTGCTCGCAGCGGACGCCCTGGAAGCCTCGGAAGCCGACATCCGCTTCGAGGAGGGCCGCTTCGTCGTTTCCGGCACGGACCGCGCCATCGGCCTGCTCGAGGTGGCCGCGCTCGGCCGCGACAAGGGGCAGCCGCTCGACACCTTCCACGCCTGGAAGCGCGAGCACATGACCTTTCCCAACGGCGCGCACGTCGTGGAGGTCGAGATCGACCGCGACACCGGGCGGGTGGCCCTCGCACGCTACACGGCGGTCGACGATTACGGCGTGCTGGTCAACCCGATGGTCGCCACCGGCCAGGCGCACGGCGCCATGGCCCAGGGCGCGGGCCAGGCGCTGCTGGAGCACGCGACCTACGATCCCGCGTCGGGGCAGATGCTCGCCGGCTCATTCATGGACTATGCCCTGCCCCGCGCCGACGACCTGCCGTCGTTCGACCTCGGCTTCAACCCCACCCGCTGCACGACCAATCCGCTGGGGGTGAAGGGCTGCGGCGAGGCCGGCGCCATCGCGGCCTTCCCCGCCATCGCCAACGCCATCCTTGACGCGCTGGCCCCGCTCGGCGTGAAAGGTTTCGACGGACCTGCGACCCCCTCGCGGATCTGGCAGGCCATCCAGGAGGCACGATGAAGCGACAGGCACCGGCGGCAGCCCGGAACCGGCAACCCATCCTCGACGTGCTGCAGCCGCGCCTGCCCGAAAGGGGGCTCGTGCTGGAGATCGCCAGCGGCACCGGCGAGCATGTCGTGCACTATGCCGGCGCCCGGCCCGACCTCACCTTTCAGCCGAGCGACCCCGATGCCGACGCCCGCGCCAGCATCGACGACTGGGTGCGGACCCTGGGCCTCGACAACGTGCGTCCGGCCCTCGAGATCGACGTCACCCGGGCGACATGGCCGGTCGAGCGGGCGGACGCCGTGGTCTGCTGCAACATGATCCACATCGCGCCATGGGAGGCCGCCGTCGGGCTGGTGACCGGCGCGGCGCGCCTGTTGGCCCCGGGCGGCCTGCTCTTCACCTACGGCCCCTACCGACGGGGCGGCCGGCACACCGCGCCCAGCAACGAGGCCTTCGACACCGACCTGAAACGGCGCAATCCCGCATGGGGCGTGCGCGACCTCGAGGCCGTCACCGAACTCGCCCTCGGGCAGGGCTTTGGGGAGCCGGACATCGTCGAAATGCCGGCGAACAATCTGTCGCTCTTGTTCAAGCGGCTGTGAAGCTGCTGGGCGGTGGCAATCGTGCAGGGGATGCGCTAACGCTTCAGCCGGCCTCGCGGGGAGCATCGTCGGAAACATGTCGAATCGTAACGATGAAGCCGTAGTTCTTGCAGTCATGAAACCGTTTCGGGCGCTGGCGCCCTTGGTGGCTGCGGTCGCACTGGCCGCGCTGGTGACCGGCTGCAAGCAGGAGAACAAGTTCCAGCCCCCGCCGCCCGCCGAGGTCAACGTCGGCGTGCCCGTAAAGCAGGACGTGGCGCCGTTCGAGGTGCTCACCGGCAACACCGTGGCCTTCGCGACCGTCGACCTGGTCGCCCGCGTCGAGGGCTTCCTGGTCTCCCAGGACTATGTCGACGGCTCCGAGAAGAAGAAGGGCGACAAGCTCTTCGGCATCGAGCAGACGATGTACAAGGCCCAGCTCAAGGAGGCCGAGGCCCAGCTCGACGGCGCCAAGGCCTCGCTGGCCCAGGCCGAGGCCGAGTTCACCCGCCAGGAGACCCTGCTGCGCCAGAACGTCTCGGCGCAGGCCACCTTCGACACAGCCAAGGCCAAGCGCGACAATGCGCGGGCCACGGTCGAGAATGCCGAAGGCAACCTCACGGTCGCCCAGACGAACCTGGGCTACACCACGGTCCTCGCGCCGTTCGACGGCGTCGTCAGCAAGCATCTCGTCTCGGTCGGCGAACTGGTCGGCGCCTCGACGGCCACCAAGCTCGCCTCGATCGTCCAGCTCGATCCGATCTACGTCACGTTCAACATGAGCGAGCAGGACATTCTGCAGATCCGCGAGAATCTAAAGAACCGGCGTGTCGACGTCGAGGAACTGAGCAAGGTGCCGGTCGAGATCGGCCTGATGAACGAGCAGGGCTTCCCCCACAAGGGCTTCCTCAACTACGTGTCGCCGGAACTCGATTCGACGACCGGTACGATCCTGGTCCGCGCCCTGTTCAACAATCCGACGCGCGCGCTGATCCCCGGCTTCTTCGTGCGGGTCAAGGTCCCGCAGGGCCTGAGCGCCACGGCCTCGCTGCTGGTGCCCAATCGCGTGATCGGAGAGGATCAGGCCGGCAAGTACCTGCTGACGGTCAACAAGGACAATGTCGTGGTCCAGACCCGGATCACCACCGGCCAGCTCCTCGCCAACGGCCTGCGCGTAATCCCGACGGGCCTGAAGCCGGACGATCAGGTCGTGCTCAGCACCAATGGCGCAGCGATTCCAGGCGCCAAGGTGGTTCCGAAGGTGACGACAATTCCCGTTGCGGCCGACGGCACTCCCGCCGCACCCAAGTGACCGGCCGGGGAACACAGTCATGATCTCCGCCTTTTTCATCAACCGGCCGGTCCTGGCCAACGTCCTCGCCATCATCATCGTGCTGATCGGCGGCGTGGCGCTGGCGACCCTGCCGGTCGCGCAGTATCCCAACGTCGTGCCGCCCACGGTCCAGGTCACCACGACCTACCCGGGCGCCAGCGCCGCGGTCGTCGTCAACGATGTCGCCCTGCCCGTCGAGCTGCAGGTCAACGGCGTCGAGAAGATGATCTACATGCAGTCCTACAGCACGGACTCCGGCACCTACACGCTCACGGTGACGTTCGAGATCGGCACCGATCTCGATTTCGCGCAGGTGCTGGTGCAGAACCAGGTCAGTGCGGCGCTCGCCTCGCTGCCGATGCCGGTGCAGGCCCAGGGCCTCGTCGTCCAGAAGAAGTCGACGTCGATCCTGCAGATCGTATCGCTTACATCCCCCGACCAGCGTTACGACAGCCTCTATCTCAGCAACTACGCCACCATCAATCTCGTCAACGAACTCGCCCGCCTGCCCGGCGTCGGCAACGTCAACGTGCTGGGCGTCGGCCAGTATTCGATGCGCGTCTGGCTCGACCCGCAGAAGCTCTACACGTTCGGCCTCAACCCGTCGGACGTGAGCAAGGTCATCCAGCAGCAGAGCCAGGACGTGACGGCGGGCCAGGTCGGCCAGCCGCCGGCGCCCAAGGGGCTGGATTTCCAGTACACGATCGACGTCGTCGGCCGCCTCAGCACGCCCGAGGAATTCGGCAACATCATCGTCAAGGCCGAGCAGGGCAACGGCGGCCGGATTGTGCGGGTGCGCGACGTCGCCCGTGTCGAACTGGGGGCCCAGACCTACTCCACGACGTCGCACATCAACGGAAAGCCCAACTCGGGCCTCGCGATCTACCAGCTGCCCGACGCCAACGCGCTCGACGTCGCCAAGGCCGTGAAGGCCAAGATGGCGGAGCTGTCCAAGGCCTTCCCGCCCGGCCTCGCCTACGAGGTGCCGTTCGACACCACCCGCTTCGTGACGGCCTCGATCCACGAGGTCTTCATGACCCTGATCGAGGCCGGCATCCTGGTGCTGATCGTGATCGTGATCTTCCTGCAGGACTGGCGCGCGATGCTGGTGCCCGCGACCACGATCCCGGTCACGATCATCGGCGCCTTCGCCGCGATGGCCGCCCTCGGCTTCACCATCAACACCACGACCATGTTCGGCATCGTGCTGGCGATCGGCATCGTGGTCGACGACGCGATCGTGATCGTCGAGGGCGTGGCGCACCATATCGAGCGCGGGATGACGCCGCACGACGCGTCGATCAAGGCCATGGACGAGCTGTTCGGGCCGGTCATCGGCATCACCCTGGTGCTGATGTCGGTGTTCCTGCCGGCCGCCTTCCTGCCCGGCCTGACCGGCCAGATGTTCGCCCAGTTCGCCCTCGTCATCGCCGCCACGGCGCTGATCAGCGCCGTCAACGCCGCCACCCTGAAGCCCACCCAGTGCGCGATGTGGCTGCGTCCCGCGACGCCGCCGGAGAAGCGCAACATCTTCTTCCGCGGCTTCAACAAGGTCTACGGCAAGCTCGAGGACGCCTATGCGGGCCTGGTCGGCTTCATGGTCCACCGGGCCGGGCTGATGGTGCTGCTGGCGCTCGTGGCGGCCGGCATCGGCGGCTGGGGTGTCGCCCGCCTGCCGACCGCATTCATTCCCAACGAGGACCAGGGCTACCTTATGATCGCCGTGCAGCTGCCGGACGGCGCCTCGCTCGAGCGCACCGGCGCCACGCTGAATCAGGTCGCCGAGATCGCCATGGCGGCGCCGGGCGTGGAGAACGTGGTCGCGCTGGGCGGCATGTCGATCCTCGACAGCAACTCCTCCCTCGCGAATGCCGCCGTGTCCTATGTCATCCTGAAGGACTGGGATACGCGCCTGAAGGCGGAGGGACAGGACCTCCGCTCGATCGTGCTGGGCCTGATGGAGAAGCTGAAGGTCCTGCAGGACGGCCGCGCCGTCGTCATCGTGCCGCCCGCCATCCAGGGTATCGGCAATGCCGGCGGCTTCCAGATGCAGATCGAGCAGAAGGACGGCAGCTTCGACTACGCCAAGCTGCAGGCCATCACCGACACGATGGTCCGGAACGCCAGCACGCAGTCGGCGCTCAGCAACGTCGTGACCACGTTCCGCTCCGGCGCGCCGCACGTCCGCATCGAGGTCGACCGCGTCAAGGCCGAGTCACTGCGGGTTCCGGTCGGCGATGTCTTCACGACCCTGTCGAGCTACATGGGCTCGTCCTACGTCAACCGCTTCAACAAGTTCGGCCTCAGCCTGCAGGTCTACATCCAGGCCGACTCGCAGTACCGCACGCGGCCGGAGGACATCCTGAAGCTGCAGGTGAAGAACCTCGACGGCCAGATGGTGCCGATCGGCGCCATCGCCGAGCTCAAGCCGGCGCTCGGCCCGCCGCTGATCAGCCTTTACAACCTCTACCCGTCCGCCGCGATCGTCGGCTCCCCCGCGACCGGATTCAGCTCGGGCGAGGGCATCGAGCTGATGGACCAGATTGCCAAGGCGATCCTTCCGCCCGGTACCGGCTACGAATGGACCAGCATGGCCTACCAGGAGAACATCGTCGGCAACCAGCTGATGTATGTCTTCGCGCTGGCCATCCTGCTGGTCTATCTCTGCCTCGCGGGCCAGTACGAGAGCTGGATCGCGCCGCTCGCCGTCATCCTCGCCGTGCCGCTGGCGCTCAGCGGCCCGGCGATCGCGCTCAACGCGGTCGGGCTCGCCAACAACATCTACACCCAGATCGGCCTGATGCTGCTGATTGCGCTGGGCGCCAAGAACGCCATCCTGATCGTCGAGGTGGCGCGCGAACGGCGGGCCGAGGGCAAGGAGATCATCGAGTCGGCGATCGACGCGGCGCGCACGCGCTTCCGTCCCATCCTGATGACCTCGTTCGCCTTCATCCTGGGCGTCGTGCCCCTGGTGACGGCCACGGGCGCGGGCGCCAACTCGCGCATCTCGCTGGGCCTCTGCGTGTTCAGCGGCATGATCGCCTCGACCTGCCTCGCGGTGCTGTTCGTGCCCTCGTTCTTCACGGTGCTGCAGCGCTTCGAGGAACGCGGCAAGGCCAAGAAGGGCAAGACAACGCCGCCGCCGGCCGAAGGCGTTGCCGCGGCCGGACACTGATACCCCGGGGTCGCCCCTCAGGGGCGGACGACCCGGATGCCGGAGTCGCCCACTCGGCGGCTTCCTGGAGCGGGAGGAAGCCGTTCCAGATCGCCGAGCATGAGCCTGAGGGCCACACGCTCGATCTCGATCTCGCGCGAGGTTCGCAGCCCCATCCGACGCAGCAACGTCTCCATCGGCAACCAGTTCGTGGCGGCGAGCCGCACCAGCGATGCCGTCCATGAAACGGGTATCGACGGCAATCGCCGATTGACCAAAGCCCCCGCCATGAAGCCGAGTGACGCCACGAGGGAGGCCCTGCTCTCGAGCACGCTTTCGAGATCCCGTTCCTCCGCGAGTTCGCGCAGCCGCCGCGCGATGCGCCGCCGATTGCCCGCACAGGAGCGCAATTGCGCCCCGATCGCCGCCTCGATGCGGCGATCCAGGACCCGAGGGGTGCCGAACGTTTTTCGCTCGATCCTCGTTGCCATCGTCAGCCCCTCAGGCTCACCGTGGCGACCTTGTCCTTGTATTCCTGCTTGGGGTCGGCGCCGAACAGCATCTTGATTCCCGCGACGATGCTCGACGCATCGAGCCAGATCTCGGCGCGCTCGGCGTCGAGGCGCAGCAGCGCGAGCTTGGGATCGGTCTTGCCGCCTTCGAACCAGGCCGCGACGTAGCGGTTCCACAGCCGGTCGATCGTCGCCGGATTGTTGTCGAGCGTGAGCCCGCCATGGACCGTCGCGAACAGGTCGTGGCCCTTCGAGGTGAAGGTCGCGATGGCGCGATTGCCCTCTCCGGCGCCGAGCTTCTCGACGATGGCATTGTCGCGGCTGGCGAAGAACCAGATCGGCCCGCGCTCGCCGTCGAGCTGCGCGGTCATCGGGCGCGCATGGCCGTCCTCCACGCCGTCGAGGCCCAGCATCATGGTCATGTCGGACTTCAGTGCCGACCAGAACTTGTCTTCGATTTCCTTCGGGGTGGGCATCGTCGGCTCCTGTGTGATGGCGTGGGCAGACCGGCCAACGCACACTTCGACGATGCGTTGCAACGTTGCGACTGCCTCCGACGTTGGACGCGGGTGAATTTGGCCAAACCTCCCCCCAAGTCTCTCCATTGAGCGCTACCCAGCACCGAAAGCTGCGGACCGGGCGGACGGTCTGGCAGAGCATCCCCGTTGCACGCGTGCCGGAACGGCGCCTTCGGCGCGATCTCGCCTGCGACGTCGTCGTGATCGGTGCCGGAATAAGCGGTGCGCTCATCGCCGAGCGCCTGACGGAGGACGGGCTCGACGTGGTCATGGTCGACCGCCGCGGGCCCCTTGCCGGGTCGACGACGGCCTCTACGGCCCTGCTGCAGTACGAACTCGACCTTCCTCTGTGTCGCCTTGCCAGGCGCATCGGGCCCGCGCGGGCGGAGCGACTGTGGCGGCGATCCAAACTCGCCCTCGATGCGCTCGACGAGCGGCTGCATCGCCTGGGGTTGGACGCGGACTGCGTGCATCGCAGCTCGCTCTACCTCCAGGGCGACGTGCTCGACGTCGAGGGATTGCGCGAAGAGGCCAGCGCGCGTCGACACGCCGGCTTCGAAGTCTCGTTCCTGACCCGCGGTCAGGTGCGCGACGCTTACGGTATCAAGGGCCGCGCGGCGCTGCTCAGCCATGGCGGCATGGCGGCCGATCCGCGCAAGCTTGCTTCGGGATTCCTGCGCGCGGCCCTCGCCCGCGGGGCGCGCCTCTATGCGCCCGTGGAGGCGACCGGGATCGATCCGCTCGTGTCCGGCGCGGTCGTCCATACCGCGGGAGGTCCGTCGCTCCGCGCGCGCGCCGTGGTCTTCGCCACCGGCTACGAGATGCCCAAGGGCGTGCCCCGCATGGGTCACCGCGTGACCTCGACCTGGGCGCTCGCAACGCGTCCGCAGCCGCGGGCAGCCTGGCGCGACGAGGTCATGATCAGCGAGGCGTCCGATCCCTATCTCTACCTGCGGGTCGGGCCGCAGGGCCGCATCCTGTGCGGCGGTGAGGACGAGGCCTTCATCGACCAGGAGACGCGCGATGCGCTGATCCCGCAGAAGATCGCCGCCTTGCAGGAGAAGCTGGTGCGCCTGCTGCCGCAGGTGCGCCCCGAGGCGGACTATGCGTGGGCCGGCAGCTTTGGCGCGTCGCCCACCGGATCGCCCTCGATTGGCGCCGTGCCCGGCATGAGGAACTGCTTCGCGGCCCTCGGATATGGCGGCAACGGCATCACCTTCTCGATGCTGTCGGCGCAGGTCCTGTCGGCGGCGATCGGCGGCCGCGACGATCCCGACGCCGATCTCTTCTCGTTCCGCCGCAAGTTCTAGAGGGCGCTCTCCACGCTGGAGGCCGGTCTCTTCTCCCCGGACTTCTCCGCAAGTCCCTCCAGCTTGGGAGGCGGGGCCGCGAACCTCGCCTCGAAGCCGCTTTGCTGCCCAGGCAAGGGCGATGTCAGGATGAGCCGACTGCCGGTTCCGGTGGCAATGGTGTTGACGATGGCAAGGCCGAGACCGGAACCCTCCGCGGTGGCGCGGCCACGCTCGAAAGGCTGCAGCAGGCGCGACAGCAGGTCGGGAGGAACGGCTGGCCCCTCGTTGGAAACGGTCAGCATGCCATCCCCTGACAGAGCGATCACGACCGGCCTGTCAGGCGGCCCGTGCTTGAGACCGTTCTCGACGAGGTTGCGCAAAACGATCGCGAAGGAGTCGGCGTCGATTCCGGCCGGTACCGGCGTTTCCGGAACATCGACGATGATCCGTCCGGTCATGCCGGGCTTCCGCACCATCTCATCGACGACCATCTTCGCGACGCTTGCAATGTCGGTCGTCTCCCGGCCCCGGAGGCGGCCGCCCTCCGCCCTCGCCAGTTGCATCAGCTTCTCGGACAGTCGCGAAAGACGCTGCAACGCCCTCTCGATCTGCAGCGCCCGCTCCCGGGAATCGGCATCCTTCGTCTCGGCGATGAGCCGTTGCGTCTGTGCCAGCGCCGCGGCAACGGGCGTGCGCAGTTCGTGGGCCGAGTTGGCGGTGAAACTGCGCTCGGCATCCAGGGCCCGGCTCAGTCTCAGGAGAAGATGGTTCACCGCGTCCGCGATCGGCCCGATCTCGGACGGCAGGCCCGCGGCTGGAATGGGCGTGAGGTCGCCACTGCCGCGCGCCTCGATTCCCGTTCGCAGGTTCGTGATCGGCGCCATAGAGACGCGAACGACCACCCAGACGAGGAGAAGGCTGGCGGGGATCAGCAGGGCCAGCGGCCAGGCGAGACCCAGGAGGGCCTCGTTCGCGACCTCGCGGCGATGCGCAAGCGGCTCGGCCACGGCGATGGTGATGGTGCCTTGCAACGCGGCATCGAAGTAGACCCTGTGCGTCGGGGTATCGACGAATCCCATCCTCGAAAAGGGTGGAAACACCGAATCATCGGCACGGTGCGAGCGCAGCAGCATGCCGCCGCGATTATCGCGTACCGCATACGTGAAGTACTCGTCGTGCTCTCTCAGCGTGACGATACGCTGGGACGTGTCGCCTTCTTCGCGGCCCAGGATATCGAGCACGGCGAGCGGGAGAAGACGCTGGGCGGTCTCCTCGAGTGCGCTGTCGAAGACCTCGTTCATCTCGTGACGAAGCCTTTGCGCCGTCGCCACGGTGGCAAGACCCCACAACAGCGCGACGCCAAGCCCCAGCCACAGAGAGATCCGCCACTGCAGGCTGCGCGGCGCGGTCACGCGGCACGTCCCAGCCGGTAGCCGACGCCCCGTACGGTTTCGACGATGCCATGTCCGAGCTTCTTGCGAAGGCGACTGACGTGCACCTCGGTCGTGTTGCTCTCCACCTCCGCCCCGAAGGAATACAGCCGCTCCTCCAGTTGCGCCTTGGACAGGATCTGGCCGGGACGCTGCACGAAAGCCTCGAACAGCGCCCATTCGCGAGCCGTCAGGTCGATGGTCCGTCCCGCACGGAGGATTGAGCGCGCGGCAAGATCTATCTCGAGGTCCCCGATACGGACCAGAGGATTGGGATTCCCGGCATAGCGCCGCGCCACGGCGTTCAGCCGCGCCGACAGCTCGGAAAGGTCGAAGGGCTTGACCAGATAGTCGTCGGCCCCCGCATTGAGCCCCTCTATGCGATCGGACAGCTGATCCATCGCGGTCAGGATGATGACCGGCGTGACACTTCCCCGGGTGCGGAGGTCGCGCAGCAGGCCAATGCCCCGGCCATCCGGCAGCATCAGGTCCAGCAGAAGAAGGTCATAGGCGGCGCTGCCGATATGATCCCGCGCCGCATCCAGCCGTGTGACCCAGTCCACCGAGTGGCCTTCGGCGGCGATCTGATCGCGCACGGCCGCGCCAAGAATCGTATCGTCCTCGATCAACAGAACTCGCATGGTTCCGATCCGGTCAGTTGCTGAGTCCGCTTACCGGACCTCCAATGAACTTTAATCAGCGACCTGACATTGACCTGAAGCAAATGCCGGCGCGCCTTCAGGTCGCCGTCAGGAAACCGGCCCAAGAGAAGACATCGAGACCCTTGGCGGGAGTACGGAACGTGAAAAGGACGGTATTGATCGCCGCTATTCTTTCGAGCGCGCTGGCGTCCCCGGTTGCCCTGGCCCGGGAGGACGACTGCAAGGTCCCCATGGCCCAATGGCAGCCGCGCGAAGCCGTCGAGCAAATGGCGAAGACCCAGGGTTGGACAGTCCGGAGAATAAAAATCGATGACGGCTGCTATCAGATCAGGGGAATTGATGCAGACGGCCGCGAGATCGCCGTGAAGATAGATCCAGAATCGCTCGCCATCGTCCGGATGAAGCAGAGGAACGGACGTGGCGATGGCGACGACGGACGACGCACCGTCCCGGTGCCCCCCGCCAACGAGATCCTCAAGTCACCAACGCCTCCCAAGGCGGAGATTCAGTAGCGACGCCTCGTGTGACATCGATCTTTCCGCAGTCTCCAACCTGACGGCGACCTGAAGCGAAGTCCTGTCGCGCTTCAGCAGTGCTTCAGCCTTTGCGTCCAGTGTGGGCTCGCTCAACACGACCAGCTGGAGATGAGACCATGCGAATCAAGACACTGCTTGCCGGCCTTGCCATGACGACCGCCCTGACCGTCCCGGGGCTGGCCATGGCCCGCCCCGTCACCCTGACGACCACGCTCAAGAACTACGGCGGCAACGGCGCCTATCTCGCGCTCTACGTGACCGACGCGTCGGGAGCCTACAAGGGCACACTGTGGGTGGCCGGCTCCAAGTCGAAATACTACAGCCACCTGAGCGGCTGGGACCGCGCCTCCCGCGGCAACGTCGCCGGCATCAACGGCATCACCGGCGCGAGCGTCGGCGCGGGCCGTACGCTGAAGGTCACCGTCGACCTGGCAGATGCGCTGTTCGATGCCGGCTACAAGCTGCACATCGACGTTGCGGCCGAGGACATGCGCGACAGCCCGTCCGAGGTCGTCGTTCCACTGACCGCCGCCGGGGCAGGCCGACCCGTGGCGGGTCGCAGCTACGTCCAGACCTTCACCTACGACATGTAGGCCGACGCCACTCGGGAGGCTTGTCATGCTGCGCTGGATTCACAAGATTCTCGCCCTTTCCGTCATCATTCCGCTGATGGCGGTCGTCATCAGCGGCTCGGTGCTGTCGGTGATGCCCGCGCTGGAGCGTGCCGGAGCGGTTTCACATCCTGCAGACGGCATCAGTGTTGCCGAGCTGGCCGTGCGGACCGTCGCCACCCATCCCGGTGTGGAGCAGATCAAGAGGCTGCCCTCGGGCAAGGTCGTTGCGTTCTACGCCGGGACCGATGGACCGGCTGCGATGGTCGTCGATCCCTCCAGTGGCGAACCGGTTTCGACCTACGCCCCCTCGGCATTCGAGCGCTGGATGACCAATCTTCACCGGTCCTTCTTTCTGGGCGACGACGGGCGCATGGCCGCCGGCGCGGCTGCATTGGCGTTGCTCGTCCTGACGCTGTCCGGCGTGCAGATGACGGCCCGGCGACTGGGCGGATGGGCTCGCCTTCTCGATCGCTCGCGCGGCGGCGGCATGGAACGGCTGCATACCGATCTGGGCCGGTTGGCAACGCTTGGGCTCATCGTGTCGACGCTCACTGCGCTCTTCCTGTCGCTGACGACGTTCGGGTTGATCCCGGACGGCCAGTCGCAGGCGCCCGACTTCCCGACGATGGCACAGGGCGGTTCCGCTCTGCCGCTGGCCCGGATCGAGGTGTTGCGCGGTATCGATGTCAGCCAGCTTCGCGAACTGACATTTCCCAACCCGGCCGATCCGACAGACTTCTTCCGTCTGACGACCGCCGACGGCGAGGGCTACGTCGACCCGGCGAGCGGAAAGGTGTTGGCCTGGCAGGATCATACGGTCGGCCGCCAGATCCACGAATTCATCTACAGGGTGCATACCGGCAGAGGATTGTGGTGGGTCGGGGTGCTGCTCGGGCTCAGTGCCCTCGGCGTTCCGGTGCTTGGCGTGAGCGGCACCGTACTGTGGTGGAGGAGGCGCCGTGCGCACGCGCCGATCGCCGCCAATGTCCCCGCCAGGACGGCCGATACGGTGATCCTGGTCGGGAGCGAAGGCGGCAGCACCTGGGGGTTCGCCCGGACGCTGCATGCGGCGCTGACGGCCAACGGCCACACGGTCCACACCGTCGCCATGGACTGTGTCGCGCGACCCTATCCGGCGGCGCAGCGAATGTTCCTGCTGACGGCGACCCACGGCGTCGGCACGGCGCCGACGAACGCCGGCGCATTCCTCGAACGCCTCGACCAGATCGGGGCACCACCGCGTTTCCGGTTCGCCGTCCTGGGCTTCGGCGATCGCCAGTTCCCTCAGTTCTGCCAGTTTGCGCGCGATGTCGATGCCGCGTTGACGCAAAGAGGCTGGACGTCGCTGCTCCCCCTGGAGACGATCGACCGTCAGTCCCCGCAGGAATTCGCGCGCTGGGGCAAGGCGCTCTCGTCCGTCATGGGCGAGGATCTGGTGCTGGCGCACGTGCCCGAACGTCCGCGCACCCATGCGCTGACACTCATCGACCGTGTCGACTACGGCACGGAGGTGCAGGCGCCCAACTGCGTGCTGCGCTTCGCCTTGCCCGAAAGCAGCCTGCTCGCGCGTCTCGCGGGCCGTGGCTGGCCGCGGTTCTCTGCCGGCGACCTGCTGGCGATCGTACCGCCGGGCGTCACCCTGCCCCGCTACTACTCGCTGGCCAGCTCGGCCCGCGATGCCTTCGTCGAAATCTGCGTGCGCAAACATCCCGGCGGCCTCTGCTCGGGCCTGCTCCACGGCTTGCAGCCCGGCGACCAAATCGAGGCCTTCGTGAAGCCCAATCCGTCCTTCCGTCCGGTGCAGGGACGCAAGCCCGTCATCCTGATCGGTGCCGGCACCGGTATTGGCCCCCTGGCGGGATTCATTCGCGCCAATAGGGGACGACAGCCCCTGCACCTCTATTTCGGCGGGCGCGATCCGCAGTCGGACTTCCTCTATCGGCGTGAGATCCAGGAGTGGCTGGGCGACAGGCGGCTGACCAGCCTGTCGGCTGTCTTCTCGCGCGTGAGAGGCGGCGGCTACGTGCAGGATCGCCTCCGTGCCGATGCCGATCGCTTGCGCACCCTCATCGGTGCAGGCGCCCAGGTCCTGGTTTGCGGCGGACGCGAGATGGCGGCCGGCGTGAAGGAAACGCTGGGCGAACTGCTGGTTCCCGCCGGCCTGACGCCAGGCCTTCTCAAGGACGAAGGGAGATACCTCGAAGATGTCTACTAGTCTCCGTCGCCACGCCTTGAGCGGGTCAACCATGGGAACGCGATGGTCCGCGATTCTCCATGCCCCACCCGAGCTCGACATCCCTGCATTTGAAAACGCCCTGGCGCGTGCCGTCGAACGGGTCGACCGCCAGATGTCCACCTGGAAGCCGGACAGCGACCTGATGCGCCTCAATGCCGCCGCTCCCGGCACCTGGATCTCATTGCCTCGGGAACTCTTGCAGGTTCTGACCAGAGGGCTGGAGATCGGGCGCCTGTCCGGAGGCGCGTTCGACATCGGTGTCGGGCGCCTGGTCAATGCCTGGGGCTTCGGAGCCGCCGGTTCGATCCCCGACAAGGAAGCGATCCAGGCGGCGCTTCACGAACGGCTGCCACCAACCCATACGGTCCTGGAGCTGGATGCGCCGGGAGCACGGGCGCGCAAGCAGGCGCACTTCGACCTCGACCTGTCAGGGATCGCCAAAGGCTTTGCCGTCGATGAGATGATGCGCACCGTGAAGGCGTTCGGCATCTCCGACGCGCTGGTCGGACTGGATGGTGAACTCGCAGCAAGCGGCACGACGCCGGACGGAACGCCGTGGCGCATCGCGGTGGAGAAGCCCGACTACGAGCTTCGCAGTCCGCTCGGCACGATCGAGTTGCAGGACGCTGCCGTCGCCACGTCAGGTGACTACCGGCACTGGATCGAGGTCGGAGGGACGCGGCTGTCCCACACGATGGACCGGCTGCGCGGCGGTCCGATCGACAATGCGATCGCTTCGGTTTCAGTCGTTTCGTCGAGCTGCATGGAGGCCGACGCGTGGTCGACCGCGCTCATGGTTCTCGGGCGGGCGGAAGGCAGGGCACTCGCCGAGAAGTACGGCTTCGATGCCTTGCTCATCGAGCGAAGCGACGGGGCGCTTCGTCAGATCGGACTCGGCCGTGTCTTTGAAACCGCCCCAGCCGGGGTACCGCCCTCCGGACATCGCTTCGATACTCTCTCGCCCAGAAAGGTCTAGGCGGCGCTCTGCTGAGCCAGACTCTCGGCCAGCGCCTCGACCAGCTGCTCGGAGCGGAAGGGCTTGTCGAAAAACGGCCGGTCGCCATGGCGCAACGGCATCAGGGCCGTCGACCGGCCGCTGGCGAAGACATAGGGAACGCGCAGCGCCTGCAACGTGTCGGCGACGGGAAAGACCAGCTCGTCCTTCTGGAGGCGGATGTCGAGGATCGCGGCATCGATCGCGTGATCGGCAATCAGCGCGAAGGCGCTCTCCACGCTGTTGGCAGGTCCCACGGGAGTGGCCCCCGCAGCGAACAGGGCCGCCCTTAGATCCAGCCCGATGGCCGAATCGTTTTCGACGATCAGGATCGTGCGCCCGTCGAGAAGAGGCAAGGAACGCTACTCCAGTCAGCGTGACGTGAACGGCAGGACATCCTCCAAGTGGCATGGGCCTGCGCAACCTTCAAGGCCGGCCACTCGTTTGTAAGTGCCGTGACATGAAGGAGATCTCAATGGGCCGTTCGATTTTGCTCTGGATGCTCGGCATTCCGATTCCGATCATCATCCTGCTCGCCCTCTTCTGGCGCTAGGCGCTCTGCCGGCCAAGTGGGCGAACGTCAGTCCTGCAGCACGTAGGTGCCTGGTGCGTCGCAGAGCGGCGCCAGCCCGGCCGAGGGATTGCCCATGTGCGGCGGCAGCTGCCCGCCCTCCGACCGTGACGTAAGCCACGCGGCGAGCGTGGGCCACCACGAGCCATCGCGCTGCGGCGCGATCGCTGCCCACGTCTCGGGATCGACATAGCGGTCCTCGGCCTTCTTGGTCATGACACGATGATGTCGACCGTCACGGCCCGGCTCGGACACGATGCCGGCGTTGTGCCCGCCAGGGGTCAGCACGTAGGTGACTTCGGTGTCCACCAGCAGGTGGACCTTGTAGGTCGACCGCCAGGGCGCCACGTGATCCCAGGTCGTTCCGACGGCGAAGATCGGCACCCTGATGTCGGTCAGTGCAATGGGCCGGCCGTCGACCTGATACCGTCCCTCCGCCAGATCGTTGCCGAGGAAAAGGCCGCGCAGATATTCCGAATGCATCCGATAGGGCAGACGCGTGGAATCGGCGTTCCAAGCCATGAGATCGCTCATCGGCTCGCGCGTACCCATCAGGTAGCGGTGCAGGACCACGGACCATACGAGGTCGTTGGAGCGCAGCAGCTGGAAGGCCCCGGCCATCTGCTTCGCATCCAGGAACCCCTGCTCCCACATCATGTCCTCGAGGAACGCGATCTGGCTGTCATCGATGAACAGCATCAGTTCGCCGGCCTCGCTGAAGTCGGTCTGCGCCGCCAGCAGGACCATCGTCTTGAGCCGTGAGTCGCCGTCACGCGCCATGGCCGCCGCGGCAATCGCCAGCAGCGTTCCGCCCAGGCAGTAGCCCAGCGCGTGCACCTGGCGCCCGGGGACGATGTCTCCCATGGCATCGAGAGCCGCCATGACGCCCAGCCGACGATAGTCGTCGAGGCCCAGGTCGCGATCCTCGGCAGACGGGTTCTTCCACGAGATCATGAACACGGTGAAGCCCTGCGCGGTCAGGTATCTTACCAGCGAGTTCTGCGCCGAGAGGTCGAGAATGTAGTACTTCATGATCCAGGCCGGCACGATCAGCACCGGCTCGGCGTGGACCTGGCGAGTCACGGGTTCGTATTGCAGCAACTCGATGAGCCGGTTGCGGAAGACGACCTTGCCGGGGGTCGCCGCGACGGTGCGCCCGACCTCGTAGGCCTCGGCGCCCACAGGCTTCTTGCCGCTGGCGGCGCGTTGCCAGTCCTCGAACAGGTGCTGCAGTCCGTCGAGAAAGTTCTGCCCGCCGGTCTCGAAGGTGCGCTGCTGGAGTTCGGGGTTGGTCGGCAGGAAGTTCGACGGCGCGAAAACGTCGAGCATCTGCCGGCACGCGAACCTGACGATATCCTCGTGATGACGCGTCACGCCGCGGACGTCGGACGTCGCGTTGTGCCACCACTGCTGCTGCAGCAGGAACCCCTGGTAGAGGAGATTGAACGGTGGATGCTGCCAGGCCTCGCCGGCAAAGCGCCGGTCCTGGGGCAGCGGCTCGATCGCCAGTGGAGCCTTGCCGGGGCGCTGCGCCTGTTGCCAGGCGAAGTCGGCGAAGCGCATCGACTTGCGCGCCATCTTGTCGATCAGCTGCAGGCGCTTGCCGGGCGCCGCCATCAGATGGGCCACCCAGTCGAGATAGGCCGCCGCGATGGCCGCCGGCGAAAGGCCCATGGTGAATCGCGCCATCGCCGCACGGAGCGCACGATCGGTGACGTCCGACAGCGCCGTGACGACATAGGAATCGCGCTCGGTCGGCGAGGTTGCGACGGAGGCACTCTCGTTCGGCACCATTTCAATCACCGCCTTCTGCAATTGCGGGGCGCACGCTAGCTGCTCGCGAACGACGGGCATTGAGACACATCAAGAGCCGGCAAACCTCAGGCGCCGGACGCGGACGCCGATGTTGGTTGGTCGCCGGGAGCCGCTGCTTTCTTGATCCAGATCATGTTCCCGCCCCATGCCATCCCAATAAGTATGATCGACCGATCATTGCTGCTCGCGCTCTCGGCCGGCGATGGCGAACAGCGGACGACGACAGCGGGGCGACCGTCATGGACACAGCCGCAACAACCGGCCAGCCCGGCAAGGACGCCGCGACCGTGGCCGATCTCGAGAAGCTTCCCATCGAGCACGTGCTTGCCGCCCTGGACACGGTTCCCGGGAGAGGTCTGTCGGCCGCGGTGGCCGACCGTCGCCTCGGCCAGTACGGTCCCAACGCCATCGTCGAGAAGGAGAAGAGCCTCGCGGCGAAGCTGCTGGGCTGCTTCACGGGACCGATCGCCTATCTCATCGAAGCGGCTGCGGCCATCTCGGCGTTCCTGGGCCACTGGGAAGACTTCGCCATCATCGCCGCGCTGCTGCTGTTCAACGCAGCCCTCGATCTGTGGCAGGACATGAAGGCCTCGAACGCGCTGGCGGCCCTCAAGAAGGGCCTGGCGCCCGTGGCCACGGTGCGACGCGACGGAACGTGGAGCCAGATCGCCGCCTCGACCCTGGTGCCGGGCGACATCGTGAAGATCCGCCTGGGCGAGATCGTGCCCGCCGACCTGCGCCTCGTCGGCGGCGACTACGCGGCGATCGACCAGTCCGCCCTCACCGGCGAATCGCTGCCCGTGGCCAGGAAGATCGGCGACGAAGCCTATTCGGGCAGCGTCGTGAAGCAGGGCGAGATGGAGGGCGTGGTCATCGCCACCGGCTCCAGCACCCTCTTCGGCCGCACCGCCAAGCTCGTGGCCGGCGCCGGCGCGGCGAGCCACGCGCAGAAGGCCATGTTCCAGATCGGCAACTTCCTGATCGTGCTGGCGCTGGCGCTGGCCGCCGTGATGGTCGCCTTTCGCGTCTATCACGACATCGTCGTGGCCGACTCCTGGAGCACCGGCGATGCGCTGGGCATCCTGCAGTTCGTGCTCGTCCTGCTGGTGGCCTCCATCCCCGTCGCCATGCCCGCGGTATTCTCCGTCACCATGGCGCTGGGCGCCCTCGCGCTGTCGCGCCAGAAGGCGATCGTGTCGCGGCTGGAGGCGATCGAGGAGATGGCCGGAGTGGACATCCTCTGCTCCGACAAGACCGGCACGCTCACCAAGAACCAGCTCAAACTCGGCGACCCGATCCTGTTCGCCGCAAGGGACGGGCAGGAGGTCGTGCTCGCCGGCGCGCTGGCCTCGAAGATCGAGGACCGTGACGCCATCGACACGGCCGTGATCGAGGCGCTGACCGACCCCGGGTCCCTGAAGGCCTGGAAGCAGACCGGCTTCACGCCCTTCGATCCCGTGACCAAGCGCACCTCGGCGCACGTTACCGCGCCCGACGGACGCGAGATCGTCGTCTCCAAGGGGGCGCCCCAGGTGATCGCCGAACTCGTCAAGGCTGACGAGAAGGCCGCTGCGGCCGTGCACAGGACGGTCGAGGAGCTGGGCGCACGGGGCTATCGTGCACTGGGCGTGGCACGCTCGGACGACGCCGGGGTGACCTGGCGGCTGCTCGGCATCCTGCCGATGTTCGACCCGCCACGCGACGATTCGAAAGCGACCATCGATCTCGCGCGCGCCAAGGGCGTGACCATCAAGATGATCACCGGCGACGATACCGCGATCGCGCGCGAGACCGCGCGGCAGCTCGGGCTCGGCACCAACATCATCGCCGCGGCCGACGCCTTCCCGAAGGACATGGACCCCAACAACGTGCCGCCGCACATCGTCGATGCAATCGAGACGGCAGACGGGTTTGCGAGGGTCTTTCCGGAGCACAAGTACGCCATCGTCAAGGCCCTGCAGGGCCGCGGCCATCTGGTGGCGATGACCGGCGACGGCGTGAACGACGCGCCGGCCCTGAAGCAGGCCGACTGCGGCACCGCGGTGTCCGGCGCCACCGACGCCGCACGCGGCGCGGCCGCGCTGATCCTGACCTCGCCGGGCCTTTCGGTGATCAACAGCGCCATCGACGAGGCGCGTCGCATCTTCGGCCGCATCACCAGCTACACGATCTACCGCGTCGCGCTCACCATGACGATCATGTTCCTGGTGGTGCTGTCGTCCATCACGCTGGGCTTCCAGCCGCTGACGGCCGTCATGATCGTCATCATGTCGCTGCTCGACGACATTCCGATCATGACCATCGCCTACGACAACACGCCGGTGTCCGAGCGTCCGATCCGATGGCGGATGGCACGCCTGCTTTCGGTGTCGGCGGTGCTCGGCCTGTTCTCCGTGGCCCAGGCCTTCGGCCTGCTGCTGATCGGCATGGAGGTGCTGTCCAACCCGGCCTGGAACGCCTGGTTCGCGCTCGACGACCGCGCCCATCTGCAGACCGCGGTGTTCCTGCAGCTCGTGGTCGGCGGGCATCTCCTGCTGTTCGTCACCCGCACGGAACGCTGGTTCTTCCTGCCGCCGTTCCCGGCAGCGCCGCTGTTCGCCGCCATTGCGGCCACGCAGGTCGTGGCCGCCCTGATGTGCGGCTTCGGCTGGCTGGTACCGGCGATCTCCTGGGAGACGATCGCGGCGGTGTGGGCCTACAATCTCGTCTGGATGGTCGTGCTGGGTGCGGTTCGCCTCGCGACGGAGCGGACGATCGACAATCGCACGGCCGGCCGCCTGCGCAGTGCGTCGATCGTGACGCAATCGCTGCAGAGCCACGTGCCCCTGCGCCCGAAATCCATAAGCTGAAAGGAATTGCCGCGATGAACTACGCACGCGAGCTGATCGTGGCGCCGGGACACAAGGTCAGGCTCAAGGACATCGATCCCGGCTTCCACGGCAAGCACGAATCCGCCGACACGGCGGCGCCGGAGATCGCCGCCTATCTCGAGAAGCTCAAGGCACTGCAATACACGCTCTATGCCGAGCGCGCCCATTCCGTGCTCATCGTGCTGCAGGGCATCGACGCGGCCGGCAAGGACGGTGTGTGCCGGCACGTCATCGACGCCATGAATCCCCAGGGCTGCGCCGTCACCGGCTTCAAGCAGCCCACGACCGAGGAACGCGGCCACGACTTCCTGTGGCGGGTTCACCGGCATGCGCCGGAACTCGGCCAGGTGGCGATCTTCAACCGTTCCCATTACGAGGACGTGCTGGTGGTGCGCGTGCACCATCTCGTACCCAAGGAGACATGGTCCCTCCGCTACGACCATATCAACGCATTCGAGAACCTGCTGGCCGACAGCGGCACGACGATCCTGAAGTTCTTTCTCTGGATCTCGAAGGAAGAGCAGCTCGAGCGCTTCAAGCAGCGGCTGGACGATCCGGCGCGCCAATGGAAGATCAGCGACAGCGACTACAGGGAACGCGAATACTGGGACGACTACGTCAGGGCCTACGAGGACATGCTGGAGCGCTGCTCGACGGCCAGGGTTCCCTGGTACGTCATCCCGTCCAACCACAAGTGGTTCCGAAACCTTGCGGTATCGCAGATTGTCTGCGAGGCCATGGAAGGGATGAAGCTGCAGATGCCAAAGCCCACCGTCGACCTGGACCAGATCCGCAAGGCCTACCACAAGGCTTCGAAGGGATGAGGGCCGACCTGAACGGGCAGCCGGCGTCATGGCCCTGACCGTTGCGATCTTCCTCGCGACCTACGTCGCGATGGCGGTGGGGCGACTGCCGGGCTTTCGCGTCGACCGCACGGGCGCGGCCCTGCTCGGCGCCATCGCGATGCTGGTGTTCGAGAAGATCGACGTCGACGCCGCGTGGGCGGCGGTGAGCTTTCCCACCATGGCCCTGCTGTTCGGCCTGATGATCGTTTCGGGCGCGTTCTCCGTCTCCGGCTTCTACGGCTGGCTCACTGCCCGTGCCGCCGCACTCAAGCTCGGCCCCGCAAAGCTGCTCGACGTGATGATCGTCACCTCGGGCGTGCTGTCCTCGATCCTGACCAACGACGTCGTCGTGGTGGCGATGGTCCCCCTGCTGCTGCAGTTCTGCGTGGCGCGCCGTCTCAACACCACGCCGTTCCTGCTCGGCTTCGCCTTTGCCGCCAATTCGGGATCGGCCGGCACCATCATCGGCAGCCCGCAGAACATGATCATCGCCCAGGGGCTGGACCTCAGCTTCGTCGGGCTCATGCGCGCGGCCATGCTGCCGTCGATCCTGTCGCTGGTCGTGATCTGGGGCGTGCTCGTGGTGCTGTACCGGGGACGCTGGATGAACGTTGACGCCGCTCCCGCGTCAACCGCCGCGGCGCCGCCACCGGTGACGCTCGACCGGGTCGAGATCGCCAAGGCCGCCGTCGTGACCGTGCTGGTGGTTGCAGCCTTCTGCCTGACCGACTGGCCCCGCGAGCTGATCGCCCTCGCCGCAGGGGCAGTGCTGCTCCTGAACCGCCGCATCGCCTCTGCCGACGTCATGAAGCACGTCGACGGCGACCTGTTCATTCTTCTGGGCGGGCTGTTCGTGGTCAATGCCGCGTTCGCCAGCACCGGCATTCCGCAGCGGATGATCGCCGATCTGACGCAATGGGGTCTTGACCTCACGCATCCGGTGGCCCTGCTGGTGGGGAGCGGCGTGCTGAGCGACATCGTCGGCAACAATCCCGCGGTCCTGCTCCTCATGCCCTATATCCAGGGCGGCAACCCGGAGCAGACGGGCGCTGCGATGGCGCTGGGAACCGCCATGGCGAGCAACGTCGTGGTGTTCGGCAGCCTGGCGGGGATCATCGTCGTGGAGGAAGCGGCCAAGCGCGGCGCGCCGGTCTCCCTGGCGGAGTTCTCCCGCGCCGGCGTGCCGGTGTCGCTGATCAGCATGCTGGTCGCGGCAGGCTGGCTGCTTCTCCTTGCCTGACACGTCGAAGTTTCCCGTCTCAGATGCCGGCGTCAGCGCCTCGGCTCGGCCTGCAGAGTCGGCGCTTCCAAGGGACCGCGCACGGACATCAAATAGTCCATCGAGCCCGGCGTGCCGGTATCGAGGGCGATCAACGCGTCCACGGCTCGTTGCCGCAGATCGAGCCGGCTTCTGACGTAGGCCGTCGCATGCGGCGCGCGGACGGTGTGTTCGTCGAAGGTGACGATGCCGCCGGCGACCTCGAAGCCGCCTCTCGTCGCGATCCAGCTCCCCACGAACCCATCGATGACGGCCGACGTGAAGCCCATCTCGGTGCTGAACAGGCTGGCCACGCCGGTCGCGAAGGAGGCGAAGGAGGCGGATCCCCGGACGACACTTGCGCGGACGTCGCCCTTGGAGACTCCGCGTCCCACGGCCGACGCGATGATCTCGTCCATCGTTTCGCCCTCCGCTTTCAGGGTGAGCCCTTCCAGGTTCAGCGTGCCCTCGAGGGCCACCGCCAACTGATCGGCGCCGAATTCGTTGGCGCGTCCGGCGACGGCAATGGCGTGCGAGATGTCGATGTCGCGGACCCCACCCCTCACTTCCACGACCGGCACGTCGCGGCGCGCATCGATCGTTGCCGTCAACTCGAGGCCAGCGCCTTCAAGGGTGCCCGCCAACCGCGTCACCTCCAGGACACCGCCGTGCAGCTTCGCAGCAAGGTCGACGGCCTCCAGGGTGAACGGTCCCCACGCGAGGCGCGGCATCGTGAGCGCCATCGTCGCGTCCAGCGCGCGCAGCGGCGCCGTCAGACTCCCGCTTCCCGGGGATGCCGACACATTCGTCCATGAGCCGCCCGCGCCCTCCTCGCTGAAGCGAGGCGCCGGTGGCAACCAGCGATCCAGCCGCAACCCGGCGGGCGCCCGCAGGGATACGGTGACGTGTGGGCGTGCGACCAGGGTCGAGGACAGCTCGCCGGACATCGCCATGCCGTCGACCTCGAGGTTGCCACGGAACGTCGCGCGCGCGGCATCGCCGTGAAAGGCGCCTTTGGCCTCGACCTCCGCCAGTTCCCGGCGCGGGCTGCCGCTGGCCGCCGCGACGAGCGCACCGATGTCGGGGCTGGCCAGGGAGAAGCGGGGAAAGTCGAAGCGACGGTCGGCCTCGAAGGAGAGCCGGCCCGCCGCCGTGATGGTGGCCCCGAGCATGGCCACCGACAGGTCGGACAGGACCGCTTCCTTCAGGGTTCCAACGGCGCGGCCCGCCACCTGGGCGGCCCCGATGCGGCCATGGACGAAGCGCGGCAGGGAGGCATAGTCGAGCATCCGGTCGGCGTCGCGAACGACGGCGCGGTATGCCAGATCGAAGCGTGGGACGGTGCCGAAGTCGGCAATCGAGCCGAAGAGTTCCAAGTGCGAACCCAGAAGCTCGTTCACGCCCACGTGCTTCAGCTTCAGCTCGTTGCCGCGAATGACGGCGTGGGCATCGACACCGTGAGCCATCTCGCCACGATAGAGCACTCTGTCGATCGTCGCCTTCAGATCCAGCACCGGCGGCGGAGGCTCGCTATCCGCCGACGGCGAGACCGGAACCGTATCGGGAGCAGGCATGAAGTCCTGCAGGGCCAAACTGCTCAGCTGGTAGGCGTCGAGGTTGAGGTTCGGCAGATGTAAGCGGCCCGTGATGACGGTCGGAATCGAGTAGGCGATGTCGGCGGTCGCCGTGCCCTGCTGGTCGTCGAGTTCGAAGGTCGCGTCGGTGACGCGGACGAACCCCTTTGCCGGCCGTGTCTTGCCGGATATCCGCAGCGTTTGCAGGCGGTCGGGCGGCAGCGATGTCGTATCGATGCCGATCCATTTCAGCGTCTGGCGCAGGTTCGTGCCTTCGACCTCGATGATGCCGTCGTATCCCGCGTGCATCGCGTCGCCTTCGAAGCCGACCCGCCGGTTCAGCCGGAACTCTCCCGGCAGCACGGCCTTCAGCGCCTGCACGTGCAGGACGTCGTTCTCGTACCGGAACGTCACGGCGACCTCGCGCACCGTGTCGAGACGATAGCGCACCGTGTCGACCTCGACGGTCAGTTGCACCTGCACCGACGGCAGGTCGTCGCCGGACGGCTCGGTCGGTTCAGCGGCCGGCCGCGCCGAACCGCCGATCGGTGCGACGAACAGCGCCTGCCCTTGCAGCCGCTCGACCCAGCGATCCGCGTCGAGATGGGCGGCCACCAGCCGTCCGCTCACCAGCAGCGTCTCTCCCCCGACGACCGCGAGACTGCCGAGGATCCGTTCGCCTGCCAGGTTGAAATCCAGATCGTCGATCGACAGCCGGTCGTCGGCCAGCTCGACATCGGCCGAAGCGGCCAGGGTGCGGACAATCGCCTCGTTCACCCGCATCGGCCGCCGGCCGGTAAGTGTCGTGACCGACTGGACGAACTCGGGCAGGAATTCGGTGTCGAACGACACGCGGCCGCGCAGCGGGTCGCGCGCCGTGCGCTCCCCGGGCCAGCCCGTGAAGACGAGACGGCCGCCCGGCACGCCGAGCGTCAGGCCGATCGGCGCATCGGCCGTCGCGGCTGTCTTCAGGTCGAGCGTGAGCGTCGCCGGGACGCCGTTGACGACGGCGGTTCCGTGCAGGTGCAGAACGCCATCGCTCGGCGCAAGCGACCCCGACAGGTGAATGGCCTGCGCTTCGAGCGGCTGGCCCGACAGGCCGGACGCATGAACGACCCGGCCGTTCCGGATCTCCAGACGCGTGAGCGCCAGACCCGGCGTGGTCGCCCCCTGCCCCGCCCAGCCTTCGGGCAGACGCAGACGCCAGTTGGGTTCACCGTCGGCCCCCGACTCCAGCACCAGGCGTGGCTCGTCGACGACGACCTGCACCAGCTCGATGCGGCCCTGCAGCAGAGCCGACCAGGACAGGGTCACCAGGATCCGCCGCGCTTCGAGCATGTGCGGCGTGACGGCGCCCGGTGCGTTGCCGAGGCGAAACTGCTGCGCCACGAGCATCGGTTGCGGCAACAGGGCGATCTCGAGCGGGCCGTCCAGAACCACCTCGCGCCCGGTGGCTTCCGCGAGAATCCCCGCGAGACGTGCCTTGTGCGGTTCCCAGTCGATCGCCCGGGGCAGGATGAACAGACCGGCGAACACAACGGCCAGACCGGCGGCGACCCAGGCGAAGGTCCGCACGAACCGTGCAACCGTCTTCAGCAAGCGGGAGAGCATCGAGAGCATCGGCGGGTGTCCGGCATCGTTTTCGAGACCACTCTATCAGGCCCGCCGGGCCAGTAACTCTTCTTGCAGGGAAGGGAGTCTGTCGACAGGCGGACCTCTCAGGCCGATGAGCTTCCCGCTTCCCGCTTCCCGCCCTTGTGCGACGAGGAATGATCGGGCACGAAGCGCCTTCCGGCCTTGTGGGCGCCATCATCAGGCGTCTGCGAGCGTTGGCTGGCCGGGGAGTAGAGCGTCGTTATGACAGAGGCACCACCCGGCGCATCCGGCTTCGTAACGGACGTCGACATCGTTGCCTTGCGGCCGGGTGCCCGGATCGGGCGTCATGAGGTGCTCGCGGTGCTCGGCCAGGGCGGCTTCGGCATCACCTATCTCGCGCGCGACAGCCAGCTCAACCGCGAGGTCGCGATCAAGGAATACCTCCCGACGTCGCTCGCCTACCGAGCCGACGGCATAACCGTGCTCCCCCGCTCGACGCGGGTCGCCGACGATTTCACGTGGGGCCGTGATCGCTTCGTCGCCGAGGGCCAGACACTCGCCAGCCTTCACCGCGCGCCCGGCATCGTGCACGTCTTCGACTTCCTCGAGATCAACGGCACCGCCTACATCGTCATGGAGATGCTCCATGGCGACACGCTCGCGGACCGCATCAAGCGCGACGGACCGCTCGATCCTGCTGCCGTCGAGCGCATTCTCTGGGTCCTGCTCGACGGCCTGGAGCAGGTGCATGATGCGGGCTTCCTGCATCGCGACATCAAGCCGGCCAACATCCTGCTCGACGCGGTGGGCAACCCCACCTTGATCGATTTCGGTGCGTCGCGCGCCGCCATCGCGGGCCGGACGACGGCGATGACGGCGATCTTCACGCCGGGTTATGCGGCCGGCGAGCAGATGACCTCGGCGAAGCAGGGGCCGTGGACCGACATTTACGGCCTGTCGGCCACCCTCTATCACGCCCTTGTCGGCAAGCCCCCGCCCAACGCCTTCGACCGCATGCTCGACGACACGTACGAGCCCTTGGTCCGGATGACCATCCCGGGCCTTCCGCCGGCCGTTGCGGCGGGCCTCGATGCCGGTCTCGCGGTGCGTGCGTCCGACCGTCCGCAATCCATCGCCGGCTGTCGCGCCGTCCTGTCCATGGGCTCGCCGGCCTCCGCCGACGCCACGCAGTTCATGTCTCGCACCGTCGATCGGGAAGCGATGCACGTCCCGCGCACATCGCCGTCCGCCCCCTCCGACAGGACGCCGGCGCCGGCGCCGAGGGCGAAGCCTCGTACGACCCTCTATGCGGGGATCGCGGCCGCGGTCGTCCTGCTGACCGGAGGCGGGTGGTTCGCGTTGTCTCCCGCCCTGCTGCCCACCACTCCTCCACCGGCCAAGGCTCCACCCACCGCGACGACGGCGCTGCAGGAAATGAAGGTGGAGGATCTCGAGCGCGCCCTGGCCGACCGGCGGGCAGCCGACGCGGCCGCCGCCGAGAAGCAGCGGTTGGTTGAAGAGGCCCTGCGCAAGGCCGAGGCCGATGCGGCCGCCAAGCTCGCCGCCGACGCCGATCTCGCGAAGGCCGAGACGGCGCGCCGGCAGGCCGAGGACGAACTGGCCCGTCTCAAGGCCGAGATCGCGGTGCGGCGCCAGGAAGAGACCCAGGCCCAGGCGCTGGCGCGCCGCGCTGAAGCCGAAGCGGCTCAACGCAGGGCCGAAGCCGAAATGGCGGCCCTGCGCCAGGCCGAGGACGATGCGCGGGCAAAGGCGGCCGCCGAGGCCGCGGCCAAGATCCGCGCCGACGAGGCGCTTGCAAGCGCGCAGGCCGAGCGTCAGGCCGCGGACGAGCAGGCAAGCCGGAAGGCGGCCACCGCAGCGAAGGAGAAGGCCGAGGCTTCGGCGAACCAGCTCGCCGCGGCCGAAGCGCGCGAGAAGGCCGAAGCCGACGCGGCGGCAGCCCAGAAGAAGACGGCCGAATCGGCCGAGGCTGCGTTGCGGCTGGCGCCTGCCGATCTTCAGCGCCTCCAGCTTGCGCTCACGTCACTGGGCTTTGACACCAGAGGCACCGATGGCGCCTTCGGTCCTCGCACCCGCGAGACCATCGCGGCCTGGCAGAAGGCGCGCGGCCAGTCCTCGACCGGCTTCCTCACCGCGGCGCAGCAGCAGGCGCTGCTGCGCGAAGCGGCGCCGGCGCTTCAGAAGCACGACGAGGGCCTGAAAGGAAAACAGGAGGAAGCCAGGCAGAAGGACGAGGAAGACAGGAAGCGGGCCGAGGCCGATGCGAAGTCAAAGGCAAAGGCCGGAGTCGCGGCGGCATCGTCGCAGCCTCCCGCCGCCGCATCGCCCGGTCCTGCCGCGCCGCCCGTGTCGGCTGCGCCGAGCGCCTATGACGGCCAATGGGTGGGCAGCATCGTGCCACGGAACGGCCCGGTGCAGCATATCACCGTGCAAATTCGAAACGGTGCGGGCAGCACGACCCGGCACAACATGCGCTGCCACGGCGACGTGACCTTGTCGCTCGCGATCCGGCCTGACGGAAGTTACACCGCGCTGGTCGATGGGATGGATTCGCAGTGCGTGAAGATCAGCGGGAGCTTCGCCGGGGCCGTGGAGGCCAACCAGATCGTCTTTACCTCAGGCCAAGGCACCAAGTTCGCGCTGCGGCGCTGAAGACAGTGCTGTCATCGCAGGGCGCCACGCGTGCTCAATGGCCTGCGTTGGCCAAGGCTGACCACGTTCAGCAGCGCAAACAATCGCCCGGCGAGGTCCGTTTTGTCTTCATTCTCGCCGGTGGCTTTTGGCGTGCCGGAGTGGTCAAAGGAGAGAACTGGTCGGTCGTCCTGCAACTCCTCTGAATTCGAGGAGTTCCAGGATTCGATCAACCTCTACGTTTGCACCCGGCAGGAACAGTTCGACAGGAATTGTGGGCCGCACGCGGTCGTGTCTTGGAGCGTGGCGTAGCTGATCGCCGGTCATGAAGATGAGCCCGGGGTTGAGCCAGATCGGTCAGTCTGCCTCGATGGGCAGGGCGATGATTCCATCATGATGTAGCGGGCGCGCTGGACGGCCCACTCGACGTTCTGTTCGAGCAGGAATGCGCCGACGAAACGGGTTATGGCGGCTTCGTTGAGGGAGATGCCGACGACCTCTGTGCGGCGCCTGATTTCGCCATTCAATCGTTCCAGCGGGTTGGCGCCGTGCAACTTGGTACGGTGCTGGGGCGGGACGCTCTTGTAGGCCAACACCGGTTGCCGACTCGGCTGACGCGCGCTTGGTCAAATTCAAGACGCTGGCTGGTTGCGCCCCGCGAGCATCATCGTGACAATGCCTCGCAGTTGGCACCCTTGGCGAGCCCGGTGTGTCGGTCGCGGACATGGCGTACCGGGCCACCTCGAGCGCGCCAGTCCAACCCCAACGCAAGGCTTTCTCGGCCACATCAATATCCTATCCAGGGGGAACGTCGGATGAAGTCTGCTTTGTGCAGGAAGCTCGGAATCGAGTTTCCCCTGTTCGCCTTCAGCCATTGCCGCGACGTCGTGGCCGCGGTGTCGAATGCCGGCGGCTTCGGCGTGCTGGGCGCCGTCGCCCACACCGCGGAGACCCTGGCAATAGATCTCAAATGGATTGACGAGCACGTAAACGGCAAGCCCTACGGGATCGACCTGCTGATTCCCAACAAGATGGAGGACAAGGAGGGCGGGCTGACGGCGGCTGACCTCGAGGCCCGCGTGCCCCCTGAGCATCGCCGACATGTCGCCGGTCTGCTCGCCCAGCACGGCATCGATACCGCCGATCTGTGGTCTGCCGGGCAAGGCGGCCACGACTATACGGACAACATGCGGGAAGGCGGCGCGGCTCGCCTTCTCGACGTCGCCTTCAGCCATCCCATCAAGCTGTTCGTGAATGCCCTGGGCGTGCCGCCGCCTTCGATTATGAAACGGGCCCGCGACAAAGGCATCCTGGTGGGCGCCCTCACCGGCGCCAGGGAACATGCGATCAAGCACGCCGAGGCCGGGGTCGACATTCTCGTGGTCGCCGGCACCGAGGCAGGCGGGCACTGCGGCGAGGTCTCGACCATGGTGCTGGTACCCGAGGTGCTGCAGGCCATCGAGGACTACAAGGACATCCACGTTCTGGCGGCCGGAGGAATCGCGACCGGGCGGCAGATGGCGGCGTGCATGGCCATGGGCGCCGACGGCGCCTGGACCGCCTCGGTCTGGCTGACGACGGCGGAGGCCGAGACGACCCCGACGGTGAAGAAGAAGATGCTGGCGGCGACCTCCCGCGACACCGTGCGGTCGCGCAGCCGGACCGGCAAGCCGACGCGGCAGCTCAGGTCGGCCTGGACCGACGGCTGGCACGGCGGGAGCGCCCCCGATCCGCTGCCGATGCCGCTTCAAGGCCTCATCAGCCGGCCGGCGCTGGCCAGGATCGACAAGCTTGCCGCCAGCGGTCATGAGGGAGCCCAGCGGCTCGCCACCTACTATGTCGGCCAGGCGGTCGGCCTCATGAACACCGAACAGTCGGCGCGTTCGGTCGTCTACGACTTCATGAAGGACTATGCCGACGCCGCGCAGCGCCTGGCGGGCACGCTCGAAACCTAGAGTCCTTCCGCACGAAGTAGAATCACTTTCCTCCCCATTCAAATGCAGGAGTGTCCGGGGAAAGATTGAAGAGGATCGGCAAATCGCCAGCAGCGGCAACGACACGTTACAATCCAGGGAGTGTCCGACTCAGGACCCCGAGTCTGGTCCAGCCGGCCCTATTTGTACGCACTTTGTCATCCCGAGCGCAGCGAGGGACCTTTGTCGGCGGCTCTAAAGGTCCCTCGCTGCGCTCGG
>NZ_JAUSBN010000039.1 GCF_030651995.1 Reyranella sp.
ACGACACTTCAGACCAGCGTGCCCAAGAGCTACCCTTCTGGATCCATCGCTATAACTGGCATCGACCGCACGCCGGCATCAAGGGTAAAACACCCATCAGCAGACTGGCCCTCGCCGAGGACAACCTGTTGAGGCTCCACAGGCCTGTTTGCCCATTACCTCGTCGCGCCACCGGGCCGCGTGGGCTGCGATGTCCGTCGGGCGATGGATGGACAACAGGCCTTCGATGCGGCCCACTTCACCGTCGGGGGCGCGCACCGTGAGGAGTGTGCCGCCCCGGCGGACGGATTCGGAGAGGATCGCCGCTTCTTCCTCGTCGATGCCGGCGCCGATCAGGGCGCCCATGAGTCCGCCCGTGGCGACGCCTGCTGCGGTGCCCACGGCCATCGCCGCCAGCCAGCCTGCTGCAACCACGGGGCCGAAGCCGGGGATCGCCAGCAGGCCGAGACCCGCCAGGAGGCCGACGCCTCCCCCGACCACGGCGCCGATGCCAGCCCCCGTGGCAGTCTCTGGGACGGCCTCCACGTTCTCGTACTCGACGCCGACATGCTTGTTCGCGATCAAACTCACGTCGGATGAGGGGATCCCGGCCCTTTCGATCGCGTCCACAGCCGCGCGAGCCTGCGCGTAGCTGTCATAGGATCGACTGATCGTCTTCATCGCTCTCTCGCACTGGTGATGGCCCGGATGAAACAAAGTGAAGCGACTGGAGTTCCCGCAAAGCGGGCGACACTAAGTTGTGGTCCGTTGATTACCACCCTCGATACGGGAATAATGCCCTTCCTTCTTTCCCACTCGCTGATCTGCATTGCAGACCGATATTCTGCTGTGTAAGCCGTCTGACCTAGTGGACTTGAAATCTGGTCGGCCAATGCATTTCGCCAAGTGTGCCGCGTTCTTCCTCGCCCTGACGCTCGGGCCGCCTGCGATGGCGCGAGATATCGTCTCGTCGGACATTTATCCGTCGAGTTACCCCACCGTGCGCGCCACGGCGTACATGGGCGACCTGATTCGCGAACGCAGCGGCAATCGCCTCATTTTGTCGAATCTCGGCGCCGGCGACCGGGAATCCGAGAACTACACCCTGGCGCAGCTCCGCAACGGCACCCTCGACATGGCGCGGATCAATCTCAACACATTGAACAGCGCGGCGCCGGTCACCAGCGTCCTGACGCTTCCCTATCTCATCCGGTCGACCGAGCACGAACGCAAGGTGCTCGATGGACCGATCGGTGAGGAGATCCTGGCATCGCTGGAGAGTACCGGCGTCATCGGTCTCGGCTTCTACGACGGCGGACCGAGATCGACCTACGGCACCAGGCCGATCCGCTCGCCGGCCGACTTGCGCGGCATAAAGTACCGCGTCCAGCCGTCCTCGATCTGGTCACCCATGTTGCGCGCCCTCGGGGCCCAGCCGGTGCCCATGTCCCAGTCACGGGTCCCGGCCGCCATGCGCGCAGGCGCCGTGGACGTGGCCGATGGAACATGGTCGTCCTTCGTCGCCCTGCAGCATCACCGCGTGGCAAGGAGCTTCAGCCTGACCGAGCATGCGAGGCCGCCGAGCGTACTGCTGTTCTCCCGGCCGGTCTGGAACACGCTCTCGTCCGAAGACAAGGCGATCATCCGCACTTCCGCGCGCGATTCGATCGCCTTCTATCGACGGCTGTGGGACGAACATGAGGCGGCGGCCCGGCGTGAGGCCGAAGCGGCCGGTGTCCTGATCGTGAGCGACATCGACCACGACGGCTTTGCCAGGGCCCTGGCGCCATTCCACCCCGTCGCTGTCTCCGATGCGCGGCTCAGGTCGATGATCGAACGTATCGAGGCCGAGAGGGCAAGGTAGCGCCGGTCAACGAGCACTGAAGCGCGCCCCCTGTGAAATCGCACCCTCGCCGCCTAGGATCGGGCAGGGGAGAGGGTCGAATGAGCATATTGCGCTGGATGCCGGGCCTGGCGACGTTGCGCAGCTACGAGGCATCGTTTCTGCCGCGCGACATGGCGGCAGGATTGACGCTCGGCGCAGTCATGGTGCCGGTGGGTCTCGCCTACGGCGAACTGGCCGGCCTTCCGATGGCCGGGCTCTATGGCAGCATCCTGCCGCTGCTCGCCTACGCCCTGTTCGGCAGTTCCCGTCATCTCGTCGTTGGACCCGACACCGCCATGGCGGCCATCGTGGCGGTCGCCGTGGCGCCGCTCGCGCTGGGTGATCCGCTCCGGCTGGCGCTGCTCGCAACCGGGCTCGGCGTCATGGTCGGGCTCATCTGCCTGCTGGCCGGCCTGCTGCGGCTGGGCTTCGTCGCCAACTTCCTGTCCAAGCCGGTGATCGCGGGATTCATGCACGGACTCGCCCTGGTGATCGTGGGGGCGCAAATTCCCAAAGTGCTGGGCTTCAAGGTCGAGGGCGAGACGACGTTCGACCAGCTCGTCGCCACGGCCAGCAGGCTCGGCGATACGAATCTCGCCTCCCTCGCGATCGGGGCCTCGTGCTTTGCCGTCATCCTCATCTGTCGTCGCCTCGCGCCGCGCATACCGGGAGCGGTGGTCGCGCTGGCGGGCTCCATGCTGGCCGTCGTTCTGTTGGGTCTCGAACGGCACGGAGTCACCCTGATCGGCCGCATTCCGACGGGGCTTCCGGACCTGTCGCTGCCACTCCTGTCGCTGGCTGATTTCGACGCCCTGCTACCGGTGGCGCTGGTCGCCGCGCTCCTGTCCTTCTCCGATACGATGATCACCGCTCGCGCGTTCGGCGCGCGGCATGGCACGCGCGTCGATGCCGACCAGGAACTGCTGGGGATCGGCACCGCCAACCTGGTCTCGGGCCTGACCCAGGGGCTGCCGATCAGCGCCAGCGACACCCGCACCGCCGTCGCCGATGCGGCGGGCAGCCGGACGCAGGTCACCATGGTCGTCGCGGCGGCCATCGTGGCGGGCGTCACGCTGTGGATGGGAGATCTGCTCTACTACCTCCCGACGGCGGCCTTGGGCGGTATCCTGATCGCCTCCGCCTGGGGCCTCTGCGACCTGGGCGAGTTCAGCCGGCTCTGGCGCTTCCGCGGCAGCGATCTCGCCGCCGCACTGCTGACGATGACGGGGGTCGTGGTGCTGGGAGTGATGGACGGCATCCTGGTCGGCGTCGTTTTCTCGTTGGTCCTGTTGCTGCGCGCCCTGGCCTTTCCGGCCGACGCTGCCCTCGGCCGCACACCCGACGGCGGCTGGCACGACCCCGCCCATCGTACCGATGCCGTTTCGGTCCCGGGCCTGCTCGTCTATCGCTTCTCCGCGCCCTTGTTCTTCGCCAACTGCGAGCTGTTTCGCGAGCGCATCGAGGCGCGCGTTGCGGCCGCGCCCCATCCGGTGCGCCGCGTCGTGATCGATGGGGCGGCCATTCACGATGTCGACCTCATGGCGTGCGACCTGCTTGTCGACCTGGAGCGTGAGCTGCGCGCGAAGGGCATCACGCTGGCGTTCGGCAATCTGCGCGATCGTGTGAGACGCGACATCGAGCGCGGCCTCCGCCTCGCAGCAGGAGACGGCGAGGGCGACATCGTCTATCCGACAGTCGCAGCTGCCGCGTGCCTGCCACCTTCGAAGCCGCTGCCGTAAGGGCGCTCGCGGGAGAAGGCACTCCAGTCGCGCCGGCCATGGGCCAACCTACTTCAGCGCGTTCCGCAGCGGTTCGTTGGAGAGTTGCATCAACCCGCCGAAAGGTATGCCGAGTTCCAGGATCAGGTAGAAGGCCGCGGACGCCGAGAGGATGCAGGTCGCGATCACGACGAACATCGTGGGATTTGCCGGCGCCGACATGCTGAAGACGCCGAAGATGAACATCAGCCAGACGATCAGCACGATCAGAAACGTGTTGGAGATCGAATCCGCTGGCTGTGCGAAGAGGGCGATCTGGGTCTGCTGCAGGTCGGCGCTGATCTGGATGGCGCGCACATGCAGGGCCCGCTGCTTGGCATTGGCGGGTTGCAGGTCCTGCAGCATGTAGAGAACCTGCTCTTCAGGAGCCTTGCCTTCGTCGAGCTTCACGCCGCGCGCCACGGCCTCCTCGCGCCAGATCGAATCGATCATCGGCTGGATCTCGGCACGCAGGGCCGCACGCACCGGGTCCGCCTCTGGGCCATAATGCTTCAGCACGCGGTCGAGTTCGGTAATCTCGGCCGTCAGGCGGCTCACCAGGCCGCTGGTGCGCTCGAAAGTGGTACGGGTCGAGGCGAAGAGCAGCGCCAGTACCAGCGCCGACATTGTGGCAACCAGCGCGATCGAGAGTTTGATCACGTCCTTGGAATCGCCGCTTACATGATGCTCGGGCAGGCGAGGACGCAGCAGGGCCCCGGCGGCCGCGCTGGCGATGATGCAGGCGAAGGCGAGGGCGGCAAACTGGATCGGGCTCAAGACGGGTGAACCTCGCGGGCGCTGATTGGCGGGCAGGCCAACGTGCCCCGGGCCGCACCGTCGACGCAAGCCACAAGGTGATCACAACCCGGGCGGGCCCTGGCGAGGCATGTTGAAGCTCGCCGTCGACCCAGGACGGCCTCCCTGCCTCCGTCCACACCGGAGGCGCGACCCGCCTGTGACCCCAAGCGCAGGCGGGTCATTGGAGGCCCCGCCTCCTAGTTGAACCGCACGTACTCAAAATCGCCCGGCTGGTTGTTGATGCCGCGGGCCGGCGGGGCGATCCAGTGGGCGAACTTGCCGGGCTGGGTGACGGCCGCGCCCATCAGCGAGGTGACGTAGGCGCGGTCCTCGTCGGTCGGCAGCCACCTGTCCTTGTGGGCGTTCCACTCGGCCTCGCTGAGGACCTTGCCTTCGGGCGAGACGCGTACGCCGGCGAAGGCGCCGATCTGCCGGTCGAAGGCACGGTGCGGCAGGGTCATCTCGAAGTTGATCCCGGCACGCTCGATCGTCTTGTTCCAGCGCAGCACGCCCTTGGCGCAGTCGTCGATATAGTCCTGGCGCAGCCGCTCGTTCAGCGCCTGCAGGGCGGGCACCGCCTTCTTGACGATGCGGCCATCCTCGACCGTTTCGATCTCGTAGGTCGCATTGGTCAGCAGGTGATCGTCGTCGATGCGGGTCTCGAGGAAGCGGCCCTTGACGCCCTGCGTGTAATAGTTGGCCGCGTTGGTCGAGGCTTCCTGGCCGAACAGGTCGAGCGACACCGAGAAGTGGAAGTTGAGATACTTCTGGATGGTCGGCAGGTCGATGCCCCCCAGGCTGCGCACGTCGTCGGTCCTGTGCTCCTTCATCAACTCGCAGGTGCGCTGGAGGATGCGGCCGACGCCGGTCTCGCCCACGAACATGTGGTGCGCTTCCTCGGTCAGCATGAAGCGGCACGAGCGGGCCAGCGGGTCGAAGCCGGACTCGGCCAGCGACGCGAGCTGGTACTTGCCGTCGCGGTCGGTGAAGTAGGTGAACATGAAGAAGCTGAGCCAGTCCGGCGTCGCCTCGTTGAAGGCGCCGAGGATGCGCGGCTTGTCGGGGTCGCCCGAATGGCGCTCCAGCATCGCCTCGGCCTCCTCGCGGCCGTCGCGGCCGAAATAGGCGTGCAGCAGGTAGACCATCGCCCAGAGATGGCGGCCTTCCTCGACGTTGATCTGGAAGAGGTTGCGCAGGTCGTAGAGCGACGGCGCGGTCTTGCCCAGCAGGCGCTGCTGCTCGACCGAGGCCGGCTCGGTGTCGCCCTGGGTGACGATCAGGCGCCGCAGGGTCGAGCGCATTTCGCCGGGCACGTCCTGCCAGGCGGGCTTGCCCTTGTTGTCGCCGAAGGCAATCTGGCGCTCGGGATCGCGGTCGGCCAGGAAGATGCCCCAGCGATAGTCCGGCATCTTCACGTAACCGAAATTGGCCCAGCCGTTCGAGTCGGTGGAGACGGCGGTGCGCAGGTACACGTCGAAGGAAGATGTGCCGTCGGGGCCCATGTCCTTCCACCAGTCGAGGAAGCGCGGCTGCCAGTTCTCCAGCGCGCGCTGGAGCCGGCGGTCTGAGGAGAGATCGACGTTGTTGGGAATGAGCTGGCTGTAGTCGATGGCCATGAGTGCCTCCTTCGATTCTGCTTGCCGGAGATCACCTCACCCTGAGGAGGCGCGAAGCGCCGTCTCGAAGGGTGGGAACGAGCACCTTGCCTGTTGCCGATCCTTCGAGACGCGCTCCTGCGGAGCGCTCCTCAGGATGAGGTCGTGTGGGTTCGATCAATTCAAGCCCGCTTGCGGTCGTACTTGCTCTGCTTGCCGGTGCCGTAGAGTTTCAGCGCGCCCTCCGGGCCCGTCGCATTGGGCCGCTGGAAGATCCAGTTCTGCCAGGCCGAGAGCCGCGCGAAGATCTTCGTTTCCATCGTTTCGGGGCCGGGGAAGCGCAGGTTCGCCTCCATGCCGATCAGCCCGTCGGGCGAGAAGCCGGCGCGTTCCTCGACGGCGAGGCGTACCTCGTCTTCCCAGTCGATGTCGTCGGGCGTGAAGGTGACGAGGCCGGCCTCGTCGGCGGCGGCGGCGTGCAGCGGTTCGCGGGCCTGGTCCTTGAGCGTGTCGACGTGGCGGGGATCATTGAGAAAGCGCGTCGAGAGCCGCGTCAGCCCGTTGCCCATCGGGTAGGGGCCGAAGTTCATGCCGGTGAGCCGCACCGTGGCGGCGGGCAGGTTCGAGCCCTCGAATACGCCATCCAGCATGTAGGAACGGTCGGCCGCCAAGGCGACCTCGAGCAGGGTGCCGGTGAAGCAGGAGCCGGGCTCGATCAGCGCGATCAGGCTGCGCGAACTCACGTCGAGCCGCTTCAGGGTGCGCTTCCAGTAGAGCACGATCTCATGCACCAGCCAGTCGTCGGCCTTCTCCGCGAGCAGCGCGTCATAGGCCTCGACCAGCGCCGCATCGCCCTGGCTGGTGAGCACCCAGGTGCCGATCTCGGTCTCGTTGAGACGCAGATGCATCATCGCATCGTCGAACTCGCGAGCCAGCGCCAGCGGCCAGAACGACGCGCCGGCCGCGTGCACGTCGTCGGGCGGTGCGGAGGAAGGGCCGTTGAGGCGGAACCTCGCCGAGCGGCCCTCGTGGTCGATCTCGACGGTGAGGTAGGCGTAGCGCAGCGTGTCGCCGTCGATCTGCCGTTCCACCGTCGGCAGCGCGATGCCTTTGGCATCCTTCGGTCGCGACGACGTCGCCGCGACCTCCTCGGCAATCTTCTGCGTCTGTTCCACCAGCTTCGAAGGCGGGATGAGCTGGTCGACCAGTCGCCACTCGCGCGCCCGCTTGCCGCGCAGGCCCTCGGCCGTGGTGCAGAAGAAGTCGGCATGGTCGCGGCGCACCATGCGCTTGTCGACCAGGCGGGTCAGCCCGCCGGTGCCCGGCAGCACCGCCAGCAGCGGCAGCTCGGGCAGCGACACCGCGCTCGATCCGTCGTCGGCCAGCAGGATCTGCTCGCAGGCCAGCGCCAACTCGTAGCCGCCGCCCGCGGCGATGCCGTTGATCGAGCAGATGTAGGTCTGGCCGGAATGGATGCTCGCATCCTCGATGGCCAGCCGCGTCTCGTTGGTGAACTTGCAGAAGTTGACCTTGTGATCGTGCGTCGAGAGGCCAAGCATGTTGATGTTGGCGCCGGAGCAGAAGATGCGGTCGCGCTGCGAACGGATCACGACGGCGCCGATCTCGGGATGCTCGAAGCGCAGGCGCTGCACGGCATCGGCCAGTTCGATGTCGACGCCCAGGTCGTAGGAGTTGAGCTTCAGCTTGTAGCCGGGCTTGAGGCCGCCCTCCTCGTTCACGTCCATGGTGAGGTAGGCGACGCCGTTCTCGAACGCGAGCTTCCAGTGCTTGTAACGGGAGGGTTCGGTGCGGAAGTCGATGGGCGCGGCGGCGGGGTCCATTGGCATCCCTATTTCTGTAATTCGGTACTGAATTACCTATTTACTTTCCCCGCCGCAAGGTCATTCTCTCCCCAGACATGGTTGCGATCCGCCCCGCCCAAGCCCCTGATCTCGCAGCGATTTCCGCGCTGGACGCACGGCTGACCGGTTCCGACAAGCCGCACTACTGGCAGGAGATGCTGGGCCCGGATCGCCATTTTCTGGTCGCGGAGACGGCAAAGGGCGGGCTGGCCGGCTTCATCGCTGGCGAGGTCCGGGCCTGGGAATTCGGCCAGCCGGCCGCCGGCTGGGTCTTCGCCATCCAGGTCGATCCGAAAACGCGCCTCAAGGGTGTCGGCAGTGCGCTGTTCGAGGCGTTGGCAGAGCGGTTCAAGCAACAGGGAGTGACGCGGGTGCGTACCCTGGTCGATCGCAAGGACCACCTGATCCTGTCGTTCTTCCGCGCCCAGGGCATGGTCGCCGGCCCGTCGCTGCAGCTGGACAAGGAGTTGCCGTGAAGCTCCAGACGGCGACGCGGCTTGGCCTCTATGCCGTTCTCGAACTGGCGCGCGACCCTGCGCGGACCCTGTCGTCGGCTGATCTCGCCGAGAGCTTCGGCGTCTCCACCCATTCCCTGGCCAAGGTCTTGCGCACGCTGTCTGCCGCCGGTCTGGTGCAGGGCGGGCGCGGCGCGTCAGGCGGCTATCGCTTTACCGGCAACCGCCGCCGCATCACCCTGATGGACATCGTGGCGCTGTTCGAACCGGCGCCGGGCAGCCGTGCCGCCGAGCCCGGCGAGGAGACCGAAATCGGCGCCGCCTTGCAGCGTGTTCTGACCGAGATCGACGAAATCGCCGAGGCCACATTGCGATCTGTAAGCTTGGAGACGATGCTGCGGCGACCCACTTGAGGGACCCGCATGATCGCGCGTCTGGTCTGTCTTGCCGCCCTGCTGTTTCCCGGAATTGCGCTCGCGCAGAATGCCGGCGTGGAGGCAAAGGCCTGCACGCCGAGCGGCGCGCTTGACCCGGCCTACGAGCGGGACAGCGGGACGATCGACTGGCCCGAAGAGGCGCAGCGGCTCAGGGCCGACGTGCCGAGCGTTTCGCGGCAGGGCGACCGGCTGTGGCTGGCGATCGACGGTGGCACAGCGGTCGAGCTGCAGGATTGTCCCTATGGCGACGCCGGCTACCAGTACCTCTACGAGCGTTATGACGATCCCGGCCGCTTCTACGTCGTGCGCACGCCGGGCCCCGACGACTTCGCCTGGACGCTGGTGATGAAGCGCACGGGCCGGCTGTTCACGGTCCACGGCGCGCCGGTCTGGGCCTCGGACAAGACAAGATTCCTGACGGTCGCCTGCTCGCTCCAGCCGGCGCGCGGCACGCTGTCGATCTTCGCGCCCTCGGGCGATGCACTCCCGACCGAGGCGGAGTTCGAGTTGCCCTGTGCGACCGAGAGCTGCTCGGCGCGCTGGGACTTCCAGTCCTGGATCTCGATCGCCTGCACGCCGCGCGACGACACCGCGAAGAAGGGCCAGGAGTTCGTTCTGATGCGCGGCAACGACGGCAAGTGGAACCGGTTCGGGCGTTAGGGCGACCGCTCATCTTGCTCCTCTCCCCCGATAGGGGGAGAGGCTGGGTGAGGGGGCGACGCACCTCCTGTAACCCCCTCACCTAACCTCTCCCCCTATCGGGGGAGAGGAATAGACTAAGCCTTGTCCCATCCATCCCGCGTCTGCGGGAGCTTCTTCTTGAGCAGCGCGCCCGCCACGACGTTGCGCAGCACTTCCGCCGTGCCGCCGCCGATGGTGAACATGCGGACGTCGCGGGCCATGCGTTCGAGCGGCAGTTCGCGGCTGTAGCCGCGGGCGCCGAAGAACTGCAGCGCCTCGTTCACGATCTGGATGGCGCTCTCCGACGTGAACACCTTGGCCTGGGCCGCCATCAGCATGTCGGGGAAGCCGCCTTCGCCCGAGCGCGCGGCGTTGTAGACCAGCGCGCGCGCGGCCTCGAGCTTGATCGACATGTCCGCGAGCTTCCATTGCAGGCCCTGGAACTCGTTGATCGGCCGGCCGAACTGGTGGCGCGTCTCCGACCAGTCGAGCGCCAGCCGATAGGCGCCGTCGGCGATGCCGAGCGCCACGGTGGCGGCTCCGACGCGCTGGCTGTTGTAGGCGGTCATCAGGTCGGCGAAGCCCTTCTTCAGGCCGCGCGGCGGGATCACCAGCGCCGATGGCGGGACGTCCATGTCCTCGAGGTCGATCACTGCCTCGGGAATGCCGCGCAGACCCATGGTCGGCTCGCGCTTGGTGATCTTGAGGCCCTTGGTCTCGTCGCGGATGGCGAGGAAGCCGCCGATGCCCTCGAACGTGCCCTTCTCGTCGTAGACCTTGGCGAAGATCAGGTGCAGGCGGGAGACGCCGCCGCCGGTGATCCAGTGCTTGCGGCCGTTCAGGACGTAGCGGTTGCCCTTCTTGTCGGCGCGCGTGGTCATGCCGTTGGCGTCGGAGCCGGCATCGGGCTCGGTGATGCAGATCGCGGGCTTGTCGCCGGCCAGAACCATGTCGGCGCACATCTTCTTCTGCTCTTCCGAGCCATAGGCCATGACCGCGCTGATCGCGCCCATGTTGGTCTCGACGGCGATGCGGCCGGTGACGGCGCAGGCCGCCGACAGCGCCTCGATGGCGAGCACGGCGTCGAGCCAGCCCTTGCCCTGGCCGCCATACTGCTTGGGGATCGTCATGCCGACCAGCCTGGCATCCTTCAGCAGTTCGACATTGTCCCAGGGATATTGCTCGGTGCGATCGACCTCGGCGGCGCGGGTGGCGACGGGGCCGGCGGCGAGTTCGCGGGCGCGGGCCTGCAGTTCGATCTGATCCGGTGACAGGGCGGACGGGTTCATGGACGGCGGACCTCAGACTGTATCGATGGTGAAGATGGCGACCGACCCGCTTCGGCCGCGGACGGCCGTGCTGCCGAGCGGCTTGAACACGAACTCCGTACCGCAGCCGGCGCACGTCGTCTCCGAAACGAGAATGCTCGTGCCGTGATCCTTGTTCAACTTTTCCAGGCGCGCGGCGAGGTTCACCGTGTCGCCTAGCAATGTGAAGCTGAGCCGCTGGCCGGCGCCGACGGATCCGCCGATGACCGGGCCGGTGCTGATCCCGATCCGGGTGACGAAGGGGACCCTGGCCTCACCGAAACTGCGGCCGGCGACGGCGCGCTGGATGTCGACGGCCGCACGGATGGCGGCCGGAGCGTGTTGAGGACAGGCCAACGGCATGTTGAAGGAGGCGAAGAGGCCGTCGCCGATGAAGGTGTGCACCACGCCGCCATGGTCGCGGATGGGAGCGAGGACGGTCTCGAGATATTCGTTCAGCGCCCCGAAGAGATGGTCCGGGGGCAGCTTTTCGGCGATGGTCGTGAACCCCGATACGTCCGTGAACAGGATCGTCGCGTCGCGGGTTTCTCCGGCCAGCACGCCGTTGCCGCCGCGCTGCAGGATGGTCGAGGCCACGCTCTCGTCGACATACCGGCCGAACGTCTCGCGGATCTGCTCGCGTTCGCGCAGCCCCTCGATCATGGTGTTGAACTGGCCGGTCAGTTCCCCGACCTCGTCGTTCGACGTCACGGGGATCCGGACCGACATGTCACCGCCGGCGACGGTCGACATGGCGCGGGACAGGATGCGGATGGGACGCAGCAGCGATCGCCAGATGAAGTAGACCGAGACGGTGACGCCCATCAGCCCAATGGCGACGTCGGTTGCGATCTCGTACTGCACCTTCTCGCCCTCGTAGGACAGGAGGTCGATGATCACGGCCGTCATGGGGGCCAGGGACATGACCAGCAGGGCGATGCCGAGCTTCAGGCGGTAACGGCCGAAGAACAGCGACAGGTTCCGGCCGGTGCGTTCGAAGATGAAGCCGCAGAGCGTGGCCAGATAGTCGCTTATGACGAAGTAGATGTAGGTGAAGTAGAAGAGCGGCAGCAGCAGGCAGAGCGCGACGTTGTCGACCAGCGTCTGGGTGGGGAGGGCGCGGAAGGTGGCATCCGGCCAGAGGTACGGCGCCATCACCCGAAAGCCCACCATCACCAGCGCGAGCAGCGCCACGCGCGCGGCCGTCAGGAGCGGGAGTTGCGTGATCCGGCGCTCCACATCCTCGAACGATCGCCGTCCCGACAGATATTCCTCGATCGGTATGAACAGGCGCCGGCAAACCAGGGTATTGACGCCCAGCAGCAGGAAGAGCCCGACGGCGATCGACCGCGGCGCATAGGCCCAGGCATCCGCGAAGGCGACGAACACGCCGGTGAAGACGATGTCGACCCCGGCCGCGGAGACCGCCCGCAGCAGATAGCGCCGCCGCAGGCTGCCGATCTCGGACGCCGTTGCGACGGGCTGGCCGTTTCCTGCTGCGGTCACAGGGGCTGTCCCACACGATAGACGACGACGCCGTCCTGATGACCGCGCACGTCGGTGGTGCCCAGCCGTTCGCAGAAAGCCTCCGCGCCCGCCGCCGCCACGGTGCGCTCGGCGGCGAGGATGCGTGTGCCGAACTTCTTGTTGAGTTGCTCGATACGCGCGGCGACGTTCACCGCATCGCCCAGCAACGTGTAGCTGAGCCGATTGTCGGTGCCGATCGTGACGCCGATGACGGGCCCGGTGTTGAGGCCGATGCGCGTCGGGAGTGCGAAGCCGCGCGCGAACCGGGCAACGGAGAGGGCCTGCTGGATTTCGATCGCGGCCGCGATGGCGGCCCTGGCGTGGTCCTCCAGCGGCCGCGGCAAGCCGAAGCTCGCGAAGAGCCCGTCGCCGATGAAGCTGTTCACGATGCCTCCGTGGCGCTGAATGACCGGGACGACGGTGTGAAGATAGGCGTTCAGGAGGGCGGCGACCTCGGCCGGCGTCGCGCTCTCGGAAACGGCCGTAAAGCCCTCGATGTCCGTGAACATCAGGGTCGCTTCGGCCGTGGTGTCGATGCTGCGGCCGGTATTGCCGCGGTTGGACAGAATCGAGGCGGCGACCGTCTCGCTCACGTACTTGCCGAAAGTGTCGCGAAGGTAGGCTTTCTCGGCGAGGCCCTCGACCATCTGGTTGAAGCGGCTGGCGGCATGGCCCAGCTCGTCGTTCGAGGTGACGGGCAGGCGCACCGTATAGTCGTCGTCGGCGACGCGGCGCAGGCCGCCATCCAGCCGCGTGATCGGTCGGGTCAGCGCGCTCGATATCCAGTAGTACATGAAGGCCGTGCCGATTGCCGACGTCGTGATGTCGGACGAGGCTTCGCGCACCAGCCGGTCACCGCTGTAGCTCAGCATGTCGGCGACGATCAGGACCATGGTCGCGAAGGACACGAACAGGAGGGCGAGGGCGACCTTGCGCCGGAAGCGGCCATCGAACGTCCCGATGTTCACGCCCCTCGTGCGAAACAGCTCCTCGCACAGGCGATCGAGGTACGCCGCGACGACAAAGAAGGTGAGGACGACGTTGAAGCCGGTACCGACCGTCAGGTTGGCGAAGACGTCCGGCCAGGCAACCTGCTGGAGTGTGGCGCCGAAGGTGATGTCGAGGCGATGCGAGAGCAGGCGCAGCCCCACCATCGGCGCGTACATCACCCCCACGACGGTCGCGGAATGGCGCGGCAGCCGCGCCAGCGCACTCTCGATGTCACCGAAGGCCGCTCGCCCCTCGATGAAATGCCGTATCGGCCGGATCAGAAGCCAGGCACCGAGGCCCACTCCGCCGGCGAGGAACAGGGTCGTGACCGCCAGCGACGGAAGGATGACCTGCGGGGCGTCGTTGAGCGCCGCATAGACGAGCACCGAGACGACGTCGATCAGGAACGGCACCGACATCGCAAGGTAGTAGCGATGCACGAGTCTGGCGGGCGACCAGTGCGGCGCCGCGTCGTGGGGGGCGTTCATCCGCCGGATATAGTGCGGATCGCGACGGAGCGGAATGCCCCGCCTGAGTTGATCCGGTTTCGCTCTCAAAGGCTCCGTCGTCTCGACCGAAGCGCCCCCTCGGAAGCCCTCGGGGCAGGCTCCGTCGCGAAGCGGAGAGACCTCTTTCCCACCAATAGACGCGCGGCCGGGCGAAAAAAGGTCTCTCCACTTCGCCTCGTGGAGTTTACCCCGAGGTATTCGAGGGGCGAGGCTCCGGTCGAGACGACGGGACAGCCTTATGCGATCAGTTCACGCGCCGTGATTCGGTACTTGAACTTGTCCGGGTCGAGCGAGTCGAGGAAGCCGGACCGGTTCTCGGCCTGCGGATACATCAGGAAGGCGACCGGCTCCTCCTTCGAGCCCGGCAGCTTCACATCGTGCGCGACGTTGTAGGCGAGCCAGTTGCCTTCCCAGGAGCCGAACAGGGCGCGGCGAGCGGCGACGACCTTCGGGTCGGTCATGGCGAGGTTGGCCGGCGGTTCCTCGAGTACGACCTTGCGCACGTCGGCGGGATCGACCGGCGTCCAGCCTGAGCCGCTGAGCCAGACCTCGGCGCGGCAGTGCTGCGCCTTGGACACGACCTCCGAACCGGCGCCCAGCGCCTTGAAGCCGAACTCCGACGGCATCACGCGAATGCCGTAGACGTCGCGCGCCGGTAATCCGATCGAGCGGGCGAGGCCGACATAGAGCGCGTTCAGGTCGGCACACTTGCCGTTCAGGTTGCCGGTCCTGATCATCGTGGTGATGTCGCCGACGCCGCAGCCCAGCGTCTTGGCGTTGCGGAAGGTGTTCTCGACGACCCAGTCGTAGATCGCGCGCGCCTTGGCGACGTCGCCCTGCTTGCCGCGCACGATCCCGTCGGCCGTTTCCTTCACGAGGCCGTCGGTCGGCAGGAAGGTGGTCGGCATCAGGTTGAGCTTGCGCTCGGCGTCGCTGAGCGGCGCAGCATTGCCCCGGCCTGGCACGACCGACCGGTTCTGCGCCTGGATCGGCGCCACGATTTCGATCACCGGCGCCTGCTGGTCGGCCGCCCATTCGACCCTCAGCATCTCGGCGCCATACTTGGGATCGCGGACGCGTTCGGTGACGCGCGCATTGCCGGTCCAGGTGACGGCGCCGGGGCGCTGCCAGTCCGGCGCCTCGAAGGTCGGCAGCGGGATCCACGCCTTGGTTGCGCCGGCCGTCGGCTCGATGCGGGTTGTCAGCAGGTAGCTGCGCCAGCCCTTGGGCACGGGGGCGTAGGTCACAGCCTGGGCCGACGCCAGCCGCGGAGAGAATGAAAGGGCCCCGGCAGCGATGCCGGCCTTGAACATGTCACGACGATGCATTTCGAGTCCTCCCCGATTGGCAATTACTGCCGGGGAGGGCGGTCGTCCCGTCGTCGGGAAGAGCCGGCACCATCCCGGACCGATCCGCGTCGCACGCGACAGCGTCAGTACCGGAGAACAAGAAATGCAACGGGTCGCGGAGACCGTCAACTCCGTCAGATCGCAGGCCGGTCGGGGCTTCTCAAAGGCCGAGATAGGCCTGACGGACGCGGTCGTTGGTCAGCAGGTCGGCGCCCGCGCCTTCGAGCTCGATGCGGCCGTTCTCCAGCACGTAGCCGCGATTTGCGATTCGCAGCGACGCCATCACGTTCTGCTCGACCAGGAGGATGGTGAGGCCCTCTTCGTTCAGCCGGCGCACGATGCGGAAGACTTCCTGCACGATGGTGGGGGCCAGCCCGAGCGAGGGCTCGTCGAACATGATGAGGCGCGGCTGGCCCATCAGGCAGCGACCGATCGCCACCATCTGCTGCTCGCCGCCCGAGAGCGTGCCGGCGGCCTGGCGCCGCCGTTCGGCAAGGCGCGGGAACATCGCGAAGACGCGCTCCAGCGTCTGCTTCTCCAGCGCCCGCGTGCGTTTGGGCGTTGCGCCCATCTCGAGGTTTTCCAGAACCGAGAGATTGGGAAAGACCTGGCGGCCTTCGGCGACATGACCGATGCCCGCCTCGCAGACGCGATAGGAAGGCCAGCCGGTGATGTCGCTACCGTCGAACCGGACATGGCCGCGCGTCGGTTTCTCGATCCCGTGGATCGCGCGGATCAGCGAACTCTTGCCTGCTCCGTTGGCGCCGACGATGGCCACGATCTCGCCCTGTCCGATCTCGAGTGAAACGCCGGCCAGCGCCTGGGCGTCGCCATAGAACAGGTCGAGGTTCTCGACCTTCAGGAGGGGCGCGCTCATGCGGGCTCCGCTTCGCCCAGATAGACGTCGAGCACCGCCTGATGGCGCGCGATTTCGGCCGGCGTGCCCTCGGCGATCTTCTCGCCGTAGCTCACCACCACGATGTTGGAGGCGAGCGCCATGACCGCCCGCATCACATGCTCGATCAGCAGGATGGTGAGGCCGGTGCGCATGTTGAGTTCCTGCAGGAACGTCACCATGACGTCGATCTCGGTGGGCCGCAGCCCGGCCATCACCTCGTCGAGCAGCAGCAGCTTGGGCTCGGTGGCGAGCGCGCGCGCAACCTCAAGGCGTTTGCGGTCGGGCAAGGTGAGGCTCTCGGCCGCCTGGTGCCGGCGATCGTGCAGGCCGAGCTGCATCAGAATGTCCGCGGCATAGGCCCGGGCGTCTGGAAGCGCGGGCCGGCGGTGCAGGGCGCCCACCGTGACGTTCTCCAGAACGCTCAATCCCTTGAACGGCTTCACGATCTGGAAGGTGCGGCCGACGCCCGCGTCGCAGACGAGGTCGGGCCGCAGACCGGAGATCTGCCGCCCGTCGAGCTGCACGCTGCCGGCGTCCGGCCGGTAGACACCCGCAATCATGTTGAAGATGGTGGTCTTGCCCGCGCCGTTGGGCCCGATGAGCGCGTTGATGGCGCCGGCCGGCACGTCGAACGAGACATCGTGGACCGCGCGGAGGCCGCGGAAGCTCTTGCCGATCCCATCGAGTTCGAGCCGCGCGCCGCTCATTTCTGCTTTTCCCCGAAGCCGAAGCGGTCGGCGATCCACGGCCAGACGCCGGCCGGGCGGTACATCACGATCACCAGCAGGGCGAGCCCGTAGAAGATCTGCTTCAGGCCGGAGATGTGGAAGACCTCGCTGAGGTCGGTGAAGATCTCGCCGAGGCCGGTCAGCACGACGGCGCCGACGATCGGACCGAAGAGCGTGCCCAGCCCGCCGATGATCGGCGCCAGGGTGAACTCGATGGAGCGGCCCATGGCAAAGGCCGTCTCGGGGAAGAGGTTGTTGTAGTAGAAGGCGTTCCAGACGCCGGCCAGCGCGGTCAGGCCTGCCGAGATCATGATCGCGATCATCTTGCAGCGCAGGACCGGCACGCCCACGGCCTGGGCGGCCTCCGGATCTTCGCGGATGGCCAGCCAGTAGCGGCCGAGCCGGCTCTCCAGCAGGGCACGGCAGAGGATGAAGGTGCCGGCGGCCAGTGCCAGGATCACATAGTAGAAGAGCAGTGGCCCGCCGCGCAGGTTCAGGATGTCCGAGGTGGAGTCGACCTTGAGGAAGAGTCCGCCCGAACCGCCGACCCAGCCCCAGTGATCGAAGGCGATGCGCGTGAACTCGCTGAAGGCGATGGTGAGCAGCGCGAAATAGACCCCGGCCAGCGAGAAGCGAAAGCCCAGATAGCCGACGATCGATCCGGCGGCGACGGCGGCCGCCACCGCGACGAAGACGCCGGCCCACGGGCCGATGCCGTAGTGGAAGAACAGGCCGGCGGCGATATAGCCGCCGACCCCGGCATAGAGCGCATGGCCGAGCGAAAGCTGGCCGGCGAAGCCCATCATGATGTTCCAGGCCTGGCCGACGAAGGCGAAGTAGAGGACCAGGATCAGGACGGACAGGCCGTATTTCCCGAGCAGCGCCGGCGCCACGAGCAGGAGCATCAGGAGCCCGCCGAGGCACCACAGGGAGCGGGCCGGCACGCCCCCGGTGAGGCGCGTGAGAAATGTCATGTGCTGCTCTTGCCGAACAGGCCCTGTGGCCGCAGCAGCAGCACCAGGATGAGGATACCGAAGCTCACCATGCTCTTCAGCGACGGCTGCAGCAGGAGCCCGGCCACCGCCTCGCTGACCCCGATCAGCAGGCCGCCGGCCAGCGCGCCGGTCATGCTGCCGAGGCCGCCCACGATCACGATGACGAAGGCGAGCAGCGTGTACTCGGCGGCGAGGAAGGGCGTCACCGGAATGATCGTGATCATCAGCGCGCCGGCGGCGCCCACGCAGGCGGCACCGACACCGAAGGTGAAGGCGTAGAGCCGGCGGACGTCGAGGCCGACCACCAGCGCGCCGAGATTGTTGTCGGCGGCGGCGCGGATCGACTTGCCGGTGCGGGTGCGGGTGAAGAAGAGCCACAACAGGCCCGCGATCACCACCGCGGTGAGGGCGGCGTGCGCGCGGACCGCGTCGAAGACGAAGGGCCCGAGTTCGTACGAATCGAACTGCGACTCCATCTGGACGCCGCGCGAGTCGGGACCGGCGACGACGAGGCAGGCATTGACCAGCAGGATGGCGATGGCCAGCAGCAGCAGGAACTGCTGATGCTCGGGCCGGCCGATGAAGGGCGAGATCACCACGCGCTGCAGCGCATAGCCCGCGCCGAAGAAGATCAAGGCGATCACCGGCAGGCTCAGCATCGGCGAGACCTGCAGGTATTCGAAACCCATCCAGGCGAGATACATGCCGACGACCATGATCTCGCCGTGCGCGAAGTTGACGACGCGCATCACGCCGAAGATGACCGAGAGGCCGAGCGCCATCAGCCCGTAGACCATGCCGGTCAACAGGCCCTTGGTGATCGCCTGGGCAAGCGAAAGGAGGAAATCGGCGGTCATCGTGTCGTCTTATCGAACTGACGCTTTCGAGAGCCCTCTCCGCCCGCGCAGCGGGGGGAGAGGGAGGGGACCCGCGCGCAAGCGTGGGGAGGGTGAGGTGGGTCTTTCGTCGCTGCGTCGGTGAGGTGTTGCCTTGAGAGAAGACCACCTCACCCTCCCATTGCTTCGCAATGGGCCCCGCATCCTCCCCCGCTGCGCGGCGGAGAGGGAAGGCGTGAGCGAGTGGATCAGGTGCGGCGCTTGTCGTTCCACGGCGGCATCGGGAAGACGAGCGGGGCGGCGGCCGACTCGAGCGGCAGCACGACCGTGGGCTTGCGCTTCAGGTTCTCGACGGCCGTGGCCTTGATGTTGACGTTCTGGCCCTTGGAGTCGAACTGGATCGGGCCGCCGACCATCACATGCTGGTCGATCTTGATCTTGCGCAGCGCTTCCATGAGGTCGCCGGGCTTGGTCGATTTGGCGGCGAGCCAGGCCTGCGCAGCGATCAGGACGCCCTCGAAGGTGAAGCCACCGTTGAGGTCGAGCTGGTCGTTGGGGAACTTCGCGGCATGGCGCTTCTCGAGCGCCTGGGTCATTGCCGATTTCGGGTCGAGCCATGGCACGTTCGAGATCATGTACTCGCCGTACTTGCCCATGGTCTTGAGGAAGTCCTGCTCGTAGAGGCCGGGCGCTCCGGGATTGAGGACCCCCATCGGTTCCCAGCGCTGCTTCACCATCTCCTGGACGAGCAGCTTCGCGTCGTTCAGGCGGCTGACCGGCAGCAGCAGTTCGGCCTTGGTGGCCTTGGCCTTGGCGACCTCGACCGAGAGGTCCTTGGCGGCGACGTCGTAGCTGATCGTGTCGACCAGCTCGTAGGGCATGTCGAGCTTGGGAAACAGCGCCTTGATGCCGTTGATCATCGCGGTGCCGAACGTGTCGTTCACGCTCATCAGCACGGCGGTCTTCGGCGTCTTGCCCGAGATCTTGAAGATCTCCTTGTGCAGCGACAGCGCGCCGGTGATCAGCATCGGCGCCGTCGGGAAGTTGCGCACGACGAACTTGTAGCCCTGCTCGGTGATCTGCGGGGCGGCCGCGATGTTCACGACCAGCGGCACGCCGCGCTGCTCGCAGACCTGGGCGATGGCGATGGTCTGGCCGGAATCGAAGGCGCCGACCAGGATGTGGCAGCCCGCGTCGATCGCCTTCTCGGCCTGGGTGCGGGCCACGTCCGGCTTGGTCTCGGTGTCGTAGTTCACGATCTCGAGCTTCACCGGCAACTTCATGTCGGCGAACACGTCGTTGGCCACGTCGGCGCCACGGCGGCAGGCCTGGCCGATCTGCGCCTGCAGGCCCGAGGTCGGCAGCAGCAGGCCGACCTTGAGGTTGGCGGGCGCGCCCTGGGCAAAGGCCTCACGCAGCGGCAGGGGAGCGCCCAGCAGGGCGGCGCCGGCGAGAGCGGACTGCCCAAGGCGACGGCGGGTGAAGGTCTTGCGGCCGGTCATTGCGGCTCCTCCCAAGGTTTTTGCTGGCCGGGACTATAGAGGCTGACTTCTGCGCGTGCTAGGTCGGCCGGCATGATCCATAGCCTCGACGACCTCAATCGAGCGACCGCCGGCGAGTTCGTGGCCGCCGTCGGCGACACGTTCGAACTGGCGCCGTGGGTCGCCGAAGCCGCCGCCGCCAAACGCCCCTTCGCCACGGTCATCGCACTGCACGAAGCGATGATGGGCGCGGTGCGGGCCGCGCCGCGCGAGCGCCAGCTTGCCTTCGTGTGCGGCCATCCCGATCTCGCCGGCAAGGCGGCGCGGGCGGGTGCGCTCACCGTGGACTCGCGACATGAACAGGCGAGTGTCGGGCTCGATACACTCTCCGAGGAGGAATTCGCGCGCTTCCACCACCTCAATGACGCCTACAAGGCGAAGTTCGGCTTCCCGTTCATCGTCTGCGTCCGCCGGCACACGCGCGATTCGATCCTCGCCCAGTTCGAACGCCGGCTGCGCCACGACGCGGCGACGGAATTCGCCGCTTCCCTGCAGGAAATCTCCTTCATCACGCGGCTGCGGCTGGCGGCCAAGGTGATGGGCGAGGGAATGCCGAAAGTGAACGGCCGGCTCAGCACGCATGTACTCGACACCCATGCGGGGCGACCGGCGGTTGGCATCTCCGTCGAACTCCATGAATTCGCGGGCGAGCGCGCCTATCTGATTGCAACCGCCGCGACCAACGCCGATGGTCGCACCGATGCGCCGCTGATCGGCGGCCGGCCGCTGCCGGTCGGCCGCTATGAGCTGCGCTTCGCGGTGGGTGACCATTTCCGCAGCAGGGGCATCGAGCAGGGCGATCCACCTTTTCTCGACATCGTGCCTTTACGGTTTTCCATTGCCGAGCCGGAGGGGCATTATCACGTCCCGCTGCTCTGCACGCCCTGGAGCTATTCGACGTATCGCGGAAGCTAGAAGTAGGAGGAGGAAATAATGAACTACAGCGACGTATCCCTGATGATCGACGGTGCCTGGACCAAGGGCGCCAACGGCCGGACGATCCCGGTCATCAATCCGGCCACGGAAGAAGTGATCGGCCATGTGGCCCATGCCGAGAAGGCCGACCTCGACCGTGCGCTCGAGGCGGCCGAAAAGGGCTTCCAGCAGTGGCGCAAGGTCTCGCCGTTCGATCGCTACAAGGTCATGCGCAAGGCCGCAGAGCTGATGCGCCAGCGCGCCGACGAGATCGCGACCATCATGACGATGGAGCAGGGCAAGCCGGTGATGGAGGCCAAGGGTGAGACCCTCCTCGCCGGCGACATCATCGACTGGATGGCCGAGGAAGGCCGCCGCACCTACGGCCGCATCGTCCCGGCGCGCTTCGAGAACGTGTACCAGCTCGTGACCAAGGAACCGGTCGGTCCGGTCGCCGCCTTCACGCCTTGGAACTTCCCGATCAACCAGGTGGTGCGCAAGGCCTCGGCGGCGCTGGCCACCGGCTGCTCGATCATCATCAAGGGACCGGAAGACACGCCCGGCTCGTGTGCCCAGCTCATCAAGGCCTTCGTCGATGCTGGCGTGCCCGCGGGCGTCATCCAGCTCGTCTACGGCGTGCCGTCTGAGATCAGCGAGTATCTGATCCCGCATCCGATCATCAAGAAGGTGACGTTCACCGGCTCGACGCCGGTCGGCAAGCAGCTGGCGGCCCTGGCCGGCGCGCACATGAAGCGCGTCACCATGGAACTGGGCGGCCATTCGCCGGCCATCGTGTTCGAGGATGCCGACATCGACCAGGCGGTGAACATCCTGGGCGCCAACAAGTTCCGCAATGCCGGACAAGTCTGCGTCGCGCCGACCCGCTTCCTGGTGCACGAGAAGGTCTATCCGGAGTTCGTCGAGAAGTTCACCGCCTACGCGAAGAACATCAAGGTCGGTAACGGCCTCGACAAGGACACGCGCATGGGGCCGCTCGTCGCCGAGCGTCGCCTGCACGCGATCGACGGCTTCGTGAGCGATGCCATCGGCAAGGGCGCCAAGGTCCAGACCGGTGGCCAGCGCAAGGGCAACAAGGGCTACTTCTACGAGCCGACCGTCCTCACCGACGTGCCGCTCGATGCCCGCATCATGAACGAGGAGCCGTTCGGCCCGCTGGCCCCGATCTCGTCGTTCAAGGATTTCGACGGGGTGATGAAGGAAGCCAACCGCCTGCCGTGGGGCCTCGCGGCCTACGCCTACACCACCAACAGCAAGACCATGACGCAGGTCGGTGCCGCCTTCGAAAGCGGCATGGTGTCGATCAACCACCATGGTCTTGCGCTGCCGGAAGTCCCGTTCGGCGGCATGAAGGACTCGGGCTACGGCTCGGAGGGGGGCATCGAGGCGCTCGAGGCCTACCTGAACACCAAGTTCATCAGCCAGCTCGGCATGTAGCCTGTCGCAGGCTGAAAAATCCGGCCCTCCTCCGATCCGTCGGAGGAGGGCTTTCATGTGCGAAACCTGTCGCCCCTCGGAACGGAGGGCAAACACAGGCTCGCCTTTTGGCCGCGCCGACTTATACGGGTCTCGTCCCGATCGAGGAGCGCATGCATGAAACGTAGAAATGTTCTGGCCGCCCTGGGCGGCCTTCCGGTCGCCGCCGCACTGGGCGCTGGTGCGCAGGCGCAGGAAGCCTATCCGGCCCGACTGGTGAAGATCCTCGTGCCGTTCGGTCCGGGCGGCTCCACCGACATCATCTCGCGCCTAATCGGCAAGCAGCTCGAGACCATGACGGGCAAGCCGTTCGTCATCGAGAACAAGCCTGGCGCCACCGGCATGATCGGTACGATCCAGGTCAAGAACGCGCCGGCCGACGGCTACACGATCCTGCTCGGCTCGACCAGTACGCTGGCCGCCAATCCCAGCCTGTACAAGCAGATGACCTACGACCCGACCGACTTCACCACGGTCGCCGTCATCGGCACCGCCGGCAACTTCATGCTGGTGAAGCCCGACGCGCCGTACAAGACGGTGAAGGAGTTCGTCGAGTATGCCAAGAAGCAGCCAAAGCCGCTCTTCTCGGGTTACGGCAACGCCTCCTCGCGCGTGCCGGCCGCTCTCTTCGAGGTCACGACCGGTGTGAAGTTCGAGGAAGTCGCCTATCGCGATGCCGTCTCCTCGATCCAGGATCTCAATGCCGGCCGCGTCGATTGCGTGTTCCCCGACCAGGTGGTGGGCGAGAGCTACGTCCGTTCGGGCTATGTGCGGGCGCTCGCGGTCACGTCGAAGGAACGCTCACCGCTGTTTCCCGACATTCCAGCCATCGCCGAGACCTATCCGGACTATGTGATCATCGCCTTCGCTTGCTTCGCGGTGCGCAAGGAGACGCCGGACGACATCAAACAGAAACTGAACCGGGTGATCATGGACGCGATCTACGAGCCGGCGATCCTGGAGCGCGTTAAGCAACTCGGCTTCATTCCGCCGCCGAAGGACTGGACGATCGCCCAGTGCGACGCCTTCGTCGCCAAGGAGCGCGAGGATTGGACAAGGTACATCAAGCTCGCGAAGATCGAACCGCAGTAACACCCGGTATTGCGCCGCCGCGGCCGGACGCTAAGCTCCCGGCCGAATGAGCGGGATTGCGCGGCGGAGTTTGCTGGGGGGATTGATGGCGGCGGGCGCCGGGCCGATGGTGCCGGCGCGCGCCAGCGACTGGCCGACGCGCACTGTATCCTGGATCGTGCCGTTCCCGGCCGGCGGCGGCTCCGACATGTTCTCGCGCCCCATTGCGGCGCGGGTTGCCGAGGCGATCGGCGAATCGGTGGTGATCGACAATCGCAGCGGCGCCGGCGGCACGGTCGGCACCGCCGTCGCGGCGCGGGCCGCGCCGGACGGCTACACGATGCTGGTGGGCGATACCGGCCTCGTCTACGCGCCGACCATCTATCCGCGGGCAGGCTTCGACTTCCTGCGCGACTTCGCGCCGATCGCCGCCTTCGGCCGTGTTCCCTATGCCCTGGTGATCAATCCGGCGCGGATCGATGCGGCCAATCTCGAAGCCTTCATCGAGATGGCAAAGAAGGCGCCCGGCAGCATCGACATCGGCTCGGCCGGCCTTGGCACGGTGACCCATCTCGCCATCGGCCTCTTCGAGGGGCGCGCCGGCATCAAGCTCACGCATGTCCCCTACCGCGGTGGCGCACCGATGCTGCAGGACCTGCTGGCCGGCCAGATCGGTGCCGCCTTCGTGCTGGTCAGCGCCGTTGCGAGTTCTGTCCGGTCGGGCAAGCTGCGCGCCCTCGCGGTCATCAACCGGCGCCGCGATGCGCAGTTGCCGGACGTGCCGACGGCGCATGAGGCGGGGTTGGCCGACTTCCGGATGACCACCTGGTTTGGACTGTTTGCGCCGATCCGCACGCCCGACGTCGTCCTCGACCGAATTCATGCCGCCGTACAGCGAGCGCTGGGCTCCGACGAAGTGAAGCGGCTGTGGGCCGAGCATGGGGCGAAGGTCGAGCTCGAAAGCCGCGCCGATTTCGCGAATTTCATCGGCCGCGAGGTCGAGCGGTGGGCCCGCATTGCCAAGGCCGCCAACGTCCAGATGGAGTGAACCGATGACGCCCTCGCGGTCTCTTTCTCGCCGGGCCGCCCTGGGCGGCTTGCTGCTGGCCACGGGCGCGGCGGGTTCGTCGCATGCCCAGCAATGGCGGCCGCCGCGGGCCATGAACTGGATCGTGCCGTTTCCGCCGGGGGGCTCGAACGACACCTTCGCGCGTCCCGTCGCGGCCAGTGTCAGCCAGCGCTTCGGCCTGCCGGTCGTGGTCGAGAATCGCAGCGGCGCCGGTGGCACGTTGGGCGGCATGGTGGTGGCGCGGGCGCGTCCCGATGGCTGCACCCTGCTGGTCGCCAACAGCGCCCAGTCCTTCGCCACGGTCGTCTACGCCGACTCGGGCTTCGACCTGCTGCGCGACTTCGCGCCCGTCAGCAACATTGCGAAGGTACCGGTCGGGCTGGTCGTCAATCCGGCCAAGCTCGACGTCAAGGATCTGGCGGCCTTCCTCGCCGCGGCCCGCAAGGCGCCCGACTCGATCAACATCGGCTCGTCGGGCCTCGGCACCATGCCGCATCTCGCCATCGAACTGCTGCAGCGGCGCACCGGCATCAGGCTGACGCATGTGCCCTATCGCGGCGGCGGGCCGGCGCTGCAGGACCTGCTGTCGGCGCAGCTCGACGCCACCTTCCAGCCGCTCAGCACGATCGCCTCCTATGTCCAGTCCGGCAAGCTGCGCGCGCTCGCCGTCGCGACTGCGAAGCGCGAAAGCGTCCTGCCCGACGTGCCGACCTTCGCCGAAGCGGGCGTCAAGGATTTCGAGGTCAGCACCTGGTACGGCCTGTTTGCGCCCATGAAGACGCCCCCTGTTGCGCTCGACGCGCTGCACGCCGCCGTGCAGGCGGCACTGGCCGAGCCCGACATCAAGCGGATCTGGGCCGAGCAGGGCGCCCGCATCGACCTCGAAAGCCGCCAAGCCTTCGGCGACTTCGTGAGGGCTGAGGTCGAGCGCTGGAGCGCCATCGCCCGCACCACCGGCCTGCCGATGGAGTAGCGATCCCTCATGTTCCTCGCCCCCGCTAGGGGGAGAGGCTAGGTGAGGGGGCAAGTCGAAGCGTTGATGCGCAACCCCCTCACCCAACCTCTCCCCCGATCGGGAGAGAGGAGTCTGACTAAAGAATCAAGTCTGCCCGCCGCCGTTCACCTGGATCATCTGGCAGTTCACATAGGCACCGCCATCGGAGACCAGCAGGCCGAGCACCGAGCCGATCTCGGCAGGCGTGCCCATGCGGCCGAGCGGAACCTTCGCCATGGTCTCGAGGCGGTGGTGATTGGACTCGTCGTCGTCCTCGACATCGGCCGAGATCGGGCCGGGCGAGATGGCGTTGACGGTGATGCCCTTGGGCCCGAACTCCTTGCCCAGCGCCTTGGTCAGTCCCCAGACGCCGTGCTTGGCGACCGAGACCGGGGCGCGGCCGGCGTAGCCGTGCATCGCATTCATGCCGGTGAAGTTGACGATGCGGCCCCAGCCCTTCTTCACCATGCCCGGCAGGCAGGCCTGCGACAGCCACACGGCGGCGTCGAGATCGACCGAGATGACGCGCCGCCAGTCGGCCTCGCTCATGTCTAGGAAGGGCTTGGCCGGTCGCAGCGCCGCATTGTTCACCAGCACGTCGACCGAGCCGAACTTCGCGATCGCCTCCTGGGCCATGCGGCGGCATTCCTCGGGGCTGCCGACATCGGCCATGACGACCAGCGCCTCGACGCCGAGCGCGGCAGCTTCCTTGGCCACCGATTCACAGGCCTTACGGTCGGACGAGCCATTGATCACGACGTCGTAGCCCATCCGGGCAAGCTGCAGCACACAGGCCCGGCCGATGTTTCGGCCCGCGCCGGTCACCAAAGCTGTTCTCCGCGTCGTGGCCATTCCATATCTCCCGCTTCATGAGTTCAAAGGGCGTGTAGAGGAGCTGAAGAAGATTTCGCTCGGTCGGCGCCCGGCGCGAGTCTGGACCGGCGGCACCGGTGAGGCAATCGTGCTGCCGCACGGCGGCTGGGCGGGCGCGGAACCCTGCTGGTCGACCGAGAGGGACGACCTCGAACGCACGCGCATCGCTCGCCGATCGGATGATGGCGCTGGGCGTCGAGGGCGCTACCCTTGTCGGCAACTCGCTGGGCGCAACGGTTGCCTGGCGCTTCCCCGGCCTACACCCTAGACAGCACCGCCCGACTTGAGGTCCGCAATCGCTTTTGCATCGTAGCCGAGGCCGGTCAGGACTTCTTCCGTGTGCTGGCCGAGGTCCGGCGTCGGGTTGAGCGCCTTCGGTTGCGGGTAGTCCGAGAGGTTGATCGGCTGGCCGACCACCTTGATCTCGCCGAGCGCGGGGTGGTTGACCGGGCGGGCGATGCCGAGGTGCTGGACCTGTGGTTCGGCGAAGGTCTTGTCGATCGTGTTGATCGGACCGCAGGGGACCCCCGCCTTGTTCAGCGAGTCGATCCAGTGCGCGCTGGTGTTGGTCCTGGTCACCTCGGCAAGGCGCTCGTTCAGCGCCTTGCGGTTCTGCGAACGCAGCGCCGGGGTGGCGTGCTCGGGATGGTCGATCAGGGCCTGGGCGCCCAGTGCCAGCGCGGCGCGCTTCCACATCTTGTCGCCGGCGGCGGCGATGTTGATGTAGCCGTCGCTGGTCGGGAAGACGCCGGTCGGGATGCTGGTCGGATGGTCGTTGCCGGCCTGCTTCGGCACCTCACCCTTCATCAGCCAGCGCGAGGCCTGGAAGTCGAGCATGAAGATCTGCGCCTCGATCAGCGAGGTGTGGACCCACTGGCCCTTGCCGGTGCGCTCGCGCGTGTAGAGTGCCAGCATGATCGCCTGCGCGAGCAGGAGACCGGATGTGAGATCGGCGATGGGAATGCCGACCCGCATGGGGCCGCGGCCCGGCTCGCCGGTGATCGACATCAGGCCGCCCATGCCCTGGGCGATCTGGTCGACGCCGGGACGCGCGGCATCCGGGCCGCTCTGGCCGAAACCCGCGATCGAGCCGTAGATGATGCGCGGGTTGATCTTCGCCACCGTGTCGTAGTCGACCTTGAGGCGATGCTTCACGTCGGAGCGGTAGTTTTCGACGATGACGTCGGCCTTGGCCGCGAGCTTCATGAAGATCGCATGGCCCTCGGGGCTCTTGAGGTTGAGCGTCATCGACTTCTTGTTGCGATGCAGGTTCTGGAAGTCGAACCCGTGGCGCGCCCCGCCCATGGAATCGTTCTTGCCGCCTTCGGAGGGCGGTGGGGGCGGCTCGATCTTGATCACGTGCGCCCCCCAGTCGGCGAGCTGGCGCACGGCGGTCGGTCCGGCACGATGTGCCGTGAGGTCGAGGACGGTGAGGTGGGAGAGGGGCAGGGCGGTCATCGAGTTTACCTTTTTGCAATATGCCGTCATCCCGACCGGAGCGAAGCGGAGTGGAGGGATCTCTTTTCGGATCGATGAGAGGCCCCTCGGCTTCGCTCGGGGCGCCGGTACTTACTTCCCTTTGAAGAGGGGCCGGCGTTTTTCCATGAAGGCGCGGCGGCCTTCCTTGAAGTCCTCGCTGTCGAAACAGGCCTCGGCCATCCTGTCGAGCTTCGCGTGGTCCTGCTTCGATTCGGGCTTGGCGATCTCGCGCGCGGCCGCCTTGGCGAGAGCGATCGTCAGCGGCGCATTCTGCGCGATGGCGCCGGTGATGCCGTCGACCATGGCGTCGAGCTCGGCATCGGCGGAGACGCCGTGCACCAGGCCCATGTCGTAGGCCTCCTTCGAGGAATACTGCTTGGCCGTGAACAGGAACTCCATGGCGCGCGGCAGGCCGACGATGCGCGAGAAGCGCTCGATGCGCAGGAAGCCGTAGCCGAGGCCGAGCTTGGCGGCCGGCACACCGAAGCGCGCGCCCTCGTTGCAGTAGCGCAGGTCGCAGCAGGCCGCGAGGTTCATGCCGCCGCCGATGCAGTAGCCGGTGATCTTGGCGATGGTCGGCTTGGGGAAGTCGTAGAGCGCTTCGTAGCCTTCCTTGGAGATGGCGTCGTAGCGGACCTGCGCCTCGGCGTTGGCGCGCTCGCTCTCGAACTTGGAGATGTCGGCGCCGGAGACGAAGGCCTTGCCGCCGGCGCCGCTCACCACGAGGCAGCGGATCTCGGGATCCTGGGCGAAGTCCTTCAGGACGCTGACGAAGCCGTCCCACATGTCGAGCGAGACCGCGTTGAGCTTCGCCGGGTTGTTGAAGACGACGTGGCCCACGGCGCCCTCGCGGCGACCGATGATTTTCTGTTCCTGCATGCCGGCAATCCTTCCAATGAGGCGGCGAATATAGCCTGCGTCGGTCGGATTGAAGAAGGAGCACGCCGGCAATCTGGACTCACATGGAGTGTCAAGCAGGTGACGCGTGGTCGCAATCGGGCGACAATGGACAGATCGAAGCTCGCCCACCCCCACGGGTCGTGAACCGGGGAGGGTGTTCCCAGAACATGTCCGGGAAGGAAATCCCACGAATGCACTTCGCACGCTATTTCCTGATCGCCCTCGTCGCCGGCACCTTTGCGCTCGACATGCCCCAGGCCTCTGCCCAGCAAATGGTCAGTGTGGCGCGCGAGGACGTGAATCTGCGTTCCGGTCCGGGAACGCGCCATTCCGCCGAGTGGGTCCTGAGCAGAGGCTTCCCCCTGAAAGTCGTCGGACGACGCGGCGACTGGCTGCAGGTACAGGATTTCGAGAACGACAAAGGCTGGATTCTGGGAACGCTGACCAGCAGCACGCCGTATCACATCGTGAAGGTCAAGACGGCCAACGTGCGGAGCCAGCCGACCACGAGCAGCCGTATCGTCGGCAAGGTCTCCTACGGCGACGCGCTGAAGACGCTCGAGCGCAAGAGCGACTGGGTCAAGGTCCAGCGCGACGGCGCGCTGCGAGGCTGGATCTCGCGGAAACTGCTCTGGGGCTGGTAGTCGCAGCGCCTCCGATCCTCAGTCGAGTATCGCCACGTCGTCGACCGTGACCGGCTTGGCAAGCAGTCCCAGCGTTTCCAGCGTGCTGATCGTCGCTTCCCAGCCGGCGCGGGTCTGCTGGCCGGTCGGCGGTCCCGAGAGCTGCTGGGAGACGGTCGCCATGCTGCGGTCGACGTAACGCGGCGCCAGTCGTGGGAAGAGTCGGGAGAAATGCGACGCAGCGTCGGCCGGCCGCTCCCGGACCATGTTGTAGCTTTCCTGTACGGCCTCCTCGACATTCCGTGCGATCTCTCGTCTGACCGGATCGGCCCAGGCGGCGTCGTTGACGATGAGGTTGAGGCTGTAGGCCTTCACGCCGAAATCGCTCAGGCGGATCATGGTGATGCGGCGTCCCTCAGCGATGAGCATGGACGGCGCCATCTCGTCATAGTCGATCAGCGCATCGACCTTCTTCTCGACCAGGTCATAGGCACTCCAGCTGACCGTCGTCTCCTTGATCCTGCCGCGGTCGAGCCTGTTGGCGGCGACCAGGGCGCGGAATTCCTCGTTGGTGATGCTGCCCGGCACGAGTCCCAGCGTCTTACCGTAGAGATCGCGCGGGTGGGCGATGCGGTCCTCTCCGCGGGTGTAGATCACGGTGGGAGTCTTCGCGTAGTAGACAGCGAGGCTCTTGATCGGCTGTCCCTTGGAACGGCCGATCGCGGTGGCGATGCCGCTCGACGAGCCGATCCAGTAGGGCGTGCCCGAGCCGATCATCTCCGCCGATGAGATCGCGCCCTGGGTCTCGGCGAAAGTGACCTCGAGTCCGCGCCGTTCGAAGGCGCCCATCTCCCGGGCAAGGTAGAAGCCGGCGAAGGTGGGCAGCGCTTTCCAGTCGAGCAGAATCTCGACCTTCTGGGGAGGATCGGGCACCGGTTGGGCAATGGCCGGCGCCGGAAGCAGCGAGGCTAGGGCGCCGGCAAGCACCATGCGACGGGAAGAGTTCATAAGGGGGGATCCTGACCAGCCTGTGTCCGGAAAGTAGGGGCGGAACATGTCATAAACACGTCCGGATAGGGGAGCGATTTTCGCCCGGGACCGTTGTCCCCGCGTGGAAGCCCTCACTCCATTGGGCCGCGTCAGGCGGTTGCTCACCGAGACGTTCGCGGGATTCGTCGAGGACGACGCCTTCAGCCGGGGCGCATCGATCGCGTATTTCACGTTGTTCTCCCTGGCCCCCGTCCTGCTTCTCGTCATTGCGGTCGCCGGGCTGGTGTTCGGGCAGGATGCCGCCGAGGGCGCGATCGTGGACCAGCTGAGCGGCCTGATGGGCCGGGACACGGCGGAGGCAACTCAGGCCATGATCCGCAGCGCCAGCGACCGCATGTCGGGCCTGGTTGCCACGCTGGTCGGCGTGGTCACAATATTCGTCGCCGCCAGCGGAGTGTTCGGCGAGGTTCAGTCCGCCCTGAATGCGATCTGGAAGGCGAAGTCGCGGCGCTCGACCATGTCGCGTCTCGACCCGGCCTTGGCGCGCTAGGGGGTAAGGGCGAGACGACCATCAGGGCGCTCGCGTCGTTGCTTGCAGCGCCGTTGACTTGAAGCCATATCTTGGAGCCATGAAAACGCTCCTGCCGGCACTGCTCGTGCTCCTCGTCGCGGCCCTGGCGACACCCGCGACGGCGCAATCCTATGAAGACCAGATGCGGCAGGCGGCGGGCGCCTACGAGCGCAAGGATATGGCGACCGCCGTGCGCATCTGGAAAGTGTGGGCCGCCAAGGGCGAGGCTGAGGCGCAGACCCTGCTCGGTGCCATGTACTGGAGCGGCGAAGGCGTGCCGCGCAACCTGAACGAAGCGGCAAGGCTCTATCTTGCCGCTGCCAAGCAGGGATACGCGCGCGCTCAGAACAATATCGGCTTCATGCTGGGGTTCGGCGAGGGTGTCCCGCCGCGCGACGACATCGAGGCCTACAAGTGGATCAGGCTCGCCATCGACCGGTACACCGCGAAGAACCAGGACCGACTCGACCAGGCCCGAAAGGACCTGGCGACCCTGTCCGCCCGCATGAACCCTGCGCAAATCGCTGAGGCGGAACGACGCGTTCGGGCGTGGAAACCCGTGCCGAAGATGCGGTAAGGTCCGCGACCACGCGGCGGTCACGAGCGATGCCCCGGCGTCGGCCCTATAAGAAGGACTGAATGAACCGACCCTCGATTGCCGCGGCTTTTGCCGCCTCATTGCTTTTCGCCGGGATGTCCCAGGGCATTGCGCGCGATCGGCCGTGGGTCGAGCCGGCGCATGCGAAGGATGCCGGCCTCGTGGCAGAGCTTCGGCTGCTGGGAGTGGAATTGCCGCCCCTTCACGACCAGCCGGCGGCCGCTGCGGGACTTCGCGACCATCTTCATTTCATCGAACTGGCATCGGTCAACGGGCTCCTCCAGCGGAACGTGGCCATCGAGATCACACCTCCCCAGCCGCTCATCGCGATCGCAGACAATGTCCCGCCGCCGGTCGCAAGCGGGCCGGTCCCTGAACCCGTGTTGGCCCAGGGCCAAGCCATCGAAGACAGGATGCTGGGCGACGGTCTGGATGACGAACGGCTGCAGGCGTACCTGCCATTTGCACGCGAGCTTGGCGTCGCGGGCGTGATCAGCGGCGGCTCGTTCGAAGCCTCGGCGGTCGCCGCAGGCGTTCCCGCGCCGGCCATGCTCGATGCCGTGCAGGCGCTCGAGACCTCGGTCGACCTCAAGAAGGAGATGCGCGACGGCCACGGGTTCTATGTCCGCTACCAGCAGACCTTCACTCAGGCGGGTGCGCCACTCGACGTCGGCCGTGTGCTGTGGATGGAGCTGCGGACGCCCAAGGGCGTGATGGCCATCCATCGCTTTCGCTCGCGCGACAATACCGAGCGCTTCTGGATGGCGAACGGGCAGGCTGCGACACCGCCCTCGTTCCGGCTGCCGCTCGACACCGTTTCGATCTCGTCGGGTTTCGGCCTGCGCGCCGATCCATTCGACCAGCCGCCACGGCCGTATGGCGGCAAGCCGCAGGGCGCCGGCGGTCCGAAGCGTCCGCCAGGCCTCCCACCCGGCCTGCCGACGGGGGCTTCTTCCTATGGCAGCTCTTCCTATGGTGGTTTCCAGGCGCCGCCGGCCTACGCGCTATCGGCACGGCCTTCGTCGTCTCGATCGCTGTTCATGCATGAAGGCGTCGACCTCGTCGCGCCGACCGGCACGCCGGTCGTCGCGGCGGCCGACGGCCTCGTGGTGGGAGCCGCGCCGAACGGCCGCTACGGCAACTGGATCCGCCTCGAACATGGCGGCAAGCTGGCATCGGTCTATGGCCATCTCTCCGCCTTCGCGACCGGCCTCCAGCCCGGCATGATGGTGTCGCGCGGCGACGTGATCGGTTACGTCGGCAGCACCGGCCGCTCGACCGGCGCGCATCTTCATTTCGAGCTTCAGGTCGACGGCAAGCCGGTCAACCCGATCACCCACCCCGAGCTGAAGCGCGCCCAGCTTCGCGGTCCCGACTTCGAGCGATTCCGCAAGCAGGTGGCCGCCAGTCTCGTCGAACGCGAACTCGAGGCCAGGCCAGCCGCCGTTTCAGTCGGCGACTGATCCACCAGCCTGCTCGCGGGCCTTCAGCGCGAAAGCCTCTTCCGGCGACAGGACCAGCCGGTGCCGCCCGATGAGCGCGAACCAGGCGATCCCGACCGCGAACCACGCGCCGACGCCGAGCACTCCGGACACGAACACCGGATCGAGCAGCTGATAGACCAGCGTGATGGCGGCGATCACGATGGTGACCACCGCGCCCGCCACGCCCATCGGGGAACGATAGGGCCGCGCAAGGGCCGGCAGCCGCGCCCGCAGGACGAGGAAGCTCACGGCCTGCAGCAGGTAGGAGAGCATGGCGCCGGCGACTGCCATGTTGAGCAGCATGCCCTGTATCACCGCGGCGCCCCGCTCGGCGCCCATGCCGAACCACAGCGCGAACATGATCGCGAGTGCCACGGCCGAGCCGGCCAGCAGAGCGACATGGGGCGTCTTGTGGCGCGGATGGGTGATCGACAGGAAGCGCGGGAAATAGCCCGCGCGCGACAGCGAGTAGATCTGTCGGCCCTTGGCGAAGAGGATGGTGTGGAAGCTTGCAACGAGGCCGACGCAGGCAACCAGCGCCAGCGCCTTCGCGAGCCCGTCGCCGAACGTGGCGCGAAAGCCGTCGAGCAGCGGCTCGCCTGAACTGGCGAGCTGGAAGCTGCCCGGGGCCACCGATGGGTTGAGCCAGACGATGAGGCTCGCCGAAACGAAGAGAGTCAGCAACCCGGCCACGATGCCGCGCGGGATGTCGCGTGACGGCTCCACCGATTCCTCGGCCGCGAGGGGAAGCTGCTCGATGGCGAGGAACAGCCAGACGGCGAAGGGAAGCGCGGCCAGCGCGCCGTGCAGCCCGAACGGCAGCAGCGGGCCGCCACCTTGCGCCAGCTCGACCGGCTTGCCGTCGGGGCCGGCGCCGATGTTGAGCGCGTATCGGCCAAAGTCTGCGACGGGGAGAGCCGAAATCCAGAACACCGCGAGGCAGGCGAGCGAGGCCAGGGTGACGATGACGGTGACTTTGAAGGAGAGTTCGACACCGCGGACGTTCAACGCCACGAATACCGCATAGCCGGCCACCCAGTAGGCCGGCAGCCAGGCGGGTGGGGTCTCGAATACGGCGGCGAGATAGGTTGCCAGGAACGACACGATGACTGCTGGCGTGAGCACGTATTCGACGTTCTCGCAGAGCCCCGTGACGAAGCCGCCCCACGGTCCCATCGAAGCGCGCGCGAAGGAATAGGCGCCGCCGGTGTGGGGCAGGGCGGACGCCATCTCGGCAATGCAAAAGACCAGGCCGAGATACATGACGGCGATGAGGCAGGCGGCCAGCGCGTAGCCGCCCCAGCCACCGGCCTGCAGGCCGAGGTTCCACCCGGAATAGTGACCCGAGATGACCGCTCCGACTCCCAGCGCCCAGAGCGAGAAGACGCCGGCGTAGCGGCGCAGCCCGCGGCGCGCGAAATAGTCCGGCGCAACAGTCTGATACGGTGCTCGCGGTAGACTCATCGGCGCGATGTTAATGTCAAAGGACGTGTGGGCGCGAGGTCGAAGAGTGCGGAGCTACCAGGTCATGCGGAAGCCGGCGGCGAGGGCATGATTGGAATCCTGTCTGGAGGCGTCGCCTTCGTCGCGCCTCGCAGGCGCGTGAAGGCAGTGGGCAACTCGTCTTGGATTTTGTCGTGGACGAGTTGCGAGCGTCCGGGATCAAGGTCTGACGGGCCGCTCGCTATGGGCCGGGGCGACGACCAATACAGTCCCCCAGCGGCGGGCCTCGTGACGATGCTCAGTCCCAGGCGGCGTCGACGATCTGTCCGGCTTCGGAGAGGACCAGTGTCAAACGGTTGGGTTCGTATTGGTAGCTCGGGATGCCGTCGGCCGGGCGGATGATGCGCAGCGGATAGGGAAGGTCCTCTTCCTTCACGACGGTGCCGGCGGCCTGGCCGGCGGGCGCGGCGGCGCCCCTGGCCTGGAAGTACTTGCCCAGGCACTTGGCGCAATCTTCCTTGGGCGGCGCGACCTCGGCGAAGCCC
>NZ_JAUSBN010000073.1 GCF_030651995.1 Reyranella sp.
TGGCGTAGCGGCTTTCCGCTTCAAGTCGACCCGCACGCCCTCATCCTGAGGAGCGGCCGCAGGCCGCGTCTCGAAGGATCGGCAACAGGCTCGGTGCTCGTGCCCATGCTTCGAGACGCGTCCCGATGGGACGCTCCTCAGCATGAGGTCGGTGGTGGTGATTCTATCGGACGCTGAAGAGCTCTAGCTCTTCAGCGCCGCCTGCCGGGCGCGCAGCTCGTCGCTGGGGCGGATGTCGCGCGAGCGGCTGTAGACGGTGAGGGCGACCAGCAGCACCACGACCATGAAGCCGAACAGGGTGCGGTAGGCCTCCTCGGAGCGGGCGCCGTCGGGCAGGGGTGCGAAGGCGCCGACGATGATGCCGGACAGGGTCTGCATGCAGGCGACGCCCAGCATGACGCTGGTGTTCATGGTGGCGATGCCGCGGCCGATCAGCCGGTCGGGGAAGATGCCGCGGCCATGCGTCATCACCATGGTGCTGGAGGCGCTCAGGAAGCCGATGCCGACGATGGCGCCCACGGCGACCCAGAGCGGCGCCTTCGCCCAGAAGGTGAGCGTCGCCAGGATCGCGGCGATCAGCAAAGTGCCGGCGATGGCGATGCGCTTGCGCGTGTCGAATACGCGGTCGAGCGGGCTGATGGTCAGCATGCCGATCTGATAGGCGATCACCGCGACCAGCAGCACGTTGCCGGACTCGACGCGCGTCAGCCCATGGACTTCGCGCAGGAACGGGCCGCCCCACAGGCCCTGCACGGTGAAAGTGCAGGCATAGTTGCAGAAATTGAGCGTGAGGATGAACTTGAGCTGAGGGTTCTTCAGCACCTCGCCCAGGCCCTGGATCATCTCGGCCGCGGTCTCCGGCGTGCGCGCGAGGAAGGGATGGCCAGGCGGCGCGTCGCGCACGATCACCCACACGCCGAGCGCCGCCAGCGCGGTAAAGACGACCATCAGCCCGAACACGCCGCGCCAGCCGATCATCTCCGTGCCCCAGGCGAGCGGCGTGGTGGCGAGCAGGTTGCCCAGCAACCCGACCGACAGCACGATTCCGGCCAGGGTCGCGAACCGGTCGGGTGGGAACCAGCGCGAAATCACCACCATGCTGCCGATCAGCATGACGCCGAAACCGGCGCCCATCAGGGCCCGGCCCGCGAGCAGCTGCGGCCAGGCCGGCGCCAGGGTGAACAGCGCCGCGCCGATCACCGCGACCACGAGCATGCCGGTCACGGTGCGTCGCGGCCCGTAGCGGTCGAACAGGAAGCCGCAGGGGATCTGCATGGCCGAGAAGCCGAAGAAGAAGGCGCCGGTCAGCGCGCCCAGCGCCTCCGGCCCGATGCCGAGGTCGCGCATCAGATCGAGCCCGATCGTGACGTTGGCCGCGCGGAAGAAATGGCTCGCGACATAGGCGGTCGCCAGGGTCGCCACGATGATGACGGCCTGCCGCCGGATGCCGGGCGACATCACGAAGCGTTTCCTCTTTCCATTCCCGCTTTCTTACCCGGCCGGGCCGGTGGTGCGTTGGTCTTGACTGCCAGTGCTATCGACAGAGGAGGGGCGCTGCAATCGCGGCGCGCATCATCATTCCGCCCGCCGGATGCGGTTGCGGCGACGCGGCTTCTTCCGTCGGGGCATGTGGGGCGGCTACACACGCAGTGACCATGGTCTCCCTCGAACCGCCGCCGCTGCGCTCCCTCGAACGACTGGCCATCCATCCATGGCTGATCGTCGGCGTCACCTGTGCCGGTGCGTTCATCGGGCAGCTCGATGCCAGCATCGTGCAACTGGCTCTTCCGCGGCTGGCGGAGGGGTTCGACGTCCGGGTCGACGCGGTGCGCTGGGTCGCGATCGCCTACCTGCTGGCCTTTGCCGCCAGCCTCGCCGTGTCGGGCCGGGTCTCGGAAATGATGGGTCGCAAGCTGCCCTATCTCCTGGGGTTCGCGCTGTTCACCCTGGCCTCACTGCTCTGCGGCTGGGCGGAGACGCTGGACCAGCTGGTGGCGCTGCGGGCGCTGCAGGGCGTGGGCGGCGGGCTGCTGGGCGCCAACAGCATGACGATCCTGGTGACCGCGGTGCCCCAGGACAAGCGTCCGCACGCCATCGGCTGGTTCACCACGGCGCAAGCGGTGGGCGTCAGCACCGGTCCGATCGTCGGCGGCTTTCTGCTCGAACTGCTCGGCTGGCGCTGGATCTTCTGGGCGGCGGTGCCGTTCGGTCTGCTGGCCTTCGTGCTGGGCTGGCTGGTCCTGCCGCGCTCGCGGGACGAGGACGTGAAGCGGGACGAGACCTTCGATCTCGCGGGCGCCGTGTTGCTGGTGCCGGCGGTCGGGCTGGGCGTGCTCGCGCTGACGCAGGTTTCCGTCTGGCCGCTCGCGTCGCCGTCGATGCTGGCGTGCGCGGCCGCGTCGGTCCTGTTCCTCGTGCTGTTCCTGCGGCGCGAGAGGAAGACGCGCTGGCCGGTCGTCGACATCGAGCTGTTCCGCTCGCGCGACTTCTCGGCGGGCTTCGTCGGCGTGGTGATGGGCTATGCGCTGCTCTATGGCATGCTGTTCCTGATGTCCTTCGCCTTCGTGAAGGGGCTCGCCAACAGCGCGCATGTCGCGGGGCTGAAGCTTGCCACCATCCCGATCCTGCTGGGGCTGGTCGCGCCGCTCGCCGCACGGCTCGCCTCGCGTTTCACCGCGCGGCGGGTGGGCGCGGCCGGCATGGCGCTGTGCCTGGCGGCGATCCTCGCGCTCGTCGCCATCGCCTTCGGGCCCGACCGGCTGGTGGTGCGCCTGGTCGCGCTTGCTTTGTTCGGCGCGGGCCTCGGCCTGTTCCTGGCGCCCAACAGCCACGCCACAATCGATGCCGCACCCAGGGGCCACGCCTCGTCGGCTGGCGGTCTGGTCAATCTCGGCCGGGTGCTGGGAAGCTGCATCGGCGTCTCGGCGGCCTCCTCGACCCTGTCGTGGCGCCTCGGTCTCTCGGGCAGTGCCGACCGGATGGGGCCGGCCTTCGTCGAGGCGGTGGCCGGCAGCCTGTTCGTGCTGGCGGCCTTCGCCCTCGTGGCGATCGGGGCGTCGCTGGTGTCCCGGCCAAAGGCCTCGGCATCGTAAGTCAGCCGTCGGCTGCTCAAGGCAGGTCGAGAAGGCGCGCCCTGGCGACGGCGACGGGATCGCGTCGGGCGTTGTAGATGCTCAAGGAGAGTTCAGCGCCGTCCTTGCGATGGCCTTCGATGCTCAGCACATCGTCGCGCTGGAGCATGCGCGTGAACACCGCGTCGAGCTGTCCGCGTGAGATCCAGGCGTCGTTGCCGAAAATGTCCTGTGCGAAGCGGGACAGGTAGGCGAAGGACATCATCGCTGCCGGGATCGCCACCCGCGCGCCCAGCGCCTGCGCCAGGTGATCGTGCGTGTGATAGTTCTCGGCCGGCAGGCTGAACAGGCGCGACTTCTCCAGCGACAGTTCGATGCGGCGGGGCGGAAGCTCGCTCGGGGATGTCGCAACAGGCGTTGGGGAAGGCGCTGCCGTGTGCGGCACGCTCTCGCTGCGGATCGCGCAGCCATGGTCATAGACGGCCAGCGGTTCGCCGTCGGCATCGAAGAACGACGCGCGCATGACGATGAAGTGGCGCCCGCGCCGGCGATATTTCTCCGTCACCGCGACGTCGGCGCGGATCGGGCGGCCGAGGCGGAACGGCCGCAGGAAGCGCGCCGACGATTTGCCGTGCAGGAATGGCGTGCCGACCAGATGTCCGTGGCGTTGACGAAACAGGCCGAAATGTCCGATCTCCCCCGGCGCGCGCAGGTAGAAGCCGGACGGAAACCACATGTACGTCGACAGGAACAGCGGATGTACGAGCGCGTCCGCGGGATCGCCCACCAGCCAGCCGCTTTCGTCCTCGACGGCATAGGCGAACTTCCGCACCTGCTCGATCGCCGGGTTGAAGAAGGTCGAGCCCAGCGGCAGGGGAACGGGCAGGTCGTCGAACGTCGGGGCGGCAATCTCTGTCATGTGGCTCACGAACACGTAAGGGTTCGTGCCGTCCGATGCAAAGCGGACGATGAAACCGTGCCGCCGTGGCCGCTACCTCGGCTTCGGCTTGCACGCCGCCAGTTCCCGGCGGCGGGCGGCGTCTTCCAATTCGTGCCGGTTTGCTGGCGTCCGATTACACCAGTTCAAATGCTGAACCAGGTTCGAACTCCACCGCATCCCTTCGAAGACGCAATCCGACTCCAGCGACTGGGCAAGCTCGACCTGCGATCGTGACCTGGCCGCGTACTCCCTGCAGTTCTTGATCGGAACCGCCCCGGAGTCGCCCCGGCATGTCACCAGGGCCTTGCGACGCTCGTCGTCCTCACGTCCACGCTCGCGTGGCGACGCGACTTTGCACCACGCCATATGGTCGGCCGCGTCGATGCTCCAGCGCCCACCCGTAAAGCTGCAGCCGGTCGCCATCTGAACCTGGCTCGTCGCCCTTGCCACGTAATCGGGGCAGCTTTCGATGGAGAGCGGGCCAAAGGAGCCCTGGGCAAGGACCGGCGTGACCGCCGACAGCGAGAGGGACGCGGCGCAAACCGTCAAGACCCTGTAGTTCATGTCATTCTCTCCACCGTCGCGCCTGTAACGCCGCGCCGTCGGTCGCGTTCCGTCGCGTTGGAGGTCCTCGTCACCGCCCCCGGCGCTTCGTCGAGCAATCGCCATCTACTTCGTTGCAAAAGGATATTGAATAAGTCATGCAGCCTGTCTGGCTTGGACGTATGGTGTGTGACGCTCAGAGGCCCGTTCGGCGTCGGTTTCGACAAGGACTTGGAGTTGCGAGATGAGATACGGGGCGCGCGGTTTTGGGCAGCTTTCCCTTGCTCTCGGTCGACGGCTTGTCGGACTGCTTCCCGGTCTTCTTCTCGGCCTCTCCTTCGTCCTGCCGGTCGGCGCCCAGACGAAATCCGCCGACAACGCGCCGCCGGTCGTGCTGGTGCGGCCGGTCGAGGTGCGGACGCTGGCGCCGCAGTCGGAATATGTCGGCCGGCTCGCCGTGTTCGAAAAGGTCGAGCTGCGCGCCCGAGTCAAGGGCGTGCTCGGCAAGCGGGAATTCGCCGACGGCACCAAGGTGACGGAAGGCCAGCTCCTGTTCACCATCGACCCCACGTCCTACCGCATCGCGGTGAACCAGAAGCGGGCGCTGCGTGACGGGGCGCAGGCGGCGCTGATCAATGCCGAGGCGCAGCTCAAGCGGGCGGCCGAGCTGCTGCGTACCAACAACGTCTCGCAGGTCTCCTATGACCAGCGGCTGGCCGAGCAGCTGCAGGCCAAGGCCACGCTCGACGACGCCGAAGCGCAGCTCGAGGATGCCGAACTGCAGCTCTCCTACACGAAGATCGCGGCGCCGATTGCCGGCCTGATCGGCCGCTCCTCCGTGTCGCCGGGCAACCTCGTCGGGCCGGAATCGGGCGTTCTCGCCACCATCGTGAACGAGCGGCAGATCCGCGCCCTGTTCTCGGTCCCCCAGGTAGACCTGCTGAACGTGCGCCGCGACCTGCGCGCCGGCGAGCCGCTTGCCGTGCGGCTGCGCCTCGCCGACGGCAAGCTGTACCCCGAGAAGGGCAAGGTCGACTTCATCGACGTCGCGGTCGATCCCACGACCGACGGGCAGATGGCGCGCGCGGTGTTCGACAATGCCGACGAGCTGCTGACCGACGGCCAGACGGTGCGGGTGATCGTCGAGGGCAACGAACCGGCCAAGGTGATGGTGGTGCCGCTGGCCGCGATGGCGATCGACCAGACCGGCCGCTACGTCTACGTCGTCGACGGCAAGGGCGTCGTCGAGCAGCGCCGCATCACCGTCGACTTCGTGCGCGACGGCATGATCGCGGTGGCGAGCGGCCTCAAGGAGGGCGACCGGGTCATCGTGCAGGGCCAGCAGCGGGTGCGCGCGGGAATGGCGGTCGAGGCGCAGCCGGCGCCGGCCGCCGCCGGCCAGCCGAAGCGCTGATCCCATGGGCATCGCCGCCGTCTTCATCCGCCGCCCGCGGCTCGCCTTCGTCGTCTCCGCGATCATGGTCATCGCGGGCCTGCTGGCGCTGGGCAGCCTGCCGATCGCGCAGTTCCCCAACATCGTGCCGCCGGAAGTTACCGTCACGACCAGCTATCCCGGCGCCTCGGCCCAGGTGGTCGAGGAGAGCGTGGCGCAGATCATCGAGCGCAACGTCAACGGCGTCGAGAACATGATCTCGATGAAGTCGACCTCGGGCAGCGACGGCAGCTACGCCCTCAGCGTCTACTTCAAGGTGGGTTCGAACCCGCAGGACCACACGGTCAACGTCAACAACCGCATCAACCGCGCCATGCCGCAGCTTCCCGACGAGGTGCAGCGCAACGGCGTGCTGGTGAAGAAGCAGTCGTCGGCCCTGCTGCAGGTGGTCGCCGTCTATTCGCCCAAGGGCACGCGCGACGCGCTGTTCCTGTCGAACTTCGCCACCATCAACGTGCTCGACGCCATGCAGCGCGTGCCGGGCGTCGGCTCGGCCGGCCTGTTCGGCGGGCTCGACTATGCCATGCGCGTGTGGCTCGACCTCGACCGCATGTCGAGCCTCGGCGTCACCTCGCAGGACGTGGTGAAGGCGATCGAGGCCAAGAACATGCAGGCCGCCGTCGGCCGGGTCGGCGCCGCGCCGCTGCTCGACGGAGTCGACTTCCAGCTCAACATCACGGCCAAGGGCCGGCTCACCTCGCCCGAGGAGTTCGGCAACATCACCGTGCGCGCGAACCCGGACGGCGCATTGCTGCGCATCCGCGACATCGGCCGGGTCGAGCTGGGCTCGGCCAATGCCGACGTCACCACGCGCTACAACGGCAAGCCGGCGGCCGGCATCAACATCTACCAGCTTGCGGGCGCCAATGCGCTGGCCACCGCCGAGGGCGTGCGCCAGGTGCTGAAGGACCTCGAGGACCGGCTGCCCGAGGATGTCGCCTTCGAGGTGATGTACGACACGACGGTGTTCGTCGAGGCGACGATCCACAGCGTGGTGAAGACCCTGATCGAGGCCTTCGTCCTGGTCGCCATCGTGGTCTTCCTGTTCCTGGGCAGCCTGCGGGCGACGCTGATCCCCATCATCGCCGTGCCGGTGGCGCTGATCGGCACCTTCGCGGTGATGCAGATGATGGGCTTCTCGCTCAACACCGTATCGCTGCTGGCGCTGGTGCTGGCCATCGGCATCGTGGTCGACGACGCCATCGTCGTGGTCGAGGCGGTCGAGCACACACTGGAGAAGGAGCCCCATCTCACGCCGGCCGAGGCCACCGAGAAGGCGATGGCCGAGGTCACGGGGCCGATCATCGCCATCACCCTGGTGCTGCTGTCGGTGTTCATCCCGACGGCCTTCATGCCGGGCATCGCCGGCAAGCTCTACCAGCAGTTCGCGCTCACCATCTCGGTCGCCATGGTGATCTCGGCGATCAACGCGCTGTCGCTTTCCCCGGCGCTATGCGCGCTGCTGCTCACCCGTCGCGGCGCGCCGCGCGGCCTGATGGCCCGCCTTCAGCGCGGCATCGATGCCACGCGCAACGGCTACCTGAAGCTCGCGGGACCGCTGATCCGGCGGAGCGTGCTGGCGGTCGGCCTCGTGGCGCTGTTCGCGCTCGCCACCGGCGGGCTGCTGCGGATCGTGCCCACCGGCTTCCTGCCGGAGGAGGACCAGTCCTCCTTCATGGCCGAGATCCAGCTGCCCGACGCCGCCTCGACCAGCCGCACCCTGGAGGCGGTGACCGAGGTCGAGGCCATGCTGACCGGCCAGCCGTGGCTGCAGAACTTCTTCACCGTGAGCGGCACCAGCCTGCTCGACGGGCTGAACCTGCCCAACCGCGCCATGATGATCGTCTCGCTGAAGCCCTATGCCGAGCGGCCCGGTCACGAGATGTCGGCCTTCGCGGTGCTGGAGCGGCTCAACAAGGCATTCCAGCGCGTGGCCGCGGCCAACGTCTATGCCTTCAACCCGCCGCCGATCGCGGGGCTGGGCAACTCCGCGGGCTTCGAGTTCGAGGTCCAGAGCCTGACCGGTGCGCCGCCGGAGGAGATCGTGGCGGTGGCGCGCGGCGTCATCAACGCGGCGCAGTCTGCGCCCGAGCTTGCCGGCGTCTTCACCACCTACAGCGCCTCGACGCCGCAGATCCGGCTCGAGCTCGACCGCGACCGCGCCGAGACGCTGGGCGTCGCCATCCCCGACATCTTCGCGGCGCTGCAGACGGCGATGGGCAGCCGCAACGTCAACAACTTCAACATGTTCGGCCGCACCTGGACGGTGCGCGTGCAGGCCGATGCCGCCGACCGCCGCACCGTCGAGGACGTGAACCGCGTGCGCGTGCGCTCGTCGAGCGGCACGCTGGTGCCGCTGCAGGCGATGGCGACGCTGGAACTCACGACGGCGCCGGCCACCATCAACCGCTACAACAATTTGCGCTCGGTGACGCTGAACGGCGCGCCGGCCGCGGGCTATTCCTCGGGCGAGGCGATCGCGGCGATGGAGCGGGTGGCGCGCGCCAGCCTGCCGCCGGGCTACGGCTTCCAGTGGGCCGGCACCGCGCAGCAGGAGAAGGAGGCGGGCAGCCAGACCGGCTTCGTGCTCGCGCTCGCGGTGCTGTTCGCCTACCTGTTCCTGGTCGGCCTCTACGAGAGCCTGGCGCTGCCGGTGGCGGCATTGCTGTCGGTGATCGTCGGCCTGTTCGGCGCGCTGGCCGCGCTGTGGCTGACCGGCCTCGCCAACAACATCTACGCCCAGATCGGCATCGTCGTGCTGATCGCGCTGGCGGCCAAGAACGCCATCCTGGTGATCGAGGTCGCCATGCACGAGCGGGCGGGCGGCAGCGACCCGGTGACGGCCGCCACCGCGGCCGCCGGCCAGCGCTTCCGCGCCGTGATGATGACCTCCTTCGCCTTCATCCTGGGCCTCGTGCCGCTGGTGATCGCCTCGGGAGCGGGTGCCGCGACCCAGCGCGCGGTCGGCACCGCCGTGTTCGGCGGCATGCTGGCCTCCGCCTGCCTCGGCATCTTCGTCATCCCGGGCCTCTACGTCGCCTTCGAGAAGATGCGGCGGGCCGTGCCCGAACTGCTGCGCAGGCCCTTTCGCCGTCTTGAGCCCCCGGAGAAGGGCCAGCGCTGAAGCCTCGGCCCGTTGCGGCGCAACGGGCATCGGCGGCCTAGCCGCCATGCAGCCGCCGCCGTAGCCAATTCATATCGTCCCGCCGACACTGCCTGCCGCGCCACCGCTTCCGGAGGTGCCAATGAGAAGGTTGGGGAAACGACATGAATGGAGGGGAACGCTCGCCCCAGAGCAATGCGCCCGACAGGGCGGCCCCTCATGGTGGCGTGCCCGGGACCGGCAGCATCGAGGGGCCGCGCTCGTGGAGGGCGGCTTGGCTGACTCTGGCGATCCTCTCCGTCTCCTTCGGTTCGCCGCTGCTGATCGTCGTTGGCCTGAAACCGATGCAGGAGGCTTTGGGCACCGAGCGGTCGGTGCTGGTGCTGGCCGGCTCGCTCGCCTGGGTCGGAACGGGCGCGGGCGGCATCCTGATGGGCTGGCTGGCCGACCGGATCGGCGTGCGCGCCACGGTCGCCATCGGGGCCTGCATGATCGCGGGCGGGCTGGTACTCTCTTCACACGGCTCGCTATGGGCGCTCTATGTCGGCCACGGGCTGATGCTCGGCCTGCTGGGCAATGGCGGGGTGTACCCGCCGTTGCTGATCTATGTCAGCCGCTGGTTCGACCGCCGCCGCGGCACCGCGATCGCGCTCATTTCATCCGGCCAATACGTGGCCGGCGTCCTGTGGCCGACCATCTTCGAGGCCGGCATCAGCTCATGGGGCTGGCAGGCGGTGATGCTGGCCTATGCCGGCGTGGTGCTGGCGCTGATCCTGCCGGCGACCTTCCTGCTGAAGCCCGCGCCGTTGCCGCCGATCGAAGCCCCGGCCGCCTCGACCGCACGTACCGCTGCCACGACGCCGCAGGGCAGGCGCCTCGTCGCCGGGCTGCATCCCAACCTGGCGCAGTTGCTGATCTGCATCGCCGGCTTCTGCTGCTGCATGCCGATGGCGATCCCGCAGGCGCATCTCGTCGCCTTCTGCAGCGACATGGGCATCACGCCGACGCGCAGCGCCACCATGCTTTCGATCATGCTGGCCGCCGCCTTTCTCGCGCGCCAGGCCTGGGGTGCGCTGGCCGACCGGATCGGCGGCCTGCGCACCATCATGGCCGGCTCGGCCTTCCAGGCCGTCACCATCGCGGCCTTCTCGTTCACGCAGGGCGAGGCCGGCCTGTTCGCGGTCTCTGCTGCCTTTGGCCTCGGCTTCGCCGGCATCATCCCGTCCTATGCCGTGACCATCCGCGACCTCTACGCGTCGTCGGAAGCTTCCTGGCGCATCCCGCTCACCTTGTTCACCGCCATGAGCGGCATGGCGGTGGGAAGCTGGTGGGCAGGGCTCCTCTACGACCATTTCGGCTATTACGCGCCGGCCTTTGCCTCGGGCGTGGCCTTCAATGTCGCGAATCTTCTGATCGTAGGGTTTCTGATCTTCCGCCTGAGCGGTCCGCGCCGGACTTTCGCGTGGCCGAAGAGCTAGCGGGTGAAGAGGGAGAGGGCGCGGTGGCGGAGGCGACCGCGCAGGCCGCGCAGCAGGCCGCCGTTCGACATCGCCTCGAACACGTCCTCGGCCCCTTCGGGATCGAGCACCTGGTTGTCGGCCAGCCATTTCTCGACCTCCTGGAGGTCGGGGATTTCGTAAGGCCGCAGCGAGCGGCCCTCGCCGCGCAGCGCCTCGAGGGCTTCGATCAGCGAGCCCTTCGTTCCGATCTCGGCGGCGATCTTGTCGGCGGGGACACCCAGATGCTCGGCGAGCAGGCTGTCGCGCAGGGCGCGGATCTCGTTCGCGGCGCTCTCGTTGCCGGGATGGGCCGCATCGATGGTGACGTCGCATTCGGTGTCGAGACGCATCGAGCGGTTGTTCATGTTCGAAGAACCGACATGCAGCACCTCGTCGTCTACGATCGTCATCTTGGCGTGCACGTAGATCGGCTCGCCCTGGGCGGTAAAGGGGTGATAGATCCGCAGGCGCCGATGGCGGTCGAGCCGGTGCAGCGCCCCGTAGAGGCGAGCCCGCGCCGTGTCCATGGCGACCGGCTCCAGCCAGCCCTGCGACTTGAAGGGATTAACCAGGATGAATTCCGGCCCGTCCGGCTCCTCCAGCCGGTGGGCGATCGCCTCGGCGATGCGGCGCGACGCGAAATACTGGCTCTCGGCGTAGATGTAGCGGCGGGCGCGGGCGATCAGGGCGAGGTACGTCGCCTCGATCTCGCGCACTGCTTCTTCGCCATCGCCCGCCGGCCGCGACCGGCAGATCGCCACCGCGATGTCGCGGAACTGCACGCCGAGCCCGTCGGGCCAGCAATCGCCGCAGCCCTCGACCGGCGCCAGCGCCGCGCCGCCGGCCGTCCGCCAGCGATGCCGGGACAGGTCGCCCAGGGCCGCCGCCACGGGGCCTTCCAGGATGGTGGTCGCATCGTGCCACGGCGCGTAGGGACTGCCGTCCGGGCCGACGCGGCGCGGGTCATGGTCGCGATGTTCCGGCGTGTCCCAGCGGTTGCTGGTCATGTCGATACCGCCGCAGAAGGCCACGCAGTCGTCGATCACGACGATCTTGTGATGGTGCGAGGCGCCCAGCGTCGCGGCGCCGTCGAGCCGCGTGTGGATGCGCGGATGGGCCATCCAGCGCATCAGGGTGAAGATCGTGGTACCGCGGAACAGGGTGCGCACCGCGCCCATGTTCCAGCGCAGCAGGAAGACCTCGAGCTCGGGATTGCGCTTCACCAGCCACAAGACGAATTCGCCCAGGGTGCGCGGCTCGCCCGGCAGCCGCTCGTCGCCGAGCTCGATGCGGGCGTCGAAGTCCCAGCCGATCAGCACGATGCGCTTCTGCGCCTTCAGCATCGCCTTGCGGCCGACCTCGAAATAGGCCTTCGCATCGACGATCAGCGCGGCCCGCGTCGCTTTCTCCCGGCGCCAGAACAGTTCCGTCGGTTCCAATCTGTCCATGGCTCCCATTGGTCCCTTGTCGCCCCGTCTAGCGGTCGGTTTGGTGACGCGCCGTCCGGCAAGGCGTCTAACGCATAGGAGCGGATGGGTTCCCCGCATTTCGTCCACGCCGCGAAATTCACCCAGGCAGAACGATATAATCGCTCCGCTTTCTCGCGGAGAATGCGGGCACAAGCGCACCAAAGTGCCGAACAATCCGGGAGCGAACATGTACGATCTGATCGTCAGGAATGCCGACGTCGCCGATGGACTGGGCAACCCCCTGCGCAAGGCCGACCTCGCGGTGAAGGACGGCCGCATCGCCGCCATCGGCCACGATCTCGGGCCGGCGCGCGAGACGGTCGATGCGACCGGCCTGGTGCTGGCGCCCGGCGTGATCGACGTCCACACCCATTACGACGCCCAGCTTACCTGGGACTCGACGGCCTCGCCGTCGCCGGCGCTGGGCGTCACGACGGTGGTGATCGGCAATTGCGGCTTCGGCATTGCGCCCGCGACGCCCGCCACGCGCGACACGCTGCTCAAGAACCTCTCCGAGGTCGAGGCGATGTCGCTGGAGGCACTGCGCGAGGGCGTCGACTGGCAGTTCGACGATTTCTCCTCCTACCTCGATTTCATCGCCCGCCGCGGCGTCACGCCCAACGTCGCGTCCTTCTGCTCCCATTCGGCGCTGCGCACCGTGGTGATGGGCGATGCGGGCTCCGAGCGTGAGGCGACGGCGGACGAGCTGGCGAAGATGTCGGCGCTGTTCGACGGGGCGCTGGCGGCGGGGGCGATCGGCCTGGGCTCCTCGACCTTCGAGAACCACAACGGCTATGGCGGCATCCCGGTGCCGTCGCGCCTGGCCAGCGACGACGAGTTCCGCGCGCTGGCGCGGGTGATGGCGCGGCACGGCCACGGCGTCACCATGGCGACCTGCGGCCAGCGCTCGACCATCCCCTTCCTGGAGGAACTGGCGGAGCTGTCCGGCCGGCCGGTGATCTATTGCCCGCTGCTCGACTATCCGACGAAGCCCGAGCACGCGCCGGGAATCTCCAGCGCCTGCGCCGAGGCCCGCGGCCGCGGCCACGCGGTCTATGCCCAGGCCTCGTGCCAGCCGCTCAACATGAATTTCGGCCTGCTCAACGCCTACATGCTGCAGACGATCGCGCCGTGGCCCAAGGCCGGCGACGCGGCGCACCATCGCGCGTTGTTCACCGATCCCGGCTTTCGCGCCGCCTTCAAGAAGTCCCTGGCGACGCCAGTGGAGGGCGGCCGCATCTTCAACGGCACCTGGCACCTGATGGAAGTGGCCGTGTCGCCGACCCAGCCAACCCTGGAAGGCCGCAACATCGAAGAGATCGCGCGCGAGCGCGGCGTCGATCCGGTGGACGCGCTGCTCGACATCGGCCTGGCCGACGACCTCGAGACGACCTTCATCGTGCGCCTGCTGAACGTCGACGAAAAGCGCGTCGGCGACCTGATCGCCGACGACGGCAACCTGATCAGCCTGTCCGACGCCGGCGCCCATCTCACCCTGTTCTGCGATGCCGGCTATGCCATGCACCTGCTGGGCCGCTGGGTGCGCGAGCTCGACCGCTTCAGCCTGCCGCACGCCATCCGCAAGCTGACCGGCGATCCCGCCCACATCTACGGCATCGTCGACCGCGGCCGCCTCGAGGTCGGCGCCTGGGCGGACCTCATGCTGTTCGATCCCGCAACCATCCATGTCAGCAAGACCCGGCGCGTCGCCGACCTCCCGGCCGGCGCCAACCGCCTGATCCGCAGCGCCCCCGGCCTCAAGGGCGTCTGGGTCAATGGCGTCCAGGTGTTCGACGGCCAGGACTATGTAAAGGTGAAGCCGCCCGGCCAGGTGCTGCGCCGCTTCAGCACCGCCCGGCCGACGCTGGCGATGCCGCTCGCCCCGGCCGCGGAGTAGTTTTCGCGCGGCTGTGCCCCGAAGCCGCGGCCATGCTATTTTGAAGGCATGGCACGAGAAGCATTGCGCGAACGAATCCAGGGGCTCTACTTCGGCGACGACCCGCAGGCCCGGCGGTTCCGCTACGGGCTGGTCGGCTTCGACATCGCCACCATCGCGGTGTTCCTCATCTCGCCCTTCGGTGGGCATCAGCCGTGGATGATCGCCCTCGATCTCGCCATCGGCCTCCTTCTGTCGGTCGAGTTCGCGGCGCGCCTCTGGGTGGAGCGCCGGCCGCTGCGCCACCTGTTCACCCTTTCCTCGGCGGCGGACCTGATTGTGATCCTGTGCCTGCTGCTGCCGGTGTTCCTCGAGAACCTGGCGTTCCTGCGCATCGCCCGGGCGCTGCGCCTGCTGCGCTCCTACCACCTGCTGCGCGACCTGCGGCAGGACTCGAAGTGGTTCCGCCTGTATGAGGACGTCATCCAGCGCACGGTCAATCTCGGCGTCTTCATCTTCATCGTGACGTCGGTGGTCTACGTCACCCAGCACAATATCAACCCCAACATCGCCAACTACATCGACGCGCTCTACTTCACCATCACGACGCTCACGACCACGGGCTTCGGTGATATCACCCTGACCGGCCCCGGCGGCCGGCTGCTCGCCGTGATCATCATGATCGTGGGCGTCAGCCTCTTCCTGCGCCTGCTGCAGGCCATCTTCCGGCCCAACAAGGTCCGCTTCGAATGTCCGTCCTGCGCCCTGCTGGTGCACGACCTCGACGCCGTCCACTGCAAGCATTGCGGCATCGTCCTGGCGATCCCGAACGAGGGGCTTTAGGAGCAGCTCTGGAGTCCTTCCAGGCAGACTGGAATTGCCCCCTCCAACCTCATGCTGAGGAGCGTTCCGCAGGAGCGCGTCTCGAAGCATGGGCACGAGCACCACGTTTGTTGCCCATCCTTCGAGACGGTCGCTGCGCGACCTCCTCAGGATGAGGGGGTGCAGTGGTGGAGCACACGATACGGGTACGCTACAGCGCCGGTCCCGCGAGGATGCTCCGCGCTTCCGTGGCGATCGTTTCGGCGATGGTGGCGTAGCTGTCGGCATAGGCCGAGCCGTCGCGCCACACCGCGGCGACGGAGCGGGTGGCGCTCCAGCCGGCCATCGGGAGGCGGGTGACCATGTCGGCGCCGCCCACCTCCGAGCGCAGATAGAGTTCCGGCAGGATGGCGAAGCCCAGCCCCGAGCCGCACATCTGGCGCAGGCTGTCGAGGCTGGTTCCCTCATAGTCCTCGAGCAGCGTGGCCTTGAGGTCCTCGCAGATCTCGCGCGCCTGGCGGTGGGCATGGTGGCGGCGGTCGAGGCTGAGGAACCCGATTCCCGCCAGGTCGCCGCGGCGCACCTTGGCCGAGCGGCCGAGCGGGTGCTCGGGCGGGCAGACGATGTGCAGCGGCTCGCGGAACAGCGGCTCGATGTGCAGGTCGCTGCCGGCGACGGGCAGGGGCGACAGCACCATGTCGAGCTCGCCGCGCGCCAGCTCGCGCGTCTGCTCGTCGGGAATGCCCTCGCGGATGTAGAGCCGCAGGTCGGGGAAGCGCCGGTGCAGCGAGGCCACGATGCGCGGCATCAGGTAGGGGCCGAGGGTGGGCGTGACGCCGAAGCGGATGGTGCCGGCGATGCCGGCCCGCGAACGCCGCACCATCTCCTCCGCATCCTTCACGTCGAGCAGGATTCGCCGGGCGCGCGTCACCAGGTCCCGGCCGATCGGCGTGAGCTGGACCGGGCTCTCGTTGCGCTCGACCAGGGTCACGCCCAGCCGCGCCTCCAGCGCCCGCACCTGCTGGCTGAGCGTGGGCTGGGCGACGTGCACGGCGTCCGCGGCCCGCCGGAAGTTCCGGCTGTCGGCCAGGGCCACCAGATAGGAGAGTTGGCGCAGCGTGGTCATGCTGGGTGATAGTCTGTGACTATCAATGCCGGCACGTCAAATCTATTTCTACAATCGCCTCCCGTCACGCATCTTGCCCGCCTTACCGCAGAGGACGAACGAACATGAGCCGCCCCACTCCCCGGACCCTGGTATGACCGAGTTTCTGGTCCATTCCTTTCTCGGCACGCCGGTCTGGTTCTGGCTCGCTTTCATCTCGCTGGTGGTGGCGCTGACCGCCTTCGACCTCGGCCTCCTGCACAAGGAGGACCGGGTGATGGGCATCGGCGAATCGCTGAAGCTCTCAGCCTTCTACATCTCGATCGCCCTGGCCTTCGGCGTCTGGGTCTGGGTCGAGAAGGGCCCCGACCTCGGCATGAAGTACTTCACCGGCTTCTTCATCGAGAAGGCGCTGTCGATCGACAACATCTTCGTCATCAGCCTGATCTTCACCTTCTTCGCCATCCCGGCCAAATACCAGTACCGCGCGCTGCTTTGGGGCATCATCGGCGTCATCGTGCTGCGCGGCCTCATGATTGCGGCCGGCGCCGCGCTGGTCAGCGAAGCCTACTGGGTGCTCTACATCTTTGCCGCCTTCCTGATCGTCACCGGCATCAAGATGTTCTTCACGAACGACCAGGAGCCGGACCTCGCCAACAACGCCGCCATCCGCTGGATCTCCCGCCGCATGCGCGTGACCAAGGAGCTGCACGGCGACCGCTTCTTCGTCTCGCAGCTCGACGAGCGGACCGGGCGCATGGCCCTGGCCGCGACGCCGCTGTTCCTCGCCCTGGTGGTGATCAACGTGGCGGACCTGGTGTTCGCGGTGGACTCGGTGCCGGCGATCTTCGCCATCACCACCGACACGTTCGTGGTCTACACCTCGAACATCATGGCGGTGCTGGGCCTGCGCGCGCTCTACTTCGCGCTCTCCGCCATGATCGACCGCTTCCACTACCTGAAGCACGCGCTGGCCGCGGTGCTGATCTTCATCGGCTCCAAGATCTTCGTCTCGGACTTCCTCCTGGACGAGGGCAAGTTCCCGCCCGTCGCCAGCCTCGCCGTCACCTTCGGCCTGATCGCCGCCGGCATCGCCTGGTCGCTGTGGAAGACGCGGGAGGGGGCGGCGCACAGGTGAGGGGGCGCGCTATTCCCGCGTCCGGCTGTGCCGCGGCGACACGGCGAGCCCGAGAAACACCATCGCCGCCTGGTTGAGCCGAACCACATCCTCGTCGTCGAGCCGCCCGATCCGCTCGCCGACCTTCGACCTGGGAACCGTGGTGATCTCGTCCACCATCAGCCGCGACGGGGAGCGCAGGCCGTTGCGCTCGTTCGGCTCCACGACCAACCGGAACAAAGGCGCCTCGGTGGAGTCGGTCGTGAAGGCGCAGATCGTGATGGAATCGGTGGCGTCGAAAGTGTCGTCCTGCACGATGACCACCGGGCGAGGCTTGCCCGCATAATCCTTGCCGCCCGAGAAGGTCCAGACTTCGCCGCGCTTCACTCGTCCTGCCAGTCTGAAACCGCGTCGATGAACGCCTGATCCTCGCGCGCCCGGGCGCTCCGCGAGACGGCCAGGGACTGGCGATGCGCCTCCTTCCGGAACGACGCCGCACGCACGTCCGGCACCCAAATCTGGATCAGCCGCAAGCCCTGCGCCCGCAGCAAGAAGCTCGAGAACCGCTGTCACATGGTCGCGCTCTATACTGTTTGCTACAATTTCGTCCTTATCAACGGGGCAGTGAAGGGGTCACCAGCGATGGCCGCCAACCTCACCCAACGGCTGTGGAGCACGTCCGATATCGTCGCGCTCATCGACAAGGCCGCCTCGAAGCCACGCCGGCCCTGCAAGAACGTCGGCGTCAGCCAGAGCAGTCGATAATGTCCGGAATGTTCGTTGTCCATGTCATAGCCGTCATCGGCTGGCTGATTGCCGGCGTGTTTGCCTATGCATTCATCACGCTGTTCGGCTACTTCGGCGTCGGGTTCTATGGTCTGCTCCTGCTGTTCATCTGCATGCAGGTCGAACTAGAACCGGATGGGGCCTCCCATCATCAGCGGTCGCTTGGTATCGGCTTCTTCAAATGTCTTGGCGTGGGGCTGACGGTCGTCGGTTTCGGCGGGTTCCTCTATTTTCAACTAGGTTAGATATTCAAAGTGATGCCCAAGACTGCGAACTTGCGGGTAGCGTCTCGCCTTGCTCGGGCGCAGCCAAAGGCAATCAGGTCGTTTACTATTTATGCTGGTACCTGATTTGTCATCTGCCCGTCACTGCCAACGCCTGCGTCAGATCAGCGATCAGATCATCTGGATGCTCGATCCCCACCGACAGACGGATCGTCGTGTCCAGAACGCCGATCCGGTCGCGGACTTCGAGCGGGACTCCCGAATGCGTCATGGCGGCGGGATGGCTGGCCAGTGATTCCGTGCCGCCGAGGCTCACCGCGAGCTTGAAGATCTTGAGCGCGTTCAGGAAGGCGAAGGCTTCCTTCTCGCCGCCCTTGATGTCGAAGGAGAAGGTCGAGCCGGCGCCGGTGCATTGACGGTCGTAGAGCGCCTTCTCGGGCGAGCCCGCCGGCAACAGGCCGAGATAGTGGAGCTTCGCCACTTTGGGATGCGCGGCCAGCCAGTCGGCGACCAGGCGGGCGTTGGAGTTGGCGCGCTCCATCCTGAGGCCCAGCGTCTCCAGCGAGCGGCCCAGCATCCAGCAGGAATGCGGGTCGAGCTGGGTGCCGAAGCTGCCGCGCAGGGCGCGGATCGGGGCCATGATCTCCTTCCGGCCCATCGCCGCGCCGGCGATCAGGTCGGAATGGCCGCCGACATACTTGGTGAGCGAATAGACCGAGACGTCGGCGCCGTGGTCGAGCGGGCGCTGGAAGACCGGCCCCAGCAAGGTGTTGTCGCAGGCCAGCACGGGCGGGCCGCCGGGCTGGGTGGCGCCGATCTCGTCGGCGAGGCGGCGCAGCAGGGCGATGTCGACCAGCGTGTTGGTCGGGTTGGCCGGCGTCTCGATCATGATGACGGCAACGCGGCCGCCTTGACGCTCCGCCAGCTTGCGGGCCTCGGCCATGGCGGCGCGGACCGCGGCCTCGCTCACCCCGTCGATGAAACCCACCGCGCCGATGCCGAAGCCCGACAGGGTCTTGGCCAGCAGGGTTTCCGTGCCGCCATAGAGCGGCTGGGAGTGGAGCACCACGTCGCCCGGCCGCGCGAAGGCGAGCAAGGTCGTAGAGATCGCCGACATGCCGGAGGAGAACAGCGCGCAGGTCTCGGCGCCCTCGTAGACCGCGAGCCGGTCCTCGACGATCTCGCTGTTGGGATGGTTGAAGCGCGAATAGACCAAGCCAGCGGCGCTGCCGGCCGGCGGCGTCTTGCGGCCCGAGGCATAGTCGAAGAAGTCGCGGCCTTCCTCGGCCGAGCCGAACACGAAGGTCGAGGTCAGGAACACCGGCGGCTTCACCGCGCCTTCCGACAGCGCCGGGTCGTAGCCGTAGCTCAGCATCAGCGTCTCGGGCTGGAGCTTGTGGTTGCCGATATGGGTGCGGTACGGGCGCGGCGCGGTCATGGCGTATCTCCTGTCGCGAGCGGGGGGCCTCGTCCGCATGATGACGACAAAGATGACGGTAAGTGTGTCGAAAAGGTGCTCACCCGTCTTTCTCCTCTCCCCCGATAGGGGGAGAGGCTGGGTGAGGGGGCGGCGCACCCTGTAACCCCCTCACCTAACCTCTCCCCCTATCGGGGGAGAGGGACATGAGGGCGTTGAAGTCCTACGCCCCCATCAACGCCGCGATCTGGGCGCGGACGCCGTCGGAGCGGCGGTAATACTGGTGCGAGCCGGAGAAGCCCGTGTCGTAGTCGGTGAAGCCGCTGCAATCGACCATGCGGTAGGTGGCGGGCGGGAACAGGGTTGCATCGCCGCCGCCGCGCGGCCCGTCCTGGCCGAGGCGCCGGCAGAAGTTCAGGGTCTCGCTGAGCTTGTCGAGGACGTGGTCGCGCCGGTTGTGCAGGATGGTGATGCGCCGGCCGAGCCGGGAGAGCGGCGCCAGGCTGTTGGTCACCGCCTGGTCGAAGGCGTCGTCGACGATGTCGGGCGCGGCCATGAAGATCTGGTCGAACATCTCGGCATCGCCGTTGCCGTTGTCGAACCAGGCCTGCACCGCCCCCTGCAGCGCGAGGTTGCCCATGCTGTGGGTCAGCAGGAAGGTCCGCCGTCCGTTCGCGCGCGCCTTCTCGAGGATGGGCAGCAGGTTGGCGAAGAAGCGCATCAGCGGCAGGCCCGAGCCGCCGGACATCCGCTGGTCCGAGCGGTAGGGCAGGGTCGGGAAGGGGATGGTCAGCAACTGGCCGCGCGAGGGCCAGCTGAAGGTGACGACGGTGGTGTCCGCCTCGCTCACGCCGGAGTCGGCGAGCCATTCGCGATTGAAGGCCGCGCGCGTCAGCGCATTCTCGAAGCTGTTGGCGAAGCCGTGGACGAAGACGAGGATGTTGCGCCCGCCTTCGGCCAGGTCGTCGAACGCCGTCTGGCTGAAGCCGCCCTTCTGCAGATCATGGATCGAGCGGATGGCGCCCACCGTGTCGGCCGTCAGCCCGGCGCTGTCGACGAAGGCCGTGCCGTAGGTGACCTGCAGCGGATTGTCGGGCGCGACCATGCTGAACGTGTAGTTCTCCGGCCGGTCCGCCGGATGGTGGGCGATCCTGTTGGTGGCGAAATAGACGGTGGTCGTCATGAGCCTCTCCCCGCACGCATCGTGCGAGCGTGATCGTGCGCCGATTCCTGTCAATGTGCATCCCTGCACATCACATCCATGCTTTCGCCATGTGCGAAACGTAATCGGCGATGCACTCTCAGATTGCAGGGAAATCCACACCGCGATATGTGTCGAACGTCGGCACGCTGTTGGGGAGCAGTTCGCTGCCGACGCAATGCCGGAAACGCAGGCTCGGGCAGAGCCTGTTCGGCCTTGGGGGCAGCGTGGTGTTTCGGGCGTGCATCGGGCAGGCGACTTTCGGCGGCGGGCTGGGCGAACGGGCGATCCGCCGTGCAGTGGCCGCCGCCTGCGCCCTTCCCACCGCTCCCTCCCTCGACCCCACTCCCGCCCTCTCCGCTTTTGTCGCGTAGGACATACTCATGCCCGGCACAGCCACGACCATCTTCATCGACGGAACGCCCACCGACGGATCCGATCCGTGGATCGACAGCCTGGTCGCTGGCGGGGCTTGGACCGACGGCAATGGCGGTCCCGTGACCATCCAGTGGACGGCCTTCCAAGGCACAATGGACGGCCAGAACTCCTATAGCTGGACGGCGCTGGCTCTCAACGGGCTGCGAGAGGCAATGTCGCTGTGGGAGAGCGTCGCAAACATCGACTTCGTCGAGGTCACGAGCGCCACCGACGCGGACGTGAGGTTCTGGTGGGGCACCCAGGCGCAGGCGGGCGGACCCAACGTCCTCGGCTGGAGCGATCTGCCAGGCTACAGCAGTTCCGAGGTACTCGATATCCTCTTCAATGCGCCGAACTTGGCCATGTCCGGCGTGCTGGGCAAAGGAAGCCTGGGCCTCGTCACGATGGTCCACGAGATCGGCCACCTGCTCGGCCTTGCCCATCCGCATGACGGTGGACCGGGGTGGGATCGGACAACCTTCCCCGGCGTCAATCAGGGGGACGAACACGCGGAGGGTACTGGAAGCCTGAATCAAGGCATCTACACGACGATGAGCTACACTTTCGGCTGGCCCGACCTTTTGCCCGGGCACACGTCCGAATCCTATGGGCTGCAATACGGTCCGATGGCCCTCGACATCGCGGCAATCCAGGCGATCTACGGCGCCAACTCGAGCTACGCATCCGGAAACAACGTTTACCAACTGCCGACGACGAACGGCTTCAATACCGCCTGGTCGACGATCTGGGACACGGGTGGCATCGACACGATCTCGAACGCAGGGTCGAGCGGGAATTCGACGATCGATCTGCGCGTGATCTCGCCGTCCGAGATATCACAGTGGGATCCACGTGTTTCCTACGGTTACACCAGTTCGGGATTCGTCGTTGCCGGGGGTTACACGATTGCGAATGGCGTCGTCGTCGAGAATGCAATCGGTGGCAGCGGCAATGATAGGCTGATCGGCAACTCGAGCGACAATATGCTCGACGGCGGAGGCGGCGCCGACAGCCTTTCGGGCGGCGCAGGCAACGACAGGCTGGTCATCAGGGACCTTATGTTCGAGCTGGCCAATGGCGGCTCAGGCATCGACACGCTGGTTCTCGCGGGCGGAAGCGCGACCCTCAACCTCTCCGATCCCGTGGTCAAGGCCAAGCTCGTTGGCATCGAACGCATCGACCTCACCGGTACCGGCGACAACGCGCTCGTCGTCAGTCAGGCCAGCGGTCTGGGAGGCGTCGGGACATATGAAGATGGATCGCGTGTCCTGGTCGTGGAGGGCAATGCCGGCGACAAGGTTTGGCTTGCCGAGCCGGGTTGGACACAGGTCGGATCCTTTACCGATACCGCCGGAACATTCGATCGCTGGGTGCTCGGCGATACCGAACTTCATGTCGAGCAGGACGTCTCTGCACAACAGGTACTCGCGTCGAGCACCGTCCTCCTGTCTAGCCTGAACGGCAGCAACGGTTTCAAGTTGAGCGGTGGGCTGGCGAATCACTATAGCGGTAGCTCGGTCGCCTCGGCCGGCGATGTCAATGGCGACGGCTTCGACGACATACTCATCGGTGATCGACGCGCCGATATCGGGGCCTACGATACCGGTGCGGCCTACGTGGTGTTCGGCAAGGCATCGGGCTTCGCAGCCGATATTCCCCTTTCCACGCTGAACGGCAGCAACGGCTTCAGGCTGAGCGGCGTCGCGGCGAACGACCGGAGCGGCTACTCGGTCGCCTCGGCCGGCGACCTGAACGGGGACGGATTCGCCGACCTCATCATTGGTGCGACGCAGGCCGATCCGGGGGGCAACAATTCCGGTGCGACCTATGTTGTCTTCGGCAAGGCGACGGGGTTTGCCGCGGACATCAACCTCGGGACGCTGAACGGCAGCAATGGCTTCCGGCTGAATGGCGTGGCGGCGGGGGATTACAGCGGCCATTCGGTCGCTTCGGCGGGCGATTTCAACAACGACGGCTTCGATGACCTGATCGTGGGTGCGTGGGGAGCCGATCCGCAGGGTGCCGATTCCGGAACAGCCTATATCGTCTTTGGAAAGGCGTCGGGTTTTGCAGCCAGCGTCAACCTTTCCGCTCTGACCGCCAGCACCGGCTTCAAGCTAACGGGAGCATCCGAGTACGACCAGGCCGGTGCGTCGGTCGCATCCGCAGGCGATGTCAATGGCGACGGTTATGACGATGTCATCATTGGCGCGCGGAATGCCTTTACGACCGGCGATCAGGCTGGCGCGAGCTATGTGGTGTTCGGCAAGGCATCCGGCATCCCGTCCAGTCTCGACCTTTCCGCCCTGAACGGCAGCAATGGCTTCAGGCTGAACGGCGTGTCCACGTCGGACTATAGCGGTCAGTCGGTTGCCTCGGCAGGGGACTTGAATGGCGACGGATTCGGCGACCTGATCATCGGCGCCAACGGTGCCGATCCGAATGGCGCCGCTTCCGGCGCGAGCTATGTCGTTTTCGGAAAGGCCTCCGGATTTGCGGCCAATATCAACCTATCGGCTCTGAACGGCACCAACGGCTTTGTGTTGCAGGGCGCGTCGGAGTTCGACAACAGCGGAATTTCCGTTGCTTCGGCGGGCGACATCAACGGGGACGGCTTTGCCGACCTGCTCGTAGGCGCCGCGTGGGCCGACGTTAACGGTACCCCGGTTGGCATCAGCTACGTGTTGTTCGGAAAGGTGTCAGGCTTTGCCGCGAGCACCAATCTTGCCACGCTCGACGGCCTCTCCGGCTTCCGGGTCGTCGGAACCGAAACCTATGGATCCAGCGGCACCTCGGTGGCATCGGCCGGGGATGTCAACGGCGACGGCTATGACGACATGATCATCGGCTCCGAGGCCGGTGCCGGCGGCACGACCTACGTGGTGTTCGGCGGCCCCTACGGCGCATCGGGCGCACCGGTCACGACCACCGGCACCACGGCGGCAGAAATCCTGATGGGCGGGCGCGGCAAGGACGTGCTGACCGGCGGTGGCGGGGGCGACGTGTTCCATGCCGGCGCGGGCGACGACCGGCTGATCGTCAAGGACCTGACCTTCCGTTTGGCCGATGGCGGCACGGGTGTCGACACGCTGGCCCTCGGCGGGACGGGCCTCTCGCTCGATCTCACCAAGCTGCTGGTCGCGGGCAAGCTGGAAGGCATCGGGCGCATCGACCTCAGCGGGACCGGCAACAATACGCTCATCGTCAACCAGCTGAGCATCCTCGGCGGCATCGGCGCGACGATGGATGGCAAGCATATCCTCACCGTCGAAAGAAATTACGGCGACATCGTACAGTTCTCCGAAGCGGCCTGGGCAAAAACCGGATCGTTCAGCAATGCCGCCGGGGCGTTCGACCGCTGGGTGCTGGGCAATGCCGAAGTCCATGTCAAGCAGGCCTCGGCGCCGCCGGGGTCGGGCGTCACCATCAACGGGACGGCCGGCAACGACATCATCTCGACGACCGAAACCGTGGCGGGCCAGCCAAAGGCGACCGCCCTGGGCGACATCATCGACGGCAAGGCCGGTGTCGACACGATGAGCGGCGGCGACGGCGATGACGCCTACTATGTCTACGAGACAGGCGACAAGGTGATCGAAGCCGCCGGCGCCGGCATTGACACCGTCTACTCGTATGTCTCGTACACGCTGAGTGCCAATGTCGAGAACATGGTCCTGCTCGGTGGCGCGACCAACGCCACCGGCAATGAGCTGAACAACATTCTGACCGGCACCGCCTACAGCAACGTCCTGATCGGTGGCGGTGGAACTGACACGCTGATCGGCGGCCTCGGCGACGATACCTACGAGATCGATGACGTCACCGATATCGTCGTCGAAAACGCCGCGGCAGGTACCGACACGATCCGGGTGTCGTTCAGCTATGTGCTGGACGGCATCAATGTCGAGAACCTCACGCTCACGGGCTCCGCCAACATCAACGGCACCGGAGATGCGTTCGACAACGTACTGAGGGGCAACTCGGGCAACAACAGACTTGAAGGCGGCCTGGGCAACGACACGCTGATCGGTATCGGGGGGATCGACACGCTGATCGGCGGGCTTGGCGACGACACCTACGAGATCGACGGCGCCAGCGATGTCATCGTCGAGAACGCGAGCGAAGGCATCGACACGGTCAGGACTTTCTTCGGCGGCAACCATGTGCTGGGCGCCAACTTCGAGAATCTCGTTCTTACGGGCGGCGGTAACGGAACCGGCAACGACCACGACAACGTGCTGACTGGCAATGATGGAAACAACAGGCTCGAAGGCGGCGCCGGCAACGATACGCTGATCACCAACGGCGGACTCGACACGCTGATCGGCGGCACCGGTGACGATACCTATATCCTCCGCTACTACGACGATGCCACCATCGTGGAGAAGGCGGGCGAGGGCATCGATACGGTCCGTACGATCAGCTCCGTGCGGCTGGGCGCCAATCTCGAAAACCTGGAACTGGTCGGAACAGCGGCGGTACTCGGCTACGGCAACGACGCCGCCAATGTCGTTACGGGCAACGCGGCCGCGAACGATCTCAAGGGTTTTGCCGGGGACGATACGCTGGTCGCCAACGGCGGCAACGACACGCTGGACGGCGGGACGGGCGTCGACACGATGATCGGCGGTGAGGGCGACGACACCTACTATGTCGACGATGCGGCCGACGTTGTTGTCGAAGCGGTGGGCGAGGGTACGGATACGGTCCACGTCGCGTCCAGCTACACGCTGGGCGCCAACGTCGAGAAACTGGTGCTCACGGGCACCGCGTCGGTCAACGGGACCGGCAATGACCTGAACAACACCATTACCGGCAATTCCGGCAACAATCTTCTCGATGGCGCCGGTGGCTTCGACAGGCTGATCGGCGGTCGGGGCAACGACACTTATTACATCGGGAGACCTCTCAATGGCGCCATCGACGCGGTGACCGAGCTGGCCAACGAGGGGTATGACACCGTCCATATCGAAGCTTCCCTCATGAACTGGATCGCCAATGTCGAGCACGTGATCCTGATCGGGGCGGTCAACTACAATGCCTACGGCGACGCCCAGAACAACACCATCACCGGCAATGCCGGCAGCAACCAGCTGATCGGCTATGATGGAAACGACACGCTTGATGGTGGCGCCGGGGCGGACAGTCTATACGGCGTAGGCGGCAACGACACGTACATCGTCGACGATATCGGAGACATTGTCTTCGAGAGCCCCGGCGACGGCAATGACACGGTCCGTGCCTCGGTCAGCTTCACGCTCTCATCCAATGTCGAAACCCTGGTGCTCACTGGGGCTGGCAACATCGACGGCACGGGTAACGAGCTGAGCAACTCGCTCTTCGGCAACGCGGGCGACAACAAGCTGGATGGCAAGGAAGGCGCCGACGGCATGTCAGGCGGTGCCGGCAACGATACCTATGTCGTCGACAATGTCAGCGACGTTGTCTCCGAGGAAGTGGATGGCGGCACCGATACGGTCCTGTCGTCCGTCACCTACACGCTCCACCAAAACGTCGAAATCCTGACCCTGACGGGTGCGAGCGCGATCAACGGCACTGGAAATGGACTGGATAACTGGCTGACCGGCAACGCGGGCATCAACACGCTGGCCGGCGCGGGCGGCAACGATACCTATGTCATCGACTCGCTCGTCGATGTCGTCTTCGAGAAGGCCGGCGAAGGCACGGACACGGTCCGCTCATCGGTCAGCCATGCCCTGGCCGCCAACGTCGAAAATCTGGTTCTGACCGGAGTGGCCAACATCGACGGCACGGGCAACATCCTCGGAAACGTGCTGACCGGCAACGATGGGAACAACACGCTCGACGGCGGCGCGGGCGCCGACACGATGGCCGGCGGTCTCGGCGACGACACCTATGTCGTCGACAATGCCGGCGATCTGGTCACCGAGCTGGCGGGCGCGGGCACCGACACGGTGCTGGCGTCGATCAACTGGACGCTGGGGGCCGCGCTGGAAAGGCTGACGCTCACCGGCGTCGACAATCTCGCGGGCACCGGCAACGAGCTTGCGAACGTGATGACCGGCAACGCCGGCAACAACCTGCTGGATGGTGGCGCAGCAGCCGACACGATGGCCGGCGGACTGGGCGACGATACCTATGTCGTCGACGTTGCCGGCGACGTCGTCACGGAGATCGCGGACCAGGGCACGGACACGGTCAATGCTTGGCTCGGCTGGACGCTGGGTGCCAACCTCGAGCAGCTCCGGCTGATGGGCACGGCCGACCTCAACGGTACCGGCAACGGGCTGAACAATGCGCTGTTCGGCAATGCCGGGAAGAACGTCCTGAACGGTGGCGCCGGGGCCGACACCATGGCGGGCGGGCAGGGCGACGATACCTACGTTGTCGATCAGTCTGGCGATGTCGTCGTCGAGGCTGCCGGCGGCGGAACGGATCTGGTCCAGTCGTCGGCCGGGTCCTACCAGCTGGGTGCCAATGTCGAGAACCTCGTTCTGACCGGCACCGGCGCGATCAATGGCACCGGCAACGAACTGGCCAACGTCCTGACCGGCAACGTCGGCAACAACATACTCGATGGCGGCGCTGGCGCCGACACGATGGCGGGCGGAACCGGCGACGATACCTATGTGGTCGACAATGCCGGCGACGTGGTGACGGAAGAAGCGGGAGGCGGCATCGATACCGTGCTCTCGTCGATCACCTGGACGCTGGCCGCTAACGTCGAGAGGCTGACGCTCAGCGGAACGGCTGACCTCAACGGAACCGGCAACGCGCTGGCCAACGTCCTGACCGGCAATGCCGGGAAGAATGTGCTTGATGGCGGTGCCGGCGCCGACACGATGGCGGGCGGGCTGGGCGACGACACCTATGTCGTCGACGCGGTCGGCGACGTCGTGATCGAGAACGCGGGCGAGGGCACCGACACGGTCGAGGCGTGGTTGGGCTGGACGCTGGGCGCCAACCTCGAGCAACTGAAGCTGCTGGGCACGGCCGATATCGACGGCACCGGCAACAGCCTGAACAACGTGCTGACGGGCAATGCCGGGAAGAACGTCCTGAACGGCGGGGCCGGCGCGGACACGATGACGGGCGGGTCGGGTGACGATACCTACGTCGTGGACAATGTCGGCGACGTCGTGGTCGAGACGGCGAACGGCGGCATCGATACGGTGCTGTCGTCGGTGACCTGGATGCTGGGCCTCGGCGTCGAGAACCTGACCCTGACCCGGTCGGGCGACATCGGCGGCACCGGCAACGCGCTGAGGAACATCCTGACGGGCAATGGCGGCGCCAATCTGCTCGACGGCGGCGCCGGCGCCGACACGATGGCGGGCGGGCTGGGCAACGACTTCTATGTCGTGGACAATGCCGGCGACGTGGTGACCGAACTGGCGGGCGGCGGCATCGACACGGTGCGCGCGAGCGTGAGCCATACCTTGTCGGACCATGTCGAGAAGCTGGTCCTGCTGGGGAGCGGCCACCTGCGCGGGACCGGCAACGCGCTGGCCAACACGCTGACGGGCAACGACGGCAACAACGTGCTGGACGGCCAGGCCGGGGCCGACACGATGGCGGGCGGTCGGGGCAACGACAGCTACATCGTCGACAATGCCGGCGACGTGCTGGGCGAGGGCGAGGGAGCGGGCACCGACACGGTGCAGTCGTCGGTCACGTGGCGGCTGAAGGACAACTTCGAGAACCTGGTCCTCACCGGCAGCGCCGACATCGACGGCAGCGGCAACGAGCTGGCCAACGTGCTGACGGGCAACGACGGCAACAACCTGCTGGACGGCGGGGCCGGGGCCGACACGATGGCGGGCGGCCTGGGCGACGACATCTATGTCGTCAACGCCGCGAGCGACAGGATCAGCGAGGCGGCGGGCCAGGGCACCGACACGGTTCGGGCGTGGGCGACCTACAGGCTGCAGGACAATCTCGAGACGCTGGTGCTGATGGGCAATGCCGCCCTCAACGGCACCGGCAATGGCGCCGACAACGTGATCCTGGGCAATGGCGGCCGCAACGTCCTCGACGGCGGGGCCGGGGCGGACAGGATGGAGGGCGGCGCGGGCAACGACACCTACGTGGTCGACGATGCCGGCGACCTCGTGAACGAGTCGGGCGGCGGCATCGACGAGGTGCGGTCGTGGGTCAGCTACACGCTGACGGCCAACGTCGAGACGCTGACGCTTCTGGGCACCGGCGATCTCGACGGGACGGGCAACGGGCTGGCCAATACGCTGAACGGGAATGGGGGCGCCAACCGGCTGGACGGCGGTTCGGGCGCCGACACGATGTACGGCGGCGCCGGCGACGATACCTACGTCGTCGACGCGCCCGGCGACCGCGTGATCGAGCGGGCGGGCAACGGCTACGACACGGTCCTCTCGTCGGTCAGCCATACGCTGTCGGCGGAGGTCGAGAAGCTGGTGCTGAGCGGCAGCGCGGCCGTGGACGGCGGGGGCAATGGCGCGGCCAATGTGCTGATCGGCAACGGCGCGAACAATGTGCTGGACGGCGGCCTGGGCGCCGACGCGATGGAAGGCGGCGAGGGCGACGACACCTACGTGGTCGACAATGCGGGCGACGTGGTCACCGAACTGGCGAACGGCGGGACGGACCTGGTGCGCTCCGGGGTCAGCCACACGCTCGCGGCCCACGTCGAGAACCTGACGCTCACCGGCAAGGCGAACATCGCCGCGACGGGCAACGAGCTTGCCAACATCCTGACGGGCAACGCCGGCCGCAACGTGCTGGACGGCGGCCTCGGTGCCGACGTGCTGGCCGGGGGCGGCGGCGGCGATACGTTCCGCTTCAGCACCGCGCTGGGCCTCGACAACATCGATCGCATCCTTGCGTTCAACCATAACGCCGACACGATCCAGCTCGACCACGCGGTCTTTGCCGCGCTTGGAGCGGGGGCGCTGGCGGTCGGGGCGTTCAACCTGGGCCCCGTGGCCACCCAGGCCGACGACCGCATCCTGTTCGATGCGGCGTCGAAGTCGCTCTCCTACGACGCGGACGGGCTGGGCGGCGTCGACGCAGTCAGGTTCGCGACGATCGACACGCTGCAGGGCGGCCTCGATCACACCGACTTCCTCATCGTGTAGTGGTCACCGGCCACTCGTTCCAAGGCGCGAGGAGCTCCGCCACCTCAAGCGGCAGTACGCAGAGGGCGGCACCAGGTGCTACGCTGCCGGGATGACGACACCCCTTCGCGAGGCATGGGCATCCTTGCCGTCCAGGCTGCAGCTGCTGGAGCCTCTTCCATTCACCGCCGGCGAATGGTCCGTGCTCGAACGCCTTCATGCCTGCTTCAACGATCGGGAGGCGCATACGCGGTTGCCGATGGCGATCGCCCGCTTCCGCGGCGAGGTGGCGACGGAGATCTTCGAGCGCGCCCGGACGTTCGACGAGGTCGTGACGGTGAATGTCGACGAGCGCTGGGAAGAGACTCTTGCCGGGGGCAATGTCGATCCCATGGCGCCCTACGTGCGGCTCTACAACGAGGAGGTCGACGCGATGATGGGCGTGCTCGTTCCGGCCGCGTCCTATCGCAAGGAGCACTATGCCTACGGCCGGTTCGTGTTTCCCGAGCCGCACGGGCTGCATACCGACCACAGTCTCGAGGATCCGGCGGCTGCCGGCGAGCCGATCTGCATCGCCCGGATCGAGACGCTGGGCACGCATTATGTCGACGGCGATTACCGGGCGCAGGATCCAGAGACGCAGAGCATGCTGAAGGCGCTGCGCTACTGGACCCCCGTCCCCGAGGGCGAGCCGGAAGAGATCTTCGAGGAGCTGCTGAGGCGCGGCACGCTGAAGACCATCCCGGTCAACCACGTCATGCTGATGGTCGCCGGCAATGGCTCGGCGAACGCCCAGGTCACCCAGCACATCTCCGCCCGCCCGCCCGAGGGCGGCCTGCACTCGGCCTTCTTCCAGCGGCAGTACCGGCTGGTCCCGCCGTCCCCGACCGGTGTCCCGGTTGCAAGCGGCCCGGCCTGAGGCAGGATAGGGACCTCAACCGGAGGTGACGACATGCATCGTCGACGTTTCATGATGACGGGTGCCGCAGGTGGGGCGGTCGGGCTACTCGGTGCTTCCACGCCGGCACGCGCAGAGGCCGTATGGGTCGCCGTCTCCGGCCCCGGCAACCGCTATCGCCTCAAGATGCCGCTGGGCTACCGGTACCTGCAGGTGCCGACCCACAACGGAACGCTCAATTCCTACGTCTACATGCTGCCGGACAAGCTGACCCTGGAGCTGCTGGACGTCGTCCCGGCGACCCCGCACCCGGTGCCGTCCGGCACCGCCCTCGCGACCGCGCTCGAGCAGGCGCAGGCCGGCATGATGAAAAGCTGGCCGGGCAGTACGCTGCGGGAACAGCGCCAGATCGAGACCGGGCCGCTCACCGGCCGCGAATTCGTCCTTGCGGTGGCGGGCGACCGCTTCGTTCGCGCGCGGCTCTATCTCACGCCGCAGGCGGTCTACTCGCAGATCGCTCAGGGATCCACCTCCCGGCTCGGCAGCCCGCTGGTCTCGCAATTCTTCGACTCGCTGCGGTTCGGCTAGCGGGCGCGCGAGGCGCTGTTCCAGTCGCAGAAGATGGAGGCGATCGGCCAGCTCACCGGCGGCGTCGCGCACGACTTCAACAATCTCCTGACCGCCGCGATCCGGCGCGAGCGCCCCAGCCTGCCGGTCCTTCTGGCGACCGGCTATGCCGAGGTGCCCGACGGCCGGAGCACCGACATCCCGCGCCTCAACAAGCCCTTCCTGCAGGCTCATCTCGATCAGGCCATCGCCGCGGTGATGCGGGGAAGACTCAAGTCGTCCTGAGCGCGGCGAAGGACCTCACGGAACGACCAAAGGACTCCGTTGCTTGCGTGAGATCCTTCGCTGCGCTCAGGATGACTGAGGACCAGGGGCGCTCCGCCCTACCTTCGGTTCCGTGCCTGCTACCAGCCGGCCTATGTTGGCGCGGTGGAGCGCGATGACGTAGAGGCCGCCAGCGACGACCAGCAGGCGGTAGGGCAGCGGCTCCGGCAGGACGTGGACGAGGGCGATCGCGGTCAAGGCCGCCAGCATCGAGCCGAGCGACACGATCCGGGCGAGGGCCAATACGAGGGCGAACACCGCCGCCGCACCCACGCCGACCGGCCATGACAGCGCGAGCAGCACGCCCAGTCCCGTCGCCGCCGACTTGCCGCCGGTGAAGCCCAGCCAGACCGAGCGGCTGTGCCCCAGCAGCACGGCGAGGCCGCACAGGCAGACGGTCCACGGCACCCGGCCCTCCGGCATCTCCAGCCAGGGATAGAGCCAGCGTGCGAGAAGAATGGCCGCGACGCCCTTCAGCACGTCGACCAGAAGCACCGCCAGCGCCGGCCCTTTGCCGAGCGTGCGCAATACGTTTGTCGCGCCGGTCGACCCCGAACCCTGTTCGCGAATGTCGATGCCCCGGAGCAGCCGGCCCGCGAGATAGCCGGTAGGAATCGAGCCCAGGAGATAGGCGGCTACGATGCCGGCGATCCCGAACAGCGAAATGACAAGCGGCGACGTCGCGTCGTGCAGCGGAAGGCTCCTTCGAATCCGTTCCGAGTGTAGTGCAGAACGTCGCCCCTGCGCGTCCTCTGCTTGCTGCCTTCACTCTTCCTGCATTAGTGTTTCGCCCGCAAGCTCAAGGGGCAGCAAGGCCCCGGAGTTCAGGGAGGATCAAGTATGCGTACACCGACTCGTCGTGGACTCATCGTTGCGGGTGCGGGCGCTCTCGCGGCGCCGGCGCTTTTCACCACCTCGTCGCGGGCGCAGGCGGCGTTCCCGAACAAGCCGATGCGCATAGTCGTGCCCTATCCCGCGGGCGGCCAGACCGACGGCATTGCGCGCGTCTATGGCGAGTATCTCGGCCGCAAGCTCGGTCAGTCTGTCGTCGTCGAGAACAAGGGCGGCGCCGGCGGTACGATCGGCGTGGCCGAGGTCAAGCGCGCGGCGCCGGACGGCTACACCATCCTCTGCACCATCTCGTCGTCGCTGATCCAGAACAGGGTCACGGTGAAGGACCTGCCCTACGATCCGGAGAAGGACTTCACGTATCTCACCATGACGACCAGCCTGGGCGGTCCCGTCGTGGCGGCCGAGAAGACCGGCGCGACCAACCTCAAGCAATTCGTCGAGTACGCCAAGAAGGTCGACAAGTTGAACTTCGGCGCCTACGGGCCGGGTTCGACGCCGCAGATGCTGATCGAGACGATGGCCAAGCAGTACGGCTTCAAGGTCGAGATCGTGCAGTATCGCGGCGAGGCGGCGATGTGGGCCGACGTGACGTCGCAGCAGCTCGACGGCGGCGCGGGCAGTCCCGCGGGGGCGTCGCCGGTGATCGCCTCCGGCAAGGGCCGGGCCATCGCCATGATGGGCGACCGTCTGCCGGCCTTTCCCGGCGTGGCGACGATGACGGAGCAGGGCGCGGTCGGCGGCTTCTACGAGACGCGGGCGTTCGCCGCCTTCGCCGTCCCGGCCGCGACACCGAAGGACATCGCCAAAAAGCTTTCCGACACGCTGATCGAAGCCGGTACCGACGAGAAGGTGAAGGCGCTGATGGCCAACTATCTGATCGTGGGCCCGCTCAGCTTCGAGGAGACCAACAAGGTCTTCAAGCGCGACACCGAGATCATGATGAAGGTGATGAAGGAAATCGGAATCAAGGCTGCAGAGTAGACGGCCGCGCGCAAGCGCGGCCGGAGGCTGCAGCACACCTCAAACCGAAAGCCCGACGAATGGGATGGCACGACGCCTTGGCGGCGAAGTCCGCGGAGATGGGCAAGACCTCCGCGGAGTTCAGGGCCGGCGCCCGGCGTAAAGCCAAAGCGATGTGCCTCCTTCTGATCGTCACAGCCGCGGTCGGATACTTCGCGGGCTGGGTGTGGGCCTTGATCCCGGGAATCATGGCCGCGTGGTCGGCGTTCCAACTCATGAGCGCGACCCTGATTGCCGCCCGGCTGGAGGTTCTTGAGAGTCAGCCGCGACTCGATCGCTCGTGAAGGTGTCTTGAGTCGTTTGCGACAGCTCTGGCAATGTCGGGGAGCGCTACGAGATGCAGCAACAACGAAGGAACGCAGGACCATGGCATTCACTCTGACCAGCGACAGCTTCAAGGAAGGCGCCACCCTCGGCATGGAGCACATCCTGTCAGCCGAGTACGGCTTCGGTTGCGGCGGCGGCAACAAGTCGCCGCACCTGCGCTGGTCGGGCGCTCCCGAGGGCACGAAGAGCTTCGCCGTCCACTGCTTCGATCCCGATGCGCCGACCGGTTCGGGCTTCTGGCACTGGGTGGTGGTCAACATTCCCGCCGGCACGACCGAGCTGGCGCTCGACGCCGGCAACCCGAAGGCCGGCCTTCTCCCGAAGGGCGCGCTGCAGACGCGCACGGACTTCGGCGCGCCGGGCTATGGCGGCCCGTGCCCGCCGCCTGGCCACGGCCCGCACCGCTACGTGTTCACGGTGTTCGCGGTGAAGGAAGAGACCCTGCCGGTGAGTGCCGACACGTCGGCGGCGATCGTCGGCTTCCAGCTGCATTTCAACACGCTGGCCAAGGCCGCGCTGACGGGTACTTTCGAGAGAAAATAGGCGGCGCCAAGCGCGGCCTTGGGAGAGCGTCAGGACATTGCCTTCGGCAATGTCCGGGAGCGACGTACGGCTCCCTCCACCACTATCTTTCATCCAACGGCGGAAACGCCCACTTTCCGTTGCGGATCGGCAGGAACGAGCCGTCATCGACGCCCACTTCGTCGGCGATGCGTTCGTTCGTCACCTGGTTGAGAGCCAGGATGAGATCGCCGTTCTTCTTCGGATCAAGCGCCAGGTTGGCCATCTCGTCCGGATCGGCCTGCAGGTCGTAGACCTCCAGATCGTTCATCGCGAGAAGTTCCTCCATCGTCTTCGGCGTATTGAAGGCGACGGGCGAGAAGTAACGCGAGAAACGGTAGCGGCCGTCGAAGATGCTGCGGATCGATGTGCGGTGTTCGAAGTCGGGTGGATTGCGCGCCAGCATCGCTTGCTGCTGTTCCGGCGGCTTGGTTCGGAAGGCGCGCGTGTCGATCGTCATCGTGGCCCACTTCGGATCCGAGTAGGACAGCATGTCGAAGTTGAACAGCGACGCCGGGCGCGCCGTCTTCGGCGCGGCGGCTTCCGGGTTGCGGAGCAGTGCGGAAAAATCCCGGCCACGCAGTCCGTCACCGGCTCGCGCGACCGCCGCGGCGTCCTTGCCGGTGAGCGCGAGGATCGTGGGCGTGAGATCGAGCTGCGAGGTGATCGCCCGGCATTCCTTGCCGCCCGAGAGGCCGGGATGGACGATCATCAGCGGCAGGTGGTTCTGCTGCCGGTAGGCGTTGGTGCCCTTGCCGCGCATCTGGTGGCTGCCGCCCAGTTCGCCATGGTCGGCGGTGAAGACGACGATGGTGTTCTTCGCCATGCCGTTGTGCTCGAGCGCCGCCATCAGGCGCTCCACCTTGGTGTCGCAGTCGCGGATGGCGTTGAAGTAGTAGTTGCGCAGGTCGCGCCAGCGCCGATCCTCGTCGGGCCATTGTCCGACCAGCAGGTCGATGGACTGCTGGTAGTAGAGGTGCGCTTTCGGCCGGCCCGGTGCATCGAACGGCTGGTGTCTGTTGGACGGCAGGGGCACGCCGTCCCAGGTCGCGCGATAGAGCTCGTCGTCCGGCGCCCGGGCGATGCCCATCGCATGCCGCTTGCCCTGGATGTTTTCGCTGCCGACGTCTGAATCGAAGAACATCGTGTCGTGCGGATTCACGAAGTTGACGGCGAGATACCAGGGCTGTCCCCTGGTACGCAGCGCCTGCGCTTCCGTGCGCAGCCACGTGATCGCCGACGCGAGCGTGCCGTCGTCATACGAATAGCCACCCAGGGTTCCGTCGATCATGTCTCCGATGCCGAAGAAATCCTGGAACCCGTAGGACTGCAGGGTCTTGCGATAGTCGAGCAGCGGCGCGTCGACCGGCTTGTCGTTGAGATCGAGGTTCGCCGAGAGATGCCACTTGCCCTGATAGGCGGCGTGATAGCCCAGCTCGGCGAGCCGATGACCGATCGTCTTGATCCTGGTCGAGAGGTCGCGCTGCCAGATGGAGTTGAGGTTGTCGGCGATGCCGGTGTGCTGGATGTGCTGGCCGGTATAGACGACCGAGCGCGCCGAGGAGCAGACACAGGAGGCCGCCTGGTGATTGAGGAAGGTAATGCCTTTCTTCTTGATCGCCTCGCGCGCCGGCACCGGGAACGGCCACTGCGGGAAGAAATGTTCCTGGTCGACCAGTACGAAGAGGATGTTGTAGCCGGACGGCATCGCGTCACGGGCGGGAGTGGCGGGTGAAGGGACCGGAGGCTGCGCCAGCGAGGCCCCGCCGGCCAGGAGGGTCGTGCCCAGCAGCGCCGCGCCGGAGGCCATGGCGGTGCGGCGTGACGGGAGGGACGAGTCGTCTTCGGGCGTCGTCATCCGGCTGCTCCTGTGAAGGCGCGGCATGCTACGCAGATCGCGCGGCCGATTGCATGCGAATTGAACTCGGCGTCTGGTGCGCGCTGTCTTGAGGTTCGGCTAAAGGGACGGTCGAGCGGCGGCATTGCGTGCGCCCACGGTATCGGCGTCAGGTGATGTAGACCTGTCCACGATGATAGTTGAGATAGGCCCGCTGGCTGTCGGAGAAGCCTTGCGCCAGCCACGGCATCGGCGCTTCGGAAAAGCCCAGCTGTTTCCACGCATGTTCGCCGAGCCCGAGGCGGCGAAGGTCGCCCTGGTCGAAGCGGGGAGAGACACGCACCTCGCCGCTGTCCTCGAACGAGATGAATCCCCGATCGAAGAGCAGATCGGCATCGGGCGTCAGCAGGAGTCCGTTGGCGCCGTCGAGCCTTTGGTCGGCGGTCTCGCACGATCGCCACGGCCTGATGTGGCTGGCGATCAGCAGGGCGGGATTGGTGATGCCGGTGAGCCGGCACGCTTTCTCGACCTTCTGCACATTCGACCGGAACGTGCCCTGACCGCGGCGCGCCTGGATCGTGGCGTTCCGAATCGTGTCGTCCAGGTTCAGGTCGCTGCGAATGCGGGCCTCGACGCGGTCGTCGAGTTCGTCCGTGACGGTGCGGAAGGCCAGCCGGTTCGCGCCGCCGGTTTCAAGCCCGACCACGTCGACATGCGCGTGCGCCGTGACGATGTCGTGGATTTCCCGTGGAATCGCGGCCAGATAGACGCCCTGATTACCCTTGCCGGTCTCCGGCTGCAGCGGCGAATATTTCTCGGGCAGCAGCGGCCCGATCAGCGACAGCAGGTCCCTGGGGCGGATTGGCGGATCGAGCCGCGTCCAGAACACCGGCAGCAGCCACCCTTCGTTATTCCAGTAAGCACCGGTGGCGCCGAACTCCGACGGCTTGGGCGCGGTAAAGGCGAAGTCCGCGAGCCGCCCGACATAGCGGATGAACTGGTTGGCATAGGAGAGGACGAGGTCTCCCGGATTCGCCACGCGCATATTGTCGTAGAAGCGGTTGCGGGCGCCGTTGCTGGAGGTCTTGGGCGACCACAGGTACTGATGCTCAATCTCCTGATTGAACGTCTGCTTGTGATTGACCCACCAGTATTGGCGCATGCGAAAGCAATCTAGCTGCAGGGAGGGGCAGCGACCAAGAGGGCAGGGCTCCGCCCGGTCCCGAAATCCCCCCTTCCGTTCCGCCTAGGCGCCCGCCATAAGACGAGCGGGGGAGGGCCGATCGACGGCCTTCGTGTTCGACAGGGAACTGAGATGGCTGGCCTTTTGGGGGATCGAGGGACACAGGTCCTGAGGCTCGTCGTCGCGGGGGCGGCCGGCGCATTGCTGACGGCCTGTGCCAGCAGCGACAGCACCTCCTACCAGGAGCAGGCGCTGCGGGCGTCCGAGGGCGGCGACCTCAAGGCCGCGACCAGCCTGGCGGAGAAGGAGGTCGAGAAATACTCGGCCACCGACCAGTGCTCCTCCACCACGAACTACAATTGCGGCACCCTGGCGCTCGCCTATAGCAGCCTGGCCGAGTACCAGATCCGGAGCGGCAACGTGGCGGCCGGCGAGCGCAGCTTCGACCGCGCCAAGGGCACGCTGCAGCGGGTCCCGACGGACAACAAGCCCAGCGCCACCGGCATGGTCTATCGCGACGTGTCCGAGGCCTTCTGGAAGGCTGGCGACAAGCGGCGCGCCATCGCCGTCTTCAAGGAAGGCACGACCCGCGGCGCCGACGAGTGGCTCTACACCAGCTCCGCCGCCAAGGCGGTCGCCCAGCAGGAGGGTCGCCCCGTGCCGGCCACGCCGGGCATGCCGACGACACCCGACGTGCAGGCCGCGCCGGGCGCCCCCGTGCCCTTGGGCCCCGCGGTCACGCCGGCTGCGGCGACCGAGACCGACACGATGGTGAAGCCGACCCAGGTCAACGATCCGGCGACCAACGATCCGGCGATCAACGATCCGATGCGCGGCCGTCCCCCGAGTTCGGCCGCCCCCGTCGGCGCGGCACAGCCCTTGACCCCGAGCCCGCTCACGCCGACCCCGCTGCAGCGGACGCGCTGAGGCGGTACCCGACATGTAATGCGAGGGAACACGGAATGAGGGAATGGCTGTTGGCGGGAGCAATCAGTCTCGTGGCCGCGGTTGCGGCCGCCCTTGCTTTCGGGGCTTGGAAGAACAGCGACTTCGTCGATGGCCAGAGCGACCGGTTGACCATGGAAGGGACGTTCGTCAACGGCTTCTACGACCAGGGTAACAACAAAGGCATCAAGGATGTCGGCTTCATTGCGCTGCCCAACAAGCACGTTACGGCTGTGAGAAAGCTGGACGACCGCGTAATCTACGATGCGTCCTACACGACAGGGCCCGATAGTTTCCGGATCGTTCCCAAAGTCGAGAACGCCCAGCGATGCGTTCTGCTGTTCGGCGACTCCTTCACGTTCGGCGAAGGCGTGAATGACGATCAAACCTCCGCGGCCCAGATCGTGGCCAAGAGCAAGGGGCAGGTCGAGGTCAAGAGCCTGGGGATCGGCGGCTGGGGACCGCACCAGTTCCTGTCCGGCCTCCAGTCCGGCCGCTTTCAGCGCGCGATAACCTGCAAGCCGACCGATGCCGTCTATCTGTTCATCCCGGCCCATACGGCCCGAGCGGCAGGACGCGGGAAATGGGACAGGTTCGGTCCGCGTTTCGTCGTGGACGACAAAGGGCGGGCGGTGCGTGATGGGAACTTCAATACCGTCGGGAAGAGTTGGCGCGAGCTGGTCGGGTTCAATCGTCTGACCGAAAGCGAAGAGGAGGAGCTGGCGGCGGCGATCATCACCGAAGCCTCGCGCGAGCTGGAGCGTCTGTATCCCGGCATTCGCTTTCATGTCTTCACGTGGGACGGTGTTACCGCCGGCGTGATCCAGCGCCTGAAAGACAATGGTGTGCGCGTGCACACGATCCGCCAGATCATTCCCGACTATTCCGATGCGTATCTGATCGCCCCGCCGTTCGAATATCACCCTACGGCGGCTGCCTACGAACGAGTGGCCGAGTACTTTCTCAGCCTCGGGAAATAGAGCGGATGGGGCCAAGCGCAGCTTGGGCCCTTGCTCATCTCACACCTGCGCCAAGCCGCCGTCGACGAAGACTTCGCCGACGGTCAAGAAGCTCGAGTCGGAGGAGGCGAGGAACGCCGTCTCCGCACCCGTCTCCGACGGCGGCGTCGGGCGAGGAGCTCGACATCGCGATCCGCACGCGCCGCGCCGTCATGCGCGGGTTGGCGCAGGGCGCCGTCGGCGGCGATGCCATCGCGGACGCCGTGGGCTCGAGCAAACGCACGCTGAACCGGCGCCTCGCCGAGCGTGGCACCTCGATCCGCGAGCTGATCGCCGGGGTCCGCCTCCAGGTCGCCCAGAAGCTGCTGCGCGACACGGACGTCACCATCGCCGACATCGCCGCCACCATCTGCTATTCCGACGTCGCCGCTTTTTCGCGCGCTTTCAGTGCCAGAATGGACTTGTCTCAGGCGGCGTGGCGGCAACAGGCAACTCCGCAGGGGCGAAAAGCGTTGAAGCGCAAGGAACCGAACGCCGGGAGGATAGGATGATGCTGGGTATGTCTGCGAGGCTTGCGCTGGTCGCCGGGATTGGCCTGGTGGCCGCTGCCTGCCAGAACGACGCTTACGGGCCGCCGACCGGCGCCTACCAGCCCGCGCCAGCCTACAACAACGGCTATTACGCGCCGCCGCCACGTTACGCCTACGGCCAGCCGGCGCCGAACTACTATCAGAACCAGCCGGCCTATAGCCCCTACCAGCAGGGTCAGGGCCGCTACAATCAGGCCGACGGGCGCCGCTACACGACCGTGACCGTCACCAATCGCGGCCAGAACGGCTATCGCGACGACGTCGTGCAGCAGCAGGTCGTCTGCGGCAGCCAGTATTACGACGGCTACCGCACCCGCACCGCGCCCCGCTGCTGATTCGAGGCGGCCCCCGCGATTGCCTGGGCGCACGCTTGTCGAGCGGGCCCTCGGCACCGTACGGTGTGCTTCCATGACCGATCAGGTTTCCGAGGCGGACGTCCGACGGCTCTTTCCCGCCATCAAGAAGGCCAAGGCCGGCTGTCACGAGGTCTCCAAAGGCATCGTCCTGGAGGTGATCGAAGAGCATTCGTGGAAGGAGCATTCCCACATACGCGGGGCATTTCCTGACGGCGAGCCGGCGTTCGAGAAGGGGTTCGAGACCGGCCCGATCTACGCTTTTCATTGCCAGGACAGCTACGTCGATGTCCGTTCCGGCAATACGATCGTGGACAACCGGGTCGTGCGGGAGCCGGTCTTCCGGTCCTACGTGTTTCCCTCCGCCGAGGAGTTCGACCAGGCCGTCGTGTCGGATCCGCAGCGGGTCGTGCTGCCGCTCGCGTCGGCGAAGATGAAGAACTACTGCCGGTTTTGGACCGACAGCATCGCCAAGATGTACGTCTGCGAACGATCGTCGGGGCTGCGCGACCTGGTGGGCGCCGGCGCCACGCATATCGTTGCGCCGAAGCTCAAGCTCCCCTTCCAGCGCGAGGCCGCCGACCTGCTGCAGGCGCACGCGCCGATCCGGATCCAGAAGAAGGCGCGCCTCGTGCGCGGGCGCAGCCTGAATGCGACGGGCATTGTATTTGGCGGCCAGCATGTCGGCAGGATCGTCCGCGACTTCTCCGACCATCTCCGCACGATCGTTCCGGAGGAAACGCCGCCCGACCCGTCGTCGTCCGGGCTCCTCTACGTCTCCCGCAATGAATCCAGGATGCGCAGGCTCGTCAACGAGGACGCGATCCTGCCGGCACTGCGCGACCTCGGCTTCGAGATCATCCGGCCGGGCGAGATGCCGCTGGCGGCACAGATCGAGAAGTTTCGAAAGGCCCGGATCGTCCTGGCCCCGCATGGCGCGGGGCTGACCAACATCCTGTTCTGCCGTCCCGGCGCGACGCTGATCGAGATCTTTCCCCGCGGCGGCGTGCACGGGTCGATGTTCATGCGGATCGCCAGCCAGCGCGACCTCGACTATTACTTCGCCGTCGGCGACAGCGTCGCCACCGTCTGGTCGGAAACCAATCCGAACAACGCCGACATCGTGCTCGACCCGGCCTCCTTCGTCGCCTTCGTGCGCCAGGTCATTTGAGCGGGCACGTCCTCCGCGCGCCCGGCCGTCGCTGAGCAGGCCCCTCCGGTGACCCTCTACCTCCACATCGGCCGCGGAAAGTCCGGCTCTTCGACCATCCAGAGCCTGGCCACGACCCATGTCGATTACATGGAAAGGGCTGGCTTCTCGTGCCCGCTCTCGGTGAAGGGCCTGCCCAACCACGGTCGTCTCGCCGCCGCCTTGAACGCCATCGACAGCGACAGGGCGACGATCAGGAAGTTCCGCAAGGATCTCGCACAGGCTGCTTCCCGGAACGTGTTCGTCTCGGCGGAAGCCCTCCACAGCCTGAAGCGCGACGGCATCGCCCGCCTGAGACGGTTCACGCGCGACCGGGACGTGCAGATCCTGTTCTATGTGCGCGACTATCCTTCCTGGATTCCGTCGATGTATGCGCAACCGACCAAGCACGGGCGCAATCTCCAGGATATCGATTCCTTCGTCCGGGGCGGCCGCAGGAACCTGTCGGTCGTCGCGAGGCTGGACAGGTGGGCGGAGGCGTTCGGCTGGGAGGCGATGCGCATCCGGCCACTCGACGCCAGTATCCTGGTCGGCGGCACTCTCATCGCCGATCTGCTGCACGCCCTCGGTGTGGCCGAGCCGCCGCCGGAGGTCGCCCGGGAAAACGAATCGCCGCATTGGATGACCCTGGAAATCGTGCGCGCCCTCGCGATCGCGGCGACGACATCGGCGATCGGGAGCGTCGGCCCGCGGTCGCTCAAGGGGATCGTGCGCCTGTGTGAGGCCTGCATGGACCCCGCCACGCCCCGGCGCACGCCGTATCTCACCCGCGCCCAATGGCTCGACGCGGCCGAGCTCTACCGCCGCGACATGGAGGCTCTCGGCCAGCGCGTGGGAATGATGTTTCCCGTGGCACTTCCCGAGCCTCCGGAGCGGGAGTTCCTGCCGGACTTCGACGCAGTGCCGCGCGATGTGTGCGCAACCATCCTCGATCGCCTGGACGACCCTCGGTTCTCCAGCCCCATCGATTCCGCGGCGTCGATTCTGCTCCGGGACCTGCTGTCGACGAAGAGTCCCCGACAGGCACCCACCCGCAAACGCGGCCTCCTCGCGCTCGGCCTGTCGATGCTCTCGCGGGCGGGAGTGGCGCGAAAGCGGACGGTTTGAGGAGTGACGCGGCCGTCGGCGGCCGGCAGGCGCCTCTCCCCTGGCAAACCTGCGAGGCGCGTCGTTGATCCGATCGCATTTTCCCACCCGTGCGACGCCCTCCTGAAGAAGGAAGACGCAGCCGCGGCGCAGATGATCAAGGACGGGCTGCTGAAGGCGGAGTCGGGCGGCTATGCCTGCAGCGACGCGGGCAATCCCTCGAAGGCGAACGGATTGAGGAACTGCCGCCGCCAGAAATAGCGGCGGTCGGTGGCCGACAGGCACGCCTCGGTGCACACCGCGTCCCATCGCTTCGTGATGACGTCGATCTGGTGCTTCACGATGCGGCGCGCCATGGCGGGCTTGAGCAGGAACGTGGGAGCGGCCCGCAGGCACAGGGAAAGCTGGCTCTGGCGCTCGTTGCCCAGGATCAGCATCGCCTGGCTCGCCTCCGTCCCGGAGCGCGGCTGCGGGCAGATGTCGTAGGCGGGCGTCAGGGCGAGTTCGCTGCCGTCCCAGAAGGCCGCGTGATTGCGCGCGTGATCGTCGCTGTTGCCGCACAGGATGTTGAACACCAGGCGGGAGAACAATTCGCGGAGCGTTTCCCGGGGCGCCGCGAAACGGTGACGCCCGATCGTGGCCAGGTCCTCGTAACTGGCGTAGCGCGCCATCATCTCGTCCAGGGCGAACAGCGTGAGCGCCGACACCATGGCGCGCCGGGTCCAGCCGGACGCCTGCCGCTGGCGATCGAAACGTTCGATCAGCAGCACGTCCTTGCCGGCGGCGCGCTTGAGGGCAACCGGCGCAACGTCGAGGCCGGCCTCGGCCGCCAGGCGCATCGCCACATACTCGGCCTTGACCACGCTGTAGACGTCGCCCTGCGCGGAAAATTTCGCGATGTACTTGCGGTCGCCGTCGACGATCAGCGCCTTCGGCCGGGCGCCGCCGATCGAGCTGCCGTGGAACAGCGCCTGGTCGAGATCGGGATTGAGCGGCACGCCGCGCTCGACCTTGTCCGCCGCCGTCAACAGCGCCTTCATCGTGGCGCCCGGGGCTTCGCGTGCGACGTACTCCGTGGCCGAGCGCTGGAAGTCGAGGGCGCCGATCCGATCGGAGCCCGACTCCAGCAGATAGGTCAGCTCGTCGAGCCGGGTCGTGTCGATATCCTGCCCGCGGGCGCCCAGCTTGCGGTTGACGATGACACGGCGACCCCAGGCGTCGGGTGCCGCATCGCGCAGACAGCTCGGCATCGACAGATTGTCGAGCAGCGGCAGGCTTCCTCGTCGCAGCGGTAGCTCAGGATCGTAGATCGCGATGGCGTCGTCGCGCGCGAGATAGCTGCGGCCATACAGGAAGTGGAGCCTGTTGCCCTCGGCCGAGAGGCGGCCGGCGACGACCGGCTCGGTCGCGCCCGGAAGCCAGATCCAGACATAGGCCTCCCGATCGTTCTTCCCGGGGGCCTCGCTAGAAGTCATCCTCCGCCTCCTTTCGCGAGGGACGGATGGACTTGGGGAGCAGTTCGAGCATGGCGGCGTTGGTGCCGAGTGCCTGACCCAGGGCGCCGGGACCGGCATCGAACAGGTGGACGCCGACGATGGCGGCCGTCTCGAACACCGCCCCGATCGTGCAGCCCGGATCGCCGCGCTCGATGCGCTGGATGAGCCCGCGCGACACTCCGGCCCGCGTTGCCAGCTCCGCGACTGTGAGCCCGCGCTCTATCCGCGCCCGCCGGATCATCTGTCCCAGCAGCGTCAGCGCATCCCGGCTGTAGCGGGAATAGGGTCGGTCGGGCGGCTTGGGCATTTTGATCCATTAAAAGAGCAAAGAAAGATCTAATGAGCTATTTATAGATCAGAATGCGACGGCGTCAATAGATACGCGCTATTAATAAAGCATTAAGCTATCTTAAGAGCCATTAATGGAGCTAATGCATCTTGGCTTTGCCATCCTGCTCGCGTCGCTTGTGCTATATTGGCCTCGCGCTTAGGCAGCTTGCGAGACGCTTCGTTGATCGATTCGTACACCGCCTGATTGAGTGGGTGGATCGCCCGTCGGTGCTCTTCCGGCTGGCCATCGCCTTCATTGCCGCGTGGGCGATCTTTCTCTCGCAGGTTTCCACTCTCGATCGCGTGCCGTCCGACTACATCGACAAAGGTGTGTATTGCCTCGATGTCTTGGGCCACATTCTTGACCATGGCGGTGTTCCGAAGCCTGTTCCCCTGGCTGGTCGCCGCTCAGATCGCTGGCGTCGTGCTGATCGCGCTCCGCATCGCGCCGCTCGTATGGGGGCCTCTCGTAGTACTTCCACTGTTCTGGGGCACGCTGGTAGCGTCGTGCCCCTAGGAGCGATTTTGCTCTGGAAAGGTGAGTCGTGAACGACAGACGATCACTTGGCGACGAGATGTATGCCTTCGTGCGCTATGTTGCGATTGCGAGCGCCTTGTATGTGGTGCAAGCGACACTTGTGGTGATGCCGTTGAGCGGCATTGGTTCGCCTGGGCTGGGGAGTGTGATCACCTTCCTGATTCTCACCGCCATGGCGACAATCGTTCTTGCCACCATTTCTAGCATCATTCCTTTCGCGGTCATGGCGGTGATAGCCAACCGGCTCGGGATCAAGACGGTTGTGTATTACGTCTTGGCGGGGTGCCTTATGGCCGCCTTGACAGCCCTAGAAGTTTCTTTGTCGTTCTCTCGGGGCGTCTCTTTCGACAACTTGCTTCCTCGTTGGGAAAGATTCTACGCAGAATTTGGATCCCTTCTCTTGCCTGTTGTCGCGGCCACACTCGCTTATTGGCAGTTTGACGTTCGTAAATCGGTCAGTCTTCAATCAAGCGAGACCGTCTGATAGAGAAGCTGGTTGCCGGAAGCAGTTCTGTCCGGAATCTCGCCCTGTTCACTCAATCCCGCTAAATACGACGCCTCGTCATTGCGTCGGGAAAGGGTGCCTCAATGAAAAACACTCCGCGTATCATCATCAACTCTGACGTCCTCGCCCCCGCGGCGATCGCGTTGCTTGAGGCACGGGGGGCGGAGGTGCGGATGTTGCCGACGCGGGCCACCGAGGCCGAGATGATCGCGGCGGTGTCGGAGGCGCCGACCCATGCGATCCTTGTGCGCACCACGAAGATCACGCCCGCCGTCTATGACGCCGCGCCCGACCTGCGCGTCGTGTCCAAGCACGGCGTCGGCTATGACAATATCGATGTCGCGGCCGCGAGCGCGCGGGGCATCGCGGTGCTGCGTACGCACGGCGCCAATGCCCGCTCGGTCGCCGAGCTGGCGCTGGGCATGATGCTCTCGGTGCTGCGCTACATGGTGCCGTTCGACACGGCGCTGCGCCAGGGCACCTGGCCGCAATCGGCCTTCATGGGCCGCGAGCTGTCGGGCTCGAAGCTGGGCATCGTCGGCTGCGGCGCCGTCGGCTCCTCGCTGGTCGCGCTCTGCCGGCCGTTCGATCTCGATATCCGGATCTACGATCCCTATCTCGCGCGCGAGGCGATCCCGGAGGGCGTCGGCCGCGTCGATGTCCTCGACGAGCTGCTGGCGTGGGCGGACATCGTCACGCTGCATTGCCCGCTGACCGAGGAGACCGACCGCATGATCGACGCGGCGGCGCTGGCCCGCATGCGCAAGGGCACGTTCCTGGTGAATGCCGGCCGCGGCCCGCTGGTCGATGACGTGGCCCTCGTCGCCGCGCTGGAGGGCGGCCATCTCGCCGGCGCCGCGCTCGACACCTTCGTCGTCGAGCCGCCCGATCCTAACCATCCGCTGTGGAAGCAGAAGAACGTAGTCTTCACGCCGCATATCGGCGGCTCGACGCGGCAGTCGCTGGAGCGGGTCGCCGTGCAGGCGGTCGAGAACATCTTCTACGTGCTCGACGGCATGCCACCGCCGGCGAAGTGCGTGGTGGGGTGAGGCGCCTATCTTATCCGTCGTCTCGACCGTAGCGCGAAGCGCGGAGTGGAGAGACCTTTTTTCCACCCAATGCCGTCAAATGGAGGAGAGAAGGTCCCTCCACTCCGCTTCGCTCCGGTCGGGACGACGAGGGCTCACCCCACGTCAGGCATCTTCTCCAGCAGCTTGTCGAGCGTGATCGGGTAGTCGCGGACGCGGACGCCGGTGGCGTTGTAGATCGCGTTGGCGACGGCGGCGGCGACGCCACAGATGCCGAGTTCGCCGACGCCCTTGGCCTTCATGGGCGAGGAGAGGGGATCGGTCTCGTCGAGGAAGATCACCTCCTGGTGCGGGATGTCGGCATGGACCGGGACTTCGTAGCCCGCGAGGTCGTGGTTGACGAAGAAGCCGTGGCGTGTGTCGACCGCCAGCTCCTCCATCAGCGCCGCGCCCGCGCCCATCGTCATGGCGCCGATCACCTGGCTGCGCGCCGACTTCGGGTTGAGGATGCGGCCCGAGGCACAGACCGCCAGCATGCGCCGGATCCGCACCTCGGCCGTGGCGGCGTCGACACCGACCTCGATGAAATGCGCGCCGAAGGTCGAGAGCTGATGCTTCTTGTCGAGCTCGCCGAACTCGATCGCATCCTCGGCCACCAGCTCGGTGCCCTTGGCCGCCTCGGCCAGCGCGATGCTGCGCTGGCCCGAGCGGACCTGGCCGTCGGCGAACTGCGCGTCGGCGGCATTGAGGCCGAGCTTGGCCGTCACCGCCTCGCGGAGCTTCACGCAGGCCGCATAGACGCCGGCGGTCGCGGAGTTGGCACCGAACTGGCCGCCCGACCCGGCTGACACCGGGAAGGCCGAATCGCCCAGCTTCACCACCACCTTGTCCAGCGGCACGCCCATCATCTCGGCGGCGGTCTGCGCGATGATCGTGTAGCTGCCGGTGCCGATGTCGGTCATGTCGGTCTCGACCGTGACTGTGCCCTTGGCGTCGAGCCGCACCCGCGCGCCCGACTTGATCACGGGCGAGCCGCGATAGGCGGCGGCCATGCCCAGTCCCACCAGCCAGCGCCCGTCGCGCATCTGTTTGGGCTCGGCCTTGCGGGCGGACCAGCCGAAGCGCTCGGCGCCGGTGCGCAGGCATTCGGTGAGCTGGCGCTGCGAGAAGCTGCGCTCCGGCTTCTCGGGATCGACCTGGGTGTCGTTGCGGATGCGGAACGCGACGGGGTCGAGGCCGAGCTTCTCGGCCATTTCGTCCATGGCGATCTCGAGCGCCATCATGCCGGACGCCTCGCCGGGCGCGCGCATGGAGTTGCCTTCCGGCAGGTCGAGCACGGCCAGCCGCTGCCGCGTCAGCCGGTTGGCGCCGGCGTAGAGCAGCCGCGTTTGCAGGATCGCGGTCTCGGGCTTGCCGTCCGGCAGGTCGCCCGACCAGCTGTCATGGCCGATCGCCGTGATCGTGCCGTCCTTCGTGGTGCCGATGCGCAGGCGCTGGATGGTCGCCGGACGGTGCGTCGTGTTGTTGAACATCAGCGGCCGCTGCAGCGCCACCTTGACCGGGCGCTTCGCCGCGCGCGCGCCCAGCGCCGCCAGCACCACGTCGGCGCGAATCCACAGCTTGCCGCCGAAGCCGCCGCCGATATAGGGCGACATCAGGTGGATCTTGTCCTCGGGCATGCCCAGCGTCTTGGCCATGTCGCCGACGCTCCAGGCGATCATCTGGTTCGAGGTCCAGAGCGAGAGTTTGTCGCCTTCCCAGGCGGCGATGGTGGCGTGCGGTTCCATCATCGCGTGCGACTGGTCGGGCGTGGTGTAGGTGGCGTCGAGCTTGACCGGCGCGGCGGCGAAGGCGGCGTCGAAATCGCCGACCCGGCTGTCGGCCGGTTCGTCGTCCTTGCCCGAGGGCTTGGCGGAGTCGCGGGACGCGGCGAGGTCGTAGGCGCCCTTGGCCGGCGCATACGCGACCTTGATCATTTCGGCCGCATCGCGTGCCTGCTCCAAGGTCTCGGCGACCACCAGCGCGACGGCCTGGTGATAATGCTCGATCCCGGGCCCGCCCAGCAGCATGGCGGTGTTGTACTCGCCCTTGCCGAGCTTGCCCGCATTCTCGGCCGTGACGACGGTCAGCACGCCGGGCGCGGCCTTCGCGGTGGCGATATCCATGGAGGCGATGCGGCCCTTGGCGATAGCCGATCCCATCACATGGCCATAGGCCGCGTTGGGCGCGACGTCGTGGCGTTCATAGGCATAGGGCGCGGTGCCCGTGGTCTTCAGCGGTCCGTCGATGCGGTCGAGCGGCTGGCCAACGATCTTCAGCTGGTCGATCGGATTGGTGGTGGCGGGCGTGTCGAATTTCATGGCTCAGCCCCTCGGCTCGGCCAGCACGGCGGCGAGCGCACGCTCGGCCAGTGGCACTTTGAACTTGTTCTCTTCGGTGGGTTTGGCGCCGGCGAGCAACTTCGCCATCACAGCCTTGGCGCCGCGCGAAAACTCCGCTTCGGCGTCCTCGCGGCGCCACGGCTTGGGCGCGACGCCGCCCAGCGCGACGCGGCCGCTGCCGTCCGGCTGGATGATGGCGGCGACCGAGACGAGGGCGAAGGCGTAGGAGGCGCGGTCGCGCACCTTGCGATAGTGCTGCATGCCGCCGGCAGGTTTCGGCAGCGTCACCGACGCGATCAGCTCGCCGGGCTCCAGCACCGTCTCGATTTCGGGCGTGTCGCCGGGCAGGCGATGGAAGTCAGCGATCGGGATCGTGCGGGTGGCGCCCTGCGGCTTCACGGCTTCCACCGTGGCGTCGAGGACGCGCATCGCCACCGCCATGTCGGACGGATGCGTGGCGATGCAGGCGTCGCTGCCACCCACCACGGCGAGCTGGCGGCTGTAGCCGCCCAGCGCCGAGCAACCGCTGCCGGGGCGGCGTTTGTTGCAGGCCATGTTGGTGTCGTAGAAATAGGGGCAACGCGTGCGCTACAGGAGATTGCCCGCGGTCGTCGCGCGGTTGCGCAACTGGCCCGAGGCGCCCGACAGCAGCGCCCGCGACAGCACCGCATAGTCGCGCCGCACGCGCGCATCAGCCGCGAGATCGGTGTTGCGCACCAGGGCGCCGATGCGCAGGCCGCCCTCCGGCGTCGGCTCGATCTTGTCGAGGCCGAGGTCATTGACGTCGATCAGATGCGCCGGCGTCTCGATCTGCAGTTTCATCAGGTCGAGCAGGTTGGTGCCGCCGGCGATGAACCTTGCGTCCGGCCGGCGCGCGGCGGCGCTGGCGGCCCCGGCCGGCGAGGCGGCGCGCTCGTAGGTGAACGGCTTCATGCCTTCCTCCCGGCGACTTCGCCGATGGCCTCGACGATGTTGGAATAGGCGCCGCAGCGGCAGATGTTGCCGCTCATGCGCTCGCGCAGTTCGGCGTCGTCGAGCGCTGGCTTGGCGTTGAGGTCGGCGGTGACGTGACTCGGGATGCCGGCCTCGATCTCCTCCAGCACCGCGACCGCCGAACAGATCTGGCCCGGCGTGCAGTAGCCGCACTGATAGCCGTCATGCTTCACGAAGGCGGCCTGCATCGGGTGCAGCTTGTCGGGCGTGCCCAGCCCCTCGATGGTGGTGATCCTGCCGCCCTGATGCATGACCGCCAGCGTGAGGCAGGAATTGATGCGCCTGCCGTCGAGGATCACCGTGCAGGCGCCGCACTGGCCGTGATCGCAACCCTTCTTGGTGCCGCCGAGATGCAGCCCCTCGCGCAGCGCGTCGAGCAGAGTGGTGCGTGGATCGAGCTCGAGGTCGCGCGGCTTGCCGTTCACGGTGAAGGAAACTTTCAGCGTCGGCGCGGCGCCGCTCCCAGGTGCCGGCGGAGAGGCCGGTGACGCCTGCGCCCCGGCCCGGGACGCTATGGTGCCGACGGTTGCCGTGGCGACAGTGGCCGCCATCAGGGTGCGTCTTTTCACATCATTTTCGCGGGGAGTGGCCATGGGGGGCTCCTGCTGGCGGCTGCGGTGCGGGTTCAGGCCGCTCAACGTCGCGTCCGGCGTCCTCGTTGCGCCGAGACCCGTGCCGCTTTTGCCGCGCGCGGCCTCGGCAAGGCCGAATGGTTCGTGCGCCGTGGAGCCTGCGACTTCACGCAAATTGCAGCCGTCGACCAGTGGGATGATCGACGGCCGGCCGGACCGGGGAAACGGGATCCGGCCCCTTCACATCCAGTCAGTGGTGGAAGCTGGAAGTGAAGAGCTTTCTCGCAAGAACAGATGGCGCCCGCTATCGGCTGAGCGCGCTACGTCGACCCCTGGCGCCTGGAGCGGCGCGTGGTGGGAGGCGGTTCTTCACTGGCAGGCCGGGGTTTAAGGAAGCCCCGCACAGTCCACACAAGGGCAGCCCCTCCCAGCGCGACGACGATCAAGTCCGATGGCCCGTCGCAATCGCCGATGATGCATACGTAGCGCTTTGACCAGTATGCAATCCAAAGCACCGCCCCCGCGAACCACAGGCGGAAAATCCCACTTCCCCAATTCATTGCCCATTACCCACTACCCAATCCCAAGCAGCACTCCCCAGTGCTTGCACTGGAATAGCAAAGGCAACCGTAAGAGGGCAATGCGGAAGGTATAATACTACTATGAGTATTATCGATAAGGTTCAGTTGCCTGTACTGAAGGCCTGTTCCGTGGGGAGCCGGTACGGACGGTTCATCCTATCGAAAAAATGTGAAAAGGCCGACAGTCCAGACGATGCCGTGCGCGATTGCATTACTCCAGGGCGTACGCCGCGACTTGCGCGCCGATCTCCTCCGGCCGGTTCTGCCAGCCGCGCTCGCCATGGCCGGGCATGGCGATGTTGTGGATCAGCGTGCCGAAGGGCGGGACGTAGAGGCCGCAGTGGTTGAGGGGCAGGGCGATGCTGGCGATCGCCTGGTTCGCGCCATCCTCGTTGCAGGTGGCGATGATGCCGAGCGGCATGCCGTCGAGGTCGTAGGGCTCGTCGCTGAAATCCCAGAAGACCTCGTCGATCAGCCGCTTCGCGAGCACCGAGACGTTGAACCAGTGAACCGGCGTGGCAATGATGAGCCCGTCGGCGTCGAGCAGCTTCTTCCGCACGGCCTTCAGCGAAAAGTCCGGCCGCAGGATCTCCAGTTCGCTGGTCGTGCCCTTCTTCTCCGCGGCCTGCAGCGCCTTCCTGAGCAATCCATGGGCGACGCTTTTCTCGGCCGTTGGCGCGCACAGGATACCGAGTATGTGAGTCATCGAGTCTTCCAACGTTCGAGGGCGCACACTCTAGCGGAAGCCCTGCGGGAAGCGCGAATGCTGTCGCGATGGCGGTGGCCTGGGGTGCCGTGTCCTCGCCGGAGTCCATATCGCCTTTACCGCGCGCGGCCGGTGGCATCGGCGTCCACCTGCCCGGCTCCGTTTACATCGTGCCGAGATCCGCGATGGCGCTGACGATCAACTGGGTGCCGACCGCCATCATCAGGATATCGCTCGCGACCCGGACATACTGGTAGCCAGCGGGGGCAGGCGTGAGCTGCCCGAGCAACGCGCCCGGGAGTGGATAGAAGGTCACGCCGGCGGGGAGCGGTTGGCCGATGGCCCAAAGCTTCTTCGCCTGACCGGGCGGCAGGCACCCATTGTTCTTCTTCGCGAGACCCGGCGGGCAGTTCCCTGCCGCATAGAGCGGGCGGTAGTATCCGTGGATGGCGCCCCGATCACGCTCGGTCACGACGACGTTGACCGTCGAGGGTGCGCCCTGGCCGACGCCCTGGCCCGGGTTGGCCTGACCCCGAGCCGCGCCGGGCGGATCGCCGCCTCCGTTCTTCCCATTGCCACGATCAGCCTTGTCCGCCTTGTCGGCGCCGCGGCCCTGGCCCGGGTTGTCCTTGTCCTTCTGAGCCATCGCCGGCGACGCGAGAGAGGCGGCAACCATCAACGCCGCGATCAGGGTGAGCTTGTTCATCGATATGGTCCTTCGGGTGCGAGCGGCAGAACATAGGCGTGAGCGACGCCCGTCGATGTGATCGTTCTGTGCCCGGCAGCGAACCAACGCCGCGGACCGCGCAATGTTGCGCTGAGAGCGACCTGCAGCGTGCGGAACCTGTCTATTTCGGCACATCGCCCAATGACTGCAAATTGCGTCGGTTGAGCAAATAATATCAAAAGCCAAGTCGAAATTGGCAGTAATTCTCAATGACGTGGCCTTGGGCGAAATATGATGACTCTGACGCTGCGCTGACTGCAGAATGTTTCCCCGGGGAAGAGGGACGATGACGACAGGAACCAATCCGGTAGGGGAGTAAGCGTCATGGGTACGATGGGCTGGACAATCTACGGGGCGGAAGGCCTCGTTATTGTTCGCGGCGTGGGCCTGTTCGATCTGTCATTCATCTCGTCGTTCGAAGCGACCATGCGGGCAAAGGGAACGGTCGGCTATTGCAAGCTGTTCGATTTGCACCGGGCCGACATTCAGCTCAGCAGCGACGATCTCCAGGCCATGGTCGCCAGGACCCGGTCATATAGCGCCACGACCGAGGGGCCCATCGCGATCGTGGTCGGCAGGACACCGCCGCCTCTGTTGGTGGACATGGCGGTTCTCCTGAAGCACCGGATGGGAGACAGCCGCCGATTGCGCCTCTTCACCGAGGAGACGGACGCGCGGGAGTGGCTTTCCTCCGAAAGCGCGGCCACCGGCCTTTTCAGAAAGCCTTTCCGGTTCCCCTTCATGGCTGTGGTGAACGACAGCCGCCCTGGGTACTGAGTGGGGCGGATGATCGGCATTGGGGCCCGACGGCTCTCCAGAGATTATCGTCACTGTTCTATCGGGAGAGAAACAAGTGTCTGATGAAGAAGCGCGTCGGCTCCTGCATTCGCGCCACTTCTGCACCGACCGGCTCGTCGAGGTGAAGGAAGATCTGGCCCGCATTCAAGCCGAAGACCTCGAGCTGAAGTCCAAACTGGACGGTGCCGGGGAAGCGGAGGCCGGCCAGATACGACGGCGCAGAAGGCACCTGAGCCGTCGGCTCAATGAAATGAAAGCCGAACGTGCTGCGCTGGCAGCCGAGCTGCAGGAATCAACCGACAAGCTGAAGATGATCCACCAGGTCTGACTGTTCGGCTTCACTCCGGTACCGGGGACGGTCGGATTGGGCTGCGCCAAAGCGATTGCATTCCCTGGTCACACGACGGCGATTGAGGCTCTCCCTCATATCGATCTCGCGGGCAAAGAGCTTCCTGCCTCTGACCGAGGCGCTATCTTTTGCGATAGAGGCCTGCGCCGAGAAGTATGACGCCGACCACCAGCACGCCGCCGATCAGAAGCGGTGGAATGACATGCGTGGTGGTTTGCGTCGTTTCGAGCTTCAGCTCGCCGATCCGCGCCAGCTCGGTGGTCTCCTGGGTCGTGAACATCGGCATGGCGAAGCCGACCAGGCCGAGCACGATCAGTACGGCGCCGAGGACGATCAGCGGGGAACGGCTCACGGGACTGCCCGTGTCAGAGCCGTCCCATGCCGGCCCCGCCCAGGGCGCCGACGAGCCAGAGAACGAGCAGGATCACGAGGATGAGGCCCAGGACGCCGCCGAGCCCGCGCCCGCCATAGCGATTGTAGCCATAGTAGCCGCCGCCGCCGCCCAGCAGCACGATCAGCAGGATGATGATCAGTATCGTCGACATGGGAGCAATCCTCGTTGGCCCGGTCCGTGAAGCCGCCTTGAGGCAGATCAAGGACAAGGCCGGTGGCTGACTTATGAAGTCTTGCCGCAGTAACGCGCGAAGCCTGCAATCGTTGCACACCCCCGGAGGAAGCCATGAGAAGAGCCCTTGTGCTGGCGTTGCTGCTGATGCCGCTTCCGGCCGCCGCCCAGCCTCAGCAGACCGGCGGTGCGCTGGCCGCGCGGTGGTGCACGGCCTGTCACGTCGTGGAAGCCGGCCAGCGCCTGGCCACCGACAGCGCGCCGAGCTTCCGCGCCATCGCCGCCCGGCCGGACACGACGGCGGCGATGCTCGACGGCTACCTCTCCGTGGGCCACACGCTCATGCCCGATTTCTCGCTGAGCACCCAGGAGCGGAATGCCCTGGTCACCTATATCCTGAGCCTTCGCCAGAAGCCGTGACGGGCGGCGACACGCCGGGCGAAAGGGAGCTCGTCAGTCCATCACGTCGAGCAGCGCCGGGCGCACGCCCAGCTGTTCGACGAACTGGTCGAGCTTGCGGCGGGCGAGCGGATTGCTCTGCTGGTGGCGGGTCGCGAGGATCAGCTCGTTCTTCAGCGTGTGTTCGAGGCCGGTGAACTCGGTCACGCGCACCTTGTAGCCCCGGGCTTCGAGCACCAGGCCGCGCAGCACGTTGGTGGCGTGCGCGCCGAACTCGCGACGGTGCAGCGGGTGGCGCCACAGCTGGTCGATCGGCGAGGGCTTCGCATGTTCGAGCAGGGCCGCGACCTCGGCTTGGCAGCACGGGATCAGCGCCACGACCTTCGCCTCGTGGCGCAGCGCGAAGCGGATCGCGTCGTCGGTGGCGGTGTCGCAGGCATGCAGCGCCGTCACCATGTCGGCGCGGCCGCCGGGCAGCACCGTGTCGGCAATGCCGCCGGCCACGAACGACACGCGCTCGAAGCCGCACTCGCGGGCCAGCGTCTGCGAGCGCTCGACCAGTTCGGCGCGCACGTCGACGCCGACGATCGAGCCGCGTCCGGCGGGACCGACCACCAGGTCGTAGAGGATGAAGCCGAGATAGGATTTGCCGGTGCCGAGATCGGCGATCACCGGATCGCTTCCCTCCGCCAGCAGCGCGTCGAGCGACGGGCGCAGCAGCTGCACGAGATGCAGCACCTGCTTCAGCTTGCGCCGCGTGTCGAGGTTCAGCCCGCCGTCGCGCGTCAGCACGTGCAGCGCCTTCAGCAAGGTGACGGAGCTCTCGCGCGCCGGCCCCGGCCACATCTCCGCCAGCACCTTGCGCCCCGCGATCACGTCGGGCCGTTCGCGGGAGGAGGGCGGTCGCTTGGGGGAATGCTGCTTCGACATCGGGGGAGCTTGTGGGCGAGACCGCAGGCCGCCGCAAGCTCCCCGGGTCGTTTCTAGTGCCGCGCCGGCAGCGGCAGGATCACCGGGACGGGCGGGGGCGGGATGAGGGGCAGGCCGAGACGGTGGTTTAGTTCGGCCACGTCGTCGATCCAGGGCGAGACGCGGCCCGAGGCGCCGATGGAAGGAAAGGGCTGCGTGGTCACCATCTGCGTGACCGTGACGAAGTCCGACAGTTGCGGGCCCGCGACATAGGCGAGGTGGAAGCGGCGGCCGTCGGTGAGGCTCGCGACGCAGCCGAGCGATGTGACGTCGGCCGCACGCTGCGTGCGATAGGCCTCGACCTGCTCCAGGTCTTCGAAGGTGAAGCCGTAGGGCTGTGTCGCCGCGAGCTCGAAGGCGCGCCGGATCAGGCCGGCTTCCCGGTCGAGCGGATCCCTCGCCCCAGAATCACTCGCATTGGTCAGGCAATCGAGCATGACAGACATGGGCACTCCCTTACAGATGGTGCAGGCCGCGGCAGCAACGCCAGAACCACGACCGGTGTTCCCGCTCCGCCCATTCGATCATCACCCCGGCGTAATGACAGGGATCCGTGACAGTTGGATGGGCCTTCTCGATCAGCCGCGCGGCGGCGAGATGCGCCGGCCAGGACCAGGTGCCGACATGCCGCTCGGCGCGGTAATGCGCGACCACCTGGCGGGTCATGCCGGTCAGCCGGCCCCAGGCGAGGATCTCCTCGCGCTCCGCCGCCCGGCGTTCCCATTCCAGCGCCACCTCCTCGCGCGTGGCGCCGTGGGTGCTGTTGGCCTTGAGGCGATGCAGCCGCTTGTCGAAGGCATATTCGGCGAAGGCGGCGGCGTGCTCGGGCTGCGTGAAGCGGAAGGTGCAGAGGCCGTTGAAGCAACCGCTGCGATGCTCGCCGAGCCCGTTCAGCGTCGCATTCACCTCGGCCTGCTCGTAGACCATCCAGAGGCCGCGCCGGATGACCTGCGTGGCATGGGGAAAGGCCTGCTCGACCTCGGCCGAGGTGTCGAAGCGCGGCGGGCTGCGATAGGGGATGCGCGCCGGCCCGGGCGGGCGGGGAGAGGGGGCGGCGGCGGCGGTCGCATCGGTGGCGGCGGCGATGTCGGTCATGGCGGGCCTCACCGCGCCCGCACGAAGGCGCGCAGCTCGGCCTGCGACAGGAACCGGGTGACGCCGAAGACGCGCGAGCCGCAGCGGCTGCAGACCAGGCCCGCCTCCTGGAGCGTGCGACGGTCGCCCGGCCGCGCCTTCAGCGCCGCCGCGGTGACCACGACGCGCCGGATGCAGCGTTCGCATTCGATGCCGATGGGATGCGGGGCCGTGGCGACGTCGTGAAGCGTTAAACCGAACATCCAGCACCTCCTCTGCTGGACGGACTCGTATGGGAACAAAACAGGAACAACAAGCCACTTAATGCAGGGGGTGGAGACGCCGCCAGCCCTCTACATTTTGGGGCACGAGCCCAAGCGACGCCGCCGATTGGACTTGGATCGGCCGCGAAGGCATGTGCACGATGAACCTGTATCGCTCGCATGCCCGTCGTCGCGGAGAACTCAGATGGCCTTCAAGTTCGTCACCGTGTCGCTTGCTGTCATGGCTGTCATGGGCCTTGCAGGCTCAGCGACCGCCGCCGACCCGGTCCGCTCCGCGCCTGCGCCCGCCGGCCCTGCCGGGGTAAACGTCGACTCGAGCAACCGCGATCACATCGACCAGGATGCGCAGTTCAAGACGGACAAGGGCGGCCCGACCAACGGCATCGGAGGCACCGGCGGCGGCAGGTTGCAGGCGAGCCCCAACGGCATCGGAGGCACGGGCGGCGGCAGGATGCAGACAAGCCCCGGCCCCAATAGCGGCACGGCCCCCGACAAGCGCTAGCCGCGCTGGGACCTAGGGCTGCGCCGTGTAGTCGAAGTCGGCGTCGCTCAGCAGCCAGAAGGCGGAAATCCTGTCGTCATGCGTCAGCAGTTGCGCGCGATGATGCCTGACCATGTCGGCGTGATGGAAGCGCGGCACGGCGGGGATCGAACGTCTGCCAGACCTCCTGCATCAGTCGAACGGCGAAGGCGCGGGTCTTCTCGGACATGGTCTTCTCCGGGGCGTACGTGAATCAAAGGTCCCTCACTTCGTTCGGGATGACAATTTTGTTGGTCGTTGCGCCGTGCGCCGGCACGAAGCCCCTGTCATCCCGAGCGCAGCGAGGGACCTTTCCTTTCCGCCTTGCCATCTTTCGGACGTGGTGACACCCCACATCGACAGACATGCTTCGAGGCGACGACCCGGTGACACCTTTCTCCCGACTGAAGAACGCGGCCGACTCCACCCTGGCGGGGATTGCCGCGGCGTTCGATGCCTCGCCGCTCTCGCAGCAGCGGCATCGCATCGCCGTGACCGGGCTGCAGCGCTCGGGCAAGACCGTGTTCATCACCGCCTTCGCCCATGCGCTGCGCACGGCGGCGCAGGCGCCGATGGCGTCCTTTCCGTTCTTTCCCTGGCGCGCGCATGTGCACGCCGTGGAACTGCTGGAGATTCCCGGCGTGCCGCGCTTTCCCTTCGAGGAGCGGCTGGACCAGCTCCTGTCGGAGCAACCGACATGGCCGGCGCCGACCACCGGCCTCAGCGGCCTGCGCGTGCGCATCCGTCATGGCGATGTCGGCTTGCTGCGTTCGGTCGTCTCCTCGGAGGCCACCACCGATCTCGATCTGGTCGACTATCCCGGCGAATGGCTTTTGGACCTGCCGATGCTGACCCAGTCGTTCCGCGACTGGTCGCGGCAGATGGAGGAGCTGGCCAACAGCGCCGGGCGTCTCGACCTCGCGACGCCGTGGCTGGACGCGGTGCGCGCGCTCGATCCCGCCGCGCCGGAGAACCCGACCGAGCTGGCGCGCATCGGCTCTCTCTACCGCGACTATCTCCTGCGCTGCCGGCAGGAGCGCAGCCTCTGCTTCGTGCAGCCGGGACGCTTCGCGCTGGCCGACGAAGAGGTCGATACGGCCGCGCTGTTCTTCCCGCTCTCGTCGGTGCGCTCGGGCGTGCGTGCGCCCCGCAGCGGCACGATGGGCGCGGCGCTGCTGCGACGCCATGCCGACTATCTGAAGCGGGTCCGGCAGTTCTACGGCGAGGTCTTCGGCCGCCTGAGCAAGCAGGTGCTGCTGGTCGATCTCCTCTCGGCGCTGCAGCAGGGCCACGAGGCCTTCGCCGATCTCGGCCTCGCCATTCGCAGCATCAGCGACGCCTTCGACGAGCTGCGGCATCCGCTGCTGCGCCTGCTGCCGATCGCCCGCGTCGACCGGCTGGCGCTGGCCGCGACCAAGGCCGACCATGTCACCGCCGACCAGCATGCCAACCTGGTCAACCTGCTGCGCGACCTGATCGGCGAGCCGTTCCTGCAGGCGACGGCGCGGCAGTCGGGCCTGCTGGCCGTGGCCTCGGTGAAGGCGACGACCGACCTCAAGCTCAAGGTGAACGGCCTCGCCACGCCGTTCCTGCGCGGCATCCCGGCCGGCCGCGACGAGGTGCTCGACCTCCAGCCCGGCGTGATCCCCGGCACCATTCCCGCTGCCGACCAATGGGCCGAGCTGGGCTTCAACATCCGCCGCTTCGAGCCGCCGCGGCTGGGGCCCGGCTTCCGCGACCGGCCGCTGCCGCACGTCAATCTCGACAAGGTCCTCCAGTTCCTCCTCGCGTGAGCATCCTCATGAGCATGACCCCACAAGCTGAGACGCCCCGCCGCCTGGTCGACATGGAGTTCCGGCCGGGCGACCTGCCGCCCGCCGACGCGCCCTCGCTCGAGGAGGCACTGCCCGAGGTGACGACGCGCTCGCGCGCGATCCGCTGGCCGGCCAGGCTCGCGCTGGGCTCGGCCGGTCTGCTGCTGCTGCTCTTCGTCGTGGACGGCGCGGTCTCGCTGCTGCGCAGTGCGATCGAGCAGGGCAGCCTGCTCGACCTCGCGCAGTTCGCCGTGCTCGTGGCCCTCATCGGCTCGACGCTCTGGCTGCTGGCCGGCCAGGCCCGCGCCTATGCAAGGCTCAAGTCGGCCGAGCGGGCGCGCGAGCTGGCGGAGCATCTGGCGCGGCTGGGCGGCGTCGGCAGCGGCGGCCGGCTGGTCGGCGTGCTCGACGCGCTCTACGCCGGCAATCCCGAGGTGCGCGGCAAGCTGGGCGCCGTCTCGGCCGCGCTGCAGCCGCAGCACACCGATGCCGACGTGATCGATCTTCTCAACCGCGAGATCTTCGTGCCGATGGACCGGCGGGCCGACGAACGCATCCAGCGCGCCGCGCTGCGCGCCAGCCTCGGCGTTGCCGCCTGTCCGCACCCCGCGCTCGACGCGCTGGTCGTGCTGGGAATCAGCGTCGCACTGGTCAAGGACCTGATGCAGATCTACGGCCTGCGCCACAGCGCGCGCGCCGTCTGGCGCATCATCTCGCACGTGCTCTTCTCGGCCTCCTCGACCGCCGTCATGAGCACCGTCGTCGAGTTCGCGATGCAGGCCGCCCAGGACCGTCTCGCCGCCGCCGTCGTCGGCACCGCCGGCGAAGCCCTGGTCGTCGCCCGCCGCACGTTCGCGCTCGGCATGCTGGCCAAGGAGGAGATCCGGCCGCTGCCCGCGCCGCGGTGACTGCAGCCTATCCGTCACGGAAAGGTCCCTCACTTCGTTCGGGATGACAATTTTGCTCGGGTTGGCGCTGTGCGTAGATGCAGAAAACGCTGTCATCCCGAACGAAGTGAGGGACCTTTCGCTTTATCGAAGGCGAGCTGCAACGATCTCGTGTGATCGGGCGGCGCTCAGGCGCCGCGGAGCTTCGCCACGTGGCGGGCCAGCTTCGCCAGCGTCTGGCCGCCATATTCGACGGCGCCGAAGCCGATCGCGCCCTCGCGTTGCGCCTTGGACGGGTGCATCTGGCGCAGGGTGAGGACGGTCTTGCCGTCGCTCTGCTCGTCGAAGGTGACGAGCATGCGGAAGCGGCCGGGATCCTCGTCGCGGTCCGAGCCGTGCTCGACCTCGATCAGCGACGGCGCCTCGAGACGCAGGAAGCGCATCCGGTTGTCGTAGCGCGTGCCGCCAGGCGCCACCATGTCGAAGCGCCACAGCCCGCCGGGCCGGAGATCGATCTCGCGCGTCTCGACCTCGAAGCCCTCGGGCCCGAACCAGAGCTGGATCTGCTCCGGGTCGGTCCAGGCGGCATAGACGAGGGCGCGCGGCGCATCGATCACGCGCGTGAGCACGATCTCGCGATCGAGGGGCCAGTCCTGCCACGCGGACGGCGGCGGTGTGAACGGGGCGCTCATGGTCCTAATGCTTCCTCTTCATGCGTTGGACATGGGCTTCGAGGCGATCGAGGCGCCGCTCCCAGGTGGCGACATGCCGGTGGATCCAGGCCTCGGTCTCCTGCAGCGCACGCCGCTCGATCCGGCAAGTCCGCACGCGCCCGGTCTTCTCCGAGCTGATCAGCCCGCTCTCTTCAAGCACCCGCACATGCTTCAGGAGCGAGGGCAGGGCGATCTCGAACGGCTCGGACAACTCGCTGACCGATCTCGGCCCCTCGCACAGACGGGTGACGATCGCCCGCCGGATCGGATCGGAAAGCGCAGCGAAGGTTCGGTCGAGGTTGGTTGAATTGTTAGCCATATTAGAAACTATTGAGACCGGGTGATCGCGCGGTCAAGGGAAAGTTTCACGAGTGGCTAAGTATTGGGGCGGGCCAACTATCGCCGCGGCGGTTTCGGAAGATCCTTCGCTTCCTTCGCCAGGGCCGCGATGCGTTCGTCGGCTTTGCGGTGACGCTCAAGCTTTCGCTGCCGGTCGAACTTCTCATACTGCGCTTCGGCGATGCGCCTCGCCTCGGCCGTCTTCACCGAGCCTCCGGAACGCAGCACAGTCCGGCCCAGCTGGTCCAGCTGCCGGTCCAGAAGGGCCTGCGCATCCCGCATCACCACGAGCCGGCCCATGTCGAGCTGGTCCTCGAAGATGTCGAGCAGGATGGTGGTGAGGCGGTTGAGTTCCTTGATCTCGCCCTCGGCCAGATAGTTCTTCGAGACGGCAACGTCGGTCTTGCGGATGTTGTCGTTCTGCCAGGTCCGCAAGCCCATGTTCTCGGACTGGTGGTTTGCTCTCTCGGCGATGATTTCCGACGGAGTCTGGCTGGTGACCGCGTAGACCAGCTTGGCCTGTGTCCGCTGATAGAATTCACGGGCCGCTTCCGTGGTGCCGTCATAGTCCTGGCACAGGGCGCAGATCCGGCGAAGCTCGCGATAGACATTGGCTTCGTCGGAGCGAATGTCGCGAATGATCTCGCGGAGTTCGGCGACCCGGTCGACGCTTTCCGGCTGCTTGAGCCGTGCGGCATCAACCACGAAGCCCGTCCTGGCGAACTGTACCAGGATGCCGGTCGCCCAGCGGCGAAAGACTGTTGCCTGCGCGGAGGACACCCGGTAGCCGACCGAGATCACCGCATCGAGATTGTAGTGATCAATCTGTCTTTCGACCTTGCGGGAACCCTCCTGGCGAACTTGTGCAATTTTTGCACTAGTTGCCTCGGGCTCCAGTTCCCCCTCGGCATACACATTGGCCAAGTGCTTCGTGACGACCGAGCGATCCACCCCAAACAACTGGGCGATCTGCGCCTGTGTCATCCACAGGGTCTCACCCTCGTAGCGGATGTCCAGCCGCAGGCCCTTGTCCGTCCCGTACACGAGAAACCGGTCGCCGGTCTCGTCCTCAACCAGATGCACCGGCTCATCGTCAGTCATGGGCTGCCCGTTTCGAATGCAGGAACATTATAGCAACATCGGCGTGCGATACGCCACCTGAGTCTTCTGTCAGGGCAGGGCCTCTTGGTAGCGGCGCATCTGTCGGAGGAAGCCGCTCCACAACGCGCGGCGCCTGGTGAGCCAGGCGGCGCGCTCATCCTCGCGCCAGGATCGGAACGGGACGCCGCTCCACGGTGTGCGCTTTTCGCTTTCGTGGGTTTGCAGGTGGGAGAGCCAGACGAGGGCGGCGGCGGCGTGGGCTTCGTGGGGGAACTGGCCGAGCTGTTCGCAGTCGGGCTCGAGCCAGCGGTCGAAGCTGAGGCCGAGGGCGCGTTCGACCCGCTGGAAGTCGCGGCTGCGGTGGGCGACCTCCGCGCTGCAGATCGCGACGGCGCGGGCGCGGAAGTTCTCGATGTCGATGATGGGTGTGGGGAGGGGGCGGCGGTGGCGGCGGATCAGGTCGGCGACGGTCTCTTTCGGCTGAAACGAGAGACTGTCGGGCATGAAGCGAGTGTCGGATAATAATCCGGAAATGTCAAGTATCGGAGGATAGTAATCCCTCGCGACTTGTCATCCTGAGCGGAGCCGTCCGAAGGACGGCGTAGTCGAAGGACCTTTACGCGGCGTGTGATCGATCGAAGCGAAAGGTCCTTCGACTGCGCGCCTGCGGCGCTTCGCTCAGGATGACACCGATTTCGTGATCGGCGCACGGCGCTTTGGGAGACGCCTCTACCTCCCACCCTTCATCAACTCATCCCACTCCAGCACGCGATAGACGCGGAACACCGTCTTGCGGTCGACGTCGAATTCCTTGGCCGGGCGGTACTGCGCGAGCTTCAGGGTCTTGGCCGAGATGCCGACTAGGAGCTTGACCACGGTCTGGCGCACGCTGGAGCCGGCGATCGGCCTGAACTCGACCACGACATGGTCGTTGACGCTGGGGGCGCGGTCGCGCTCGACGTAGATCAGGCTGTTGGGCTTGCGCCACGGCCACATCGAATCGCCCACCACGTTCAGCGCGAACACGTCGCCGCGGCCATGGATGCCCGGCGGGCGGGCGACATGGTCGATCACCGTGCCGTTCATCTCGAACTCGCCGTTGCCGTCGCCGCCCATCGCCGTGCCATAGAGCGGCACGTCGCTGGCCATGTGGCCGAGCATCGGCCGGCCGGGCGCGTCGAAGGCGGGCGTGACGTTGCCCGCGAGATCGGTCGCGAAGGACGAGGTCGCGAAAGAGGGGGCCGCGCCGTCGGCCGTCGTCGCGGGCAACTCGCCCTGCAGCTCGGCGACGCCCACGGCGCGGCCGGTCTTCTTCGCCGCGCCAGCCGCGAGCCGCGAATAGGTCTTGTCGGTCAGCGTCTTGGCGCCGGTCGGGTCGTCCAGGAACTTGCGCAGCGTTCCGTCTCCCAGGCCTGAGAGCGATTCCCACTGGGCAACGTTGAGGCCGGCCCCGGCCATGAAGGCGCGCAGGGCCTGGCGGCGCTGGTTGGCATCGAAGGCCATGCCGTCAGTCTGGCATTTTCCGGAATGGTTTCCGAGAGGGGAATTTTCCGGAATCCGTCTTGAAGCCGGATAATAATCCGGATACTCTTCCGGTCATGGCCTCTCCCAAGCTTGTCCCTCCCGTTCCCCATCCCTGGCTGGTCGAGGACGCCGCCGACTGCCTGGGTTTCGAACGGGCCGGCGGCTACTCGGCCCGCGCCGCCCGGATGGCGACCCGCGACATGCTGGCCGACCGAGCCCGCGCGCTGGGCTATCCCGAACGCGAGATCGAGCGGGTGGTCGATGCGGCGCTGGCGGCCGCGTCGCTGCAATGAGCAAGATTCGTCGTCTCGACCGGAGCCTCGCGCAGCGAGGTGGAGCGGAGAGACCTTCCCTCGACGATTTGGCGGCTTTTGGAGGAGAGAAGGTCTCTCCGCTCCGCGCTGCGCGCTCCGGTCGAGACGACGGAGGTTTGGGGTTGGCGCGCCTGTGTCGTGGCGGAGCCTGCACCGAGGGTTCGGAGGGGTGCTCCGGTCGAGACGACGGAAAACTACTTCTCGCCCAGCCAGTGCGGCCAGCTGCCCTTGCGCGCCTTGCGGGCCTCGAACTCGGCGTCGGCGTAGCGCTGGGCGGCGCGCGGCTCCCACGACAGCGGCTCGTCGAGCTCGTGGCCGTAGACGACGCCGGAGGCCAGCATCGCGCCGCCGAGATCGATCGGCTGGGCCTCGTCGAGCGCGCATTGCGCGACCAGGCGGCATTCCGAATCGTAGCGCGCGATGCGGCACTTCACCTTGTGGTCGGCGCGCGCCAGCAAATCCTCGAGCGTGGCCCGCGCGCGCATGCCGGGCACGGTCTCGACCCGCTGGGCATCGCGCAGCGCCGGCGCCTGCACGCCCCAGATGCGCAGCGGCGTCTTGAGGCCGCTGCCGCCCAGCGTCTCGCCGTCGAGCGCGAAGGCCTGGCCGGACCAGTTCTGCGGCAGCGCGCCGTGCGTGGCGGTGCAGCCCGGCGGCTTGGCGGGCGCCGCGGCTGGAGCCGGAGCCGCGGGCGCAGCGGCCGGTGGCTTGGCGTTCTGCGCGAGAGCGGCGGGCGCCAGCAGCGCGAGTGAAAGGGCGGCGAGAGCGAGTCTCTTCATGCGCCGACCGTGACTTCCGTTTGAGGCGAGGTAAAGGCCGATGGCACGTAACAGAACGATCAAGCCTGGGCTTCCCCCTTCCCGCCGCGAAGGAGCGATGCCATGAGTCGCGGCCGTCCCTGGAGCGCCGACGATGCGGCGCAGCTCCGCCGTCTGGTCGCAGCCGGCGAGACCGACGCGCGCATCGCCGAAGCGATGGACCGGCATCCTGACATGATCCGCAAGCGCCGGCGCGCGGCCGGCCTCGCGCCCGGCCAGTCGCGCGCCGCCACGATCATGCTGATGCGCGTGAACCGGCGGCGGCTCGGTAAGAAGGTCGCGGGCAAGTACGACACGGAGAGCCCATGATGGCCGAGCGCCCCACCCACTTCGGCGAGGCGCTGGCCGCCGAGATCTGCCGCCGCCTGGCCGACGGCGAGCTGCTGTGCGACATCTGCCGCCCGACCCGCATGCCCAGCCGCGACACGGTGCGCCGCTGGCAGGGCGAGAACGCGGAGTTCCGCAGCCAGTACGCCGCCGCCCGCGACCGCCAGGCCGATGCGCTGGCCGAGGAAGCGGTCCACATCGCCCGCAACGCCGATGTCGACACCGTGACCGTCTGCCGGCTCCAGATCGACACGATCAAATGGCTCACCGCGAAGATCGCGCCCAGGCGCTACGGCGAGAAGGCAGTGCCCGACGCGGCCGCGAAGCCGTCGATCGGCGACGCGATCGAGAAGGGGCGGGAGCGGGTGCGGCGGCTGCGGCAGGGGTAGCAGGTCGCGAAGCCCTGCTCCGCTACGCGCGAACCCCGTCTGACCAGTCCGGGAGCCCACGACCCTGGAAAATGCAAGACATCAGAGCTTCTCGGCAGCCCTCGAAGCCGACTTCCGATGCTCTCTTATGAGCGCGATGGCATTCTGCAAGAGTGGATCCGCGTGGCGGTCGCGCTTCCAGACGCAGTACGTCTCCGAGACAATGCCCGCATTCTCAAGCCCGACGAAGCAAAGCCCCGCCAGACGCGAATCGCGCAACGAACGGGGAACGAGCGCAACACCAGTGCCGTTGGCCACGAGAGCCAACACCGTCAACCAGTAGGCGACCTCGTGTCGGACCTTGGGAGCAAAACCCGCAGCAACGCATGCATTAACGATCAGCTCATAATATGCGGGCGATCCATGACGTGCGAACAGCACGAAGTCTTCCTGGCTCAACTGTGTGAGGCCGATCTTCCTTCTTTTCGCCAGCGGATGTGACTCGTGCAAGCAGGCGACAAAAGGCTCGCTGTGATACAGGAAGCCTTCCATGCCATCTCGCCTTGCGTGACCGTGCCCGAAGCCCAGATCGATCTCGTCGCGAGAGATGGCTTCCGTCTGGTCGATCGATCCCATCTCCTTCAGCCGAATTTCCATGAGGGGAAAGCTTTTCCGGAAGTCGCGGAGAATTGCGGGCAAACCGCGATAAAGCATCGATGCCCCGAACCCGATGCGCAGGACGCCTGAGCTGCCGTCGGCGACAGAGCGGATCTGCTGTTTGATCTCCTCCATTCGCCCGAGCAGCGCCCGGGCTTCCGTCCGCAACGCCAGGCCAGCCGGGGTCAGTTCGACGGCGCGCGTATTGCGCGTGAACAGTTGAGCGCCGAGTTCGCTCTCGAGCTGCTTGATGGCGTAGCTCAGGGGCGGCTGCGACAGTGCCAGCTTCTTTGCGGCACGTCCGAAGTGCTTCTCCTCAGCCAGCACACTGAAATAACGAAGCCTGCGTACGTCCATCGCCAAATCGATTGATATAGGGAATGTCTTAATCGAGCCAAAGTCGATATTGGACTGGATCGACGCGGGCTTCAATAACCACCGGACAAGGACTCGCCTCGAAGTTCGAACCCGTGGGAGTGGAAATGACGACCAGATCGAGAATGTGGCTTCTGTGCTGCCTGGCGGCCACCAGCATTCTGCTATCGTTCACCGCTCCGGCCAGCGCGCAGTATCCGAACAAGCCGATTAAGCTGGTCGTGCCTTTCGCGGCAGGGGGCCCGACCGACGCTCTCGGCCGCGCCCTGGCGGCGGCCATGCGTACACATCTCGGCCAGCCGGTGATCGTCGAAAACCACGGAGGAGCCGGTGGAAACATCGGAGCCCAGTTGGTGGCGCAAGCGCCGGCCGACGGCTACACGTTGCTGCTCGCCACGTCGGGTCCCCTGGTCGTCAATGTGAGCTTGTTCAAGAAGCTCACTTTCGACCCGATGAAGAGCTTCGATCCGATCATCATGATCGGCACGCTGCCCAACGTGATCGTAGCCCATCCGAGCTTTCCCGCGAAGGACGTTGCGGAACTGGTGGCGTACAGCAAAGCGCACAAGGGCGAGCTCAGCTTCTCTCACGCCGGTATTGGCGGATCTTCGCATCTTGCCGGGGAGATGTTCAATTCGATGGCTGGGACTGATCTCATCCAGATTCCCTATCGAGGTGCATCCCTGGCGTTGAACGATGTGATCGGAGGTCAGGTTCAACTGAGTGTCCTGGATGTTCTTGTCGCGGCGCCCCAGGTGAAAGCCGGAAAGATTCGCGCGCTCGGAGTCACGACGAAGGAGCGCGCGTCGGTCATGCCTGACGTGCCGACCCTCGACGAGCAGGGACTCAAGGGATTCGACTCCAGCGTGATGTTCGGCGTCGTCGCGCCGAGAGGCACGCCTTCCGACATTCTTGCAAAGCTGAACGCTGTGCTTGCTTCGAGTCTGGATGAGCCGGCCCTGCGCGCCTTTCTCGCCGCGCAAGGCATAAGCCGCGCATCGTCGACCGAGGCGGCCTACCTCTCCAAATATATGGTCGAGGAGATTCCGAAATGGCGAAAGATCATCGCGTCAATCGGAATCGAATTGCAATAGCGCCAGGATCGCGTCGAGCGGCGCCGCGCCTCCTTCAGCCATCGATCTCCTGCTTCAGCCGGGCGAGGCGGGTCAGCGCGGCGTTGCGCGTTCGATCGCGACGCTGCCGGTAGGCGAGCACGTCTTCCGCCCGGACGCGCCGATGGGCGCCGACCATGTGGTGAGGGATCTGCTTGTCCTCGATCAGCTTCACGACGAAGGGCCGGGAGACACTGAGCATTTCGGCCGCCTGCTGGGTGGAAAGATCCGCGCCGAACGGCACGAGTGCGACCGCGTCGCCCTTGCCGATGGACTCCAGGAGATCGAGCATCAGACGTGCGATCGCCGGCGGAAGGTCCACGTCGGCGCCCTTGGCTCCCTTCCCGACGTGAAGCGACAGGCGACCCCGCTTGTCCATGTGACGCGCCAGCAACGCGCTGGCCTTCCTGGCCTTCTCGGCTTCGTCCGGCGTCGGGAGGCGCTCGGAAAGCGATCCGTCTCGCAGCATCAGGGTCTCCTCTTGGTCATTTTCGCATATGAGCAGCGAGCACCATAAACGCAATATTCGAAATAATCGAATCAAGTGTCGCCGGAAGGGGGGTGGCCCGAAACCGCGAGAAGGGCGGGGCGCGGATGCGGGAGGGGTGAGGGATAGCGACGAGGTCGCGAACTCACTCTGCGGCGCGATCCATCCGTTCAATCGACGAGAAGGAAAGGCAGCGTTCGTAGAAGCTGCGAATCTCCGCACCGGCTTGCTTGTCGTTGTCGGCAATTGCGTCGATGCAACTTTCCCAGGTCAGTACCTTCAGCCAGCCACGCTCGTCCAGGAGACGAGCCAGTGGGGGAAAGGAGGTGGCTTCCCAGTTCCTGAGGGCCACCGCCTCTTTCCTGGCGAGATCCTCATATGCGCGGATCCGGTGATGAACAGCCTCGCGCGCGGCGGCGGTCCCGTGCGGGCTGACGCTTTGGCGGCTAGCCCTGACCGTGCCCATATACGATCCAGCTTGCGCGTAGCCGCGGACCTCGGTGACGGTCGCCGGCCGCGGTCGTCCCTCGCCCGCAATATGGCTCCACACCATCGGCCGTCTCGACGAACGGGCATCGATCAGGAGCCACGCGGCGCCGACGACAGGGACCAGCAGGATGAGGACGCAACCGCCGGTCCGCGCCCGCGCCGAACCTGTAGGGCCGGGCTCCGCGCCGTTTCCGTTGCGTCCTGGGCACGCTCGTTGCTAAGGCATCGGAGGTTTCTTCCAGGAACACCGTAGGCATGCCGCTTCACTGGACGATCGACTCGCGGACGAAGCTTCTGGCGGTCGTCGCCGACGGTGCCGTCGACCTCGGCGACTTCGATCGCCTGCTGGACGTGGTCGTCGGGTCGAACATCCTGGGCTTTCGCAAGCTGTTCGACGGTCGCCTGGGCGAGTCGCAGATGGACGAGACGAAGCTGCTCTCGGTGGGCGTCCGCCTCCGGTCGCTGCACGCCGAAGCCGGCTCCGCGCTCGGTCCGCTGGCCGTCGTCGTGCGCGACGAGAATTACTGGCAGGCGGCGCGGGTGCTGGGGATCCTCGCGGTCCCCAAACGCCCGATGCGCGTGTTCAAGGAGGCGGAGAAGGCCCGCGCCTGGCTCGACACGCCCGCCATCCTGGCCAGCATGCCGGGCTGAAGCGGGCCGGCTGCCTGGACATCGGCGCCGCGACGGTCAGGCCTCGCGCCGGAAGGCGGCGTAGCTGAACTTCTGCTGCGACCCCCACGGGGTCTCGTGCGTCTCTTCGGCTCGCTGAATCAGGCTGAACGCCGGACCGAGCCGCGCTGCCAGCGTCTCCGGACTGTAACGCTGCACGGGAAGGCCGCTGCACGAGTCGGGACCGTCGAGGGCGAAGGTCGCCATGATCACCGTCGAGCCGGCGGCGGTGCCGGTGCGCAACGCGGCGAGATAGGCGGTCTGGGTCTCGGGCGCGGTGAGAAAGTGGAAGACCGCCCGGTCGTGCCAGACGTCATAGGGGTGCGGCGGATGCCATGCGGTGATGTCGGCCACGACCCAAGCGACCTTGCCGGCGTCGCTGCCCCGCCGAAGCCTCGATTTCGCCAGCGCCGCTTCGGACACGTCGAGAACGGTGAGGTCCGTGTAGCCCCGGGCGAGCAGGTCGTCGACCAGCCTCGACGCACCGCCGCCGATGTCGACGATCGCCGCCGCCGGATCGGGCGCGGCCGCCGAGATCAGCTCGAGCGACCGCAGCGAATGCGGCTGGTACCAGCTCACCGCCGTCTCGGCCTTCGTCGTATAGACCTTTTCCCAATGGCTGCGCGTGCCGCTCATGGGTGCCTCCCTCCCTCCAGCGACACGCGCCGGAAGCACCTCACTCTTTACGCGATGTCGCCGCCGGCCGCACCTTCCGGCGGCTGGTCATGGAAATCGACCTGCATCCGCATTTTCCCGAGCGGCTCGACATGGTGTGTCTGCTGCGGCCGGATCAGGCCGGGACGGTCCGGGGTCAGGATCGTGCCGTCGGCGCCGGCACCGGGGCCATCGTCGAGGACGAGCCGCAGTTCGCCCTCGAGCACGCGGATCACGCCCCACACGCCGTCCTTCGTGCGGTGCTCCCGCCGCAGCGCCGCAGGCAGCGTCGTCTCGTCGAAGACCGGTGTGGATTTGTAGGGGGTGCTCATGCGGCTAGCCGAATTTCTTCTGCGTGCTCAGGGTACGGCGCGGCCGGCGTCGCGACCGGGCGGCCGGCCAGCTCGTCGGCGAAGCCGTGGTTGACGTCGCGGTGATGGGCTTCGTCGGCCCGCACCACCAGCACCACGTCGCGGAGCGTGGCGTCGTCCGGCAGCTTCCAGTAGTGCCGCGCGATCGCGGGGGCGGGGACGTTGGGCGTGCGGCCCTCGTCCAGCTCGGCCAGGAAGTGGGTGTAGCTGATCACCGCCTCCTCCTCGAAATAGCCCACGACCCGATGCGCCGTGCGCGCGCTCACCAGGTAGAGCGCGAAGAAGGCGAGGTAGAACACCCACTGCACGCCCAGCACCACCAGGCGCTCGAACAGCGTGGGCTTGGCCACCTCGATGAAGGTCATGAGGTGCATGCGCTCGTTCTCGGCTTCCTCCATCAGCGTGCGGATCCAGCCTTTGTCGTCGCACATGTTCCGGAGGCAGCGCAGGTGGGTGAGGGTGGCGCCGACCATGCCCGGCACCGCCGCGACCGTCTCCAGCACGATGGCGCGATGGCCGTAGCGCTTGGCGAAGAAGGTGTCGGCGCAGAAGCGCAGGGTCTTGGTGAAGCCAAGGGCCAGGCGGTCGCTGACGCCGTGCGCTTTGTGGTGCAGCCCGGGATCGACGGCGGGGACGGCGGCAGACGCAGTCATGACACTTCTCCTTCTCAACCTATGCCCTGGAGCGCCCGGCTGCCGAGCGCCAGCTTGAAGCTCTCCGCGATGCGGGCGGCCTTGGCCTGCATCGAGCGGGCGGCGGCGGGCGGCATCTCCGCCTCCGTTGCCTCGCGCCAGAGCACGAGCCAGCGGTCGAACATCGCGGGCGTGATCCGCGCGCGGTGCTTCAGGTGGGCCGCCATCGGCATGCCCTTGTAGCGGCCGCTGGTCAGCATCAGGGACGACCAGAAGGCGGCGAGCTTGTCGAGGTGGTGGGGCCAGTCGTCGATCGCGTCGTTGAAGACCGGGCCGATCAGCGCGTCGGCGCGGACGGCGGCGTAGAAGCGGTCCACCAGCCGGGCCAGGCCCTCTTCGTCGACACCTTCGATCTCATCAAACGCCAGGCCGCTCATCGCCTCGCTCCAATCATGTATCTAGGGCACATCTATGGCGGGAGACTAAACATGTAAAGAAAATACATGTATTATGAACGCCCGTTCGCCACCGTGTCGCAGGGACCAACGACCAGATGCGCCTGACCCGTTACACCGACTACGCCCTGCGCGTGCTCACCTATCTCGGCGCCCAGCCCGACCGTGTCTGCTCGATCGCCGAGATCGCGCGCGGCTACGGCGTCTCGCAGAACCACCTGATGAAGGTGGCGCACGACCTGGGGAAGGCGGGCTACATCGAGGGCGTGCGCGGCCGCACCGGTGGCATCCGCCTCGCCAAGCCGCCCGAGAAGATCAACGTCGGCGCCGTGGTGCGCCGGATGGAGGACGGCTTCGACCTGGTCGACTGCGACGCCTGCGCCATCGCCCCGGCCTGCGACCTGACCCGCGTTCTGGACGAGGCGCTGGCGGCCTTCATGGCCGTGCTCGACCGCTACACGCTGGCGGACTTGCTGAAGCGGCAGACGAAGCTGCTGCGGTTGTTGGGGGCGGGGTAGGGCGAGGAGCCCGGCCGATCGGCGACCGGGTGAGAAGCGAAACGCGCCCGCAGGACTCTTCGATGCCTACAGTTGAAGAGGCTGCGAGGGAGAAGGGCAGCTCTCTGCTGTCGTCCGCAGGAAGGAGCCGTCCGGGTTGATGCAGCTCAACTCGCGAACCGGCGGTGTCGCAGGCTCAGGGATTCGCGGGGTCGACGAAGCGGGTACGACCGGCGCCGGCGCAACCGATGGAGTCGTTGTCGTCGTGACCGGTTGGGGGACGTTCTGTATGGGCAGTGGCATGACGGCCCCGCACCGTTGCTCGGCAAGCGTTGCCAGATATTGCTGACGGGCCTGCAACGCGGCGACTTCCTTGGGCGCGGCACCCTGGAAGTCCATGGCGAACCAGAGCGGCCAGATGATGAGACCGGCAACGCCGGCGGCCACGTTCTGTGCCACCTTGGCGCCTTCCTCGCTGCCGAGTTCGATCACCTTCTTGTTGTTGGCCTGAACCTCGGCGTTGATCGCCGCGCAATCCATGTAACGGTCCTGAGCCTGAACGACCGCAACGGGAGCCGGCGCACGTCCGGCACATGCGGACACGACCAAGGCTGCCCCAAGGACACCGAATAGCTGCATTTTCATTGGTTTCTCTCCCCGGTGTTCATCTACGGGGAATCCGCTGGGCCGTACAACCATCAAAGAGCCGGTGGTAAGGAAATTCGTCGCCAACGCGAAATACTTGTGCAACCAAAGGCCGCCCGGCGCGGCTCGGCGTGCTGGCCGCTATAGCCGCGCCGCGGGCCTATATCGATCCTGTTGATCCTACTGTATGCGGTGAGGAAGAGAGAGGCGAGCCAGCCCACAGGCGAAGAAGGACAGGCCTTTTCACGGTATCGAGATCTCTTGGGCCTCCCGCGCCGGTAACGCCCATCGCGAGCGGGCCTCGTTCAGCACGTCGGCGACGCGCTGGGGTGGGAGTTCCCAGAGGCTGCCCAGTTCGAGCCTTCCGGTGAGGCGGCGCCGCCAGGCCGGCTTCGGCGGGCCCTCGTGCGTGAATTCTCCGACGACGACGGTGAACCGCCGCGGCCTGGACAACACGTAGAAACGGGCGAAGGCGCTCCAGGGATATTCGAAGGTGCGGAACGTCGGGCGCCAGATCAGTCCGTGCGGATCGAGGATGAGCGTCGCGGGGCGAACCGCCATCGCACCGCCCGTCACGATGCCAAGTCCCAGAAAGCCCAGGAAGATGAGATGCCATGCGGAGTACACGCGCACGGGGATCAGCAGGATGAGACCGCCCACGACCGTCAGACCCAAGCATATCAACGACAGTTTCAGCCGGTCCTGGCGCAGCACGATCGGCGGATCGTCGAGCGAGCCTTCGACCGCCGGCATCCATTTGGGAAGCCCGAGCTCTTCCTTCGTTCGCAGTCTGGCGTGCCGTGTCATCGGTCCCGCCGATCTTGCCGCGCGGACCGGGCTCAGTACTTCGTGTCGCCGCCGCCGCTGTCGGCACCGCGCGCCGAGTCTTCCTTGATGCGCTGCATGAGCATGGTCGAGGAACTAGTGGTGCCGTTCCACGTCGCGTTGACGTTGGAGCGGACGCCCATGTAGCGCTCCGACGCCGCGCCGGTGGCGCCGGGATTGCCGCTGGGGGTGCCGGCAGTGCCGGTGTCGCTGCCGCTGCAGCCGGCCAGGATCAGGAACATTGCCGCGAACGGCACTTTCATCGACATGGAATCTCCGCTGAAGACAGGCTGGTCCCGCCAACAGGCGACCGTTGGCGACGTTGCATGCTTCTCCTCGGGCGGGGCGTTGGCAAAGCCGTTGGCGGAACCGCCGCACCTGTATAGACAGCACGCGTCATGACGATCGGCGATCCCGGCTCCGGCCACGCCCCCGGACGATGGAAGCTCGTGCGCTGGGCGGCCTCGTCGGCGACGCTGGGCTTCCCGCAGGCTGCAGCCCCGGTCGCCTTCGCGCTGCTGGCCGTCGGCCTGGGCGGCGAGGCGAGCGGCGGTGCCGCCATGATCCTGGCCATGACCTTGGCGCAGGTGGCGGGCGCGCTGCCGCTCACGCGGCTTGGCCGCGGCCTGCCGATAGCCACCTTTCTGAAGCTGCTGCTGGCGGCCCGCACCGCCGCGCTGGTGGCCATCGCGCTGGGCGCGGCCTTCGGGATGTCGCTTCCGTGGCTGATCGCGCTCGCCGCCGCCGCCGGCCTGGTGAACGGCGCCGCCGCCGGCACCCTGCGCGCGGTCCTCAACCAGTTCGCGCCGGTCTCGGGCATGTCACGCGCGCTGGGGATCGCGGCCACGCTCAACGAACTCACCTTCGTCGCCGCGCCGGTGGTGGCCTCGGGCCTCGGCTCGATCTCGCCGGTGTTCGGCATCGTGGCGATGGCGGCCGTGGGCGCGCTGCCGGCCCTGCTGATCCCGAACCTCGGCCCGGCCGCGCGTCCCGAAGACATCCCGCGCGAACGAACGTCGATCCTGAGTCCGCCGATCCTGCTGTGGCTCGCCTGCACGGCGGCGGGCGGCGCAACCGTGGCCGCCATCGAGATCGGCGCCGTCGCGCTGGCGCTGGCCTTCGGCTACCAGCCGGCGCTGGCGATCCTGTTCACGGTGCCGCTGTGCCTCGCTTCGGTGGCGGGCGGGATCTGGGTCAGCGTGCGCAACCGGCGGCCGTCGCGCCGCACGGTGATGGCGCAGCTTCTGGTCATGTGCGCCGGCTCGGCGCTGGCGGCGGCCGGCCTCTCGGTGGCCGCGACGCTCGTCGGCGCGGTGCTGATCGGCCTCGTGCTGGCGCCGCTGGCGACCCACTACTCGCTGATCCTCGACACGCTGGCGCCACCGCACCGCCGCCCGGAAGTCTTCGCCCTGATGCGCACCGCCAACGCCTGCGGCGTCATCCTCGCCAGCGCTCTGCTGACGGCGGCGCCGCTGCCGGTCGCGCTGCTCGCGATCACGGGGGTGATGGTGGCGGCGACGGTCGCAGTGGGCGTGGCGGGGATGAGGGGGCGGGCGACCTGAGGCCCTGATACTCCTTCGGAGAGGGGGGCGATGGTCGCAAACGGCAGGCGATGCTAGCGTTGCGCCATGTGCGGAAAGTTCACGGCCCAGGCCTCGTGGCGCGAGGTCGTCGCCTTCTCGCAGCCGATCGCCGCCGAAAGCGGCGGCGATGAAGGCGGCGGGGGCGACGAGATCGTCACCTATCGCGTCGGCGGCGCGCTGCCGGTGATCGTGTGGGATGCCGAGGCCGGGAAGCGGCGCGTCGTGCCGATGCGCTGGGGCTTTCCCGATCCGAAGGACTGGCGGCGGCCGCGGCCGATCCATGCGCGCGCCGAGACCGTCGAGATCAAGGAGCCGTTCCGCAAGCCGTTTCACGACGGCCAGCGCGGCATCGTCGTGTTCCGCACCTTCAACGAGGGCGAGGAAGTCTTCAAGCCGTCGGGCCGGCCGGAGACGCGGCAATGGACGATCGATCCGCAGGACGGCCGGCCGCGCGGCTTCGCCTTCGTGTGGCGGCGCTACTCGATTGGAGGCCAGCCGGCGCCGCTGCTGTTCTGCGTCATGGTGACGGTGCCGGCCAACGAGCTGATCCGCCGCACGGTCAAGGCGCGGGAAGACGACCCGCGCATGCCGGCGATTCTCGATGACGATGCCTGGGCGAGCTGGCTCGGCGAGGACGGCGCCGACGCCGCGACCGCCAAGGCGCTGCTCAGGACGATGGAAGGCGTGAACTGGACCTCGGCGGTGGAGCCCAGGAAGCCTAGGTCGCGGAAGGAGCCGGCGTAGACCCGGTCTATTTCCCGCGCTTGGCCAGCCAGGCCTTCATCTCGGCGATTTCCCTCTCCTGGTCGGCGATGATCTTCTCGGCCAGCTTGCGGACCTCGGGATCCTTGCCGTACTGCAGCTCGATCCTCGCCATGTCGATGGCGCCCTGGTGATGCGGGATCATCCCGCGCACGAAATCGACGTCGGGATCGCCGGTCAGCGGCACGTTCATGTCCTTCATCATCGCCATGTGCGCTTCCTTCTGCGCCCTGACGGACGGCGGATCGGAAGGCTGGGGCATCATGTCCTGCATCCCCGACATGCCCTGCGCATTGGGCCCGCTGCCGTGAGTGTGCGCCTGTGCGAAGGCGTTGCCTGCCAGCGAGATCAGCAGCGCGGCGGCGGTGGTGGCGATCGCTATCGTCTTCATGATTTTCTCCTGTGTTGCTTCAGTTGAACCGGGCCTGCGCGACGGTCCCGTCCGGGGCCGTGAGCTGGATGACGCCCTTTGGCGGCGACGGAAGCGGCGCCGGCGCGGTGCCGGTCAGCCGGTCGGTGCCCTCGGGCTGCAGCGGGATGCGCTGCGGCTTGCCCTCGATCACCAGGATTGCGAGGGCCTTGAAGCCGGTGGCCGGCAGCGGCGCGTCTTTGGCGTCGGAGACGAACACTTCGAGGCGCGTTCCCTTGCCGACCAGTTCGACATGATACTTGCCGGCGTCGGTGAGCTGGCCGCCGTTGGGCCCCTTGGCATCGTGTGCGCGGGCGGGAGGCACAGCGGTCCCCAGGGTCCAGGGGACCACTGTGGCCAGTGCGGCCGCGCCGAGGATGATCCGTCGTCTCGTCATGGGGTGTCCCTCTCTTTCACTCTTGGCTGATCAGAAGGCGTCGGCCGTGGCGGCAGCCGCCGGCAACGAGGAGCGGGCGGCGCGCAGTCGCTCCAGCGGCTTCGCCCCGAACTTCAGGAAGAGGATCGGCGTCAGGAACGCATCGAGCAGCGTCGCGCTGACCAGGCCGCCGAAGATTGTCACCGCGACCGGGTGCAGGATCTCCTTGCCCGGCGTGGCCGCGTCGATCAGCAGCGGCACCAGCGCGACCCCGGCCGACAGCGCCGTCATCAGCACCGGCGTCATGCGCTCGAGGCTGCCGCGCACGACCAGCTCGCGCCCGAAGGGCGGCCCGTCCGGCGCCAGCGACAGGTTGATCCAGTGGCTGATCTTGAGGATGCCGTTGCGCGCCGCGATGCCGGTCAGCGTGATGAAGCCGATCATGCTGGCGACCGACAGCGGCTGGCCGGCCAGGGCCAGCGCCGCCACCGAGCCGATCAGGGCCAGCGGGATGCTGCCCATGATCATCGACGCCAGCGCCGCCGAACGGTAGCGGCTGTAGAGGATCGCGAAGATCAGCGACAGCGACGCCAGCGAAAGCAGGCCGATCGTGCGCGCCGATTCCTCCTGCGCCTGGAACGTGCCTTCGAGGCTGGTGAAATAGCCCTCGGGCAGCCGCGCCTCCGCCAGCACGCTCCGTATGTCCGCGACGATGGCCGCCATGTCGCGGCTGCCGTCGCCGTTGGCCAGCACCACCGCGCGGCGCTTGCCGTTCTCGCGCAGAATCTGGTTCGGGCCGTCGGTCTCGCGAATGTCGGCGATCTGACGGGCGGGGATCCAGCCCGACGGCGTCTCGATCAGCAGGTCGCCCAGCCGCTCGGGCGTGCGCGTCGAATCGTCGAGCCGCAGGACCACGTCGAAGCGGCGATAGCCGTCGACGATGCGGCTCACCACGCGGCCGCTCGACAGCCGGCTGAGATGGTCGACGACGGCGGCCGGCTGCAGGCCGTAGAGCGCGGCACGCGCGTAGTCGACGCGAATCTCGAGCTGGGGGATGCGCACCTGCTTCTCGACCTGCAGGTCGGCGAGGCCCGGGATCGCCGCGAGCTTCGCGCGCAGGGCCTCGGCCGTGCCGCGCAGCGTGTCGAGGTCGTCGCCGAAGATCTTGAGCGCGATCTCGGCCCGCACGCCCGACAGCATGTGGTCCAGCCGGTGGGAAATCGGTTGGCCGACATTGGTCGACAAAGGCAGCACGGCCAGGCGTTGCCGCATGTCGGCGATGATCTCGGTCTTCGGCCGCCCGCCCGGCTTCAGGTCGACCTCGATGTCGGAGGAGTGGACGCCCTCGGCATGCTCGTCGAGCTCGGCCCGCCCGGTGCGGCGCGCCACCTGCCGCACCTCCGGCACGCCCAGCAGCAGCCGCTCGGCGATCAGGCCGACGCGGTTGGATTCCGCCAGCGAGACGCCGGGGTTGAACTGGAGCGTCAGGGTGAACGAGCCTTCGTTGAACGGCGGCAGGAAGGCGCGCGGCAACATGAAGGCGCCGGCCAGCGCGATCGCCACGGCGACCACCGTTCCCGCCGCGATCGGCAGCGGCCGGTCGAGCGCCCCGGTCAGCGCCGCCGCATAGCGTTGCTTCAGCCAGCGCACCAGCGGGCTTTCCGGCGCCGTCAGCCGCTTCATGTTGGGCAGCAGGTAGTAGGCCAGCACCGGCGTCACGGTGATCGAGACCAGCAGGCTCGCCAGGATCGAGATGATGTAGGCTTCGCCCAGCGGCGCGAACAGGCGGCCCTCGATGCCGCCCAGCGCGAACAGTGGCACGAACACCAGCACGATGATCGTGGTGGCGTAGACGATGCCGGAGCGGACCTCCTGCGAGGCCGAGACGACCACGTCGAAGATCGGCCGCGGATGGTCGGCGAGCCGGTTCTCGCGCAGCCGCCGGTGAATGTTCTCGACGTCGACCACGGCGTCGTCGACCAGCTCGCCGATCGCGATGGCCAGACCGCCCAGCGTCATCGTGTTGATCGACAGGCCCAGCACGCCGAACACGATAGCCGTGGTCAGGATCGACAGCGGGATCGCGGTCAGCGAGATCGCCGTCGTGCGCCAGTTCAGCAGGAAGGCGAACAGCACCACCGCGACCGCCAGGCCGGCCTCGATCAGCACACGCCGCACGTTGTCGACCGAGGTCTGGATGAAGTTGGCCTGCCGGAACACGACCTGGTCGATCTTCGTTCCGGCGGGAAGCCCGCGCTCCAGCTCCGCCAGCGCCGCCTCGATCTCGCGGGTCAGCGCGATCGTGTCGACGTTCGGCTGCTTCTCGACCGAGACGATGACTGCCGGCTTGCCCATGTGCCCGGCGTCGCCGCGCTTGACCCGCGGCGCGAAGCTCACGGCGGCGACCTGGTGCAGCAGCACCGGCCTGCCGTTCACGTTGGTGACGGCGATGTTGCGCAGGTCGTCGAGGCTGGTGGTGCGGCCGATGTTGCGGATCAGGTATTCGCGGGCATGCAGGTCGGTGAAGCCGCCGCCACTGTTGGTGCCGAACTGCGCCACCGCCTTCTCGACCTGTTCGTAGGTCACGCCGAGCGCGCGCAGCGCCGAGGGCTGCGGCGCGACGCGGAACTGCCGCACCTCGCCGCCCATCGGGATCACCTGCGCCACGCCGGGAATGGACAGCAGCCGCGGCCGCACCGTGAAGTCCGCGACCTCGCGCAACTCCATCGGCGACAGCGTATCGCTGGTCATCGCCAGCATGACGATCTGCCCCATGATCGAGCTGACCGGTCCCATCTGCGGTGCGGTCCCGGCCGGCAGCTGGTCGCGCACCGAGGCCAGCCGCTCGGCCACCAGCTGGCGGTTGCGGAAGATGTCGGTCTTCCAGTCGAACTCGACATAGACGATCGACAGGCCGACACCCGAAACCGACCGCACACGCGTGACGCCGGGCACGCCGTTCATCTGCGTCTCGATCGGGAAGCTCACCAGCACCTCGACCTCGGGCGGCGCGAGCCCCTCGGCCTCGGTCATGATCGTCACCGTGGGACGGTTGAGGTCGGGGAACACGTCGACCGGCAGGCGCGGCACCATGTAGAGCCCGAGCACCATCAGCGCGCCGGCGAGCGCCAGCACCAGGAGCCGGTTGCCGACCGAGCGGCTGACGAGGAACGTGAACATGCCCGGCCCCTAGCGCACGTGGTCCAGCAGGTCGGCGCCCTGCGTCACGATCCGCTGTCCCGCACCGGCGCCTGAGACGATCAGCACGCGTCCGCCGTCGAGCGGCTCGACGCGCACCGGGCGCGGCACGAAACGCTCCGGCGCCGTGTGCTCGAACACGAAGTCCTGCCCGTTGGCGGTGCGCGCGACGGCGCTGCGCGGTACCGCGACGCCGTCGCGCCGTTCGTCGGTCGCGACCTGCACCGTCACGAACTGGCCGGCCCGCAGCCCGTTCGTGTCGCCCTCGATGGCGAAGTGGGACGGGATCGACTGGCTGCGGTCGGCGAACCCCGAGCCGCGGAAGGCCAGTTTGATGTTCAGCCCGGCAGCCGTCGTGGCGCTGGCACTGACGGGGGTGATCGCGGCGAAGCTCAGCGCCTCCACCCACAGTCGCGTCGGGTCGACGATGTGGAAGATGACGGCGTTGGGCTGCGCCATCTGGCCGGCGACCGGGCTGGCATCGGCCACGATGCCGTCGACCGGTGCGACCAGCGCCTCGGGCTGGCGGCGGCTGAAGTCGAGGGCGGTGCGGCGATCCTTGAGGCCCTGCAGCTCGAGTTGCGTCTCCTCGTACATCTGCCGCGCCACCGCGCCGCTGGACACCAGCCGCGCATACCGCGCCAGGCGCGTCTCGACGATGCTGATCTGCTGGTCGAGTTCGCCCTGGCGCTGGCGCATGTCGGAGACGTCGATCTGCTGGATCGGCGGCGCGACATAGGCCAGCACGTCGCCTTTCGTCACCGCAGCGCCGAGGCGCGGGAAGCCTCCCGGCGGCGCCGACAGCCGTCCTCCCACCGACGCCTGCACGACGCCGCTGGCGTTGGGATCGGGGATCACCCGGCCGGGCAGTTCCATCGTCCGGTGGAACGTGGCCTGGCTGGTGAGCACGGTGCGCACGCCGAAGATCCGCTGAACCGCCTTGGGCACATGGAGCGTGCCGTCCGCCAGCCGCTGCGCCCGTTCGCCCGCGACCGGTATCGCCGCGGTCTTGCCGTCGCCGTGATCGTGGCCGGTGTGCGCCTCGGCGCGCTCGCTCCACGCGACCGCCAGCGGCAGCGCCAGCAGGAGTGCGGCAGCCCGCCCGCCGCGCCGACCCGCGGCAATGCCGATCAGGAGTCCTGCGCCCACCCCGGCCAGCAGGATGACGCTCCAGAGCGCCCAGCCCGGCAAGGACGGCCACCACGAGGCGAGCCAGGCCGAAGCGGTCGCGCCCGCCGCCCGCGCCGGCGCGGCGGCAGACGTCGTCACCAGCGTCAGCGGCAGGATCTCGAGTTCGGAACCGACGGCGACCGTGGCGATCAGGTCGAACCGGCCGGGCTCGGCCAGGAAAGGCGCATCCAGCCGGTAGCGGTCGCCGTCTTCCGTGGCCTTCACCGGGCCGGTGGGCGTTTCCACCGTGATGTCAGCGCCGCCCAGCGGTTCGTTGGTGGCGAACGCGTCGAGATAGAGCGTGAGGCTGGCGCCCTCGGCGACAGCCACGAGCTCGAACGCCGTGCCGACGACTTCGGCGCGCGCGCCCGCGGGGGCAGCGGCGACGGAAGCGGCGGGCGGGGCGGCGCCATGGTCGTGTCCCTCATGCGCGCCAGCAGGTGAGATGCTGAACGACAGGGCCACCGCGAGCGCGGCCGCAGAACGGGCAAACATGAAAGCAATCCTTCATCGTGATCCGGCGCGCAGGAGCGCGCGCAGGCAGATCAGATGAAGGTTCTGGGGGGCTTTTTCGGACCTTCGGCGAGCCGGCCGGTCAGCCTGCGTGCCTGGGCGGAGGCCGGCAGCCAGGCGCCAAGCAGGGGCGCCGGGAGCGAGGCCTTGCCGAATGCAATCTTCAGGCACCCGCCGCAGTGAGTATTGTCGCAGCACGTGCCAACGCAGCCGGTGCCGGGCAGATCGCGCCCCGGCCTGTCGTTCACCGCGACGTCGAACCTCATGGGCGTTGCCGCGAGAGCCTCAGGGACCGCCTCGATGCTCATTGCCGCGGATGGTGCCGGAACGGTGCCCTCCTCGACGACAGGCGAGATCTGTAAGACAGGCGCCGCACCCTTGGCGACCCCGTGGGCATGTCCCGGATGCGCGCTTGCCACGCCCGCGCCAAAAATCGCCGTGAACGCAAGGATCACGGTGCAGAGCAGCGGCGCGAGGAGGCGGCGAAAAGGCATGTCAGAGCAAACCTAACGGTGCGGCGCGGCAATTCAAGGGCAGGTATTCACTCGTCGCAGCAGGGCGCCGCCTCCTCGCAGCAGGGCATCGCCTCGTCGCAGCAGTCCGCTTGGGCGACGCTGCCGAAAAAGAGCAGCAGCCCGAGGGCAGAAACCAGTGTCTTGAGCATTTTCTCTCCCGTCGTTGCGATTTCCGGGCAACCCGAACTCCTGCGCGCCGTTTCATCGCACGGGAGCAGGTGTCGCATTCATCAAATTTTCGGGACTTGAGCGGCCGGTCTGGCTCGATCCCGCAGCCTGACCACCGCGCCGCCGCATAACTGGATATGAGCGCCCTATGAAAACGGTAGTGCAGCCTAGGGAGGCGCATGACATGCAGGCCTTCATCCGCCGCAAGAACATCGAGAACCTGACGAGGCAACTGGCCGGAGGCCGGCTCGACGAGGCGCAACGCACCTTTGCCGAGCAGCGGCTGTCCGACGAAATTTCCAGCGAGAGGGCCGACGAGCTCACGAGCGCGCGGGCTCACGCGCCCGTGCCGGACGCCGCTCGCTGCTGATCGCGACGTCGCTTCAGCCGGCGCGCCGGTCGATCTCGGCGCGGGCGTGCCGGCGCGCCATCTCCTCGGCGACTTCCGAGGGCACGCACACCTTGTTCACCGGATTGAGCACGGTGCCCAACGACTTGGCGATTACCAGGGCGACGGGGATGCCGACGATCGACAGGCACAGCGCGAACACCTGGATCGCGTTGAGGACCACGAACACCACGCCGAACGGCAGGTAGAGGATCATCACCAGGGTCGAGTAGGCGCGCCACAGCGGGTTCTGCGGCATGTCGAGGTCCGACTTGCTCACCATCTCGTTGCCGAACGGCGCCAGCAGGAACCTGCCAAACTCCATCAGCCCGAGCCCGAGCGGCGCAGTGACGACCAGCAGCGTGAGCAGCAGGCCGAGCAGCCAGTAGAAGGCCGCTGTCAGGAACCCGAGGAATGGGATGTGCCACAGAATGTTGCCCAAGGTCCGCATCGACTCTCTCCCCCTCCGCCGACCGCGGCGCTGCGCGGCGCGGTGCCAACATGCCTCGCCCGCCGGGCGCGTGGCAATCGCCGCCCGGTCGTCCGCGTCCATGAGGTGAAGGAATGAACCTTCAGGACGAATGAATTTCCAGCCGCCGCGACGGCGACCTAGCCTCCTTCACCTGTAACGCAACGGAGGCGGGGATGGCGAAACGTCGGACGATGGGATGGCTGGCGGCGGCCGCGGTGGCGCTGATGCTGCCGGCGGCGGGAGGCGCAGCAGCCGAAGACGCTGCGCGTGGTGATGCATTCCGACCTCAAGATCCTCGATCCGATCTGGACCTCGGCCTTCATCGTGCGCAACCACGGCTACATGGTCTACGACACGCTGTTCGCGCTCGACGGCGACCTCAAGGTCAAGCCGCAGATGGTCGAGACCTGGAGCGTCACGCCCGACAATCTCACATGGACCTTCACCCTGCGCGACGGGCTCGAGTTCCACGACGGCCAGCCGGTCACGACCGAGGACGTGCTGGCCTCGCTCAAGCGCTGGGCGGTGCGCGATTCGGTGGGCCAGATCCTCTGGGGCAAGCTTTCCGAGGCCAGGGCGATCGACGCGAAGACCTTCCAGCTCGTGCTCAAGTCGCCGACCGGCGTGGTGCTGCAGGCGCTGTCCAAGCCCTCGGGCAATCCCTTCATCATGCCGAAGCGGGTCGCCGAGACCTCGCCCAACGACCAGATCAAGGAGTTCGTGGGTTCGGGCCCGTTCATCTTCAAGGCCGACGAGTGGAAGCCCGGCGACAAGACGGTCTATGTGAAGAACCCCAAATACAAGCCGCGGCCCGAGCCCGCCTCCGGCCTCGCCGGCGGCAAGCTGGCGAAGGTCGACCGGGTCGAGTGGATCGCCATGCCCGACCAGCAGACCGCGGTGAGCGCGCTGCAGGCCGGCGAGATCGACATCATCGAGGCGCCGCAGCACGACCTCTATCCGCTGCTGAAGAAGGACCGCAACGCCGAGCTGATCAATCCCAGCAAGTGGGGCAGCCAGTACATCTATCGCTTCAACCAACTGCACAAGCCGTTCGACAACGCGAAGAACCGGCAGGCGATGCTCTACGCCCTGAACCAGAAGGACTTCCTCGACGGCGTGGTTGGCGACCCGCAGTTCTACCAGGTCTGCAAGGCCATGTTCATCTGCGGCGGCCCCTACGAGACGACGGTGGGCTTCGAGGACAAGTACGAGAGCGACTTCGCCAAGGCGAAGCAGCTGCTGGCCGAGGGCGGCTACGACAACACGCCGGTCGTGCTGCTGCATTCGACCGACCTCTATGCGCTCGCCAACATGGCGCCGATCGCCAAATCGCTGATGGAGAAGGCCGGCATGAAGGTCGACATGCAGTCGATGGACTGGCAGACGCTGGTCGCCCGCCGTGCCAAGAAGGACCCGCCGGACAAGGGCGGCTGGAACGTGCTGATCACCTCGACCTCGGCGCCGGATGCGCTCGATCCGCTGGCGCTGGGCTTCATCGTGGCGACCTGCGACAAGGCCCCGTTCGGCTGGCCGTGCGACGAGGAGCTGGTGCGGCTGCGCAGCGCCTTCGCCGACGAGCCCGACGAGGCCAGGCGCAAGGAGATCGTGGAGAAGATCCAGCTGCGCGCCGCCGAGGTGCCGACACATGCCTTCCTCGGCCAGTACACGAGCGCGATGGCGCGCCGCAAGAACGTGACCGGCAACGTCATCTCGCCGGTGACGGTCTTCTGGAACGTCGAGAAGCGGTAGGGCGGGAGCGTTCCGACATGGCGAGCCGGGTCCTGATCGCGCAGTTCATGCACGAGACCAACACCTTCTCGAAGTTGGCGACCACGCTGGAGGATTATCGCCGCCAGCGCCTGGTCGAGGGCCCGGCGATCGTGCCCAACTTCACCGGCACGCGGAACGAGCTGGGTGGCTTCATCGACGCCGCGCAGACTCACGGCTGGGAGCCGGTGTGGGGCGTGGCCGCCAACACCATTCCCTCGGGGCCGCTCACGCGCGAAGCCTGGGAGCATATCCGCGACCTTATCCTCGACGCGGCGCGCGGCGGCCGTGACGGCAAGGGCCCGGTCGATGCGGTCTGCCTGTCGCTGCACGGCGCCATGGTGAGCGAGACCGAGGACGATGCAGAGGGCGCGCTGCTCGAGTCGGTGCGCGGTGTGGTCGGTCCCGACGTGCCGGTGGTCGCGACCCTTGACCTGCACGCCAACGCCACCGGGCGGATGGCGCGGCATGCCAATGCGCTGGTGAGCTACCGCACCTATCCGCATGTCGACGGCTACGAGCGCGCGGTCCAGGCCGCGCAACTGGTCGAGGACGCGCTGCAGGGATGGAAGCGGCCGCGCTGCCTGCTGGTGCAGCCGGCGATGCTGAAGGGCGCCGATCACGGCCGCACGACGCAGCCCGGCATCATGCGTGACCTGCTGGCCCGCGCCGAAGCCTTCGAGAAGCAGCCGGGGCTGCACGTGGTGTCGATCCAGGTGGGTTTCACCTGGTCGGACATCCCATGGGCCGGCCCGTCGATCGCCGTCAGCCATGAGCCGGGCGCGGAAGCTGCCGCCCAGCAGGCGGCCGAGGCGCTGATCGCCGAGATGTGGGCGCGCCGCAACGAGTTCTCCTCGTCCTACCGCTCGATCGAAGAGGCGGTGGCGGCCGTGCGCCGCGGCGGCGACCGACCGCTGGTGCTGGCCGAGGGCACCGACAATCCCGGCGGCGGCGGCTATAACGATGCACCCAATCTCCTGCGTGCGCTGCTCGAGGCCGGCGTCCCCAACGTGGCGGTCGGCACGATCTACGATCCCGGCACGGTGCGGCAGGCGCTGAAGGCGGGCGTCGGCGCGCGCATCGAGGTGGCGCTGGGCGGCCATACCGATCCGTCGCTCGGCGCGCCGGTGCGGACGACGGCCGAGGTGCGGCATCTCTCCGACGGCAACTTCCGCAACGACGGGCCGATGAACGCCGGCGTCCAGGTGGCGCTGGGCGCGACCGCCGTGCTGCGGCTCGGCGACAGCCTCGACGTCGTGACGACCTCGACGCGCATGCACACGATCGACCTGCAGGTCTTCCTCAGCCAGGGCATCGATCCGCTCGCCCGCAACGTGCTGGTGGTGAAGAGCTCGCAGCATTTCCGCGCCGCCTTCGGGCCGGTCGCGCGCGAGGTGATGCTGGTCGATGCCGGCGGCCTCTGCTCGACCGACGCCTCGCGCTTCACCTACGCCAAGCTGCGCCGCCCGATCTGGCCGCTCGACCCGGTCGAGGATCCGCTGGCCGGATAGTCAAACCGTCGGGATCGTGCCGCCGTCGATGACGTATTCCGTGCCGGTGATGCTGGCGGCGCGGTCGGAGGCGAGGAAGGCGATGAGGTTCGCGACCTCTGCCGGCGTCGAGGGCCGGCCGAGGGGGATGCCGCCCAGCGCCTTCATGACGATCGCCTTGCCGCCGTCGCGGTCCACGCCGGCGTCGCGGGCGATCCGGTCGGTCAGCCGCACGGCGGCTTCGGTCTCGATCCAGCCCGGCGACACGCGCACAACGCGTACGCCTTTGGGCGAGACCTCCTTCGAGAGGCTCTTGCTGTAGGTGGAGAGCGCGGCCTTGGCGGCGGCGTAGGCGGTCGTCGCGTCGGGCAGCGGCAGGGCGCGCTGGATCGAGGTGACATGGATGACCACGCCGCGTCTCCGTTCGACCATGGCGGGCAGCAGCGCGCGGTCGAGCCGCACGGCGGGTATCAGGTTGAGGTCGATCTCCCGGACCCAGTCGGCATCGCCCAGCGCCGCGAAGCCGCCGGCCGGCGCGCGCGAGCCTCCCAGCATGTGGACGAGGATGTCGATCTCGCCCAGGCGCTCGCGCGCGACGGCGGCAAGGTCGGCGCAGCCCTGCGCGGTCGTGAGATCGGCGGCGACGAACATCGACTCCGGCATCTCGGCTGGTCGCGAGCGCGCCGTCGTCAGCACGCGCGCGCCGAGGTCGGAGAAGAGCGCGACGGTCGCCGCGCCGGCGCCGCGCGTGCCCGAGGTGATCAGCACCCGCTTGCCCTCGAGCTGGAGGAAGCCGCTCATGCGCCGATCCTCAGGGCTGCGATGCGCCCGTCCACGAGCCGGAAGGCGAAGGTGAGCAGGGCCGGGCTGCCGGGAAACTGTCCGGTGACCCTGGCGCGGATGAGGGTGCGATCCTGCGCTTCGCGGATCTCGCACGGCTCGGCCCTGTGGCGGTACTGTGCCTTGGCCGCGCGCCACCACGCCCCGATGGCTTCGGGGCCAGCATGCGTGCGGCCTTCGTCCTCGACGACGGCGTCTGACGCGAAGGCATCGAGGGGAGCCGTATCGGGCGGGCCCTTGTCGGCGTCGAAGAAGGCTTTGACGGGGGCTGGCAGGTTCATGATCGCTTCCTTCCGCGTGTGCTGTCCCGCTCGAAGTAGGCCTGTACGGCAATCCCGATAAGTGGGACAAAGAGGGATGAGGCGTTACGAAAGTCGGGACAAACAGGAGTGAACGGGGTTGGGCTGGGCGAGTTCGACGCCGCCCTCGCCGTCGCGCGTGAGGGCTCGTTCCGCGGCGCCGCCCGGGCGCTCGGCCTGTCGACGACGGCGCTGAGCAATGCCGTGGCGAAGCTCGAAACGAGGGTGGGCGTGCGTCTGTTCAACCGGACGACGCGTAGCGTCTCGCTCACCGACGCCGGCCGCGCCTTCGTCGAACAGGCGGGGCCGGCCCTGCGCGACCTGCACGGCGCGATGGAGGCGGTCCGCGCCCAGCAGGCGACGCCCTCCGGAACGCTGCGCATCAACGCCTTCGCGTCGGGCGCGCGCGAAATCATGGCGCCGCTGGTCCTGGAATTCCTGCGCCGGCACCCCGCGGTGCATGTCGACCTCGTGACCGAGGGACGGCTGGTCGACATCGTGGCCGACGGCTTCGACCTCGGCGTGCGCCGCGCGGATCTGGTGCCCGCCGACATGATCGCCGTCCCGCTCGGCCGGCCGCAGCGACATGCCGTCGTGGCGTCCCCGGCCTATTTCAGCCAGCACGGCACGCCGCGCGCGCCGATGGATCTCGGCCGGCATCGCTGCCTCCGCACCCGCCTGCCCGACGGCGCGCTGTTGCGGTGGCATTTCGAGAAGCGAGGGGAAACGCTTCTGGTCGACGTAAACGGGCCGATCACCCTGGACGAGGCCAGCCTTGCCCGCATGGCGGTGCTGCAAGGGGTGGGCATAGGCTTCTTTCTGGAGCAGGATGTGCGCAACGACATCGCCGCCGGCCGCCTCGTGCGCGTGCTCGACGACTGGACACCGCCGATCGCCGACCTCTGCCTCTATTATCCCGGCCGGCGCAATCCCTCCGCCGCCCTCAAGGAATTCGTCGGTCTGGCCCGTGAACTCGGCCGGACGGCGAGATCGTGAACGGCGGCTCTCGTCTTTTTTGCAGGCCGGCGCGAGACGGCCGGTGACGGACGAGACATCACACCTCATGCGCAGCCGCGCCATATGGGTTAGGAAACGCCGATGTCCGATATCGAAACCCTCCGCAAATCGCTCGCCCTCTCGTCCGAAGGGCTGGCTTCCGAAGACAAGAAGGCGATGGCCATCGACGCCATCTCCAAGATCCTCGACGCGCTGGAGCTCGGCGTCGGCGCGTTCGGCGAATGGGAGCAGCGCTGCCTCGCCGCGTCGATCATCGCGCTGCGTGCGGGAAAGTACGATGACTCCCGGGCGCTGGCGCGCCGTGCGATCTGGCCCGAGGAAAACCGCCGCAACTCCGGCGTCGCCCGCCTGCTGCTGCGCCCGGGAATGCTGACGATCCCCGAACTCCGGAAGGAGTTCAAAATCGCGCAGTCCATGCCGCCCCGGAAGGTTCGCCCCGTCGAATAGGGCGAGGGGCGGCGTCAGGGATTACAACAAACTCCCGTCACTCGCGAGAGTAGGGCTCTCGCATATGAGGAAAAGGTCCCTCACTTCGCTGGCGCTGACATCGTCTGTTTGATCGGCGCACTGCGCAAACCTCAATAAAATTGTCGTCCCGAACGAATGCGGGACCTTTCGTCTCATTCGAATCGCCAACTACCACGGTCTTTGAGGCCGAGCGCGATTGCCCTGCTCCGGAGGGGGGGCTTCGAAGCCAGGCTGCACTGGCTCGCATCCTGCACCGCGTACCATTGATACAAAAGGAGCGGCCCGTCGCCACGCCGGCGCCCCGCTGCCTCGTGATATCCTGCAGACAGCTGTTTTTGCGAGGGTACCGGTGCGCAGGGACGACAGGAAGCTTGCCGAGCTCGAGACCAACCTCAATCGACTCCGCGACGATCTCAACGATCTGTCGAAGGCGCTGAACGTCAATCCGCGCAACACCAGCCTGGTGATCCGGAGGGTCAACCTGATGGGCCGCATCGTGGCGGCACAGTCCACCGTCGAGCAGTTGCGCGGCACCTTGCGCCACGCCTGAGGCGGCATAGCCCCTCTCTCTCCGAAGGGGCGGCGCGGATCAGCCGCCGAGGCCGCGCTTCTTGCGGTATTCGTCGAGCTGGTGGATTGCCGCGGCGACGCCCTCGAGCGGGAACTCGTAATCCTGCGTCTCGACGCCCACCAGGCCTTCGCGTCCACCCTTGCGGAGCCCCGAGAGTTCGGCCTCGCCCAACCAGGCGATGCTCCAGCCGCCGACCCCGACTCCGCTCAACTGGTTGCCGCCGCCGTTGCCGAAGCCCTTGCCGTCGATCTGGAAGGAACCGTCCCAGTCCTTCGGGCCCTTCATCGGCACCGCCACCTGCCACTGCCGCGAGTCGCCCGGCTGCACGAGGTCGACGCCGATACGAACCCGGCGGCCGCCGGCCTTGGATAGGGCCACGCAGTACATGAAGGTCTGGCCGCTGCGCGCGGCGCGGATCAGCCAGGGGCCGGCCTCGCCGTACGGCCGTTCGAACCTGTCGTTGCCGACGATGTCGTAGCCGCCATAGCCGTTGGGGGCCGCCAGCTGGCCGTTGGTGCAGCGGCTGGCAAGCCGGCGGATGTGCGCCGAGGCGCCCTCGACGTCCGTGCGGTCGGTCTTCAGGCACCAGTCGACATGCATCTTGGTGACGGCATGCACGCCCTTGCTGAAATCCTGGCAGGCCGGATTGATCGCTATCGCGTCCTTGGCTGCCGTCGCCGCCGTCGCCGCATATTGCTGGCAAAAGGTGGCGTCGCCCGGTTCGGCCTGGGCCACAGCGGGAGCAGCGAGCAGGGCGAGCATCGCCGCCAGGGAAAGCAGGTCTTTGCGCATCGTCGTTCGGTTCCGTCGTCGTTTACTGGTGGGACGTCATGCAGCCGTCGATCCGCGCGCTCATCGTTTCGGGATCGCCGAGGTCGAAGCTGCGCTTCACGTTGCGTGCGGGGAGCTGCACCTCCATCCGCTTCGATTCGAAGAACATGTCGGTGAAACTGTTTTCCAGGACCGGGCTCCACAGCCGGTCGGGCGATCGCTGGGCCATCCTGAAGGTGAAGCGCTTGCCGCTGGGCCTGAAAACGATCACGGCCTCGTCCGTGGCGCCGCTCGTGCCGGGGCCCGGCAGGATGAAGTGGCGCCGTCCGTCGTCGCCGAAGCTCATCCGCAGCCCTTCATTGTTCGGCCCCGTCGTGTCGGCCACGCAGCGTGCGAACTTGCCCTTGTCGTGGACGATGCTGATCTCCCAGCCGCCGAAGGTGCCGATCTTCTTCGTCTGCGCCACCGCGGGCGCTCCTGGTCCCAACACGGCCATCATCGATCCTGCGACCAGAAGGCCCCATCTACGCCCGACCATCGCGAACTCCCGCAAGCGCAAGCACGATCCCTCGACCGCGAGGAACTAACCTCATTTTCTAACGCTACTATATTGCAGGATTTTGCACGCGCACGCAGGGGGACGGACCCTATTGCCCTCCCGCGCATGATGGGCCAGAAGAAACGCGGGTGTTCGCACTTCGGCGCGGGCAGGGACTAGCGCTGGTCGGGCCGCCAGCGGTCCCTGTTCCGTGCGAGACCCATGACCCGCAATCCCCACGTGCGTCCCAGCCTGTTGCGCCGCTTCATCGACAGCGAAGCGTCAGGCGGTATCGTGCTCATGGTGGCCGCTGCGCTGGCGCTGATCGTCGCCAATTCACCGCTGGCGGCCGTTTATTTCACGGTGCTCAAGACCTATGCCGGTCCGCTAAGTGTGTCGCACTGGATCAACGATGCGCTCATGGCGGTATTCTTCCTGCTGGTCGGGCTGGAGATCAAGCGCGAGATCGTCGATGGCCAGCTCTCGACCTGGTCGCGGCGCATCCTGCCCGGCCTCTGCGCCGCCGGCGGCATGGCCGTCCCGGCGCTGATCTTCGCGTCGCTCAACTGGAACAACGGCGAGGTGATTCGCGGCTGGGCGATTCCCACCGCGACCGACATCGCCTTCGCGCTGGGCGTGCTCTCGCTGTTCGGCAACCGGGTGCCGGCCTCGATGAAGGTGTTCCTGACGGCGCTGGCGATCATCGACGATCTTGGCGCCGTGCTGATCATCGCGGTCTTCTACACCGGCAATCTCGACCTCGCGGCCCTGGGGGGCGCGGCCGCCGTGCTGGTGGCGCTGCTGACGCTCAACCGGCTGAGGGTGCGGGTGCTGTGGCCCTACCTGCTGCTGGGTGTCGGCTTGTGGGTGCTGGTGCTGCTGTCGGGCGTCCATGCGACGGTCGCGGGCGTCGCCCTCGCGCTCACCATCCCGATCGGACGCCCGGTGGCCGGCCGGCGCGAGCCGGCGGCCGGCTCGCCGCTGCACCGGCTCGAGCATGCGCTGATCAAGGTCGTGCCGTTCGTCATCATTCCCATATTCGGCTTCGCCAATGCAGGCGTGTCCCTCGCTGGTTTCGATGCGGGTGCCTTGATCGATCCGCTGACGCTCGGCGTCGCGGGCGGGCTGGTCGTCGGCAAGGTGATCGGCGTCTACGGCACCGCGCTCGCGACCGTGAAGCTCGGTTGGGCCGACGCACCGGTCGGCGCGGCGCCGCTGCACGTGCTGGGCGTGGCGCTGCTCTGCGGCATCGGCTTCACGATGAGCCTGTTCATCGGCCTGCTCGCCTTCCCCGACAATCCGGCTCTGCAGGACGGCGTCAAGATCGGCATTCTGCTGGGCTCGCTCGTCGCGGCGGCGCTCGGGGCCCTGGTCCTGATGCTGAGCCCGAAGCCGGGCGGTGCCGAGGCGAGGGCTTTCTGAAACCGGCCGCGACCCGTGAAGGTCGCGGCCTGGTCGCCTCCGATTCAGACGTTGTGCTCGACCAGCGTGCCGTCCTTCAGGATCAGCCCCTCGGCCGTCGGATAGACGAAGGAGAGCAGTTCCCTCAGCTTGTCCTTCTTGCGCGTGCCGACGTGATCCTCGACCAGCCGCAGCGACGTGGCGAGGCCGGAGCAGGGGCCGTTGCTGGTGAGATGCTTGCCGTCCTGCACGAAATTGATGCTGGTGTTGCGCACCAGCTTTGCGGCCGGAAGCTCGTGTTCGAACCTGTTGTACTGGTTCATGTAGGTCGTGCAGTGCACGCCGTCGAGCAGGCCGGCATGTCCCAGCACGAACGAGCCCGTGCACACCGACATGACGTACTTGCAGTCCGCTTGCGTCGCCACTTTGCGGATATAGTCGAGCGTTCCGTTGGCCCGCAGCGCCTCGGTGGCCCGGGCGCCTTCGCCGCCGGGCACGACGACGACATTGGCCGCCGGCACGTTGTCGAAACTGTAATCGGCCAGGAACCGCATGCCCGACGACATCGTGATCGGCGCCGTCGTCGGGGCCACCGTGAACACGTTCGGCAGTCGCCGGGAAGTGGCGTTGGTGTTGAAGGTGTAGCTGAAATCCGCCTCGGTCATGTCCTGGGCTTCAGGATGATTGTCGAAAGTGGTGCCCCACCAGAACATCTCATACGGGCCCACCACATCCTGTTCCTCGGCGCCGTCGAACATGACCAGAGCGATGCTCAGGTCCGTCATCCTATTCGTCATCCATCTTCCCCCGAATGCACCGGGGGGAGAGAGTCTCCCCACCGGTAACCCCAAGATCGTCACCATTGACGCGGCGGACGCTAACATCGCGGCGGAGGGAGTCAAAGCAGCGTACCGCTGCGCACCTGCGCCCGCTCGACGATACGAATGGTGTCTCACGGCCTGATTGAATCCACCAGCTTCCAGGCCGGCCGTGTCAGCATCATGACGGTCACACGGCCGCCTGCGGGGCCGCGCCTCGGTCGCGCCTCGCTACCGGCAGTTGACCTCGATGCGGCGGGGCGGCGTCCTGAACCAGGGCGGAGAGCTGTCCATCGCGGGCTGCGGCTTCGGCCAGGCGCCCGACTTCAGGCGCGCCTCGATCAGGGGCACGAGCTGCTGCAGGATCACCCAGCCCTTCATGCGCGTGCCGGGGTAGGTCGTGTGGACTCCGTCGGCATAGAGGTCGGGATCAAAGGGCATCGTGCCGGCGACATCGATGAAATCGATGCCGCGTTCCTGCGTGTACTTCTTCAGCACCCGGTTCTGGAAGTTCGCCAGCCGCTCGAGGTCGCGATAGCGCCACGGGTACATGTAGAGATTCAGATAGTCCCAGGTCATGCGGTTGCGGACGGGGTCGAGCTTCAACCCATCCTTCACCATCCACAGGAACGAAGTGACCGCGAGCTCGGCGTCGATGGGCTTCAGGTCGGCCTGGATCCGGTCGAGGTCGCCCAGGATCTGGGTGAGCGATACCGGCAGGTCCTTGCGGGCGATGTCGGGATCGGTCTCGGAGAGGTCCTTTGGCCAGGTGAGCCGGTAGTCGGGCTTCGGCGCCTCCAGCCCCGTGGACGGCAGCTCGTCGGAGGCGCGCAGCGTCTGGATGCGGCGCACGATGTCGGAGTAGCGCGCGAGCACGTTGAGCCAGGCGGGCCCCGGCGGTTCGCGAGGCTTGAGCGGCTGCGGCTTCTCGCCCTGGGGCATCGACGCGACCAGGCTCTCCAGCCTGAACTGGTTGCCGCCCTCGTGATAGATCACCAGGTCGGGTCGCGCCGGCACGATCTCGGTGCGGACGATCGACTCTATTCCCTCCGAGTTGATGGATTCCCGCGCCGCGCTGGCGACTTCGATCCTGAGGTCGGGCCGGTTCTTCGCGGCCCACAGGTTGAGCCAGTGCGCGATGAACTCCGGATAGGAGTAGGGCATCTGGTGCGTGTCCGCCGTCGTCGAGGCGCCGGCGAAGACGATGCGGATCGTCTTCGGCGCGCGCGCGAAATCGATCGGCGCCCCGCGCCAGCCCAGCTGGTTGGTCACCAGTCCGATCGGCGAGGTGGTGTTCGGCCTGAAGCGGAAGGGCGGGTTGGGCTTGCCGTCCTCGGGATCAAAGAGTTCGAGTGATCCCGGCGCGTTGGCGAAGAACGGACTCTTGCAGGGATCGCCCACGAGCACGGAGTTCCAGATCTTGAAGGCTTCCGGGGATTGGAACGGCGTGCCCGCCTTCTGCAGCGCACGGTCGAGCTCCATTGCCTCGGGCGGCACCGGCTTGCGGTTGGGCAGCGGCGGCGGATCGCTGAAGAACCACGCGCGCTCCACCGAGGCCGCGCGCGGCACGTCGTCGAGGCGATCGGCCGTCGTGTCGTTGCCGATGTTCACCCGGCGGACGGGCAGCTCGAGCTGGGTGAGGGGCAATCCCGCCAGCACGCGCGCGGCGCCTTCGGCGAAGATCAATCCGATCAGGATGGAGACGGACATCATGATGGCATTCGCCATCGTTCGACCGTTCAAGGGCTTGTCCTCTGCTGGTGATGCTCCCCGGGCAGGCCGTTCTAGGGGCTTCGGCCGGCGAGGAAAAGCGCGACATTGTCGCCCGCTTCACGGCATGATCCCGAAAGGCGCCCGGCCTCTGCACCAGCGGCGTCCAGTTGGGGCGCGCGTGCTCGCGGGGCGGCTTGTAGCGCTTCCCATCAAGACACCGTAAAATGAGGTCGCTGACGGGGAACAAGCACGATGAACCAGCGAACGGCCGACTCGGACGATGAAGAGGCGATCGCCGCGACCGGGATCGGCGAGGCGAGGAAGCCCTATCTGCAACCGCAGCTCGTGCGCCTCGGGACCTTGGCCGACATGACCCGGACGGTCGGATATCGCGGTTCGGCCGACGGTGGCCGCTTCCCGCAGCGATTCAGGACGGGGACTTTCTAGCGTACCGCGGGTGCACCTGGCGGTGATGGGGAGCGAGATGGACCAGCGAATGACCGACTCCGATGAGGCAGAGCTGATCGCCACGACCGGGATCGGCGAGATGAAGAAGCCATACCTGCGGCCGCAGCTGGTCCGCCTCGGCGCGCTGGCCGACATGACGCGCAAGGTCGGCTATCGCGGTTCGGCCGACGGAGGGCGTTTCCCCTTTGGATTCAGGACGGCGTGGTAGCGCGCCGCGGGTGCGCCTGGCGGTGGCGTCTCAACAGGTCGGCTTCGGTGAGGCCGTAACCGCCGTACTCATCTCCTGGGACGATTCCGAAAGGCCTGCGGGCCCACGCTGACTTGTAGCACTTTCCGTGAAGACACTGTAGATTGTCCGTGCTGACGGGGAAAAGCCAGGATGGACCAGCGAATTGCCGACTCGGAACAAGAAGCGGCACTTGCTGAGGCCGAGATTGGCGAGGCGAGGAAGCCTTACCTTCGACCGCAACTCGTGCGCCTCGGCACCTGGGCCGACATGACCCGGACGATCGGTAGTACCGGCGCGGCCGACGGCGGTCGATTTCGGGGGCGGACCAGAACGGCTCGTTAGCGAGCTGCGGATGCGCGCCTAGCGGTGCTCGGGCATCGCCTTGAGCTGGTCCTTGGTCCAGCCCGTCACGGCATGGACGTTGCCATCCTCGTCGCGCATGAAGTCGAGGTCGCCCACCGGGACGCCCACCGGCTTGGCCCCGATGCCGAGGAAGCCGCCGACATCGATCACGATCTGTACCGCAGGGCCCGAGCCATGGAGATGGGCCACCGAGCCGATCGTTTGATCGCCAGGACCATAGATCGTGGCGTCCTCGAGGATCTCCGCGGTGAGTTCGGCGGCGGTCAGGCGGACATGCTTGCTGTGGTCCATGGTTCGCTCCTCCTCGTTGGGATGGTGAGAACCCGTTAACCCGGCGGAGGCGCCGACGTTGCAGGCCAGATGGACTGAGCATTGCCAACTTCTGATTCCGGGCGGCGCGGCCGGCTCGACCCGCGCGGCTAGTCTCGACCGCGTGTTTCACGCTGCGATGGCTACGGTCCGGAACTCGCCTTGTCGCCGGATCGCGGGGTCACTGTCCTGATGCCGCGGATGACGATCCGGTGGGGATCATGCCGATCACGCTGCCGGTCTTCCTGCCCGCGGTGGAAGCGTACGGGTGGGATCCGATCTGGTTCGGCGTCATCTTCATCATCATGATGGAGATCGGCTACATGACGCCGCCCTTCGGCTTCAACCTGTTCTACCTGAAGGCCGTGGTGCCGCCGAGCGTGACGATGAGCGACATCTACTGGTCGGTCATCCCCTACGTGCTGGTGACCTTCGTCGGCGTGCTGATCCTCATCGCCTTCCCCGACATCGCGCTGTACTTTCCCAACCTGTTCTTCGGCGTGTCGAAGTAGCAGTCTGCGTACCCGCCCTTCGGGACCAGGGGAGGGAAGTCGATGGGATTGAAGCGCAAGGTCAGCGTCTTCCTGTTCGCGGTCATGCTGGCCGTGAGCCTGGGCGCGACGGTCGTGGCCTCGTTGGCCATGTACCGGCTGGTCTCGGAGAAGCAGGATGCCGAGATCCACAGGCTGGAGAGCAGCCTGTCCGATCGTTTCGCCGTCTTCGAGACGCTGCTGCGCTCGCAGCACGTGGAAATCGTCGCGCACATGGAGAAGGTCCTGCCGCAGATCGCGGCGGAGCTCGACAGGACCGGCCGCGCCCCCGGGGACCTCACCGTGGCCGACCTCGATGCGCTCACCCGCAAGTATGGCGTGCAGCACATCTATTTCGTCGATCGCGCGCACAGGGTCTTTCAGACCAATCTCGCCAGCGACATGAACCTGACCTTCCCCGAGAGCAGCTTCACGCGCTTCCTCGATACGGTCTATAGCTCGAACAGAGTGATGAGCGACGGCATCGACCTGTCCAGCCTGACCGGCACGCTGCGCACCTACAGTTACTTCGGGCCCGAGGGGAAGGACTACATCATCGAGACCTCGACCGAGGTGCGCGCCAGCCTGGCGGAGGGAAACTTCGGCTGGATGGGCGCCTACTTCTTCCAGGACCTGTTCGCCGATGCGCTGCGCTCCAATCCCTACCTGAAGGAGGTCGACCTCTACCTGGTCACGCCCGCCGGCGCCTGGTCGCTGCTGCACATCGGCAAGAAGCTCGAGCCCGCGCTGGTCGAGCGCCTGATGAAGGTACGCCGCGAGGAAGTCCCCGCCGGCGACGGCCGCTATCTCACGGTCTACAGCGGCGAGGAGACCCGGGCGGGGACGCAGGCCGGTCACCCGGTCACCTCGAAGTTCGTCATCCGCAAGATCACCTACGACACGGGCCTGGCACGCGAGGCGGTCCTGCATGTGCTGCTGAGTTCGATCATCGTGCTGGCCGTCATGCTGCCGATCGTGTTCTGGATCGCCTCGCGCCTCCTGCAGAGGCAGCTTCTCGATCCCCTGTTCAGCCTGCGCGGCGAGGCGGGCGCCATTGCCGAGGGCGATCTAGATCAGGCCATCGCCAACACCAACCGCATCGACGAGATCGGCCAGCTCGCCAAGAGCTTCGCCTCCATGCGCGATGCAGTGCGCCGGACGATCCTCGACCTCAAACATACGAATGTGTCGATCGAGCGCTTCGTGCCGCAGGCCTTCCTGTCGATCGTCGGCAAGCCGTCGGTCGCAGATGTCGAGTTGGGGGACAACAAGCGCCGGACCATGAGCATCCTGTTCTCCGACATTCGTGGTTTCACCACCCTGTCGGAACAGATGAGCCCGGACGAGACCTTCGCGTTCATCAACACCTATCTCGAGCGCATGGGTCCGGTGATCCGTGACCACCACGGTTTCATCGACAAGTATATCGGTGACGCCATCATGGCGTTGTTCGCCAATGCCGACGATGCATTGCAGGCCGGGCTCGCGATGCTGGCCGCCCTCGAAGGCTTCAATGCCGAACGGCGGGCCACCGGCCTGCCGCCGATCGAGATCGGCATCGGCATCAATACCGGCTCGCTCATGCTGGGCACGATCGGCGAGAAGCATCGCATGGACGGGACCGTCATATCCGACGCCGTGAACCTGGCGGCGCGGATCGAGGGTCTCACCAAGGACTATGCCGCGCCGATGCTGATTTCCGAATTCACCTACCGGGAGCTCTCCAACCCCGAGGCCAGCGCCATCCGGCCGGTCGACGTCGTCGTCGTGAAGGGCAAGACCCGGCCTGTCGCCATCTACGCCGTGAGCCCGTCCCCGGCGTAAGGTTCAGGCAAAGTCGTCCGGCGTGAGCTCGATCGTCCGGCCGTGGGGCGTGCGATCCGCGGCATGGTCCCAGGCTTGATAGTAGCGGTCGAGCGTCTCCGGCGAGGCGATGCCCTTCCGTGCCACCAGCCGTTCGAGCGTCGCGAGCCAGTGGCGGTAGTAGGTCGTGCCGTCGTCGGGGTCGCCCTGGGCGATGGCGGCCTTGATCTGGGCGCCGAGTTCGTCGGCCCATTCGTTCCACGAGAACACGCCGCGCTGCTGCAGCGTCAGCGCCATGGCGAAAGCCTGCGCCTGCCACGGCTCGGCGAAGATCGGCGCCTCGCCGGCGCAGGGGATGCCCGGTACCGTTTCCAGGGCCGCGCGAACCGCCTCGATCTCCGACGCCACTACGCAGGCTCCAGATAGGGCTCGAACGCCTCGATGGAAACACTGGTCCCGTCCTCGGCGTCGGGGCCCCACAATTCCCGCCCGTCGAACACCACCGTGTACAGCCATTCGCCCTGCTCGATACCCTTGTCGACCATCGCGTCGGGAAAGGTGTGGCAGCCCTGGATGCGCTCGATCGTGCCGACATGGCCGCGGGCGAAGCGCGGCAGTCGCGTGTGGGAGCGGGGATGGATCTTCCGGGCCCGCACCTTCTGGCCGACCGTGAAAACGGCCGGCGCACGGGGCGGCCGGTCGTGGTTCGGGCGACTCACGGCAGCGCCGGCCTGGCTGCCCGACAGCGGCTTGCGCTTCAGCGGCCGGCCCGGTCCGCTCGAACGGCCGCTCGACAGCTCGGCCTCTGAGACGAGGCCGCGGTGCAGGCAGAGGCGTTCGAGACGCAGGAACCACTTTTTGTAATAGGAGGAGGAGAGATAGACGGCGGGCGGCAGGGTCTCGATCCAGTGGCGGCCGACGTCGATGTTCCATTCGCCGGCCGAGCCCATGACCCGGTTGAGCGCGAAGGAGCGTGCCTGCCATTCGGCATGAAAGGGCACCTCATGTGGATCGGGCGCGACCTTGCCGAAGCCGTCCATGCCGCCCATGTCGTGCACGCCGTTCATGCCGTCGCCTCGTTCGCAGCCTTCGCAAAGCCGGTGCCGATCATCGAATCGCGGGTGACGAGCGCCGCGAGCTTCTCCTCGGACCAGCCTTCGGTCGCGGCGGGCCGCATCGGCAGCACGATGAACCTCGTCTCGGCCGTGGAGTCCCACACGCGCACCTTCGTCTCGTCAGGCAATGTCACGCCGAAATCGGCCAGCACCCTGCGCGGCTCCTTGACGGTGCGGGCGCGGTAGGGGGCGGACTTGTACCAGGCCGGCGGCAGGCCCAGCAGGTCCCACGGGTAGCAGGAGCACAGGGTGCAGACGATCATGTTGTGCGTGGAAGGCGTGTTCTCGACGGCAATCAGGTGGTCGCCGACCTTCTGCTCAAGCCCAAGCTTCGCGATCGCCTTGCTGGCGTCGGCGAGCAGCGCCTCGCGGAACCCGGAGTCGACCCAGGCCCGCGCCACCACCTGCGCGCCGATATGCGGGCCGATCTTCGTCTCGTAGGTCTCGATGATCGAGTCGAGCGCCGCCGGATCGACGTAGCCCTTCTCCGTCAGGATGGTTTCGAGCGCCCGCACCCGGAGCTGCATCTCCGACAGCTCGGACCCGTGCTCGTGGTCATGGTGATGATCATGGTCGTGGTCGTGGTCGTGATCGTTCGGCATTGCTTTCCCCGATCGCCTGCGCGTGGTCTGCAGACTAGTGCATTCCGCGTCAGCACAACAATGCCCGGTCCGACGGTGCGCGCGCTCCGCCTTCGCGCCGGCGTCGACCGATGCCTGATCCTGGCATAGAACGGGGCCAGAAAATTCGCCGGCGGATCGTCCATGGTGGGACATGGCACGAAGTCGATGCCGGCTTGGGTGAGTGGAATATGACGGCAGGCAAGCCGGACAGGGAATATTTTCGGCGGGCACGGGCGAGCAGACGTCCGTCGCACGACCCGTCGCGGCAGGCGGGCGGGCCGCGCTGGATGATGGTGGCCGTCTCGCTGCTGGTGGTGCTGGCGCTTTCCGTCTACCTGCCCTCGCGGGTTCTGAGCCTGGGCGTGGATCACGTGACGACGACGGCCGAGCACCGGAACGTCGATCTGCCGGACGGGTCGCTCGTCGAACTGGGCGCCGCCAGCGGCCTCGATGTGCAATTCAGCGATTCCGACCGGCTGGTGAAGCTCCGCTCGGGAGAAGCCTTCTTCAACGTGAAGTCCGGCGACGCGCGACCCTTCACGGTGAAGGCCGGTGGCGTGTCGGTCGTCGTCACCGGAACGGCCTTCAACGTCCGGCTCGCCGACGAGACGGTCACCGTCGCAGTCGAGAAGGGATCGGTCGAGGTCCGGATGCCACCGGTGGAAACCGCGCCGGGAGAGATGGAACCGGTGCTGAGGCAGGTGCAGGCCGGCGAGCAGCTCGTGGCCCGGGCCGACGGAACGATCGAACAGGGCCCTGTTCCCGCTGCCGAGGCGGGGGCGTGGCGACGTCACAGCCTGCACGTCGATGGGGCGACCGTCGGCGAGGCGATCGCCCATCTGCGCCGCTACCATGGCGGCTGGATCGTCGTGACCGACGGCACTCTCCTGCGCCAGCGCCTCTCCGGCTTCTACGACCTGCGCGATCCGGTGGCGTCGCTGCGCGCAGTGGTCGGGCCGTTCGGCGCCCAGGTGCGCCCGATCTCGGTGCTGATCATCGTCTCGGCCCCCTGATCGCCGGTTTCTCGTTCAGGACCGACACTAAAAAAATCCGGAGCCGGCAGCTTGAAGGATGCCGAGCCGCGCCTAGATCGTCTGCCGGTCGCCCTTCGGGGGACCGTTTCGCAAACCCATCGCTCAGGAGTGGAGGATGAACATGCGTACCGCTTTCGATTTTTCGCCGTTCTATCGTGACACGGTCGGCTTCGACCGGGTGTTCCACATGCTCGATTCCGTGGTCAGCCAGGGCTCGCAGGGCTACCCGCCATACAATATCGAGAAGGCCGGCGACGATACCTACCACATCGTCATGGCGGTGGCGGGCTTCTCCGAGGCCGAGCTCAGCATCACCCAGAAGGAGGAGGAGCTCCTCGTGACCGGAAAGTCCCAGCCCGGCGCCGATGAGAAGGAGTACCTCTATCGCGGCATCGCCGCGCGCGAGTTCGAGCGCCGCTTCCAGCTCGCCGACCACGTGAAGGTGGTCGGGGCGGGCCTGGCGAACGGCCTTCTGACGATCGAGCTGCGGCGCGAGATCCCGGAGGAGAAGAAGGCCCGCGCCATCCGCATCGAAGCGGGCTCCACGCCGCGCCTTTCGAAGCAGTAGGCACGGAGTCCGACAGGGGGAGAGGAGCGTTCGCCGCCCGCGCGGCGGGCGCTTCCCGTCCCTCCCATCCGTTACATTTAGGAGGTTCGTCATGATCGCAAGGTCGGCAGCCTACCGGCCTGAATGGCCTTCAGATCCGGATGCCCAGGCCGGCGCCGCTGAACTCTTCCCGCCTCATGGATATGCCGGAACGATCGACCGGCCCCCGCGCGGCCGCATCCTGATCGTCGAGGACCAGCTCCCGCTGGCGCTCGAAATGCAGAGGCACCTGCGCGACGCCGGCTACCGCATCGTCGGTCCCGCCGGAAGCCAGAGCGAGGTCGAGCGACTCGTGAGAAGCGGCCGCCTCGATGCGGCCGTCATCGACGCCGACTCCCGCCGCAGTGCGCCCTTGGCCGTTGCCGACTGGCTGGCTGCGGAGCAGGTGCCATTCGCGGTGATCGCCGACGACGTGAGCACCCTGCCGCACGAGCTGGCGCTGCGCCCGCTGATCACGAAGCCCTTGTCGCCGCGCGCCCTGGTGGAGACGGTCGACCAGATGGTCAACGGCAGCCCGGGGGCGATGGTGATTCCCTACACGCGGGGCCCGCGGCTGTTCCCGCAGCTCTAGGCGGGCCTCAGGCGCCTCAGCAGAGTGGCAACTTCGTCGGACGCGGCTTGTGGGCGTGCGGGATCCCTTGGGGCATGCCCTCCGCGGCATGCTCGGCGCGCATGGCCTGACGGGCGGCCTTGCGTTGCGCCTTCTGTTCAGGGGTGAGTTGGGGACGGGACTTGGCCTTGGCCTGGCGACACGTGCGAGTGCCGGGCGCGTCGGCCGAGGCCTTCGCGCCGGCCTGCGGCGGAGCGGGGGGTGCGCTTTGTGTGCCGTCCGGTGTGGCGCCCGGGGACGCGGTCGGAACGCCGTCGTTCGCGGCAAAAGCGGCAGTGGACGAGGCCATCACCAGCAAGGCGCACAGCATGTGTCGCTTCAAGGACAAGAGCCTCTCCCGCAAATATCGAATGTTGTGCGCTATGGCGGGCGATTGCGTCGTTTCGGTGAGGGACCGTAGGTTTGTGTAGGGCAATCGTCCATGCTTGGTTCGGTGGACGACGCGAGTCCGGCAACTTCCCTTTGCCGGCGCCGTTGAGACCCTCGCATCGGAGGAAACGATCATGAGCAGCCTGGAGGATGCCATCAAGGTGTCGGCCGCCCTGCGGGGCCAGAAGAAGTACATTGAGGCCATCGACCTGATCCAGCGGGCCTTGGCGGCTGCGCCGGCGGAGGACTTCGCGCGCCTCGACGCCAACCGCGAGGGCCTGCGTGCCGCCGAGGAAGCCGGCCTTCCCGCCGTGGCCAAGCGCTTCGCCGACGCGATTTCCATCAGGGACGTGGAAGGCGACGAGGAGGAGGAACGCTTCTAGGGCGCTGCGCGCCGGTCCTAGTGCGGCACAGCGCCGAGTTCGAAGCCGGTCTTGTCATGCAGGGCAAAACGGTCGACCAGATCGGCGCTGGCCTTGTTGTAGCCAATGACCTTCACCTCCGAGCCGTCGCGGCGCAGGCGGGCGACGATCTTGTCGAGAGCGCCGACGCCAGAGATGTCCCAGAAGTGCGCCGGTGACACGTCGATGGTCACGGGTCGCCCTTCCTCCGGTCTGAAGGCGCGCGTGAAGCGGTCGACCGAGGCAAAGAAGATCTCGCCGCTGATCGTGTAGGTCACCTCTCCGTCGCTCTCCGTACGCTTCACCGAGAACATGCGGCGGACCTTGCCGGCGAAGAAAATGCCCGAGAGCAGTACGCCGGCCAGCACGCCCTGGGCCAGGTCGTGGGTAAACACGACGACGCACACCGTCACCACCATCACGATGCTCGAGGTCGGCGGATGGCGGCGCAGGTTGGGGATCGAGTTCCAGCTGAAGGTGCCGATCGACACCATGATCATCACCGCGACCAGGGCCGGCATCGGAATGCGGCCGACCAGCGGCCCCAGGACGGCCAGTAGGAAGAGCAGCGCCGTGCCCGCTACGAAGGTCGAAAGGCGCTTGCGGCCGCCCGAGGTCACGTTGATCACCGACTGGCCGATCATGGCGCAGCCGCCCATGCCGCCCACGAGAGCGGCGGCGATGTTGGCGCCACCCTGGCCCAGGCACTCCCGGCGTTTATCGCTGTCGGTGTCGGTCATGTCGTCGACGATCTGCGCCGTCAGCATCGATTCGAGCAGACCGACGGCCGCCATGGTCGCCGAGTAGGGCAGGATGATCTTCAGCGTCTCCCAGGTGAGCGGCACCTGCGGCAGGGTGAGGCTCGGCAGCGCGTCCGGCAGCTTGCCCATGTCGCCCACCGTATGGACCGGCAGGCCGAAGCCGATGCTGACCGCGGCCAGCACGACGATAGCCACGAGCGGCGAGGGGACCGCAGTGGTAATGCGCGGCAGCAGATAGATGATGGCGAGGCCCGCCGCGATCATCGCATAGGTGTGCCACGACACGCCAACCAGCTGCGGGATCTGCGCCATGAAGATCAGGATCGCCAGCGCATTGACGAAGCCGGTGATCACCGAGCGCGAGACGAACTGCATCAGCAGGTCGAGGCGCAGGAATCCCGCCACGATCTGGATCAGGCCCATCAGAATGGTGGCAGCGAACAGGTAGTCGACGCCATGGTCGCGCACCAGCGGCGTCACGAGGACCGCGACCGCGGCGGTTGCCGCCGAGATCATGCCCGGCCGTCCGCCCAGCAGCGAAATCACGATGGCGATCGCCACCGAGGCCCACAGGCCGACCCGTGGATCGACGCCGGCGATGATCGAGAAGCCGATCGCTTCGGGGATGAGGGCGAGGGCGACCACCAGCCCGGCCAGAAAATCACGACGCACTTCGGCCGCGCTGCCGAACCACTGGGACTTGACGCTGTTGAACATTGACCTGTCGATTGCACGGACACTTGGAACCCATGGCTTCGCGTTCCGGCGAAGACGGCGAGCGGCGCGTTCTTTCAGCGCGTTCCATATGAGAGTTGCCCGGCGGATCGGCGGCCGGAGTAGCCACCCGGGTTTTCACCGGGCTCCAGGCGATTGAGGCGTTGCGTAAACCACGCCGGGATCGGGATTGCAATCCCGGTGCCAGCTTGCGTCTCGGCAGACGGTTTCCTGCCGGGACGGTCCAGACGGGAGTTCTGCTATGCCCGCGCCGGCAAGGCGCCGTTCGACGCACGTATCTCGGCAACGGCGCGGTCCCAGCTCGCGAGGCGGTCGGGGCCGGCCGGATGGGTGTCGAGCATGCCGGTGTCCCGGCGGCCCGACGAGCGGGCCAGGGTGACCAGCATGCCGCGCGCCTTGTCGAGGTCGACGTTCGAGCGATAGAGGATCACCGCAGCGAGATAATCGGCTTCGCGCTCCTGCTCCTTGGAGAAGGAGATGCGTCCGACCGCGCCGCCGAGGTTGGCGCCGGTATCCATCGCCGAACGCATCAGCTGGCTGCCATAGGGGCTGCGATAGGACGTCGCCGCGCCGGCCGCGCCCAGCAGGATTGCGCCGATTAGCGCGCCCGTCATCTGGTTGCGCTGGCTCGTGGCGATGTGATTCGCTGCCTGGTGGCCGATCTCGTGCGCGAATACGAGGCAGACCTCCTCCTCGTTCGAGGCATATTCGACCACGCCGCGATTCACGAAGATCAGGCCATTGGCGCCCGCGCCGGCATTCATCGAGCGGTTCGCCGTTCCCACGAAGCGCCAGTCGCAGACGCCGACATTCATCTCGCGGCAGATCCGGTCGGCCGGTGGCCGGATGCGGACGAGGGCGGAGCGCATGATCTCGTCCACCTGTTCATCCGTCAGCACTCGGCGCTGCGGTGGGCCTCCGGCACCCTGAACTTCGCTTTGAGCGAGGCTGAGATGGCTGTCGCTGATCTGCGGAAGCTGGTGCACGGCGCCGGCGCAGCCGCACAGCGCACAGGCGCTCCCGAGCGCCAGAAACGATCGCCTCTTCATTCGCTCCCCCCACAGGGCCGTCGGTTGCAGGAACCCCATACAAACTACCCAGGGGTACAATGATGCGTCAACGACAGCGGTCTTTGTGGCTCCCTGACGGCAAGGGCCCTCCGAAACAGCCGCCGCGCGAAACCGGCGGGGTGCCTGCGGTTCCCGGCCCCGTCGCGCCTGCTATCCTCTTCCCCACGACAAGGAGCATGGAGACGGAATGGATTTCCAGGAACTGGTGCACAGCCGCCGCAGCACCCGCGGTTTTGCGAGGAGGCCCGTACCGAAGTCGGTGATCGCCGCAATCATCGAGGACGCCAAGCGCGCGCCATCGTCGATGAACAGCCAGCCCTGGCACGTCCATGTCCTGACCGGCGCGCCGCTCGACGAGGTGCGCCGGCGCAACATGGCGGAGATGACGGCGGGCAAACCCTCCAAGCGGGACATCTTTACCCACGGCCCCTACGAAGGCGCCCACCGCCAGCGCCAGGTCGACATCGCCAAGCAGCTGTTCGCCGCCATGGGCATCGCGCGCGACGACAAGGCGATGCGCCAGGACTGGGTGATGCGCGGCTTCCGCCAGTTCGATGCGCCGGTGTCGCTGGTGCTGACCTACGATCGCGTGCTCGATCCCGGCGCCACCTGCCACTTCGACCTCGGCGCCCTGTGCTACGGCATCGTGCTGGCGGCCTGGGATCGCGGCATCGGCGCGGTTGTGAACGGCCAGGGTATCGCCCGCTCCGACATCGTCCGCGAGGTCGCGAACATCCCCGACGACGAGGCGATCATGACCTGCGTCGCTCTGGGCTACCCCGACGACTCGTTTCCAGCCAACGCCGTCCGCTCGGAGCGCACGCCGGCCGAGGAGTTCGTGAGGTACGTCGGATTCGACTGAGGGCGAACATCATGCTCGTCGCGCTGGCCTTGTTCGCCATTTCGGTCGTCTACGCCACCGTCGGGCAGGCCGGCGGGACCGGCTTCCTTGCGGTCATGGCCGTGGCCGGTGTACCGGTCGACCAGCTTCGACCGACGGCGCTCGCCATGAACGTCGTTGCCGCGTCCTATACGAGCTGGCGGCTCCATGCGGCCGGCCTGATCGACTGGCGAAGGTTGATGTCGCTGGCCGTTCCGGCGCTCCCCGCCGCGTTTGTCGGCGGCTTGATCGCGCTGCCGTCGGGACTGTACGCGTCGATGACCGGCGGTCTGCTGCTGGCGGCGGCCGTGCTCATGGTCGCGCGGCCAGCAACCGCCCTCCTGCCGGGTGTCGCGGCCTCGAGGGCGGGCCTGGGGGGCATCGGGGCGGTGGCGGGCTTTCTCTCGGGGCTCTCCGGCATCGGTGGCGGCGTCTTCATCTCGCCCGCTCTGATCGTGCTCGGCTGGGCCCGGCCCAGGGAAGCCGCCGGTCTGTCGGCGCCGTTCATCCTCGGCAATTCGTTGACGGGCCTCGCAGGCACTCTCCTCGCGGGCCAGCAATTCGCGCCGGAGCTTCCGCTCTTCGCCTGTGTCGCCCTCCTCGGCGCGGCCGTCGGAACCGCCGCGATCCTTCGCATCTCCGAGCGCATGGTACGCTTCGTCTTGGCGGCCATCATGGCCGTTGCCGGCCTGCGGCTCATGGCGAGGTGAGGGCGGGCTTGGCTCTCAACCGCGCCCCATCGAATAGAACTCGGGGTTCGGGCGCATGCTGGTGACGTTGGCCATGCGGTTCGACAGGCCGAAGAAGGCGGCAATGGCGGCGATGTCCCAGACGTCTTCCTCGTCGAAGCCGTGCTGCTTCAGCGTCTCCATGTCGTCGTCGCCGACGAGTTGGGCGGATTGGCTTACCTTCACGGCGAAGTCGAGCATGGCCTTCTGACGTGGCGAGATGTCGGCCTTGCGGTAGTTGATGGCGACCTGGTCGGCGATCAGCGGGTCCTTGGCGCGGATGCGCAGGATCGCGCCGTGGGCGATCACGCAATACTGGCACTGGTTGAGGTTCGAGGTCGCCACGACGATCATCTCGCGCTCGGCCTTGCTGAGGTTGCCGGGCTTGTCCATCAGCGCGTCGTGATAGGCGAAGAAGGCGCGGAACTCGTCGGGCCGATGCGCGAGCACGAGGAAGACATTGGGAATGAATCCCGACTTCTCCTGCACCTTCTCGATGCGTTCGCGGATGTCGGCCGGCATCTCGGCAAGGGCGGGCACGGGGAAACGACCGATAGCGAGGTTCTTGGCGGACATGGGCTTTCTCCTTGTGAAGAGCGATACGATGATCTGTCGATGCGCCAAAACGCCGTGAAGCGTTCCGTCGAACTCACCGCACGGAATAGACGAAGTTGGCGCCACCCGAAGACTTGCCGCTCCCCGAACCGCCGGCTGGCACGGCCATGGCTTCGTAGACGAACAGTACGAAATCGCTGAAGGCCTTGCGCCCGTCAAAGGGCTCCTGCTGGGGGACGCGTCTGCAGTCGCTCTTCCGGGAGGCGCAGACGTAGAAGGAGGTGAAGCCGTGCTCGCCGACCTTGACCATGTCGTCCGTCTTGTCTTTCCCGCTGTGGATGAACCGGTATTTCAGGTGCGGATTGACATAGAGCCGAGGGAGCTTCGACTTCAGGTCGTCCACGCAGATCACGCAGTTGGGCCCCTGCGTGAAGTTCGGGTCGGCGTACATCAACCGCGAACGCGGTCCGGACCCGTTCTCCGGGCAGCCTTCAAGTCGATACGCGATGTTGTTGCCCGGAGGCGACGACGGTACCGCCAATGCCTGCAGGGGATACTCGCAGAGAAAATACTTCTCGGCCTCGTCCTCGCTGCTCTCCCGGCCCGGTTCCACATGCGGGAAGGAGCCGGTCGCGTATTGATAGAGTGCCCGGAGTCGCCTGAGCTGATTGGCTCCGTTGGCGGGGACCATTGTCCAGCTCTGATTCCACGAATCGACGAGCTGGATACCGAGTCCGGTCGCGGCCGTCGTGAACGTTCCCGTAAACTGGTTGCCCGCGTTCCTTCCCGCATCGGTGAGTCGGGCTGCAGAGGCGAAGCTCGAGCCCAGGGGAATGCTGAGGTTCGGATTGACCGCGTTGGCCGTCTGGGCGGTGCCGATCGAAATCGTCACCTGCGAGGGCACGAAGTCCGGATCATCGAGGGCCTGGGCCAGATTGTAGAAAATCTGTCGTTTCTGTAGGGAGCCGAGGGAGGAGGCGAGGTCTGCCGTGTTGTAGTTGAGCTGGGTGCTCGCGCACCCCGTCAGGACCGCTCCCAATCCCAAGCAAGCAAGAAACCAACGCATATACGCTCCCCCGAAGTCCGCGACGGCAGGCTAGGCGATGTCCCCCTCCGGCTTCAACGCATTTGCCAGTTGCGCCGACTTTAATCGTACGCCTCTTAGGTTGAACCTCACGCCGCCAGCAGGTCCGTCACCGCTGCCTTCTGTACCTCGGTTAGCGACACGCTCCTGCGGGTGGCGGCGTCGACATAGACGTGCACGAAGTGGCCGACGGCGGCGGGCACCTCGCTTTCCCGGATGAAGATCGCGAGTTCATAACGCAGCGAACTGTTGCCGATGCGGCCGAGCCGGATGCCGACATCCACGGTCTGGGGAAAGTCGACCGGCGCCAGGAATTCGCAGCCACTGGCGATGCACAGGCCGATCGAGGTCTGGCCCGGCGCCCGCAGGATCCCCCGCTCGATGGCGAGGGTGGTGAGCGACGTGTCGAACCAAGTGTAGTAGACGGCATTGTTGACGTGGCCGTAGGCGTCGCAGTCGGACCACCGGCTCGCGACCGGCATCCACCACTTGTAATCCCCGTGCCGCTCGTCCTTCGCTGCTCTCACGCCAGTCATCACGATCTCCCCCGCCGATGGCGGGCGTCATCTACAGGCGACCACAGGCTTGTTGCAACGGACGAAAATCTGCGCCTGGTGGTGCGGAGAGGAAGCGCGACCCTTGCCAGCATTCGGATCGCGGACCATTGTCGGCGTCTCGCGTTCACGGGTGCGTTGCGGACTTCCCTGAAATGCCTTTGCACTGGACCATCGACTCGCGGCTGCAGATCTTCGTGGCGACCTGCGATGGCACTGTCGACCTCGCCGAAGTGAATGTAATGCTTGATGCGGTGGTGGGAGCGAACGGGCTCGGCTATCGGAAATTGTTCGATGGCATGAACGGCAACACGCAGATGAGTGCGCTCGACATGTTGAGCATCGGCGTTCGCATTCGAGCGCTGCAGGACGGTTATCGGGAACACGGGCCGCTGGCCATCGTCGTGCCGGACGACAAGTATGCGCTGATGGCGCGCCTGCTCGGCATCCTGGCTGCGGCCAGGAGGCCGATGCGCGTATTCAAGGATGTGAAGGCGGCCCGCAAGTGGCTCGATTCGCCGGGGATCCGCGCCAGCCCGCCGGCATTCGACCGGCGCGGGGCGCTGCCGGCCTGAGGCTCGTGCCGGTGCACTCGCAGCATTCGCGGCTTACCGGCTTCCCGGCAGACGGACCCTCCGCTGACCGCGGTTGCGGCGGTGATCGCGCAGCGATTTTGAACCCTTGATGCAGGCTGCCGGATCGTGCCCAATTCCGCCGCTCTCGAGACTCTGGGACGAATGAAAGGTCCGGCCATGCGAAAGAACAAGATCAAGGAAATTTGGGCCGCGGGGAAGTGCGCGACACTGGGCTGGCTCTCAGTGCCGAACACCTTCACCGCCGAGGTCATGGCCCGGCAGGGCTTCGACGCGCTGTGCGTCGACCTGCAGCATGGCCTGTCGGAGATGAAGGACGTGGCACCGATGTTGCAGGCGATCTCGCAGACCGACACGGTGCCGGTGGTGCGCGTCGCCTGGAACGAGCCGGCCGCGATCATGAAGGCCCTCGATCTCGGCGCCTACGGCATCATCGTGCCGCTGGTCAACAATGCCGAGGAAGCCGCGAAGGCTGTTGCGGCGTGCCGCTATCCGCCGGTGGGCATGCGCTCCTCTGGCCCGGTACGCGCCGTGCACTATGGCGGCGCCGACTACGTGGCCAACGCGAACGACGAGATCATCGTCATGGCGATGATCGAGACCAAGGAAGGCCTGGAGAATCTCGAGGCGATCTGCGCGACGCCAGGGCTCGACGCCGTCTATATCGGCCCGGCCGACCTCTCGTTTGCGCTGGGCCTGCCGCCACGCGGCGACAATCCCGATCCGCTGCACATCGCGACCTGCGACAAGATCCGTGATGCGGCGCACAAGGCCGGTATCAAGTGCGTGATGCACTGCGCCGCGGCACCTTTTGCGGCCGGCGCCGTGAAGCGTGGCTTCGACATGGTGATGCTGACGGCCGATCTCTCCTGCATGATCGCGGGTGCCCGGCAGCAGCTCGAGGAGCTGAAAGCCAAATCGGCTTGAGTCAGGCGACGCGAAGGCGCGGCCGCGGGCCCCGGCCACGGCCTCGTTGCAGCGTTCGTCATCTCGCGGACGCTCCGGCGGTGTCGCGAAGGGGCGACAACACCGCGGCGCATTTTGCGGGCGACCGAACATCACGTGTTCGCCTATCGCCATTTTAGATGCGGCCGATCTTGTCAGTCGAGCGTAGCGAGCGCGCAGCGGATCTGTTTTTCCGCTGCCGGCCAGCGGCGGATCGCCTGCTCTGGCTTCAGTACTTCGGTCTGTAACTCGGATTTCGTATAAACGAGCTCGCCATCGTCATTGACTGCGAGCGACCCTTCCAAACCGGCGATTGCAATCTCCCTGGCCATGTCGTTCCTCCGCACGCTGAGACATGAGAAACTACGCGCGCCAGGGTATTCTGTTGCATCACGCCGACAAGGCCCCGGTCAGCGAGGCACAGAATCAACACATTCGCATTTCAAGTGCAATATTGAATAAGCAAATGTTCGTGAGCAAATCGCGTGCTTGAAGGTTTCCATCACATTTTCCGACTCGCATGTCACCGTGCTGAATCGAATGCTTGGATGCTCATCAATGTTGCGATAGTGGTGAAGCCATGACGGATTTGGCGGACGCGACACGTCACTCACTTTGCCAGCGTATCCATCGTTTCGTGCTCGTTTTGGAACGCTTCAGGCGCAATCCCAATCGTCGAGAGGCCTATCATATCCTCTCGGCCTTGGAATTGCTTCGTGAGGGCCGGTATGATGCGGGAATAGAGGCCGTCCGCGCCGCCGAGCATGTGGCCCCAATTCCCGATGGGCTGGCTTTGCTGCCGGGCCTCCATGACGATATGACCGCCGCTGAATTGCGCCAGGCGCTGCGCGCGGTGGTTCGACCGGCGAACGGAGGCGTGCCGGATGGCCCAACTGCCGAGGCGGGCAAGTAGGCACGTCGCTGGTCCGTCACAGCGCGGAAAACTCCCTGCAACCTTCCCCCTGCAACGACGTTTAGACGGCTCCTGCCGTTCCTGACGTTGGTTGAGTACGTGCACGCGCGCGAAGCGGTTCCCTGAAAGGCCATCTCCTCTGAGACGGGCCTCTTTGTCACGGCGTCGCACGGAAGCGAAATTGTCACAACGCTCTTGCAACCGCCTCCGAGTGGTCCCGTTGCCCGGCCGGCCCGATGTTCGCCAGCGTGAGGAGATGAGGATGCCGCTCGATACCACACACACGAGAATGGGATTCGAACTCGCCTTGTTGCGCGCTTTGGGAGAAGGGCGGCGCCGTCAGTCGCTTGCAGATCGGTTGTTGCGCGAACGACGCGATGGGGAAGCGTTCCCCGAGGTCCGCATCGCGCAGATGATCCTGAAGGTCTCATCGCTTTCTCAATCGCCCGCCGAGCCCTAGACAGCAATGCCTCGTGTGGCCTGGACAGACCTCGCCGGTGCGCCCGGCGCCGCTTACCTTCTGGAGGGTGAACTCATGCCCTGCTTTGCCGGAGGGCGGCGTGACGACGATCCCTTCGACAGTGCGCGGCTCAGGTTCGCCGCCAACCTCATGGTGCGCACCTGCAGCCACCTCAAACTCAAGGGTCCTTTCGCGATACAGCCCTCGCGCGAAGGCAACAGGCTGCTGATCCAATGTGCAGTCACTGAAGAGCCCGACTTCGCACGTCTTGCAGAAGTGGCCGGCGGCAGCGAGATCGAAGCCTCGCTCTGGCGCGGTCGCCGACATTTCCAACTCGACGAGGCATGTCACGACGCATTGCTCGCCATCGCCGGTCCGCCCGACGGGCGAGGTGCCGGCCGCCGCGCCCGTGCGGCGGCCCGTGAGGCCGAGGAACAGTCGCGCTATCGCTGGGGTCGGGATTGAAGAGCTTGGCGTGAAAGGGGCGGGTTTGCGGCTGGAGGCTGCCGCCGCGCTCAACTTTTTTGTCGATGCGCAGCGTCTTTTCGCCGAGAACAGGGCTTGGAAGGTGGCACGGCTGCCGCGCGTGCTCCGGGCCGGTGGCGGAGATCGCGAGCTGGCATGCGCCGCGTACCGTCTTCATCCGGTTCGAGCCACCCGCCACGCCCGACCCCGCGGAAGAGGGCATGGCGCTGCGCGGGCTTTGCGGCTGCGCTCGAGCGATGAGGCGTTATCACGCTGGTCGTGACCGGGGGTGAGACGGATGTCTGCGTCCTGGCGACGGTGATGCAGGCGATCGACCTCGGCTTCAGCATCGTGCTGCCGATCGATGCACAGTGCAGTACCAGCGACGGCGAACACGATGCGCTCGTCGACCTGTTCCACAAGCGCTTCGGCGCCCACTTGGAAGCGACGACGACCGAGGAACTCCTGCGCCACTGGTAGGCCAGCACGGCGCTCTGCATGACCGCCTCGTTGCGGTGGACCGGGAGACCGAACTTGGGGCTACCGGACGTCGGCGTCGCGACCGGGAGAGAGACGCCGCGGCACAGAGCTTGCGGCGGGGCAACGCCCGAACCGGCATCGCCGGTCGACATTATGCGGAAGCGAAGGGCAACCGTTCTCGTGGCAAGGCCGTTTGCAGCGTTCCTCACGCATAACCGAACGGAACCCAACATGGCCAAGAAGCCCGTACCGCCGACGATGGCTCCTCCCTCTCCGCGCACGGCGGGACAGGATACGCCCCTCGACAAGGGGTACTCAGCCCGGCAGGAAACGGCCAAGACAGGCGATCTTCGGCCCGACACGATGCCGCCGGGCGACGCGCTCACGACCAACCAGGGTGTGGGCGTCAGCGATGACCAGAACTCGCTGAAAGCCGGCGTGCGCGGTCCGACGCTGCTCGAAGACATACTGATGCGTGAGAAGATCACGCATTTCGACCATGAGCGCATCCCCGAGCGCGTGGTGCATGCCCGAGGCGCGGCGGCGCACGGTGTGTTTCAGGTCTATGAAGACCTCTCGGCGCTGTCCTGCGCGCAGGTCTTTCGGGACCCCAAGGTCCAGACGCCGGTCTTCGTGCGCTTCTCGACGGTTGCGGGCTCGCGCGGGTCGACCGATACGCCCCGCGACGTGCGCGGCTTCGCGGTGAAGTTCTATACGCAGGAAGGCGTGTGGGACCTGGTAGGCAACAACATGCCGGTGTTCTTCATCCAGGACGCCAACAAGTTCCCCGACCTGATTCATGCGGTGAAGCCCGAGCCCCACAACGAGATCCCGCAGGCGCAGTCGGCTCACGACACGTTCTGGGATTTCGTGTCGCTGACGCCCGAGAGCGCCCACATGCTGATGTGGCTGATGAGCGACCGGGCGCTGCCGCGCAGCTACGCGACCATGGAAGGGTTTGGCGTCCACACCTTCCGCCTCGTCGATGCCCAAGGCGGCTGGCGTTTCGTCAAGTTCCACTGGAAACCGCTGAAGGGCGTGTGTTCGCTCGTGTGGGACGAGGCCAACCTCCTCGGCGGTCGCGATCCCGACTTCAACCGGCGCGACCTCTGGGAAGCCATCGAGCGTGGCGACTTCCCGGAATGGGAGCTCGGCCTTCAGATCGTAGAGCCGGCCGACGAGCACAAGTTCGACTTCGACCTGCTCGACGCGACGAAGATCATCCCGGAAGAACTCGTCCCCATCCGCAAGGTCGGTAAGCTCACACTGAACCGGAACCCCGACAACTTCTTCGCGGAGACGGAGCAGGTGGCGTTCCACACCGGCCATGTCGTGCCGGGCATCGACTTCACCAACGATCCGCTGCTGCAGGGCCGGCTCTTCTCCTACATCGACACGCAGCTGCGTCGTGTCGGCCCGAACTTTCACGAACTGCCGATCAACCGCTCGCGGCGGCCGGTCGACAACAACCAGCGCGACGGGTTCGGGCGGATCACGATCAACCCGGGCAAGGTCGCATACTTCCCCAACAGCCTGGGCGGCGGATGCCCGATGCATTCGCCCACGGCCGCGGCGGCGTTCCGCTCGGTCGCGGTGCAGGAGGCTGGCGCCAAGCTACGCCAGCGCAGCGACAGCTTCAGCGACCATTTCAGCCAGGCAACCCTGTTTTGGAACAGCATGAGTGACTGGGAGAAGGACCATATCGCGGCCGCCTTCGCCTTCGAGCTGAACATGGTCGTCGACCAGGGCGTGCGGAATCGCGTGATGAACGAGCTCCTGTGCAACATCGCGCCGGAACTGGCCGACATGGTCTCGACCCAGACCGGCATCGATGTGGCGCCGGCCGGCACACCGGATGCGCCGACGCCGTCTGCGCCGACCCCGTCGGGGCCGCTGAACCCGAAGGCCGCCGAGCTGCGTTCGCCGGCGCTCTCCATGGACAAGGCGCCGCCGCTGGTGCGTGGCCGCAAGATCGCGATCCTGGTGGCCGATGGTGTCGACTCCGCCATGGTGAAGACGATCGTGGGCGACCTCACCAAGGCCGATCAGGTGTCGGAGCTGATCGGCCCGACCGCCGGCGCCGTGATCGACGCGGCAACCAAGTCTCTTCACGTCAATCGAGCCGCTCCCAATGCGCCGTCGGTGATCTACGACGCCGTGCTGATCCCACCCGGCGTCGCCGAGGGTCTGGCCGCCATGCCGATCGCCCATCGCTTCATCGACGAGGCTTTCCGCCACGGCAAGCCAATCGCGGCAGCGGAGGACGCCCGCGCTCTGCTGGTCAAGCTCGGTCTCGAGGGTGGAGAGGGCGTGGTGATCGGCGACGGCAAGCTGGCCGCCCTGCTGCTCGACTCCCTCGCCCAGCATCGCTTCCCGCGGCGTGTCTCGAACCTCGCGCCGAACTGACCGCAACCGGGTCCCACGATTCAACCATAGGAGACATCATGGCTACGAAAGAGAATGCGGTCGCACTGCTCAAGGCCGATCACCGCAAGGTCGAGGAGCTGTTTGAGTCCTTCGAGAAGGCGCGGTCCGACGATCGGAAGATCGCGCTGGTCAAGCAGATCTGCACCGAACTGATGGTCCATGCGACCATCGAGGAGGAGATCTTCTATCCGGCCTGCAAGGGAAAGATCGAGGATGGGGAGCTGCTCGACGAAGCCTATGTCGAGCATGACGGCGCCAAGGTACTGATCGCCGAGCTGCTGCAGGGCTCGCCTGCGGACGAGTTCTACGACGCCAAGGTCAAGGTCCTGTCCGAGATGATCAAACACCACGTCAAGGAGGAGGAGATGCGTTCCGAGGGTCTGTTCGCCGAGGCGCGGGATGCCGGCGTGGACCTGGACGATCTCGGCGAGAGGCTGACGGTCCGCAAGGCGCAGCTCCTCGCCAAGTTCAAGGAAGCAGGCAAACTGCCGCCGCCGCAGACCCGTTCCTTCACCGGGCACAAACTGACCCAGAGCGAACCGGTAACGGCATAACAGGGTTCGTTGGAGGCCGGGCATCCGTGCCCGGCCTGTCACGGGCTCGAGGCACGGCGACAATCGAACGACCGAACGAAGGGCCACCGGCCCGCGGACTTCCGCGCACACATGGGTGCGACGCCTTTTGTCGGCGTCGCACCCCTGCGGCTAGCGGTTCGCGGCCTTGTCTTGCGGTGGAGTGGGCGCCGGTTCGATGGTCGATACGGGATCGCTGCCCGGAAAGCTGTCCCTCAGCGCGTCGTCCAGCTTCTGCTCCCTCTTCTCGGTCTTCGAAGCCGGTTTGGTGCTGCCGGAGCTTTCCGACTTCGTCGTATCGGCGCGGCCGATGCGCTGCTCCAGCGCGATTAATTCCTGTTCCATCATCTTAAGGTCGGACGTCTCGCGCTCGGAACTCCCGCCGCTCTCATGGGCACTTGAGATTTTCGTCCGCAGGTCGTCGCGCTCCTGCATGAGCATTTCGGTCTTGGTCATTCAAACCCCCACTCGAAAACGCATGTGTATTCACAGGCAACGCCGTCTCCTGCGTGAAGTTGCGAGTGAACTGGGGCCATCGTTCGCTTGCGTACGGCAACCATCAGTGATCGGCGCGTTGACGGTCCGGCTGGAATGCTCAGCTCACATTTGAGAGGAAATGGAAATGAAGAAGATGTTTGCCCTCGCGGCGACTGCGATGATGGTCGCTGGCGCGCCGGCTTTCGCCGCCACCGACGCCGAATGCCAGGACATGTGGAAGAAGGCCGACGCCAACAGCGACGGCAACGTCACTGGTGGCGAGTCGATCCGGTACATGTCGTTCATGCGCGTCGCCGGCATGACGGTAGCGACCGAAGGTACGATCACCCAGGCCGAGTTCATGAATGCGTGCAAGGCCGATGCGTACAAGGCGAGGCAGGCCGATGCCGGCGCGCCGCTGAAGGGTTCGAACTCCTTCACCGAGGCCCAGGCCAAGGACCGCATCATTGCGCAGGGCATGGACGGCGTCACCGGCCTCACCAAGGACGGCGATGGCATCTGGCGCGGCACGGCGCAGCACGCCGGCAAGCCCGTCCAGGTTGCGGTCGACTACAAGGGCAACGTCGTTACGGCCAACCAGTAACCACGAATAAGTAGAGGAACACGAACATGAAGACCGTAAGCCGAGCTTATGACAGCTATGCACAGGCCCGCGCGGCCGTCGACGCCGTCGAGAAGGCGGGCGTGCCGAGCAAGGACGTCAGCATCGTCGCCAACAAGTATGTCAGCGCCGAGTACGAGGACGTCGATGACGTGAACAAGGCCGCAGCCGGTGCCGGCATCGGCGGTGCCGTCGGTGCGGGTGCCGGACTGCTTGCCGGCCTCGGCCTGCTGGCCATCCCGGGCCTCGGCCCGGTCGTTGCGGCAGGCTGGCTGGCCTCGACGGCCGCCGTGGCCGCAGGTGGCGCGGCCGCCGGCGGCATCGTCGGCGCGATGGTCGAAGCTGGCACCGACAAGGAGCATGCCGAGGTTTATTCGGAAGCGGTGCGCCGTGGCGGCACACTCGTCAGCGCACGCGTGCAGGACGGCGATGCCGCCCGAATCGAGGCGATCCTCGCAAACTCGAAGCCGATCGATCCCGTGGCCCGGGGCGCTGAGTACCGTGCCGCCGGTTGGAAGAACTTCGACCCGAAGGCGGATCCGTACCGTCCGAGCCAGACCGAGGTCGATCGCATGCGTGCGAGCTGGCCAGGCTGAACCCCGACTCCGGGATATGAGGAAAGGGGCCCGGCAGTCGGGCCCCTTTTCGTTGCCGCCCCCGGCTGCCAACATGACGTTTTTGTCGCGCCGCATCCCGCGGTCACGCAACAAACACTGGCGTCCCGGCATTGACTCTCCAACAGGAAGGAGAGGGACATGGAAGCAGCACGGACGCTTCTCGGAGACATCGCGCAGTACTTCGTCGGCCCGGCCGATCCGCGTGACCAACTCGACGCATTGGACCGCGACCGGCGTGATGCAGAGGCCGAAATCCGGGCGGTCCTGGATCGGCTGGCGAGCAAGTACGATGTGCCGAGCGACGATGTCGACGACGGCATGCCGCTCACCGCCAACAAGGCCGCGGAGATGTGGGCCTCGAGGCCGCGCAGGCCCTGCAGGTGGCCGGCGCCCTCGCCGAAGGCGCCAAGACGCTGAGCGAGACCGAGGTCGGCGGCGGCCGCAATGCCCTTCAATCCGTACTGGGAGTCTGAGCAATGCACGACCCGAACGATGCCAGGCAGGTCCGCGAGGCCGAGCGGCTGGAGAAGCAGGCGCAGGAACGCGTCGCCGACGACCTCTGCGCGGTGATGGCGACCGAACCCGGCCGACGCTTCATGCACGGGCTGCTCGGCCTCTGCGACATCAGGAGCGACGGCTACGTACCCGGCGGCCTCGAGGCCCAGCGCCATCAGGATTATCGCGCCGGGCGTCGCAGCATCGGCATCGAGCTGCTGGGAGAACTCGAGCGCCACGTGCCGGAGATGACCGAGCTGATGAGCGCAGAAGCGCGCTTCAACGAGATCGAAACCGAATTGGCGGCCTGGGCTACGGAGGAGCAGAACGATGGCTGATACGATCGAGACGACAACGCCGGCGGTGCAGGTCGCCGTGGCCGAAGCCGCTCCGAGCCCGGAGAGCGAGGTCGCGGCCCCGCAGGCCACAGCTGAGGCCAATGCCGGCACGGAAGCGGCCCCTGCCCAGACTCCCGTCGACTATTCGGGCCTCTCCCTGCCCGAGGGCTACCGCGCCGACGATCCGGTGTTCGCCGATGCCATGAAGCTGTTCGACGCCGAGAAGATTGCGCCCGAAACGGCGCAGCGGCTGGTCGACTTCACCATCGAGCGCGACAAGGAGATCGCGCGGGCGGTCAGCGACCACTCCGCCGCCACGTGGACGAAGCAGACGACCGAGTGGCGCGCCACCTCCGAGAAGGAATTCTCACCCGAGGCGCTGGGCGAGGCGAGGGCGGCGCTCTCGCGGGTCTTCGACCGACAGACGATCGACTATCTCGAAGGGCTGGGCTTCACCAACCATCCGGGCCTGATCCGGGGAATGGTGAAGGTCGCCCGCAGCATCAAGGACGACTCGTTCGTGGCCGGCAATGCCGGCCGCGGCGGCGGCGCACCGGACCCCAGGTCCCTCTATCCCAACTCGCAGCACAACTAGGAACCACGCTCCATGGCAACGCTCTCCGTGACCAACCCGACCCTGGCCGACTGGTCCAAGGTCATCGATCCCAGGCCAACCCGCTGCCCGCGACCGTCGTCGCCATCATCCCCCGAATTGAAGCTGGAGCCTGATCCATGGCCCTCACGACCACCACGAACAAAGTAATTCACTCGGGCAACGCCAGCGCGACGTCGTTTGCCTACACCTTCCCGATCCTCGACGCCTCGCACCTGTCGGTCATCTACACCGACGCCGACGACGTCGAGACGACCCTGTCGGCCAGCCAGTTCAGCGTGACCGGCATCGGCGGCCGCTCCGGCGGCAGCGTCACCTATCCGCTGACCGGCTCGCCGATCGCGACGGGGACGAAGCTGACCATCGTGCGGACGGTGCCCTACACGCAGACGACCGTGCTGGCCAACCAGGGCGGCTATTACCCTGAGCATGACCACAGGGCCACGAGTGCGCGCTGATTGAGAGCCGTGTCTTGACCGGGATTGGTGCGCGCGTCCTCGATTTCGAGCCGGCATCCGCAGCAGAATAGAGCCTGTTCTCCAAGCGAATGGTTTCCGGCTTGTCCGCTTCCGTCAAACGCGCCAGCGCTTCTGGGCGGAAGCGCTAGGAGGTAGCTGACGGGAACGGCTCGACATAGGTCTCGCCGCTACGGCCGTAATACACGGCGCGCCTGCCCTGCATCGAGACGAGGTAGCCGACACAGCCTGCCTCCATGATCTGCCGGCAGAAGGTGAGGTATTTCGTTCTGCCGGCCTGGATCAGGCGGCCCACTACCTCGCCGAAGGTGATGCGTTCCTCGTGGGAGGCTTTGGTGCATTCCTCGATGACGCAGGAGTGTCCGGGGAAAGATTGAAGAGGGCCGGCAAATCGCCAGCAGCGGCAACGACACGTTACAATCCAGGGAGTGTCCGACTCAGGACCCCGAGTCTGGTCCAGCCGGCCCTGTTTGTACGCACTTTGTCATCCCGAGCGCAGCGAGGGACCTTTGTCGGTGGCTCTAAAGGTCCCTCGCTGCGCTCGGGATGACAATTTTCCCCTATCCGAAATCGCGCGTCATTTTCCCCGGACAGCCCTGCATTTGAATGGGGAGGAAAGCCCGATGCCAAGTCGCGCTTACTTGCCGGCGGCGTCGAGCGCCTGCGCCAGGTCGGCGAGGATGTCGTCGATGTGCTCGAGGCCGATCGACAGCCGCACATAGCCGTCGGAGACGCCGGTCGCGAGCTGCTCCTCGGCCGAGAGCTGGGAGTGCGTGGTCGAGGCCGGATGGATCGCCAGGCTGCGCGCGTCGCCGATGTTGGCCACGTGATAGAGGAGCTTCAGGGAATCGATGAAGCGGCGGCCCGCTTCGCGGCCGGCCGCCAGCTCGAAACCGACCAGCCCGCCATAGCCGCCCTTGAGATAGGCGTCGGCCCGCCGCCGGCTCTCGCCCGTCTGCTGCGACGGGTGGATGACCTTCGCGACCTCGGGTCGCTTGGCGAGGAAGTCGGCGACGGCCTGGGCGTTCTTCACATGGCGTTCCATGCGCAAAGTCACCGTCTCGATGCCCTGCAGGATCAGGAAGGCGTTGAACGGCGACAGCGCCGATCCGAGATCGCGCAGCAGCGTCGTGCGGGCCTTGATGATGTAGGCCACCGGACCGATCGACTTCACCGCCTCGACCCAGACGGCGCCGTGATAGCTGGGGTCCGGCGTGTTGAGCGCCGGCTGGCGCTTCGGATGCGCGGCCCAGTCGAAATTGCCGCCATCGACGATCAGGCCGGCGATCGAGGTGCCGTGGCCGCCGAGATACTTGGTGCCGGAGTAGACGACGACCGCCGCGCCATGATCGAACGGCCGCGCCAGGAGCGGCGCCGCCGTGTTGTCGACGATCAACGGAATGCCGAGCGGCCGGCCGATATCGGCCACTTCCCTGATCGGAAAGACCGCAAGCTTCGGATTGGGCAGCGTCTCGGCATAGTAGGCGCGCGTGCGCTCGTCGGTGGCACGGGCAAAGGCCTGCGGATCGGTCGGATCGACGAAGCGGACCTCGATCCCCTGGTCCTTCAGCGTGTGGGCGAACAGGTTCCACGTGCCGCCATAGAGGTCGGTCGAGCTCACGACATTGTCGCCCGCCTTGGCCAGATTCTGGATCGCGAAGGCCGAGGCCGCCTGCCCCGAACTCACGGCCAGCGCCGCGGCACCACCCTCCAGGGCCGCAACGCGCTGCTCCAGCACGTCGAGCGTCGGATTGCCGATGCGGGTGTAGATGTTGCCGAGTTCCTTCAGCGCGAACAGGTTCGACGCATGCTCGGTGTCGCGGAACTGATAGGACGTCGTCTGGTGGATCGGCACGGCGACCGAGCCGGTCGTGGCGTCGGCGCGCCAGCCGGCATGCAGCGACAGGGTCTCGGGATGGCGGGAGTTGGTCATGATCGGCCTGCTGGGTTGCGGAGAGCGGCCAAACTCATGGCAAGCGGCGTCGCCGTCAAAGGGAATGGCTGCCGGCGTCCGACGGGCGGACGACGGATTCAGTCTCCCGGTCGCCACCACTGAAGCAAAATTTTCCCTACCGCCCGGGCGGCGGGAACGCGGGCGGCGCCGGATTGGCCTGCTTCAGGCCGCCGATCGGCACCGGCGGCGGCAGATCCTCCTGTCGCCATCCGCCGCCCAGCGCCTTCACGAGGTTGGCGCTGGCGATCAGCCGGTTGAGGCGGATGGTGAGCAGCGCCTGCTCGGCGGAGAGCGCCGCGGCCTGCGTCTGCACCACCGTCGTGTAGGGAATGGTGCCGACACGGTACTGGTTGAGGGAGAGGCGCTCGGCTTCGCGGGCGGCGGCGACGGCCGCGCGCTGCACCCGCTCCTGCAGCACGAGGATCCGCTGCTGGGCGAGCGCGTCCTCGACCTGCTGGAAGGCCGTCAGGATGGTCTGACGATACGTCGCGACCGTGGCGTCGTAGCCCGCACGCGCGCCCTGGACCTGCGCGGCGATGCCGCCGCCGTCGACCATGGTGCCGGCGATCTGCGGACCCACCGACCAGGCGGCCGTGCCGAGCTGCAGCAGCGACCCCAGGCCACCGCTCAGGAAGCCGATCGTCGCGCCGAGCGAGATCTGCGGATAGAAGGCGCCCTTGGCCACGCCGACCTGCGCATTGGCAGCCGCCATCTGGCGCTCGGCCGAGGCGATGTCGGGCCGCCGCTCCAACAGGGTCGACGGGACGCCCGAATCGACCGTGGGCACGGTGAGCCGCGTCGTGGCCGGCGCGATGGTCACTTCCGACGGCGCCTTGCCGACCAGGAGCGCGATCGCATGCTCGAGCAGCGCGCGGTTGATGCTTTCGTTCACGAGCTGGGCGCGCGTCTGCTCGTACTGCGTCTGCGCCTGCACGAGGTCGACCCGCGAGACGATGCCGGCGTCGACCTGGTTCTGCGCGATCTGCATCGAGCGCAGGTACGCCGCGACGGTCGCCTCGTAGAGCCGCTTGCGATCGTCGGAGATGCGCAGCGAGGCATAGTTCGTCACGAGATCGGTCTGCGCCGAGAGGCGCGCGTTGGCGAGATCGGCATCGCTGGCCTGCGCCGCCGCCGAATCGCTCTCGACCTGGCGGCGGATCGTGCCCCAGAGATCGAGCTCCCAGTTGAGGGTGAAGCCGGTCGAGTACTGGCCCACCGTGGAATCATATCGCGTCACCGTCGAGGTGATGTTCGAGCCGGTGCCGCGCTGACCGCCCGTGCCGGTCTGCTGGGCCGAGCCGGTACCGGAGATGTTGGGATAGAGCGCCGACTGGTCCTGGCGGATCAGCGCGCGTGCCCGTCGATAATTGGCCTCGAATATCTTGAGGTTCTGGTTCGAGACGTCGACCTGGGCCGCGAGACTGTCGAGCGTGGGGTCGCCGTAGACCCGCCACCACTGCCCGCGGTCCACACCGTCGCTCGGCTGCGCCGGGCGAAAGAGCGACGCCGCGCCCGGCGGCAACTCCGCCTCCTTGTACTGCGGCGCCACCGGACTGGCCGGCGGCGCGCGCTCGTAGTCCGGCCCGACGAGGCAGCCCGAGACCAGCAGCAGGGGAAGAAGCGCCGCGCTCCGCCTCATGCCGGTACTCCGCCGCTGCCCAAGGCACGTGCCACGCGGCTCGGCTGGTCGCGGTCGCGGCGGCGGAAGCGGTCGAGATAAAGATAGATCACGGGAGTGGTGTACAGGGTCAGGATCTGACTCACGATGAGGCCGCCGATAATCGAGATGCCGAGGGGGCGGCGCAACTCCGCGCCATCGCCGTAGCCGATGGCCAGCGGCAGGGCGCCGAGGATCGCCGCCATGGTCGTCATGAGGATGGGCCGGAACCGCAGGATCGCCGCCTGGTGAATCGCGACGGAGGGCGCGAGGCCCTCGCCGCGTTCGCGCTCCAGCGCCACGTCGATCATCATGATCGCGTTCTTCTTCACGATTCCGATCAGCAGCAGCACGCCGATCATGGCGATGATGCTGAATTCGACGCCCGAGAACTGCAGCGCCAGCAACGCGCCGACGCCGGCCGACGGCAGGGTCGACAGGATCGTGATCGGATGGATGTAGCTCTCGTAGAGAATGCCCAGCACGATATAGACGGCCGCCAGCGCCGCCAGTATCAGCAGGAGCTGGTTGTTGAGCGACTGCTGGAAGGCCCGCGCGGTCCCCTGGAAGGCCCCGTGCAGGGTCGTGGGTACGCCGATCTCGCGCATCGTGCCGTTCACGTACTGCACGGCGTCGCTCAGCGTCTTTCCGGGGGCCAGGTTGAAGGAGACGGTGCTGGCGACGAACATGCCCTGGTGGTTCACCGCCAGCGGCGTCGTGCCGTAGTCCCAGCGCGTCACCGAAGACAGCGGTACCAGGGTTTCGGGCGTCGTGCTCACCGCCGCTCCCGTCGAGGCCGAGCCGCGGCCGCTGACGGCGATCTGGTTGGTGCGCAGGTTGCGGACCGCCTGGGCCGGATCGATGGTCTGCGCGCCGGTACCGGCCGCCCCGGTCGACGTGGAACTGGTGGTCGAGGAGGCAATGCTACCCGTCGTCTGCGTGCCGCTCAGGGCACCGCCGGACTTGCTGACATAGATGTCCTTCAGGGATTCCGGGCTCGCCCACCACTGCGGCGCCACTTCCATGACCACGTGATACTGATTGAGGGCGTTATAGATCGTCGAGACCTGGCGCTGGCCGAAGGCGTCGTAGAGCGTCGCGGAGATGTTGCGCGTCGATATGCCGAGGCGGCTCGCCGCGTCGCGGTCGATCGTGAGGTTGAGCTGCAGCCCGCGCTGTTGCTGGTCGGAATCGACGTCGGTGATCACCGACGTGTCGGCCTGCAGCGCCTGCGTGAGCCGCGGTCCCCAGGTGTAGAGGTCGGACAGCGAATCGGCCTGCAGGGTGAACTGGTACTGCGCATTGCCCTGCCGTCCGCCGACACGAATGTCCTGCACCGCCTGCAGGAACAGCATGGCGCCGGGGACCTGGCCGAGCTTTGGCCTGAGCCGCGCGATCACCTGGTCGGCCGTGACGTCACGTTCGCTGAGCGGCTTCAGGGTCGCGAAGAGGAAACCGGAGTTCGTCTGCCCGCCGCCGGTAAAGCCGGCGACGCTCTCGATCGCCGGATCCGACCGCACGATCTCGACGAACTGGCGGAACTTCCGGCGCATGGCCTGGAAGGAAATGCTCTGGTCGGCGCGGATACCGCCCATGATGCGGCCCGTGTCCTGCTGCGGAAAGAAGCCCTTGGGAATCGTGACGTAGAGATGGATGTTGAGAATCACCGTCGCCAGGAAGACGAACATGGTGAGCAGCGGATGGCGCAGCACCAGCCCGAGGCTGCTTCCATACAGGCGCTGCAGGCCCCCCAGCCCGCGTTCGCTCAGGCGCGCCAGGAAGCCGGGCTCGCGATCGGCACCCGCCGGCCGCAGCACGTAGGCGCACATCATCGGCGTCGTGGTGAGCGACACGACCATCGAGATCAGGATCGCGATCGACAGCGTCACCGCGAACTCGCGGAACAGGCGGCCGACGATTCCGCTCATGAGCAGGATCGGGATGAAGACGGCGATCAGCGAGACGCTCATCGACACGACGGTGAAGCCGACCTCGCGGGCCCCCTTGAGGGCGGCCTCCATCCGCGACATGCCGGCCTCGAGATGGCGGGTCACGTTCTCCAGCACGATGATCGCGTCGTCGACCACGAAGCCCGCCGCGATGGTGAGCGCCATCAGCGACAGGTTGTTCAGGCTGTAGCCCAGCAGGTACATGCCGCCCAAGGTGGCGATCAGCGACACCGGCACGGTCACCGCGGCGACGAAGCCGGCGCGGGCCGAGCGCAGGAAGGCGAAGGTCACCAGCACCACCAGCACCACGCTGATCACCAGCGCCTGCTCGACCTCCCTGAGGGCCGCGCGGATCGTGGTCGTACGGTCGCTCACCACCTGCAGCTCGACGTCGTTCGGCATCGAGGCCTGAAGCTCGGGCAGCAGCGCCTTTATCTCGTCGACCGTCTCGATGATGTTGGCATTGGGCTGCTTGTAGATGATGACCAGCACCGACCGCTTGCCGTTGGCCTGGCCCTCGTTGCGGATGTTCTCCGTCGAATCGATCACCTCCGCCACGTCCGACAGCCGGACCGGTGCGCCGTTGCGCCAGGCGATGATCAGCGGCCGGTATTCGTCGGCGACGGTCGCCTGGTCGTTGGAATAGATCTGGAAGCGCCGGTCGCCCACCTCGATGGCGCCCTTGGGCGAATTGGCGTTGGCGGCAGCGAGCGCCGCGCGCACGCTTTCCAGGCCGATCCCGTATTTGTTGAGCGCGGTCGGGTTGAGCTCGACCCTCACCGCGGGCAGCGAACTGCCGCCCAGCTGCACCTGACCGACCCCGCTCACCTGGCTCAGCTTCTGCTGCAGGATGTTGGAGCCGGCATCGAACAACCGGCCCTGCCCCAGCGTGTCCGAGGTGAGCGCGATCACCATGACGGGCGCGTCGGCGGGATTGAGCTTGCGGTACTGCGGATTGCTGCGCAGGTCGGCCGGCATGTCGGCGCGGGCGGCGCTGATGGCTGCCTGGACGTCGCGCGCGGCGCCGTCGATATCGCGCGACAGGTCGAACTGGAGCGTGATGCGCGAATTGCCGACCGTACTCGACGAGGTGATCTCGGTGACGCCCGCGATCGCGCCCAGCCGCCGTTCGAGCGGGGTCGTCACGCTGGTCGCCACGGTCTCCGGCGAAGCGCCGGGCAGGTTCGCCGTCACCTGGATGGTCGGAAAGTCGATCTTGGGCAGCGGCGACACCGGCAGGCCGAAGAAGGCCACCAGCCCGGCGAGCGCCAGGCCGATCGTCAGCAGCGTCGTGGCGACGGGGCGCGCGATGAAGGGCGCCGACAAGTTCACGGGGTGCCCTCTCCCGCCTCGGCGTGCACGGGATGGCGGGGCGTGTCGAGCGGCACGCCACGCAGGCGGCGACCCAGCCGGTCGAAGGCGAGATAGATCACGGGCGTCGTAAAGAGCGTCAGGAGCTGGCTGACGATCAGGCCGCCGACGATGGTGAGGCCGAGCGGCTGGCGCAGCTCCGAGCCCGTGCCGGTGCCCAGCATCAGCGGCAGCGCACCGACCAGGGCCGCGACCGTGGTCATCAGGATCGGCCGGAAGCGCAGCAGGCAGGCCTGGTGGATCGCCTCCTTCGGCGCCTTGCCCTCGTTGCGCTCAGCATCGAGCGCAAAGTCGATCATCATGATCGCGTTCTTCTTCACGATGCCGATCAGCAGCACGATGCCGATGATGGCCACGATGCTGAGGTCGGTCCCGGCCAACATCAGGGCGAGCAGGGCACCGATGCCGGCCGACGGCAGGGTCGAGAGGATCGTGATCGGGTGGATGTAGCTCTCGTAGAGCACGCCCAGCACGATGTAGACGGTGACGATGGCGGCCAGGATCAGGAGGAGCTGGCTGTCGAGCGACTTCTGGAAGGCCAGCGCCGCGCCCTGGAAGTGGGTCGTGATCGAACGCGGCATGCTGATCTCGCGCTGGGCGGTGACGATGGCGTCGACCGCCTGCCCCAGCGCGAAACCCGGCGCCAGGTTGAAGGAGATGGTGGTCGCCGGGAACTGGCCGAACCGGTCGAGCCGCAGCGGTGCGGTGCGTTCCTCGAACGTCGCGATGGCCGACAGCGGCACCTGCTTGCCGGCCGTCGAGCTCGGCAGATACAGGTCGTTGAGCGAGGCGAGCGAGCGCACCATCTCGGGTTCGACCTCGTAGATGACCCGGTACTGGTTCGACTGCGTGTAGACGGTCGAGACGATGCGCTGGCCGAACACGTCGTAGAGCACGTTGTCGACCGTGGCGGCCGTGATGCCGAACCGCGCCGCGGCATCACGGTCGATCCGGATGAACATCGACAGGCCCTTGTTCTGCAGGTCGCTCGTCACGTCGATGAGTTCCGGCTGCTTTGCCAGCCGGTCCATCAGACGCGGCACCCAGACGTCGAATTCGGCGGCATTGGCCGATTCCAGGACGAACTGGTACTGCGTGCGGCTGACCGTCGAATCGATGGTGAGATCCTGGGCCGGCTGCATGTAGAGCGAGATGCCCGCGACGCCCGACGTCTCCTGCTGGAGCCGGCGGATCACCTGCGCCGCCGTCAGCGTTCGTTCGCTGCGGGGCTTGAGGTTGATCAGCATGCGGCCCGAGTTGAGCGTCGGGTTGGTGCCGTCGACGCCGACGAACGACGTCAGGCTCTCGACGTCGGGATCCTCGAGGATCGCCTCGGCGAGGGCGCGCTGACGCTGGCTCATCGCGGCGAAGGAGACGCTCTGCGGCCCCTCCGTCACGGCCTGGATCAGGCCGGTGTCCTGCACCGGGAAGAAGCCCTTGGGAATGACGACATAGAGCGCCACCGTCAGCACCACCGTGCCGACCGCGACCAGCAGGGTCAGCGTCTGGTGCCGGAACACGACGATCAGGCAGCGGTCGTAGAAGCGGATGACGCCGGAGAACCAGCCCGCGCCCATCGTCTCCGACTGGGTGGCGGCCGGGGCTCCTGCGTGCGCAGCGGCGGCACTGTGGGGCCGCCGGCGCAGGAAGTGGGCGCACAGCATCGGCACGAGAGTCAGCGACACCACGCCGGAAATCAGGATGGTGACGGACAGTGTGACGGCGAATTCGCTGAACAGGCGGCCGACCACGTCGCTCATGAACAGCAGCGGGATCAGCACCGCGATCAGCGAGACGGTGAGCGACACGACCGTGAAGGCGATCTGCTTCGAGCCCTTGAGCGCCGCCGTCTTCGGATCGTCGCCGCGCTCGATGTAGCGCGCGATGTTCTCGATCATGACGATGGCGTCGTCGACCACGAAGCCGGTGGCGATGGTGAGCGCCATGATCGACAGGTTGTTGAGGCTGAAGCCGGCGAGATACATCACCGCCAGCGTGCCGACCAGCGACAGGGGCACCGAGAGGCTCGGGATGACCGTTGCCCGCGCATCGCCCAGGAAGGCGAAGATCACCGCCACCACCAGGACGACGGCGAAGCCCAGTTCGATCTGCACGTCACGCACGGAGGCGCGGATCGTCACCGTCCGGTCGGTGAGGACGGTGATGTCGAGAGAATTGGGCAGCGTCTCGCGCAGGGTCGGCAGCAGGGCCTTGATGCGGTCCACGACCTCGATGACGTTGGCGCCGGGCTGGCGCTGGACGTTCACGATCACGGCCTGGGTGTTGTTCGCCCAGGCGGCGATCCGGGTGTTCTCCTGCCCCTCCTCGACCGTGGCGACGTCGCGGATGCGCACCGGCGCGCCGTTGCGATAGGCCACGATGATGTCGCGGAACGTCTCGGGATCGGTGATCTGGTCGTTGGCGTTGATGGTCAGCGCGCGCGCCGGCCCGTCGAAATTGCCCTTGGGCGTGTTGACGTTGGCGTTGGAGATGGTGGTGCGCAGGTCGTCGATGTTGAGGCCGTAGGCGGCGAGCGCGGTCGGGTTGGCGCGGATGCGCACGCCGGGCTTCTGGCCACCCTCGAGGTTGACCAGGCCGACCCCGGGAACCTGGGAGATCTTCTGCGCCAGCCTCGTGTCGACCAGATCGTGAACCCTGGTGAGCGGCTCGGTCTTCGAGGTGACCGCGAGCGTCAGCACCGGCGCGTCCGCCGGATTGAACTTGGCGTAGATCGGCGGCGACGGCAGGTCGCCCGGCAGGAGGTTGCCGGCGGCATTGATGGCCGCCTGGACCTGCTGCTCGGCGATGTCGAGTCCGAGCTTGAGGTCGAACTGCAGGGTGATCGACGAGGCGCCGGCCGAGCTGGTGGAGGTCATCTGGTTGAGACCCGGCATCTGCCCGAACTGGCGTTCCAGCGGCGCGGTGACGGACGTCGTCATCACCTCCGGGCTCGCGCCGGGATAGATCGTGAGCACCCGGATCGTCGGGTAGTCGACCTGCGGCAGGGCGGAGAGCGGCAGGAAGCGGTACGCGATGATGCCGACCAGCATGATCGCGATCATGAACAGCGAGGTCGCGACGGGACGCTCGATGAAGATCCGCGACGGATTCATGTCGCGGGCGCGCTATTGATTGGTTTGCGTGGCCGGGCGGCCAGCGCCGCTTCCGGGAACAGCTCCGGTCCCACCGTTGGCCTGCTGACGCCGGCGCTGGCCCTCGGCCGGGGCCTGGGCGTCCGGCGCCGCGTTGGCGACCGGCGGTCCCGTCGAGGCGCGCGGCGCCGGCATCGGCTTGCGGATCTTGGCGCCATCGCGCAGGCGGTCGACGCCGTCGATCACGACCTGGTCGCCGACCTTCAGGCCCTTGAGGATCGCCACCTTCTCGCCGTCGGTCGCGCCGAGTTCGACGACGCGGATCTCGACCGTGTCGTCGGCCTTCGCCAGATAGACGAAGGTGCCCGGCTGCCCGCGCTGGATGGCGGCGACGGGCACCACGACCGCGTCCTTCACCGTGTCGGCCAGCAGGCGGACGTTCACGAACTGGTTGGGGAACAGCGATTCGTCGGCATTTTCGAAGATCGCGCGCAGCTTCACGGTACCGGTCGTCAGGTCGATCACATTGTCGGTCGTGTCGAGGCGACCGACGGCCAGCTCGTTCTTCTGCGAACGGTCGAGCACGCGCACTTCGAGATTCTCACCCGTCTTCAGCCGTTGCCGCACCAGCGGGAGGGAGTCCTCGGGGATCGTGAACAGGACAGAGATCGGCTGCACCTGGATGATCACGCAGATGCTGCTCGCGTCGCCCATGGTGACGTAGTTGCCCTTGTCGACCATGCGCAGGCCGATCTTGCCGGTGAGCGGCGCCACGATCTTCGTGTAGGTGACGTTGAGCCTGGCGGCGTCGACCTGTGCCTGGTCGATGACCAGCGCGGCCTCGTACTGGCGCACCAGGGAGACCTGCGTGTCGTATTGCTGCCGCGCGATCGAGTCCTGCTGCACCAGCTTGCGGTAGCGTTCGAGGTCCATCTGAGCGTTCTTGAGCAGCGCCTCGTCACGCTGCTGCTGGCCGATCGCCTGCTGCAGAGCCACGTCGTAGGGCCGCGGGTCGACCTGGGCCAGCAGGTCGCCCTGCTTCACCATCTGGCCTTCCTTGAAATGGACCTCGGTGAGCTGACCCGTGATCTGGGTCTTCACGTTGACGGTCTGGAGCGGCGTCACGGTGCCGAGAGCCCGCAGCACGATGGGAATATCGCCCTTGCTGGCCGTGGCCACTCCCACGGGCACGGCGGCGCCGGCGGCAAACCGACCCGCCTGGCGGGCCGGCGGTGCAGTGCTGGACTGCGAAATGTACCAGCCCGCGCCAGCCACAATGGCCAGCCCGAAACCGATCCCGAGGAGGGTTCGCAGCCGCTTCATTCGTCCCATACACTCCAGAAAACACAGCCCGTTTCACATACGAGCTGACGCGGCGGAGTCTCCCCCACGTAAATGGCAGACGCAAGGCGACAGCCGCCGAACGGAGCGTTCAACGCCCGAGAGGCCGAAAAGACCCCTCGGACACCGATCAAATGCCCCTATTCGGCGGGCTTGCCCGCCACGTAGAGGCTTCCGCCGCCCGCCCGGAACCTGGCGCTCATCTCGTCCATGCCCTTCTTGGCGTAGTCCCGGATGTCCTGGGTGATACGCATGGAGCAGAACTTCGGCCCACACATCGAGCAGAAATGTGCGGTCTTGTGGGCCTCCTTGGGCATCGTCTCGTCGTGGAACTTCTCAGCCGTGGCGGGATCGAGCGAGAGGTTGAACTGGTCGCGCCAGCGGAAGTCGAACCGCGCCCGGGACAGGGCATCGTCGCGCAGGCGGGCTGCGGGATGGCCCTTGGCCAGGTCGGCGGCATGAGCGGCGATTTTGTAGGTGATCACGCCGACCTTCACATCGTCGCGATCCGGCAGGCCGAGATGCTCCTTGGGCGTCACGTAGCAGAGCATCGCCGTGCCGAACCAGCCGATCATCGCGGCCCCGATGCCCGAGGTAATGTGGTCGTAACCCGGCGCGATGTCGGTCACGAGCGGCCCCAGCGTGTAGAACGGCGCCTCGCCGCATTCGCGCAGCTGCTTGTCCATGTTGGCCTTGATCTTGTGCATGGGGACGTGGCCCGGCCCCTCGATCATGACCTGGCAGCCCTTCTCCCAGGCGACCTTGGTGAGTTCGCCCAGGGTTTCGAGTTCCGCGAACTGCGCGGCGTCGTTGGCGTCGACGTTGCAGCCCGGCCGCAGCCCGTCGCCCAGCGAGAAGGAGACGTCGTATCTGCGCATGATGTCGCAGATGTCGCCGAAATGCTCATACAGGAAGCTCTCGCGGTGCTCGGTCAGGCACCACTGCGCCATCATGGAGCCGCCGCGGCTCACGATGCCGGTGACCCGGCTGGCCGTCAGCGGTACATGCGCGAGGCGAACACCGGCATGGATGGTGAAGTAGTCGACGCCCTGCTCGGCCTGCTCGATCAGCGTGTCGCGGAAGACTTCCCAGGAGAGCTTCGTCGGATCGCCGCCGACCTTCTCCAGCGCCTGGTAGATCGGCACGGTACCGATCGGCACCGGCGCGTTGCGCACGATCCATTCGCGCGTGTCGTGGATGTTCCGTCCCGTCGAGAGGTCCATGACCGTGTCGGCGCCCCAGCGGATCGCCCACACCATCTTCTCGACCTCCTCCTCCATCGACGAGGAAACGGCCGAGTTGCCGATGTTGGCGTTGATCTTCACCAGGAAGTTCCGGCCGATGATCATCGGCTCAAGTTCGGTGTGGTTGATGTTGGCCGGGATGATGGCGCGGCCCGCTGCCACTTCCCGGCGCACGAATTCCGGCGTGATGAACGCGGGCAACGCCGCGCCGAAACTCTCGCCATCCGCCAGCCGCGCCTCGGCCCCGTCGAGGACCTGCTTGCGACCGAGATTCTCGCGTGCCGCGACGTAGATCATCTCCCTGGTGATGACGCCGGCGCGCGCCCATTCGAACTGGGTGATCGGCTGGCCGTCGAGGCCGCGCAGCGGCCGTGGCGTGTGGGGAAACGGCCGCAGCACCGATTGCTTCACATTGCCGTTGTCGATCGGCTGGATGGCCCGCCCGGCATACTCCTCGACGCCACCGCGTTCGAGGACCCAGGCACGGCGCGTCGGCGCGAGGCCCTTGCGCACGTCGATCGCGACCTCGGTGTCGGTGTAGGGACCAGTCGTGTCGTAGACGCGGACAGGCGGCTCGGCGGCCGACGACAGTTCGATCTCGCGCAGGGGAACGCGCAGGTCGGGCGCGGCCTCGGGCCTTGCGTAGACCTTGCGGGATGCAGGCAGCGGCCCCGTCGTGACGGTCGGGGCGGTGGTGGTGACGATGGTATCCATGAGGGATCTCCCGTGGCTGGTTGGCAGACGGAGATCCGGTATTGTGACGTGCAAAGGAGGTATCCAGTCCCTTCGCCGGCATGACCCGGATCAGGTTCAAAGGGTCACCGCGCCGACGCCAGCTGGACTGGCGACCATCGGTATCTCAGCCCCTTGACGGGACCCCCCTTGGACACGATGACCCTAGAGTGCCGGACCTTCGATCTCAAGCTCGCGTTCGCGAACTGTCGCGGGTGCTCCGCATTTCCGTAACCGCTTCCCTCTAAGCCCTGACCAGCAAGCGTGGGGGAATAGCCGATGGTGCAAGCACCACTGTCCGCCAGAATGACCAGCTGGATTGCCTTTGCCTTGCTGGCCGTTGCGCCGCCCAAGCTGGGTCACGCCCAGGAGGCGCCGGCGCCGGCGGAACCGCCTGACACCGGACTCAAGGCTGAACTGCAGCGTTTCCTCTACGACGAGGCGACGGCCATCCTGCGCCTGCGCAGCTACCTGTTCGACCGGCAGAACCAGAGGCCGCCCCACCGGGCGGCCATCGTCACCGGCGGTTGGGTGGGCCTGCAGACCGGATGGTTCTACGACACGCTTCAGCTCGGCGCGGTCGGCTATACGACACAACCCGTCTGGGCGCCGCAGGGCCGCAACGCCACCTCTGATGGCACGTCGCTGCTCAAGCCGGGCGGATACGGCTACTTCACCCTCGGCCAGGCCTACGCCTCGGTCCGCTGGAAGAACCAGACCGCCACGGTCTTCCGGCAATATCTCGATGAGCTCGAGGTCAATCCGCGAGACAACCGCGAGATTCCCCAGACCTTCGAGGCCTATGCGCTGCGCGGCGCGCTCGGGCCGGTCAATTACTTCGCAGGCTACGTGGCGGCGATGAAGCCGCGCGACTATTCCGCCTTCATCAACATGGGCGAAGCGGCCGGCGCGCCGGATGTGAACAAGGGCATGGCCCTCTTCAGCGCCAAATACGGCAGCATGAGCGACCTGCAGGTCCGCGCCTCGACCTACTATGTCCCGGACATCCTGTGGTCGAGCTACGGCGATGTCGGCGGCACGATCAAGGTGAACGACAACCTGCGTGTCGCGCTCGCCGCGCAGTTCGCGGTGCAGGGCAGCAACGGCCTCAACCTTCTCACCGGCCAGCCCTTCAGCACCTTCTGGGGCGGCTTCCGCGCCGATGCCTTCTGGGGCCCGATGGCCTTCCGCGTGTCCTACACGCAGATCGGCTCGGCGGCCGCCTGGCGTAACCCCTACGGCATCTTCATCGGCTATAACAAGATGCAGTCGCTGGACTTCAACCGGGCCGGCGAGATGGCCGTGACGGCCGGCGCCAGCTACGATTTCAAGGGCGCGGGTCTTCCCGGCGTGATCTTCCTCGCGACGGCGACCTACGGCGGCAGCGCCGTCAATCCGCAGACGCACGCCGCGCTCTCCAACAACTGGGAATACGATCTCGAACTTGCGATCAGAGGCGACGCCATGCCGAACGCGCCCGGTTGGCTGAAGCCGTTCAATCTGCGCAACCGAGTCGCCTTCGTCGACCAGTACCTCAACAACACGGTCACCTCCTATACGGAGTACCGCGTGCAGCTGAACTACGAGCTGACCTGGAAGGGTCCTCGCCTGCGCCAGTAACGGCGCATGGCCCTCACCTCACCCTGAGGAGGCGCGAAGCGCCGTCTCGAAGGGTGGGCAACAGACAGGGTGCTCGCGCCCATGCTTCGAGACGCGCTCCTGCGGAGCGCTCCTCAGCATGAGGTTCGTGGTAATGATCGTCAGACGCTAGACGACCAACGCGCTGCGCATCTCGGCGATGTCGGCATCCGAGTACCCGGCTTCCTTCAGCACCTCGTCGGTGTGCTGGCCGAGCGTCGCCGGCGGACGGTCGATCGAACCGCCGCCATGCTCCAGCCGGAAGCCCGAGCCGACGACCTTGATCGGCCCATGCTCGGTTTCGACGGTCTGCAGCACGGTGCGGTGCTTGAACAGGTCGAGCTGCGCGGTCTCCGGGATGCTGTGGACGCGGCCGGCCGGCACGTCGGCCTTGGCGAAGCGCTCGATCCAGACCCCTGAATCCTCGGTCTTCATCGCGCCTTCGACGATCTCGTGCAGGGCGGTGTTGTTGGCGATGCGGGTCGCCCAGTCGACGAAGCGCGGATCGTCCAGCACCTCCTCGCGGCCCAGCACCTTCATCAGGCGCTTGAACTGCGGGTCGGTCATGACGGCCAGCACGATCCAGCCGTCCTTCGTCTTGAACAGATTGCCCGTCGGCTTGCGAGTCACCGACAGGTTGGCGGCCTGGCCGTGGACCCGGCCGGTCATCAGGTGCTCGGTGAACTGCTGGGCGAGATAGCCCATCACGGAGTCGATCATGGCGACGTCGACGAGCTGGCCCGTGCCGGTATGCGTGCGCTGGTACAGCGCCGAGGCGATGCCCAGCGCCGCCGTCGCGCCCGACATCACGTCGGCGCCGGCGAAGCCCACGCGCGTGGGGCCGTTGTTCTCGAAGCCGGTGATCGACATCAGGCCGGACATCGCCTGGATCATGCCGTCGAAGGCCGCGGTCTTGGACTCAGGGCCTACCTGGCCGAAGCCCGACACGGCGCAGTAGATCAGCCGCGGATTGATCTTCTTCAGCGTCTCGTAGCCGATGCCGAGCTTGTCCATCACGCCCGGCCGGAAATTCTCGACGACCACGTCGGCCGTCTCGACCAGGCGCTTCACGACCTCGATCGCCTTGGGCTGCTTGAGGTCGAGGGTGATCGAGCGCTTGTTGCCGTTCACCGCGACCCAGGGCGCCGCGAGGCCCCGCTTCTCCCAGTCGTTGGACCGGGTGCCGAAGCGCATGTCGTCGCCTTCGCGCGACTCGATCTTGACCACGTCGGCACCGAGCAGGGCGAGCTGGTAGGAGCCGTAGGGCCCCGCCAGCACACGCGTGAAATCGACGACCTTTACGCCCTTGAACGGCTTGCTCATGTCACTCCTACGCCACGCCCGCCTGCTTGCGCTGGCTGAGCGCGACCTGCTTCACCTTGTCGAATTCGGCCCGCCGCTTGGCGACCTCTTCGGGCGGCATGCGCTCGAGATTGTTGTAGTCGTTCTTCCAGTCCCCATCTTCCGTCCAGCGCAGCGGCGACTGCACCGTCGTGCGCGGGCCGATGGCGCTTTCCAGCACCTTCAGCGCCAGATCGAGCGTGAAGCGCTGGGTGTCGGGCTCGTGCGGCTTGCCGCAGGAATTGCCCAGCGGGAAATCGCTGAACAGGAACCGGGGCACGCCGGCCCATTCGACGATGTCCTTCGCCGCCCCCATCACCACGGTGGGGATGCCGTTCCGTTCGAGATATCGTGCGACCAGACTCACGGTCTGGTGACAGACGGGTCATGTAGGGACGAGCAGCGCGGCATCGACCTGGTCCTGGCGGCAGCGGGCCAGGATCTCCGGCGCATCGGTCTCCAGGGTCACGCGCTGACTTCGATTCGTCGGCGCGCCATGGAACCGGGCCGCCAGCTTGAAGCGGCCCTGACTGGCGAACTCGCGCATCAGCGGCAGCGGGAACCAGGTGTTGCTGTCCTTCGCCGTCGTGTGCTTGCGGTCGTAGCCGATATGGGAAATGCGGGTATCGTGGTCCTGCGACGTGTCGCCCGAATAGACCGAATAGAACTTGGCGGCGGCGTTGTAGAGCGCGCCGGGTCCCTGATCACCCTTGTCCGGCTGATACGGCGCTGCGGTCGAGATCAGCGCGACCGTGCTGTCCTTCAGCGGCTTCGTCATCGCCGTGAAGGGCGCGTCGGTATAGTGCGCCCAGCGATAGGGATTGTCGTAGCCCAGCGCGAGGTAGTACTCGCGCGTGCGGCGCATGTATTCGAGCGGCGTGTCGAATTCCGGCGCGAAATCTGTTGTGTCGACCATGAGTGAAAACTGAACCCCCCTTTGCCCCAAGTCAAATTCGCAGGGCGCCTGACGGCCCTGCACGGAACGCCGGGTGAACCTGACCCCGATGTAACCCGCCGGCCATAGTGCCGCCCAACTCCCTCGCGCTATATATGAAGCGAGTTCGGACAGGCTGGGGAGCGCATCGTATGGCGATCAGACGGCGCAGCGTATTGGCGGGCGGCGCGGCCCTTTGGGTCGGCGCGCCGGCGATTCTGCGGGCCCAGACTCCGGCTCCGGCGGGCAGGGTCAACGTCAGCCACGGTTTCGCCATGCACGGCGAACCCAAGTACAAGGCCGATGCCGGCCCGCCCGACTACCTCAATCCCGAGGCCCCCAAGGGCGGCAGCGTCCGGCTGGGCGCCCGCGGCACCTTCGATTCGCTGCACCCCTTCATCGTGAAGAGCGTGCCGGCCGCCGGAATCACCCAGATCTGGGACACGCTCTGCTGGAACTCGCGCGACGAGGCCTCGACCGAATACGGGCTGATCGCCGAGACGATCGAATGGCCGGACGACCGGTCCTGGGTCGCCTTCAACCTGAGGCCGCAGGCGCGCTGGCACGACGGCAGCCCGATCACCGTCGAGGACGTGATCTTCTCCCTCGACATCCTGAAGTCGAAGGGCGCGCCCAACTATGCCTTCTACTATCACGACGTCCTGAAGGCGGAGAAAGTCGGCGACCGCAAGGTGCTGTTCACCTTCCGCGACAGCACCAACAAGGAGCTGCCGCTGATCATCGGCCAGCTTCCGATCCTGCCCTCCAAGTGGTGGGCGAGCCGCGACTTCGAGAAGGTGTCGCTCGAAATCCCGCTCGGCAGCGGCGCCTACAAGGTCGACGCTTTCGACGTCGGCCGCTCGATCTCCTATCGCCGCGTTCCCGACTGGTGGGCGAAGGACCTCTGGATGAACCGCGGGCGCAGCAATTTCGACGTGCTCCGCTACGAGTACTATCGCGACGTGACCGTCCAGTTCGAGGCCTTCAAGGCCGGCGATCTCGACGTCCGCCAGGAGAACATCGCGCGCAACTGGGCGACGGCCTACGACATTCCCGCGGTGCGCGATGGCCGAATCCAGCGCGCCGAGATCCCGCACGAGCTGCCGACCGGCATGCAGTGCTTCGCCTTCAACACGCGCCGCGACTACTTCAAGGACAAGCGCGTGCGCGAGGCGATCGGCACGATGTTCGACTTCGCCTGGGCCAACAAGAACCTGTTCTACGGGATGTACAGGCGCAACGTCTCGTTCTTCGGCAATTCCGAGCTGGCCTCGTCCGGCCTGCCGACGGCGGCCGAGCTGAAGTACCTCGAGCCGCTGCGCGGCAAGATCCCCGAGGAGGTCTTCACAAGGGAGTTCAAGCTTCCTGAATCCGACGGCACCGGCAACGTCCGCGACCTGGCGCGGCGGGCGCTTGCGCTGCTCAAGGAAGCGGGCTGGGAGATCAAGGACGGCAAGATGACGGACGCGAAGACGGGCAGGAAGCTCGCCTTCGAGATGCTCCTGAACGACGCCAGCTTCGAGAGGGTCGTGCTGCCCTACAAGCAGAACCTCGAGCGCATCGGCATCGACATGACCGTGCGCACGGTCGACACCGCGCAGTTCAAGCGCCGCGAGGACGAGTTCGACTACGACATGATGGTCGAGGGCTTCGGCCAGTCGCTGTCGCCGGGCAACGAGCAGCGCGACTTCTGGGGCTCGAAGGCCGCCGACACGCCGGGCAGCCGCAATTCGCTGGGCATCAAGGACGCTGCCATCGATTCGCTGATCGACACGCTGATCGCGGCCCCGGATCGCGAGAGCCTGATCGCCGTCACCCGGGCGCTGGACCGCGTCCTGCTCTGGAGCAACTTCGTGGTGCCCAACTGGCACAACAACAAGGTGTTCGTCGCCTACTGGAACCGCTTCGCCCGGCCGGAGAAGAGCGCCCGCTATGCGCCCTTCGCCTTCGATACCTGGTGGATCGACGAAGCCAGGGACCGCGCCCTTCAGCGCGAGAGGAAGTAGGCGTCCGGCCGCTCCATGATCGCCTACATCCTGCGACGCCTGATGCTGGTGGTGCCGACCCTGTTCGGCATCATGGTGGTCAACTTCTTCATCATCCAGGCCGCGCCCGGCGGCCCGGTCGAACAGATGCTGTCCCAGATCCAGGGCACGGCGGTCGACGCGACGGAGCGCTTCTCCGGCAGTTCCAGCGGCGGCGAGACGCTGCGCAAGTCGGCGGCGGATTCTTCGGACGGCTCGGGCACCTATCGCGGCGCCCGCGGCCTGCCGCGCGAGCTGATCGAGCGCATCGAGAAGATGTACGGCTTCGACAAGCCGCTCGGCGAACGCTTCCTGCTGATGATGAAGAACTACCTCGTCTTCGATTTCGGCGAGAGCTTCTTCCGCAACAAGCGGGTGGTCGACCTCATCATCGAGAAGATGCCCGTGTCGATCTCGCTCGGCCTGTGGACCACGCTGCTGATCTACATGGTGTCGATTCCGCTCGGCATCGCCAAGGCGGTGCGCGACGGCTCGCGCTTCGACGTGTCGACCTCGACCACCCTCATCGTGCTGAACGCCATCCCGGGGTTCCTGTTCGCGCTCCTGCTCGTGGTGCTGTTCGCCGGCGGCGGCTACTTCAAGTGGTTCCCGCTGCGCGGCCTCGTCTCCGACGACTGGAGCTCGCTCGGGCCCATCGACAAGGTGCTCGACTATTTCTGGCACATGGCGCTGCCGATCGGCGCCATGGTGATCGGCGGCTTCGCCACGCTCACCTTCCTCACCAAGAACTCGTTCCTGGAGGAGATCCACAAGCAGTACGTGCTGACCGCCCGCGCCAAGGGCCTGGTCGAGCGCCGCGTGCTCTACGGCCACGTCTTCCGCAATGCCATGCTGATCGTGATCGCGGGCTTTCCCGCCGCCTTCGTCGGCGTGCTGTTCACCGGCTCGCTGCTGATCGAGGTGATCTTCTCGCTCGACGGCCTCGGCCTCCTGGGCTTCGAGGCGGCGCTGAACCGCGACTATCCGATCATGTTCGGCACGCTCTACTTCTTCGGCCTGATCGGCCTCGTCATGGGGATCCTGGGCGACATCATGTACACGGTGGTCGATCCTCGGATCGATTTCGAGGCACGCGGCTGATGAACCCGATGAACCGGCGCCGGCTCGCGGCCTTCCGCGCCAGCAAGCGCGGCATGATCTCGCTCGCGATCTTCGGCCTATTGTTCTTCCTGTCGCTGTTCGCCGAGCTGCTGGCCAACGACAAGCCGATCCTGATCCGCTACGATGGCGGCTTCTACTCGCCGCTGCTCCGGGACTATCCCGAGACGACGTTCGGCGGCGATTTCCCGACCAACACCGTCTACTCCGATCCGGAAGTGCAGAAGCTGATCGAGGAGAAGGGCTGGATCCTCTGGCCGCCGATCCCCTACAGCTACGACACGGTGCTGAAGGGCGAAGGCCGCACGACCCTGCAGCCGCCCTCGCGGGAGCACTGGCTGGGCACCGACGACAGCGGCCGCGACGTGATGGCCCGCCTCATCTACGGGTTCCGCATCTCCGTCCTGTTCGGACTGGCCCTCACCGTGGCCAGCACGGTCATCGGCATCGCCGCTGGCGCCGTACAGGGCTATTTCGGCGGCGTGGTCGACCTCCTGATGCAGCGCTTCCTCGAAGTCTGGTCGAGCCTGCCCACCCTCTACCTGCTGATCATCCTGGCGAGCTTCATCCAGCCGGGCTTCTGGGTCCTGCTGGGCATCATGCTGCTGTTCAGCTGGATGGCGCTGGTCGGGCTGGTGCGCGCCGAATTCCTGCGCGGTCGCAACTTCGACTATGTCCGTGCCGCCCGCGCCCTGGGTATGATGGATGCGCGCATCATGTACCGGCACATCCTCCCCAATGCGATGACGGCCAGCCTGACCTTCCTGCCCTTCATCCTGGCGGGATCGGTCACGACGCTGACCTCGCTCGACTTCCTGGGCTTCGGCCTGCCGGTGGGCTCGCCCTCGCTGGGCGAGCTGCTGCTGCAGGGCAAGAACAACCTCACCGCCCCCTGGCTGGCCTTCACCGGCTTCTTCGTGATCGCGCTGATGCTGTCGCTCCTGGTGTTCATCGGCGAGGCGGTGCGCGACGCCTTCAACCCGCGCAAGGTGCTGGCGTGAGCGACCCCGCCCTGCTCGAGGTCAAGGACCTCTCCGTCAATTTCGGCACCGGCGACAAGGCGGTGCGCGCGGTGCGCGGTGTCAGCTTCGACATCAAGCGCGGCGAGACCGTCGCGCTGGTGGGCGAATCGGGCTCCGGCAAGTCGGTGACGGCCCTGTCGGTCCTGCAGCTTCTGGCCTATCCGGCGGCCAGCCATCCCACGGGGAGCATCCGCTTCCAGGGCAAGGAGCTGGTCGGCGCCTCGACACGGGACCTCCTGTCGGTACGCGGCAACCGGATCTCGATGATCTTCCAGGAGCCGATGACCTCGCTGAACCCGCTGCACACGATCGAGCGGCAGGTGAACGAGGTGCTGATCCTGCACAAGGGCCTGTCGCGCGAGGCGGCGCGCAAGCGCACGCTCGAACTGCTCGACCAGGTCGGCATCCCCGACGCGGCCAGCCGGCTCGACGCCTATCCGCACCAGCTCTCGGGCGGCCAGCGCCAGAGGGTGATGATCGCCATGGCGCTCGCCAACGAGCCCGACCTGCTGATCGCCGACGAACCCACCACCGCGCTCGACGTCACCATCCAGGCGCAGATCCTGAAGCTTCTCAAGTCGCTGCAGGCGCGCTACGGCATGGCGCTGCTGTTCATCACCCACGACCTCGGCATCGTGCGCAAGATGGCCGACCGGGTGTGCGTGATGACCCAGGGCCGCATCGTCGAACAGGGCCCGGTCGCCGACGTCTTCGACCGGCCGCAGCACAGCTACACCCAGCATCTCCTCTCGGCCGAGCCCACGGGCCGGCCGGCCGCCGCCGATCCTGCCGCGCCCGAGATCCTGCGGCTCGACGATCTCAAGGTGCATTTCCCGATCCGGCGCGGCGTGATGCGCCGCACGGTCGGCCACGTGAAGGCGGTCGACGGCGTGAGCCTCGCGCTGCGCGAGGGCCATACGATCGGCCTGGTGGGTGAATCGGGATCGGGCAAGACGACCCTGGGTCTCGCCCTGCTGCGACTGGAACGCAGCGCGGGTGGCATCCGGTTCGACGGCCGCGACCTCCAGGGGCTCAGCCAGCGCCAGCTGCGGCCGATGCGTCGCGAGATGCAGATCGTCTTCCAGGATCCGTTCAGCTCGCTCAGCCCGCGCATGTCGGTGGGCGAGATCGTGGGCGAGGGGCTGGAAGTCCACGGCATCGGCACGAGAGAGGAGCGCAGCGTCCTGATCGACCAGGTCCTGCGCGAGGTCGGCCTCGATCCGTCGAGCCGCGAGCGGTACCCCCACGAATTCTCGGGCGGCCAGCGCCAGCGCATCTCGATCGCCCGCGCCCTGGTCCTGAAGCCGCGGCTGATCGTGCTCGACGAGCCGACTTCGGCGCTCGACATGAGCGTCCAGGCCCAGATCGTCGATTTGCTGCGCGACCTCCAGCAGCGCCACAAGCTTGCCTACCTTTTCATCAGTCACGACCTCAAGGTCGTGCGGGCGCTGGCCGACGAGGTCGTCGTCCTGCGTCACGGCAAGGTGGTCGAACGCGGCCCGGCGAAGCAGATATTCGAGGCGCCCCAGACCCCCTATACACAGGCCCTCATCGCCGCGGCCTTCAATCTCGAAGCGATCGGCGGCGATGGCCGAAACGTCGCCTCTTAGTCGCGAAGAAAGACGGAACGGGGCTCGACCCGGCGAGGCTCCCCCAGTAAAAGACCGAATGACCGGCGCTATTGCCTATATCAGCCGCGATACCGACGGCATCCTCTGGAACAAGGTCCTCGAAGCAGGTCTTGGTCCGATCGATTTTCGCACCCGGGACAGTCTCGGGAACAAGGACGATATCGAGATCGCCCTGGCCTGGAAGCCGGACCGGGGCCTGATCGCCTCCTTCCCCAACGTGAGGCTGATCGTGTCGCTCGGCATGGGCGTCGACCATCTGCTGGCCGATGACCAGCTGCCGCCCGACGTGCCGATCACGCGCATCATGGACGACGGGCTGGTCGGGCAGATGAGCGAATACGCCATCTACTTTGCCCTGCGCCACCATCGCGACATCGACAAGTACGCGGCGAGCCAGCGGGCGAAGCTGTGGAAGCCCGAGGACTTCGTCGACACCATCCATCGCCGCATCGGCATCACCGGCCTCGGCACCATCGGTCAGGACACGGCGAAGAAGTTCGCGGCCCTTGGCTTCCCGACGGCCGGCTGGAGCCGCACGCAGAAGACCCTGCCCGGCGTCGAGACCTTCCACGGCCCGGACGGGCTGGCCGCCTTCCTCGCCCGCACCGACATCCTGGTGAACGTGCTGCCGCTGACCCGCGATACCAAGGGCCTGCTCGACGCCAAGCTGTTCGCGACCCTGCCCAAGGGCGCCTACCTGATCAACATGGGTCGCGGCGGGCATGTCGTTGACGACGACCTGCTCGCGGCAATCGACTCCGGCCACCTCTCCGGGGCGGCGCTCGACGTGTTCAACACCGAGCCCCTGCCCGAGAGCCATCCCTACTGGACGCATCCCAAGGTCAAGGTCACGCCGCACATCGCCGGCGCCACCAACCCGCGCACCGCCTCGCCCGGCGTGGTCGAGAACATCAAGCGCCTGCGCGCCGGGCAACCGCTGATCAACACGGTCGACCCGGTCACGGGTTACTGATCCCAAAAGGCCGTCGTCTCGACCGGAGCCTCGCGCAGCGCGGCGGAGTGGAGCAACTGTATTGTTTAGAGCAGGGTGAATCGAGCCGGCTTTAAGCGAGAGCGTGCCTGTTTGGGTCCCATTTCTCGCCGCGCTGGAGCATGGTGTTTAG
>NZ_JAUSBN010000011.1 GCF_030651995.1 Reyranella sp.
CGATCACCTTCACGCAACGCACCCTGAAATCGCCAAAAGGCTCCGCCGCGCGGAAGGTCATCTGCGCAGTGTCATCGAGATGATGGACCAGGGTCGATCGTGCCTCGACCTCGCGCAGCAACTGCACGCGGTCGAGAAGGACATCGGACAGGCGAAGAAAACGCTGATCCAGGACCATCTCGACCATTGCCTCGACGAGACCGTCGACCAGCCCGCCAAGGAACGCCGCCGTTCGATCCAGGAATTCAAGGAAATCGCCAAGTATCTTTGAGCTTGGTGTTGTGGAGGTGTGGCGTGCGACTGCCTTCGGATATGCTTAAGCCGGCTAGTTGCTGGATTGCTGTCCTCGCCTGCGTGCTGATGCTCGCCGCGTGCGGTCGCACTATCGGCCAGCCGTTCGACGTCGCCGCGACCGATGCGTTGACGCCGGGCGAGTCGACCTATGAGGACGCCGTGGTCCAGTTAGGAAAGGCCAACCACTTCAAAGGCTATGGCCATAGCGTGATTGCCCACTGGCATTACTTGAAGGACCAGCCAGGCGGCACCGACTACGCCAGCGTCACGATCATGTTCGGCCGCGACGGGCGCATGATCCGTATCGTCGACCGTCTCGAAAGCGACGTTGGCGGGGCAAGGGTAGCGGATTGACAGTAGCGCACCCGCCCTGCTGGGCCTTCCCTTGTTTCACTTCGCCCCGAAATCTTGCCATCCTAGGAGTGCGCTTGAGGCCACGGCGATCACGTTGAGACGCCGATCAACTTGCAGACCCGCATAAACTACACACATAAAGCGACGGACGTGAGCACGGTCATCTTCTGCGTGCACGTGGCTGTTCACTTCTGGAGCCACCATAATTGCACCTCCACTTACCTTGCTCGAACGGCCAAGCCTCAATCGCGCCAGTCATCGGCGGGCCCGCAGGCTTCGGCACGCTATCGGGAGTGGTCCTGGCGGGACCTCTACGCCGCACGACCGCGGCGCCGATGAGCGACGGAACAATATGGCACAGCGCGACCGATGAAGGCGCGAATAGCCTCGGCTTCACCGGATCGGCGAAGGCGAATATGCGCCTGATTAGAGGCTCGATCTCTAGAAGCGACGGGTTGTCCTCGGGGAGATCGCCGCATCGAGGCGAGGTACATTTAGGTGCTCCGCCAAAGTCAGGCCGTCGAATGCCCATCGGCTTGGGAAAGGAAGGCGATCCGCAATTTCTCGTGCCTGCCGTCGAGCGCCGCGTCTTTCCATCGCCAATCGATTCCATCCCGAAAACTCGGGGCCTCGATTAGCAAACGCTCTGAAACGACCAAAGATGCATCAAGAGAGCGGCAGAGGCGTTCGAGTCGCTCGGCCACATTGACGGCATCGCCAAACACGGTGAACTCCGCGTGAGTTCCGCTTTCGAGTACGCCGCCGATGACGGACCCGACATGTAGCCCAATTCCTGCCTTGAGAGCGGCACTCCCTTTGCTTAGACGCGCCTTCCTCCACTGCTCAAGTGAGCTGCTCAAAGCCAAACCGCACTTCACTGCTCTCGCTGAATCGTCCAGCGATGTTTTCGGATGACCAAACACCGCCATCACGCCGTCCCCGATAAATTTGTCAACGGTGCCGCCACACTCGAACACGGCCTCCGTCACAACTTGCCGATACTCTGACAGAAGCGCGGCCATCGCTTCGGGCTCGGAGGCTTCAGTCAACCGAGTGAAAGAGCGGAGATCGACAAACATTATGGCTGCCCTCCTGCGAGTAAGCGCAAGAGCGGCATCGTTGCTCTGCAACTCGGCGACAAGGCTTGGCGAAAAAAACCTGGCCAACATTCGGCGCCGGCCTTCGCTCCCTAACGCTTCGGCGAGCGCTACGTTGTGCTCCTTTGTCAGAAGGTAGCAGACGAAGCCCGCGAAAGTGAACGCAGCAGCGAGCGCCCCCTCGACGCCAAACGTCGACCACTCGCTGTGGGCCATCGGGTGCAATTTCGCATGAATGACAAGCGTGATCGCGAGCAGCAATAGCCAGCCTATGAGCACTACGGCAGAAAAGAGGACGACGAGACCAGGCTTCAGCCGCAATGCCGCGTGAGTCAGCAGCAAGAATCCGACTGCCAGAGTGGGCGCTGTCAGACTGTGGTCGAAGTCTTGGCCTGGAGCGAAAAGATGCTCGTGGAACAGGGCCACGACCAGCAGCGCATCTACAACAACGAATGCGGTCGTCGACCATGCTGGGCCGCGGCGTGTCAAAGCAAGTATGAGCGCGACAATTGTCGCCACACTGTAGCCTGCAATCACCTGACCATGGACGAGCACACTGTCGCCATGTCCGCTTGCCAAGAGATTGAGTACCAAGACACCAAGCACGAGTAGCCGCAACCACGCGGAGCGCCTCTCGCGCCGCCACCGACGCTCCTTAAGGGAGAGGCCAATTTCGTTCCTGGCGGGGTTGGCCGCTACCATTAGAATCGCAATGCTCTGAGCCTCAGCGCGTTGGCAATGACGCTGAACGAGGACAGTGCCATCGCCGCCGCTGCAATGATCGGCGAGAGAAGAATGCCGAATGCCGGGTAAAGCAGCCCTGCCGCGATAGGTACACCTGCCGCATTATAGATGAAGGCGAAGAACAGATTTTGGCGGATATTGCTCATCGTCGCTTCGGACAGTCGACGGGCGCGCACGATGCCCATCAAATCGCCCTTGAGCAGGGTCACCCCCGCACTCTCGATTGCCACGTCTGTGCCAGTGCCCATGGCGATACCTACGTCGGCCGCCACCAGTGCCGGCGCATCGTTCACTCCATCGCCCGCCATGGCAACGACGCGACCTTCGGCACGCAACCTCTCGACCACTGCACTCTTCTGTTCAGGAAGTACGTCCGCTTCGACCTCGGCAATGCCGAGGCGGCGTGCCACGGCTTCTGCCGTCGTGCGGTTGTCTCCGGTCAGCATGACGATACGGATCTTCTCGGCCGTTAGTGCTCGCACCGCCTCAAGCGTCGTTGGCTTCACTGGATCGGCAATGGCGAAGACAGCTGCGGCCTTGCCATCGACGGCGAGGAAGATTGCAGTCGCTCCCTCATGCCGAAGGCGTTCCGCATCGGCCGCCAGTCTGGCAGTGTCGACACCGCCTTCTGTCAGGAATTTCGCATTTCCGAGGGCGATTTTGCGGCCACTCACGGTGCCGGTCACGCCCTTGCCGGTGGGCGAGTCGAAGTCACTCACTTCAGACAACGCCAGCTTCCGGTCGGCGGCTTCATTGACAATCGCCAACGCGAGCGGATGCTCGCTGGCCTTCTCGACACTGGCGGCTAGCGCCAGCGCCGCGTTTTCGGTGAAGTCCGCCACCGGCACGATCGCCACGATCTTCGGCTTGCCCTCGGTCAGAGTGCCGGTCTTGTCGACGACCAAAGTGTCGATCCGCTCCATGCGTTCCAGCGCCTCGGCATTCTTGATCAATACGCCAGCCTGCGCGCCGCGTCCGACACCGACCATGATCGACATGGGGGTGGCGAGGCCCAATGCGCACGGGCAGGCAATGATGAGGACTGCAACGGCTGCAACCAGGCCGAAGGCGAACCGCGGTTCTGGCCCGAAGATGGACCATGCGACGAATGCGGCGACCGCGACGGCGATGACAACGGGGACGAAGTAGCCGGAGACCTGATCGGCCAGCCTCTGGATCGGTGCGCGGCTACGCTGCGCATCTGCAACCATCTGGACGATGCGGGCCAGCATGGTGTCCCGCCCGACCTTGTCGGCACGCATGACAAGACCACCGGTCGTGTTGAGCGTTCCCGCGATCAGCCGGTCGCCTGTCTGCTTGGTAACGGGCATCGATTCACCGGTGACCATCGACTCATCGATCGCTGATCGGCCGCTTACGACTTCTCCGTCGACAGGAACTTTCTCGCCAGGCCGCACGCGCAAGCGGTCGCCAACGGCGATCAGGTCGAGCGATACGATCTCGTCGGTTCCATCCTCGTTCAGGCGCTGCGCGGTCTTCGGAGCGAGGTCGAGCAGCGCCTTGATCGCGCTCGAGGTTTGATCGCGCGCCCGCAACTCGAGCACTTGGCCCAGCAAAACGAGAACTGTGATGACCGCTGCGGCCTCGAAGTAGACGGCAACCGAGCCGTCAGCGCCTCGGAAGGCGGCAGGGAACAGCCCAGGGGCGAGGACGGCGAAGACGCTGTAGCCCCATGCCACGCCAGTGCCCATGGCGATCAGCGTGAACATATTGAGATTGCGGGTTACGAGCGACTGCCAGCCGCGCACGAAAAACGGCCAGCCGGCCCACAGCACAACCGGGCTGGCGAGCAGCAGTTGTATCCAGTTCGACGTCTTCTGCCCGAGGAGCATATGCAGCGACGTGAGGTGTCCCCCCATTTCCAGCGCGACCACTGGCAGGCTCAGCGCGAGGCCAATCCACATACGCCGCGACATGTCGATCAGCTCGTGGTTCGGCCCGTCGTCGAGCGAGACCTCCGCAGGCTCCAGCGCCATGCCGCAGATCGGGCAGCTCCCCGGCCCGATCTGCTGGATTTCCGGATGCATGGGGCAGGTGAAGACGGTGCCGGGTGCGGCAGGTGCCGGCGGTGCGGCCTTCCCCGGCTTCAAGTACCGGTCCGGCTCGGCCGTGAACTTCTGCAGGCACTTGGGATTGCAGAAGTAGTGCGTATGCCCCTCGTGCACGGCGGTGTGTTTGGCCGTGCCGATCTTCACCTTCATGCCACAGACGGGATCTATCGCCGTCTCGGGCGCGCCGGGCTGGTGAGAGGAGTGATCGCGATGATGGGCGTGTCCGCCGCTGCAGCAATCGTGTTTCATGCTTGCCATATATACCGTACGGGGGTATAGTCAAGACATGGACGGCAAAATCAAGAAGTCGCAGCTCGCCCGCCTCGGCCGAATCGAAGGCCAGGTGCGCGGTATCGCCCGGATGATCGAGGAAGAGCGTTATTGCATCGACGTCCTGAACCAGCTTCGTGCGGTTCGTGCCGCTCTGAACAAGGTCGAGCAGGAGACGCTCGGTGACCATCTTCAACATTGTGTCGCCCATGCGTTCCACGCCGGATCGGAAAAGGACCGTAAGGACAAGATCGAGGAGATACTCGAAGTGCTCGACAGTCGCCGCCACTGACGACGCTCTCGATTCCGTAGATTGACAACTCGTCCGTCGCTGATCATCAATATCGTCATGACCGTCGCCCTTTCCTTTCGGAAACTCGCACAAGCAGTTCTGCTTGCGCTTGTGGCGTGGGTGGTCACCGCTGGCGGTCGCGTCGGCCCACGGCGGTCATGTCGGCGCAGAATTGCGTCCGCCAGTCGAAGCCGAAGCATCCCTGCCGAAATCTCAGAACGAAGACCCCGCGGCATCCGCGACCAGTTTCCCGGAAACACCTGAGGCGCTCGGCGATCACGGCGGAAGCTCCTGCCCGAGCGGAGCTCCAACGAAGCACGCTGGAAACTGCTGCATGGTCGCCTGCCATGCGGCCATGGCCACGCCGGTCATTGGCATTTTGCCTGGCCCCATTACCGCGTCGCTTCTTCTGTCCCCGCTGAGCGACTTGCTCGAGGGCTGCTGCGGCGACCGTTCCGAGCGTCCTCCCAGACTCGTCTGACCGCGTTCGCGCCTTTGGCGCGTGTCCGGTCTTGAGTCTATCGCCGGCTCAATAGTTCCAGACACCTGACCTGCGCGCACGCCAGAAGCTCGCCGCCGCTCGGCGCGATGCTTGTTTCCTCGCGTTCAAGTCAATTTCGTTTGGGTCGTTGCCATGAAACTCCTGGTTCCATCTATGCTCGCGCTTGGAGTGGCTGCCTGTTCCGCGCCGCCTTTGCCCGAGTTGTCGCCAGCCGATGCGTCCAGCCCCGATGCTCCCACTGTCGCCGCGCCGTACCAGCCGGTGATGTCCGGCACCGCACCGTATGTCCCCGTCGGGCTGAAGCCCTGGCGGGAACTCAATGACCGCGTCGCCCCCGGCGCCGCACGGTCCCAATGAACGTCCTCCCGAAATCGATAGCCGTGGTCCTCGTCGGCCTCCTGGCCGCGGGCTGCGCAAAGTTCACGGAGGATGGCGGCATGGCGCCGGTCACGGACAGCGTCCGCAAGGAAACCGGTCGCGACGCCGTCAAGCTTTCCTCTCCGGAAGACATGCGTAGAGCCCGCGAGCGCGTTCAGACACTCCTGGCGGAGCCCCTGACGGAAGATACGGCTGTCCAGGTCGCCTTGCTCAACAATCGCGGGCTGCAGGCGGCTTACAACGACCTAGGCATCTCCGAAGCGGAGTATGTCCAGACGAGCTTGCCGCCCAATCCTGCGCTTACCTCGGGCCGCACGTTTGGAAGTCCCGGCAACTTCGCCGAAATCGGCTTTCAGCTTGTCGGCAACTTGCTGGCCATCGCGACGTTGCCACGGCGTACGGAGATCGCCAAGCGTGAGTTCGAGGAAGCGCGCTATCGCGCGGTCGCGACGACGCTCAGCCTGACCGTAGACGTCCGCCGGGCCTATGTCCGCGCGATCGCCGCGCAACAGAAGCTCGCGCTACTGGAGCAGGCCCGTCAGACCGCCGACGCGTCTGCACAAATGATGAGACAGCTCGGTGAGACCGGTGCCGCCAACAAGCTCGATCAGGCGCGCGTCTCGGCCTTCTACGCCGACCTCAGCGCCCAGGTGGCCCAGGCTCGACTACATGTTGCCGGAACGCGCGAAGCCCTGAACCGCATGCTTGGTCTTTGGGGCTCCGATCTTGCCTACAGGCTTCCGCCGCGACTGCCGGCGTTGCCCGCCGCGCTGGATATGCTCGCAGATGTCGAAGTCGAAGCCATGCGGCGACGAGTAGATCTCATCATCCTGCGCTATGAGATCGTGACTCTGGCGAAGTCGGTCGGCTTCGTGAATGCGACGCGCTACATGTCGTTCCTCGAGTTGGGCCTGGGCTATCGGAACGAAACCGAGACCAACGAGGCGGGCGAACAATCTACCAAGAATCGCTACGGCCTCGACCTAGCCATAGTGATACCGATCTTCGACAGCGGCGAAGCGCGGGTTACCGCCGCTCGAGAGACGTATATGCGGGCGATCAATCGCCTGATCGAGCGATCCGTCAACGCACGCTCCGAAGCGCGTGTAGCTTACACAACCTACAGGGCGACGCACGACATCGCCCGCTACTACCAGAACCGCATCCTACCGTTGCGTCGGCAGATCTCGGCAGAGGTGTTGCTCCGCTACAACGGCATGCTGGTCGACGTATTCGAGCTCCTCATCGAGGAGCGTGAACGCATCACCGCCAATGTGGCTTCGCTCGATGCGCTGCGCGACTACCATCTTGCCGTCGCCGACCTGCAGGCAGCTCTCATCGTCGGTGGCCTCGTGCCACCGTCCGGCGTCATTAACACGACGCCTCCACCCGAAACCATTCCTCTCGGACTCTAGAAAGGAGAAAGACATGAGCCTCTCCAGACGCGATCTCGTCGGGGCTTCGGGCCTCGCCCTCATCAGCGCCGCCGCCGTAAGCGGCCGCGTCCAGGCGCAATCGATCCCGGAAGCGCCGACGACGACGACCAACACCATGCAGCCGCCGCTTCATCCCACGAGCGGACCCGACTACCAGCCCGTCGTCACCCTGAATGGATGGACCTTGCCGTGGCGGCAGAACGGGGACTGGAAGGAGTTCCATCTCGTCGCCGAGCCGGTCGAGCGTGAAATGGCGCCGGGCATGATCGCCCGTCTGTGGGGCTATAACGGCCAGAGCCCGGGTCCGACCATCGAGGCGGTCGAAGGCGACAAGGTCCGCATCTTCGTGACCAACAAGTTGCCCGAGCACACGACGATCCACTGGCATGGCCAGCTCCTGCCCTGCGGGATGGACGGTGTCGGCGGGCTCAACCAGCCGCACATCAAGCCTGGGCAGACCTTCGTCTACGAGTATCAGCTCATGAAGAGCGGTACCTTCATGTACCACCCGCACGCCGACGAAATGGTGCAGATGGCGATGGGCATGATGGGCTTCTTCGTCGTCCATCCGCGCGACCCCAAGCTGCACCGGGTCGACCGCGACTTCGTGTTCCTGCTGAATGCCTACGATATCGACCCCGGCAACTACGTGCCGAAGGTCGCGGAGATGACCGCTTTCAACATGTGGTCGTGGAACAGCCGCGTCTTCCCCGGCATCGATCCGCTGGTGATCGCCAAGGGCGATCGCGTGCGGGTGCGCGTCGGCAACCTCACCATGACCAATCATCCGATCCACATGCACGGCTACGATTTCGAGGTGACCTGTACCGACGGCGGCTGGGTGCGGCCGGAGGCACGCTGGCCCGAAGTCACGATCGACATTCCCGTGGGGGGCATGCGGGCCTACGAGTTCGACGCGATCTACCCAGGCGACTGGGCCATTCACTGCCACAAATCCCATCACACCATGAACGCGATGGGCCACGACATTCGCACCTTCATCGGCGTCGACAAGAAGCAATTCGCCAAGCAGATGAAGCGCTTGGTGCCCGACTACATGCCGATGGGCAGCGCCGGCATGGCCGATATGGGCGAGATGGAGATGCAGCTCCCGGACAATACACTGCCGATGATGACCGGCTTCGCGCAGTTCGGGGCTGTCGAGATGGGTGGCATGTTTTCGGTGGTCAAAGTACGCGAAGGCTTGGCCTCTGGGGACTACAAGGACCCCGGCTGGTACCAGAATCCACCCGGGACCGTCGCGTACGAATGGAAGGGGCCCGCCCCCGCCACGACGCGGGCGCCGAAGCCAGTCCCGCCTGCAAAGCCTAGCACCACGCTTCAAGTCGTCAAGCCGACGTCACATGGCTCTCACAAGTAGGCTCAACTGAAGGAGGTATCGATGAAACTCGAGCGACTTACTAGCGCGGCAATTGCAGCCAGCCTGATCTCTGTCGCGGCACTGGCGGCTCCCGGCCACAAACCCGGCGAGGGGCACAGCCACGCGGACGACACCGCCTACGGCAAGCCGGGCGATCCGAAAAAGCCGGCCCGCATCGTCCAGATCGTGTTTCGCGAGGACGGCGGGAAGATGCTGTTCCTGCCGGACAAGCTGAAGTTCAAGAAGGGCGAGCAGGTGCGCTTCCAGCTTCGCAACAATGGGGCGATCGATCACGAGTTCGTCGTCGGCACGGTCGAGGAAAACCTCAAGCACATGAAGGACATGGAGAAGAACCCGGACATGGAGCTCGACGATCCCATTGCGAAGCGCCTGAAGCCGAAGGCAACCGGCGAAATCCTCTGGCAGTTCACCAAGGCGGGTACGTTCGACTTCTCCTGCCTCATTCCCGGACATCGTCAAGCCGGCATGTTCGGCACCATCGTCGTCGAGTAATTAGTCCACGCCCAAGGAGAACAAAATGTTGAAGAAGACTCTATTCGGTGCGTTCGCCTTGTCCCTGGTTTCGATGACTGCGCTGGCGGACGGCAACATGGTTAAGGCGGAAGTCGTGAAGGTCGACAAGCCGGCCGGCAAAATGACCCTCAAGCATGGTCCCATCAAGAATCTCGACATGGAGTCCATGACCATGGTGTTCCGAGTCGCCGATACCTCGATGCTCGACAAGGTGAAGGCCGGCGACAAGATCGAGTTCGAGGCTGATCGCGTCAACGGTGCGATCACAGTAACCAAGATCGGCAAGGGACACTAACGCGACGTCGAGAGTAATCCATGAAGCGGGTTCTGTTGCTATTGTGCCTTGCAGCGACAGCTGTTTTGAGCGCGGAATCGTCGGCGCTTGCTGACGATTCCGAACTGCAGGCCACGCTGGCCAGGCTCAACTGCGTGCCAGCAAAGATCGCTGTCACGGAAGTTTCTGGCGCCATTACGGTCTACACCGTGACCTGCAAAGGAAGCCGCAAGGAGATTGACGTGTTGTGCTTGAGCAACGCCTGTCAGACGCAACCTCGGTTGCGTCCGGACGACGACAGGTAGGATCGTGTCCCGGCACAGTCGATTCCGGAGGAAAGCCGGGGGCCGGAGTGTCGCTGGTATGAAGCCAGCACTCCCGCGGCTTCAGCGAGCATCGCTCGTCGTGGTGGCTGTCGGCTTGGTGGCGATTGCTGTCGGTATAGCGTTCTATCTCTCCGCGAGCGATGTGCCTCGCATCGACCCTGCAAATGCGAATCGGGTCGAGCGGGGGAGACGTTTGTATGTCGCCGCATGCGCGAGCTGTCACGGCTCATCGCTGGAGGGGCAACCGAACTGGCAACGTCGCCTTCCGAATGGGCGCCTGCCGGCGCCGCCTCACGACGAAACCGGGCACACCTGGCACCATTCGGATGCATTTTTGATGCGGATAACGCAACTCGGTCCCGCTGCCTACCCTGAGGGGTATCTGACCGATATGCCCGCCTTTGGGAATACTCTCTCCGACAGGGACATCGCTGCCATTCTGGCATACATCAAGAGCCAGTGGCCGCCCGATATCAGGGCCCGACAGAGTCGTCAGAATGCTGCGCGGTGATGGAATCCAAGCAGATCACGCTGTCGCTCGATCAACCGGGTTTCCAACAGGAGATGGCCCTCGACAGTGAGGACAATTTAGGAATTGTCTCCTTCCACCACAATCGGCTCGTAGGCCACGCACAACTACGATGCTGGGACTCCGGGTGATGGCTGGTGCCATGTAACCTCCAGCGTCAACGTAGCAAAATACTTCTGATACCAACCGACAGAACTCATGACGCACTGGCCCATGCTCGTTGAGTAATGGAAGCGAGAATCGCGGGAGCAGCGATGAGGCCATTCCAGGCGTTGCAGCAGGCGTCGACGATGTCGTCGTAGGTGTCATGGACGCGCAAG
>NZ_JAUSBN010000082.1 GCF_030651995.1 Reyranella sp.
AGGCCGGTGACGGCGATGCTGCACAGGATGAGGCCGAACACGCGGGTCACGATCTCGATGCCTGCCTTTCCGAGCAGGCGGAACAAGGTGCCCGCGAGGGCGTAGACGGCGAAGAGCAGGCAGAGGCAGAGCGCCAGGATCCCCGTCGTTAACACCTGTTCACCGATCGAGCGCACGTTGTTGTCGGTCAGCAGCACGACGGTGAGGATCGCGCCGGCGCCGGCGATGCCGGGAATGGCCAGAGGAAAGATCGCCCGCTGGAGCGGCGTCGCATCGGCAGGGACGTCCATGGCCTCCTCGGACACCTTGCCGAGCGCCATCTTGAGCCCGAAGAGCAGGAGGATGAGCGATCCCGCAAGCTGGAACGAGGACATGGGTATATGGAGCGCCGACAGGAGCGTGCGCCCCAGCACGATGAAGAACAGCAGGATCAGGAACGCGACGCCCAAAGCGTAGGCCGCGACCAGCAGCGACTTCCGCCGGTCGAGGCCGGCCGTGACCATGAGGAAGATGGGCACGGTGGCGAACGGATCCAGGATCACGAACAGGGTGACGAACTCGTAGAAGAAGTCGTGGAGAAAAACCGGACTCAAACGACGCTTCCCTGGCTGTTTATTCCTGCGGGAAGAGTGCCGGACCGGGTCGCTCGCGTAAACAGACCGCTCGCTTGGCCGCTACGTCATCCGCCTTGTGATGGGGTGGTCCCGTTCCCGGTCGAACGAGGGAGATCTTTCGACGGCTCGCTCGCGAGCAGGCCCGGCACCTTGGCGCGAATGGACCGCGTCTCCAGCCATTGCCGCGCCTTGTCCGGCTCCGTGAACACGCGCATGGGCCGCTTGGCCGCCGCAATCATGCCGAGTAAGCGCGCGACCAGGTAGTATTTGTTGGCCGGCAACACGACGGCAAGCGGGCCCATGGTTCCGGTGGCGTGGATCGCTCGCATGCGCACGCCCAGGCGGAGAAGTTCGGCCGGGCTCATCCGCGGGTCGCCCTGGCTCCCATCGAACAACTTCCGGTAGCCCACGGCCTCCGCGCCGACAATTGCGTCGAGCATGCGGTTCACGTCGTCCAGTGTGACATGGCCTTCGGCCTTTGCGGCGAAAAGCTTTAGTCTCGAGTCGATCGTCCAGTGCAGGGGCATGGCCGGCGGGTCCGCGGCTGGAGGGAAAAATCAGGAGGAGAGGGCGTCGACCTGCTTGAGGCGTGCTTCCGCCGGGAGGCAAAGCGCGAAAGCGGGCGCCGGCTTTCTCCAGCGCCCGTGTCGTCTGCGGCGCGCGATCAACCCGGGTGATCGCCTCCGGTGCCGGCCTGGCGTCGTTTCAGCCTTCGTCATCCAATTACTTCCCAATGGCTGCGCATGCGCTCCATCGTGGCTCCCCTTCGACGGGCGACACGCGCCGGAAGCTCCGAAGAAAACAAATTGCATCGAAAATGATGAAAAATCCAGCCAATACTGCGGCAGTCCGGGCGCGCGCGATCTTCACCCGATGCGCGTCGTTTGCCGGGTACTGTCATCCACGGTATCAAACGTCGTCATGAACCAGGTAACGACCACTGGCAACGCAACCCTGATCGTCTATGACGGCAAGCCGCTGCTCGCCGCCGATCCGTGGTTCGGCGACGAGGATCCCGCCTATTTCGGCAGCTGGGTGCTCAGCCATCGTATTCCCAGGGCGCTCAAGGACGACATCCTGAAGTGCGAGTACATCTGGTTTTCGCACGGCCATCCGGATCACCTGAATCCGGTGACGATCGAACGCTTCAAGGGTCAGAAGATCCTGCTGCCCGATCACGTGAACGGGCGCATCCTGAAGGACCTGCAGCCTGGCGGCTACGATCTCACCGTGCTGCCCGATCGCAAGTGGGTTCAGCTCACGGACAAGGTGAAGGTCCAGTGCATCACCACCCGCATCCAGGATTCGATCCTGTTGATCGACTCGTGCGGCAGTCTCTTCATCAACACCAACGATGCCGGGACGCGCGACTGCACGCGCTACATCCGCAGCATCGCCTCGCACTACGAACGCTCCTACCTGCTCGCCCTGTCGGGTTACGGCGACGCCGACATGATCAACTTCTTCGACGAGCAGGGGCATTTCCTGACGCCGCGCGCCGCGCGCAAGCCGTCGGTCGGGGGGCAGCTCACCAATCTCGCCAAGGCTGCCGGCGCCAGGACGGTGATCCCCTTCTCGGCTTTCCACCAGTATCAGCGTACGGATTCGATGTGGGCCGAGGCCTACACGACGCCGATGGATGCCTTCGAGAAGGGCCTGTCGCCGGACGTGGGATTCATCCCCGCCTTCTCGACGGTCGATTGCCGGGACGGCTCGTGGACGACCCATGCTCCGGAGGCGATCACCGTCGTTCCCAAGGCGCCGGAGGAGTTCGGCGACAACTGGTCCGATGCGCTGGAGGCCGCGGACGTGAAGAAGATCGAGGCCTATTTCGCGCGCAAGGATCCGGTGCAGGACTATTTCGGATTCGTCAATTTCCGCGTGGGCGGGCGGGATCATGCGATCAGGATGCGGGGGCCCCGGGAGCGCGGCATCAGCTTCGCCGTGCCGCGCGGCAGCCTGATGACCTGCATCGACTACCGCATCTTCGATGACCTTCTGATCGGCAACTACGTGAAGACGACCCTGCATGGCGGCGTGCGTTCGCTGCAGGAGGGCGGCTTCAACTATTACGTGGCGAAATACGGCGACAACGGTCTGGCCGAGACCGATGCCGAGCTGCGGGCCTATCTGGCCGAATACCGCCGCCGGGCAGGCTTCGACTACATCGTGAGCGCGCTCGAGGACAAGTCGCGCGACTTCGTCATGCGCTTTGCCGCGCAGGACTCCCGGCTCTACAAGCTCGCCAAGTCGATCTACGTGAAGATGCGCTGAGGCGCGCTAGAGGATCTGCACGGCCGACTGCTGGTTGGCGAAGGCCAGATACCTGTACTTGTAGCCGCGCGCCTCGACGAATTCCCTGAACGCCTTGAACTCGCCGTTCTCCCAGTTGGGGAAGGCGATGTAGTCGTCGAAAACGATGACGGTGCCGGCGGCGATGCGGTCGGCCAGCAGGTCGAGGACCAGCCTGGTGGAGGGATAGGTGTCGCAATCGATGTGCAGGAACGAGCACGGGCCCTTGTGGCTCGCGAGGAAGCCGGGGAGGGTGGCATCGAACCAGCCGACGACCAGTTCGACATTGGGTTCGAGCTCGGTCGGTTTGCTGACCTGGTAGGCGCCGGCCGGCGCCTCGGTGCCCGGCCAGTCCTCCTTCAGCCCCTCGAAGCTGTCGAAGCCGTAGATCTTGATGTTGCCGCGGGCCACACGGCGGGCGAAATGGTTGGTCGAGGCGGCCGTCATGACGCCGAACTCGAGGTAGAGCCCGTCGCGCGGCGCCTTCGAGATCGCGAAATCCCACAACAGCTCGCGCGCCGAGAACATCAGCGCGACGTCGAGGTGCTTCTCGACATAGTCGGCGGCGCGCTGGGCGGCGCGGTCGGAAATGATCTTGTAGACGCTGTCGGCGCGCAGGTGGGAGGTGCTGACCCGCGGGCTGAGCCACAGGATGGGGTCGATGACGAATCTATATACAGCGTCACGCGCCGCTCGCTTCAGGGACATGGCGGGAAACTGACACTTCCATCTTGGGCAGTCCAGAGAATGCCCCGATGCCTCGGGAGAATGCCGGCACCGGAGAAGCCCGGGGCCTCCTTTGTGGTGGCTGCGACCGCCGGTCGAGACCGGCGCCAGTCTGGTCGTCACGCCATCAGCTTTGAAGAACCCCGCGGGAGAACGAGACAGCACCTTTGCGGCGGGATGCAGGGCGGTCCGAAGTCACGCTCTGTGTCTTCGGAAAGTGGGCCAGGGTGCCCATGTGATATCGTAGTCCAAATCCTTCTTTGTGATTCCCGGACGTGGCGGCCATACTTCCGACAATGCCAGCCCAGCAACCTCCGTCGCAACTGCGCTCGCTTGCGCTGATGGTGGCGCTGTTTGCCCTCACCCTGGCGATCCTGCAGCCGCTGGCGCACTCGGTGATGCTGCGCGCCGGGGGGCCTGAGGCGGCGGCTGGACTTTGGGGCGCGATCTGTCAGTCCAGCGCGGACGGTGAGTCGGACAGTTCCGGTTCGTCGGCAGCCAAGATTCACGATTGCTGTTTGGGCCTGGCCCATTCGCCAGTGCTACTGGGTCCGTCGGTCGCGGCCCTCTTCGTCGATCCGGTTCCGACCTCGGATGCGGTGCCGGCTCACCATCGTCATCCGACGCCCGGCGCCATGCGCGACGGCCTGCAGCAACCTCGCGCGCCTCCGCTGCCGAACGACTGACCTTCATCGTGCAGTACGCGCCGCTGGCGCTTTTGCCAGCGCTCGCGCCATCGGTCGTTCCGCCTTCCGCCCCTGCGGGCACCCGTTTCCTTCCGGCCCTGTGTGACGCCGGCGCCGGTGAGTGCGTGAGAACCGGCAGGCGAAGGCCGACTCCGAATGATCTTGCGCGGCGCGATGACCGGAGGTCGCGACGACACCCTTTGCTCTTCACCAAGAAAGGACTTCGATATGAGTAAGCGGCGATACGTTCTGGCGGTGCTGTCCGCCCTGGCGTTTGCACCACCCACCTTCGCGCACGACTACAAGCTCGGCGCCCTGAAGATCGATCATCCGTGGACGCGGGCGACCGCTCCGACCGCAAGAGCGGGCGGCGGCTTTCTCACGATCGTCAACAACGGCACCACGCCGGACCGGCTGATCGCTGCCCGCAGCCCGGCCTCGATGAAGGTCGAGGTTCACGAGATGAAGATGGACGGCAACGTCATGCGCATGCGCGAGGTCGAGAAGGGGATCGAAATCCCCGCCGGTGCGACGGTGACGCTTAAGCCCGGCGGCTTCCACATCATGTTCATGGAACTCAGGGCGCCTTTGACCCAGGGCGCCAAGGTCCCCGTAACGCTCGTGTTCGAGAAGGCCGGAAGCATCGACGTCGACTTCAAGATCGAGACCGCAGGTGCGGCGACGTCCCATCATTGAAGGAGAGGCTGGTTGGTGCATCCCGTCGGCATCGTTCGCTTCGTCGGGAGCCGGATTGCCGCCTCGGTCCTCGTCGTGGCGGGACGCGTCTTCGATGCTCTCGGCGCGCGGCTGTTCACGCCGCGCGGCCGGGCCAACCTTGCCGCGCTCGGCGCGATCGGTGTCAACATCGCCGGTGTCGACTTCGCGACCCTGATCAAGACATCGTATTCCTAGACCGGATGGCGATAGCTCGATCGGGGAAGTCGTGCGCCCATTGACCGGCCCCGCGTTGGACTACGGGAGTATGGACGCGCAGAACCTCGACTATTGCGTCGTCATCTGATCGCGCACGAAGTCCCAGTTGACGAGAGTCTTGAGCAGGGCATCGACGTGATCGGCGCGACGGTTCTGGTAATCCAGATAGTAGGCGTGCTCCCACACGTCGATCGTTGCCAGGGGACGCTTGCCGTGTGCGAGCGGCGTGTCGGCGTTCGACGTCTCCATCAGGGCGAGCTTTCCGCCGTCCTCGACCAACCAGGCCCAGCCGCTTCCGAATACTGCATTCGCCCGTGCAGCGAAGGCCTGGCTGAACTTGTCGAAGCCGCCGAAGTCGCGCTCGATGGCGGTGCGGAGCTTGCCGGTCGGCTGGCGGCTGCCGCCCGGCGTCAGGACTTTCCAGTAGAAATCGTGGTTCCAGCACTGGCCGGCCTGGTTGAACAATCCCTTGTCGCGCGGGTCGGCCGCGCTCTTGACGACGATTTCCTCGAGCGACATCGCCGCATAAGGCGTGTTCTCGGTCATTCGATTGAGATTGGCGTAGTAGGCCGCGTGGTGCTTGCCGTAGTGGAACTGCACGGTTTGCGCGGAGATGACGGGCGCCAGGGCGCTTTCGGCGAAGGGCAGGGGCGGCTGCGTGAAAGGGTGCGCCGCCGTGGCGAGCCGGGGCGCGGCCGTGACGGCGGCAAGGGCGGCCGTTCCCATGGCGATGAGATTGCGTCGAGGAAGGGGTATCATGGCTGTCTCCTCTCTAGAGAGTATCGGTGGCGGCGCACCTGACCTTGGTTCAACCTGCGCATGCATAGCGAGATTTGCCGGGCGAGGCTCCGCACAGCCCACAGCATTGCCGCTAGAGCAAGACACAGCCTTGCCAAATAGTGTGAAACATCGATGAAACAATGGCAGGCCGCGACCGACAGTGATGAGCACTACGCTTTCGCCATAGCACTATGACGCGTTCGATGCTGATAACGCCGGAGTCCAGTTGGCGGGAGGGTAATGGCGGAATGTCTTTGTCAGTTTCCGGCGATTGACGGGGCACGTCTTCAGTTGCCGGATGCGCACGGCGTCCAACCGTGCTTGTCGATGATCAGGTAAGCTCGATGGGCATGACGAGGACGTCATGTTGGGCGTCCTTCAGCACTTGTAGCGCCACGCTGCCCAGCACCATGCGGGAGACCGCCCCCTTGCCCTATGTCGAGACGACTATCAGGTCCGCCTTCACCCTGTCGGCAGTTTTCTGGAGTTCGCCGACGACCGTCGCCTCTTCAGGCTGAACGATCCGCCTGATCTGTCCGAGTCCGGCACGTCCGATGAACTGTGCCAATTCCAGCCCCGATTCGCGGCAGAGGTCCTCAAGGTAGTCGCGCTGTTCCTCCTTGCCCATGCTGCCGGACATCGCAAGGCGCAACGCGGGCGCATCGAAGACGTAGAGCAGCGAGCGCGCCGCATCGCCCGGAAGCCCGGCCGCAAGACAGCGTCTCAGCGCGTTGCCTGCATGTTCAGACAGGTCCGTCGTCATGAGAACATGACGCCACGGGCCTACGGGTGGACCATTCACCATCAGTACAGGACAACGAACCGCTCAGATCGTGCGTTCTGCTGTCGTTCCAACAAAGTCATCGCGCAGGATCTGGCGCCGATGCGGCCCGATGACAAGGAGGTCGGGAGACGCCTTGGCAGCCGTCTTGACGATTCCGGCGAAGGGGTCGTCTAGCAGGACCCCGGTGGCGCAGGCGATACCGTCCAGATCTTTCAGACTCCGGCCGAGTTCTGCCAGCAGTTGACGGGCGTCGTTCACCTCGTGATCGACGAGCCGGCGTGGCCGGTCATCGTCGACGACGTGCACGATTTCGAGGGCGGCTCCTTGCTGGCGGGTCAGGATCACCGCACGGCGCAGCGCACGGTCCGACCGTTCGGAAAAATCCGTGGCCAACATGGTCCGCTGCACGGTGTGTCCTCCTGTCCCCGAGATGAGGTCAATGGAAACAGGTCAAATCGCATCGCTGATTGATGCAAGTCAATCAAACGAGACAATCCTTCGCTATTCTTCACCATCCCCTCACAACAGGCAGAATGCCATGCCGAAGGATCAGTATCAGACCGTCAAGGAACTCGCGGAGCGCCTGAAGGTTGCCGAAGCGACCGTGCGCCACTGGATCAAGGTGGGCGAGTTGCGGGCGATCGACATCGGCAAGGGATGGCGCATCGCTGACGCCGACCTGGCCGAATTCCTGATGGTCCACCAGACCGCACCAAAGAAGCATTGGACAGGCCCGAATGGCGATGGACAAGGAGGAGAGGCACAGTGCCGATCCTGACCTCTTTTGCCGAAGTTTCCCTGCTCTTGGTCATGGCTGCCGCTATCGGCCTCGTCGGCACGCTGGCGCGACAGCCGCTGATCGTCAGCTTCATCGCCGTCGGGTTGATCGCGGGGCCTTCGGCGCTGGATGTCGTGCGTTCGGATGCGCAGATCGACCTTCTGTCCGAGCTTGGCATTGCGGTGCTGCTGTTTCTGGTCGGCATCAAGCTGGACGTGAAGCTGATCCGGTCACTGGGTGTGGTGTCTGTGATGACTGGGCTCGGGCAGGTCATCTTCACCGCGTTCTTCGGCTATCTGATCGGCCTTGGCCTGGGGCTCGGGCATGTCACCAGCCTTTATGTCGCGGTGGCCCTGACGTTTTCCTCGACCATCATCATCGTCAAGCTTCTGTCCGACAAACGCGAGATCGACGCCCTGCACGGTCAGATCGCGCTGGGATTCCTGATCGTTCAGGATCTTGTCGTGGTGCTGGCGATGATCGTCCTGTCGGCCATCGGCATTGGTGCACCGGGTCACGGTGGGGCAGAAGGCGGCTCCGTCGTCATGGTTCTGGCATCGGGGCTGGCACTTGTGGCGGCGGTGGTCCTTTTCGTGCGCTATGCCGCCGATCCCCTGACAGAGCGCCTTGCCCGCGCGCCTGAGCTTCTGGTGATTTTCGCCATCGCCCTGGCCGCGATGTTTGCCGCGATCGGAGATGTCGTCGGCCTGGGCAAGGAAGTGGGCGGCCTGATGGCGGGTGTTGCGCTGGCCTCAACCCCCTACCGCGAGACGATTGCCGCCCGGCTGGCACCCTTGCGCGACTTCCTGCTTCTGTTCTTCTTTATCGCACTTGGCGCAACGCTCGACCTGTCGCTTCTGGGCGCGCATGCGACCGGGGCCATCGTCTTCTCGCTCTTTGTCCTGATCGGCAACCCGCTGATCGTGCTCGCGATCATGGGGGCCATGGGCTACCGCAAGCGCACGGGCTTTCTGGCCGGGCTGACCGTGGCGCAGATCAGCGAATTTTCGCTGATCTTCGTTGCCATGGGCGTTTCACTTGGCCATGTGACCGAGGACGCACTCGGCCTTGTCACCATGGTGGGCCTCGTAACCATCGCGGCCTCGACCTACATGATCACCTATTCGCACCAACTTTATGCGGTGTTCGAACCCTTGCTTGGCATCTTTGAACGCAGGGGAACTCCGCGAGAGCCCATCGAGGCCGGTGCGCACAACGCCAGCAGTTACCGGGTAATCATCTTCGGACTGGGTCGGTTCGGCACCGCCATCGGGCTGCGCCTGAAGAAGCGGGGCATCCGGGTGCTGGGCGTCGACTTCAACCCGCAGGCGGTGCGGCGGTGGCGCGACCTTGGCCTTGAGGCCGATTTCGGCGATGCCAGCGACCCGGAGTTTGTCGCGGAACTGCCGTTCCGGGGGGCGGAGTGGATGGTGTCGACCGTACCGACGCACCCGACAGGCCTAAGTCACGAAGACACCCGTCGGACCCTGATCCAGCTGGCCCGCTCTGCCGGTTTCTCGGGACGGATGGCAGCTGCCTCACACAGTGCGGGCGACACACAGATACTGTTCGGCGCAGGAGTCGATCTGGTGCTGGAGCCATTCCAGGACGCCGCTGACCGTGCGGTGGAACTCTTGTGCGGCGCCGCCGGAGAAGAGCGCACCGCATTCCCCGAAATTGCGGCCGAGGGTCGCGAAGCGGGATGATGATATGCAACCATTTGGAAACGAAAGGACACATGCCATGAAGAGACTTTCCGGCAAGTCGGCAATCGTGACCGGGGGAGCCGTCGGAATCGGCCGCGCCTGTGTGCGGCGCATGGCGGAAGAAGGTGCGAAGGTCGCGATCTTCGACGTGCTGGAGACAGAGGGAAAGGCACTGGCCGACGCGCTGACGGCCGAGGGACACGAAGTCGGCTTCTGGCCTGTGGATGTCACAGACGAGTCGGCGGTCAAGGCTGCCATCGACGCGGCCGCCGCTCGGTTCGGCGGGCTGCACGTGATCGTCAACAACGCAGGCATCTCCGGCAGCCCCAAGCCTACCGATCAGGTGACCGAGGCGGAGTGGGACCGGGTCCAGGCGGTGAACGTCAAGGGCGTGTTCTTCGGCACCAAGCACGCCATGCCGCACCTGCGATTGGCGGAGTCAGGGTCAATCATCAACCTATCCTCTATCGCAGGGCTGATCGGGATTGGCGGCATCGCGCCCTACCATGCCTCGAAAGGCGCGGTGCGGCTGATGTCGAAGAACGACGCCATTACTTATGCGCCCGAGAAGATCCGGGTGAACTCGATCCACCCGGCCTATATCTGGACGCCGATGGTGGAAAACCATCTGCGCTCCACCGCCCCCGATCTGGAGGCGGCAAAGGCCGCGGCTGGGGCGGCCCACCCGATCGGCACCATGGGCGAACCTGACGACGTCGCGTGGGCGGTTGTCTGGCTGGCCTCGGACGAGGCGAAATTCGTGACCGGGGCGGAAATCGTCATCGACGGCGGCTACACGGCGCGATGATATGCCTTTAACCAACGCCCACGCGACCCCCGCCGCCGATTGCCTTGCGGCGCTGGAAGCTGCGCCTGAAGGCCTGTCCACGCCCGAAGCGGTGCAGCGCCTTGCCAAGCATGGCCCGAACCGCTTGCCCGAGGTGCGGGGGCGTGGGCCGGTGCTGCGGTTCCTGATGCAGTTCCACAACGTGCTGATCTATGTGCTGCTGGGTGCGGCAGTGGTGACCGGGACCTTGCAGCACTGGGTCGATACCGGGGTGATCCTGGCCGTGGTTCTGGCGAATGCGGTGATCGGTTTTGTGCAGGAGGGCAAGGCCGAGGCCGCAATGGCTGCAATTCGCAACATGCTGGCGCCTCGCGCTGCGGTGCTGCGCGACGGGCACCGCGAGACGCTGGACGGGGCTGACATTGTACCGGGCGACATCGTCCTGCTGGAGGCAGGTGACAAGGTGCCTGCCGACCTGCGCGTCCTGGAGGCGCGCGGGCTCGCGGCGCAAGAGGCAATCCTGACGGGGGAGTCGGTGCCGGTCGAGAAGGGGCCGGAACCGGTCGCGGCAGATGCGGCACTCGGTGACCGCCGCTCAATGCTGTGGTCGGGCACGCTGGTCACGCAGGGCACGGCACGGGCGCTGGTTGTGGCCACGGGTGCAGACACCGAAATCGGTCGTATTGGCGGGCTCCTGGCAGAGGTCGAGCAGTTGACCACGCCCCTTGTCGCGCAGATCGATCATTTCGCGCGCTGGCTGTCGTTCCTGATCCTGCTCTGCGCCGCGCTCCTTCTGGCCTATGGCTACTTTGTCGGCCACATGCCCTTTGCCGAGTTGTTCATGGTGATCGTCAGCGTGGCTGTTGCCGCGATCCCCGAGGGCCTGCCGGCGGTGATGACTATCACGCTGGCGATCGGCGTACAGGCCATGGCGCGGCGCAATGCCATCGTTCGCCGCCTGCCGGCGATCGAGGCCATCGGCTCGGTCTCGGTCATCTGCACCGACAAGACAGGAACCCTGACCCGCAACGAGATGGTGGTGGCCGCCGCGGAGACAGCCGAAGGCGCTTTCACCGTCGCGGGCGAAGGCTATGCCGCCGAAGGGGCGATCACGCCTGCCGGTGATCTGGGGCGACTGGCGCTTGCGGCGGCCCTATGCAACGACGCACGTCTGCATCGCAAAGACAGGACTTGGACGGTCGAGGGCGATCCGATGGAAGGCGCGCTCCTGGCCTTTGCGGGTAAGGCGGGTGGCGATCAGACCGCGCGGCGGCTGGATGCCATCCCCTTCGACAGCCGCCACCGCTTCATGGCCGTGCTGACCGAGGGCGCGTCCGGGCGTCTGATCCACGTGAAGGGCGCGCCCGAGCGGGTGCTGGGGATGTGCGCAGGACTCGACCCCGCCCACTGGCACGACCGGGCCGAGGCGCTGGCGAAGCGGGGCTTGCGGGTGCTGGCCTTCGCGGAGCGGACAGAACCGGGCGACAGGATCGACCAGCAGGCACTGGAGGGCGGGCTGACTTTCCTTGGTCTTGTCGGTCTTATCGACCCGCCCCGCCCCGAGGCGATTGCCGCTGTTGCCGAATGCCGGGCGGCGGGGATCCGCGTCAAGATGATCACCGGCGATCATGCCGGCACCGCCGCCGCCATCGCGCGCCAGATCGGGCTGGAAAACCCGGACCGTGTGCTGACCGGCCACGACCTCGACAAGCTGGACGATGCGCAACTGGCGCTGGAGGTCGTGGGCACCAGCGTCTTTGCCCGCACCAGCCCCGAACACAAGCTGCGGCTAGTGACCGCCTTGCAGGCGAACGGCCTGTCGGTCGCGATGACCGGCGACGGGGTGAACGATGCGCCCGCCCTGAAGCGAGCCGATGCGGGCATCGCCATGGGCCTGAAAGGATCGGAGGCCGCGAAGGAGGCCGCCGACCTGGTGCTGGCCGACGACAATTTTGCATCCATCGCCGCGGCGGTGCGCGAGGGGCGGACGGTCTATGACAACCTGAAGAAGGTGATCAGCTGGACCCTGCCCACCAATGCGGGCGAGTCGATGGTCATCGTGCTGGCCCTGCTTCTGGGCCTCGCCTTGCCGATCACGGCCGTGCAGATCCTATGGATCAATCTGATCACCGGGATCACGCTGGGCCTCGCGCTTGCCTTCGAGCCGACCGAGACCGGCACCATGGCCCGCCCTCCGCGCGCCCGCCAAGCGCCGATCCTGTCGGGCGAACTGATCTGGCATGTGATCCTGGTCGCGACCCTGTTCCTGGCGGCAGTCTTCGGCATCTTCACCTATGCCATCGACAAGGGCTATTCCCTGCCGCTTGCGCAGTCCATGGCGATGAACACGTTGGTCGTGCTGGAGATCTTCCACCTCTTCTTCATACGCAATATCCACAGCACCTCACTGACATGGGCCGCCGCGCGCGGGACCCGCGTGGTCTGGACCGTAGTCATCATCATCACGGCCGCCCAGTTCGCCGTCACTTACCTTCCGCCTTTGCAAGCCGTGCTGGGAACCGCGCCGGTCCCGGTGTTCGACGGCCTGCTGATCGTCGGGATCGGGGCGGCCTTCTTCGCGCTGATCGAGATCGAGAAGCAGATCAGACTGGGGTTGAAGTCATGACACAACCACCAAGACGAAAGCCGCCTCCTACACCGCTTCCGGCCGCTGCCCAACCTCCGGTGCAGCTGCTCGCCACCGTGCTCCCCCTGCAAGCCCCGCCGCAGAAACGTCCGCATGACAACCTCGAACGTGCGGCGCGTGGCGCTTTGGCGAAGCTGAGCGGCGGGGTGTCGCCCCATGCCTTCATCGAGGCGTGGAGTGACTGGGCGCAACATCTGGCGCGCTCGCCGGCGCGTCAGATGGAACTGGCCGAGGGTGCCCGGCAGAACCTGTTGAAGGTCATGGCGCTTGCCGCCAGCCCCGGCAGCCTTCCGCCCTTTCCGCCGAAGCCTTGCGACAAGCGCTTTGCCCATCCCGGCTGGCAGACCTTTCCCTTCCGGCTGTGGCAACAGGGATTCCTGGCCGTGCAGGACTGGTGGGACGAAGCCACCGAACCGATGCGCGGCCTGCGGCGCGAGGATGGCGACCGCACCCGTTTTCTGGCCCGCCAGACGCTTGATATGCTGTTAACGTTAGGTGCCGGCCAAGTCGCATCGGGTCCGGTCCGCGCATAAGCGCCGAACGATCGACGAACCAGTGGGTGGTGTACGTGCCGATATGAGGAGACGCCAGCTAACGATCACGCTCCTCAAATGCGGCCTTCTCGGCGATCATGGTATCGATTTCACTGTTCACGTAGCCGACCTCAGCGAGAATCTCGCGAGTATGCTGTCCCAGTCGTGGCGCAAATCGATCCTCGGGCGGAGGCGTTTCGGACCAGCTGCTGGGCTCGCGCATAGTCCGGATGCGGCCCTCGGACGGATGTTCGCGAATCTCGAAGAACCCACGATCGTGCAGATGTGGATCCTCCATCAATGTCTCGAGTGTGTGCGGCACCATGCAGGGGATGTCCGCTTTGTGAAGAAGCTCCAGCCACTTCGACGTCGGGCGGGTCTTGAGCTCGTCAGCGATCATGTCGTAGAGCGCATCGATGTTCGCCGTGCGAGCGACGATGTCGGCAAAACGCGGATCCTCCGTGAACAAGTGGCCCTTGCCGATAGCTTCGAAGAAGCGGCGCCATTGCCCATCATTATATGGCAATACGGCCAGATATCCGTCCTGGGTGGCATAGGGCCGTCGCGAACGCGACAGCGTCCGTGCATACCCGGGCGGGCCGGTTGGCGGATCGAAGGTGGCACCCTGCATGTGCTCCGCGAGGACGAACTGCACCATCGTCTCGAACATCGGCACTTCGATCTTCTGGCCAACGCCTGTCCGTGCCTTCGCCAGCAGGCCGGCGAGCAACATATTGGCGCCCACGGTGCCGACGATGCGATCGATCGCAGCCATCGGAATGAAACGCTGCTCGCCGGTCGAGCGCTGCAGCAGGGTGGGGATCGCTGACGCGGCCTGGATCAGGTCGTCATAGGCCGGCTGCCCTGCGTAACGACCGCCGGTGCCGTAACCAACCATGCTGAGATAGATAATCGAGGGATTGGACCTGCGGACGGCTTCGTAGCCCAACCCCAGCCGGTCGAGGGGGGCCGGCCGGATGTTCGAGACGAAGGCGTCGGCCTCAGCCGTCAGTCTAAGGATTACATCGCGTGCTGCAGGTTTCTTCAGATCCAGCACGAGCGACCTCTTGCGCTTGGCGGTGTGCTGGAAACCTCCTCCCATTCCGTGGTTGCGCGCATTCCCGCCGTAGCGACTGGAATCTCCTTCCGGCGCCTCGACCTTGATGACGTCCGCCCCAAGGTCGGCAACGATGCGCGTACACCAGGGCCCCATCATGATCGTAGTGAGGTCGACAATCCGAAGGCCGGAGAGTGGTCCGGTCATCACTTACTCTCCCTTGTAGATGCCCTGCCGCTTCTCGCGAAAAGCGCTGACCGCTTCCCTATGATCGGCGGTCGTCGCCATGATCGCGGCTTGCGAGGATGCCAGCTCCAGCGCAGTGATCATTTCGTTCTGAAAGCTTTCATAGGTGAGGCGCTTGCACGTCTGCACGCCGAGAGGAGGCAGGGCGGCGATCTTCCGGGCGATGCCATAGGCCTTCTGCTCGAGCTCGTGATGAGGAACACAATGATTGACCAAGCCGATGCGCTCGGCCTGCGGAGCGTCGACGAAGTCTGCCGTCAGGAGTATTTCCAGTGCGCGCCCGAGTCCGATGAGTCTGGCGAGGAAGAAGGCGCCGCCATCGCCAGGTACCAGGCCCAGACGAACATACGCCTGTGAGAATCGGGCCTTCTCGGACGCCACGCGGATGTCGCACATCAACGCAATGTCCATTCCTCCGCCGACCGCGTCACCGTTGATCATCGCGATCACCGGCTTGTCCACGGTGGCCAGCATCTTCGGGACGGTTTGCATGCGCTTCCAGAGGTCCGACTTGCGTTGGATGACCGAAGTGCTGCGTCCCATCTTCTTGACGTCGCCGCCGGAGCAGAACGACTCGCCGGCACCCGTCAGAACGATCACTCTGACGTCCGGATCATCGCGGAAGGCCGCCAGAATCCTCGAACACTCCTCCAGCATCTCCAGCGTGAAGGCATTCCGGCTCTCGGGGCGATTGAAGATGATGGTTCCGATATGGTCGTTGACGAAAGCCTTGATCTCGGTGCTCACGCTCTGTTTATCCCGTTGTTGGCATCAGCTGATGGCGCCGCCAGCGCGTAGATCGGCCACGTCGGCAGAAGTGAGGCCCCATTCGCGAAGGACATCTTCTGTCGGCGGTTCTTCGGATCCGGCGGACCGACGGATCTCGGGCTTTGTGCGACTGAAGCGTGGTGCCGGGCCGGGCTGTACGACGCCGTCATGTTCGATGAATGTCGAGCGGGCTTTCATGTGCGGGTGCAAAGGCGCTTCAGCCATCGTCAGCACGGGTGCGAAGCAGATCTCGCATCCGGTCATGATCGAGCACCATTCGTCACGCGTCTTCTCGCGAAACTTGCGCGTGAAGTACGTTCGGATGGCCGGCCACCCTCTGCGATCGTGCCGATCTGCCGGCAGCGCCGACCGATCGGCCCCCAACCGATCGAGCAGCGCGTCGTAGAATTGCGGCTCGTTGCAGCCCAGGGATATCCATTTGCCGTCGGACGTCTCATAGACATCGTACCAGGGGGTCCCCGAGTCGAGCCGGTTGGAACCGCGGTCATCCGTCCACACGCCGGCGGCATGCATGCCGTACATCATCGTCATGAGGCTGGAGACACCGTCGACCATGGCGGCGTCCACGACCTGACCCTTTCCGGACACCTTTGCTTCGTAGACCGCACATACAATGCCGAAGGCCAAGTAAAGCGCCCCGCCGCCGAAGTCGCCAACCAGGTTGAGAGGTGGAACCGGCGGGCCGTCTTTCCTCCCGATCGCGTGCAAAGCGCCGGTCAACGCTATGTAGTTGATGTCGTGGCCTGGTTCAGCCGCCAGCGGGCCATCCTGACCCCATCCCGTGATGCGGCCATAGACAAGCCTCTGGTTGAGACGCAGGCATTCCTCAGGACCAAGGCCGAGCCGCTCGGCGACGCCGGGCCGGAACCCCTCGATGAGTGCATCAGATTTGACGACCAGCTTCTTGACCAGCTCCACCGCCTTCGGTGTCTTGAGGTCCATTGCAACAGACATGCGGCTGCGGTTCAGCAATTGATGGCGCTTGTCGTAGGCATTCATGCTGCTGCCGGCCTTGTCGCGACGGCTGATGCGCAACACGTCGGCGCCCATCTCTGCGAACAGCATCGACGCGAAGGGAGTGGGGCCGATCCCTCCGAGCTCTACGATCCTGACGCCGGCCAGCGGTCCCATTCGAATTTCTCGCCTTCCGTATTTCGGAAAACATTAGCACAAATATGTATACAGTCGCCTGATTGTCTCGCAAGCTGTTTCACATGCAGCCAGTCGTCGAACGCGGAGGTGGCAGAGCTTCGATGGTCGTGGCTGTCTGTGGGATCGGCTGCGGACATGGCTCGGTCGCGACTGGACCTTTGTCTCGCTGGTCGCGGCGGCGTAATTTTCTGATGCCCTGGCTCAATACCGGGTCGGGAACAGCGATCAGGGAAAAGATGACAGTCAGAACCGCCGATCGAACGCTCGACATTTTCGAGAGTTTTGCGCGCCGACAACGACCGATTACCGTATCGGATCTTGCGCGCGAGCTGTCTCTGCCGACTTCGACCTGCTTTGCGCTCGTGCGTACGCTCGTGGATCGAGGATTTCTCTACTATCTGAGGCCGCGCGGGGCCGTTTATCCAACCGGTCGACTGGGGCAGGTCGCCGAATCGATCGGGTTTCATGACCCGATCGCGACGCACATCCGCCCAATCCTCGAGTCTCTCCGCGATGTCACGGGAGAGACGGTCATCCTCGGCAAGCTTCAGGGGCTGGCTGTCGTCTATCTGGAGATTATCGAGTCACGGCAGGCCGTCCGCTACACCATGGCGGTCGGTACAGTTCGTGAGCTTCATGCCTCCTCTATTGGAAAGGCAATCGTCGCTGCGATGGACGATGCTTCGCGTGAAGCCGTGCTTGCGCAGCTGAAGTATCCAAAGCTCACTGACGATACGATTCGCAATCGCGGACAGTATTCGCGCGACCTGGAAGAAGGTCGCAAGCGCGGCTACTGGACCAATATTGGTGAGAGCTCGCCGGATGTCATGGGCATCGCGCTTTCAGTCAAAATATTCGGCGATCTTTATGGCATCAACCTGGTCGGGCCGCAGTCACGTTTCAATCGAAACCTCAAGGCATATGCCGACGCACTGAGGGCGACGGTCAAGAAGGTCGGTGCCATTCGGACGGCATTGTATGACGACTAGCAGGCAAGATCGTTCCTTGATCTTTGCAGGAGAAAGGGAGCTACCAATGACAAGCGTATTCTCATCCATGCGTGCGCATCTGAAGAGAGTGTTCTTTCTCGGGCTCGCCTCGTTGCTGGGAATAGCGGCGGGCCATGGCATCGCCCACGCGCAAAAGGCGGGAGGCACGCTCCGGGTGCAACTCATGGATACGCCCCCCAGCGCATCGCCGCTCGAGGAAATCACCGTCTCGGTGGTGGTTCCCTTCATGGGGGTGTTCAACAACCTCGTGATCTACGACCAGGCGGTGGCGCGCAACTCCTTCGACAGCATCCGGCCCGAGCTGGCGACCGGGTGGCAGGTCAGCGAAGACGGAAAGCAGGTGCGCTTCGATCTGCGACGTGAAGTCAAATGGCACGACGGCAAGCCATTCACTGCGGCCGACGTGCGCTGCACCTTCGACCTCCTGATGGAGAAGGGTGAAGCCAAGCTCCGCCGCAATCCGCGCGGTGTCTGGTACGGGAACGTCGAGCAGGTCACATCCGACAACGATTTCCAGGTGACCTTCCATCTCAAGCACCCCCAGCCGTCGCTGCTGGCGCTGCTGTCGGCCGGCTGGTCCGCGATCTATCCCTGTCACGTCGCGCCGGCGCAGATGCGGAGACACCCGATCGGAACCGGGCCCTTCAAGTTCGTGGAGATGAAGAGCAACGAGCGGGTGAAACTGGAGAAGAACAACGAGTACTGGCGGCCCGGGCGACCCTATCTCGATGGTATCGAGTTCATCATCATCTCGAACCGGGCAACGCGCATGCTCGCCTTTACCGCCGACCGGTCCGACATGACATTCCCGACCGATGTCACCATGCCGCTCTACAAGGACATCATGCAGCAGACGCCGACCGCGCAGTGCACCGTGCGACCGACGGGCGTCACCTACAATCTGATCTTCAATCGGGACGCGGCGCCGTTCAATGATGAGCGCGCGCGCGCGGCCCTCGCCCTTACGCTGGACCGCAAGACCCTGGTCGACATCATAAGTGACGGGGCGGACGTCATCGGAGGCGCGATGTTGCCGCCGCCGGCGGGGGTGTGGGGCGTCGGTGCGGAGGCCCTGGCGGACCTCCCGGGCTATGGGCCGGACGTCGAGGCGTCGCGCGAGAAGGGCAGGGCGCTGATGCGCGAGGCGGGATACGGCCCGGACAAGCGGCTGAAGCTCAAGGTCACGACCAGAAACATCGCCAGCTATCGCGACTTGTCGGTTCTCATGATCGATCAGCTGCGCCACATCTATATCGACGGCGAAATGGAGCTTCTCGACAGCGCCGTCTACTTCAATCGTCTCTACCAGAAGAACTATCTTCTCGTCGTGAATGCCACCGGCAGTTCTTTGGATGATCCCGACCAGCATTTCGTGGAGAACTACGGCTGCAACTCACCGCGCAATTTCAACGGATACTGCGATCCGGAACTCACGAAGCTCATTGCTTCCCAGTCGCTCGAGCGCGACGTTGAAAAGCGCCGCAGCGTGGTGCGGGAGATCGAACGCAAGCTGGCGCGGGACATCGTGCGGCCGATTTTCTCGCACAATGTCACGGCTGCCTGCCGGCAGGCACGGGTCCGCGACCTGACGATCATGGTCAACAGCAACTACAATGGGTGGCGCTTCGAAGATGTCTGGCTGGATCAATAGCCCGGAGCCGCCCAGGCGCTGGTGATTCCGTGGATGGCCTCCGGCGTTGCCGCAGAGAACGTTCTTCTCTGCGGCCAGCTTCCCCGCGACGCTGTCTCGCTCAACGCCGGGTTCCGCGGCTCGAGGGCCCGATACACACCTCTGGCCAACCGCGGTCGCGATGCTCTAACAATCCTCGCGAACCACTCAGGACATCATTTCTCGGGGGAATCATCGCTCATGCAACTCGATAAGACAGTGGCCGCGGTCGTTACGGGCGGCGCGTCTGGCCTCGGCGCCGCCACCTCGCGCATGCTTGCCTCGCACGGCGTGAAGGTCGCGATCTTCGACCTCAACGAGGAACAGGGCGAGACGCTCGCCCGGGAAATCGGCGGCGTCTTCTGCAAGGTCAACGTGACGTCGACCGAAGAGGTCGAGGCCGGGTTCGCGAAGGCGCGGGCGGCCAACGGGCAGGAGCGCATCCTGGTGAACTGCGCCGGTGTCGGCGGCGGTGCGCAGAAGACCGCATCGCTCGACAGGACGACCGGTGCCCCCAAGGAGTATCCGCTGGAGAACTTCGAGCGCATCATCAACGTCAATCTCATCGGCACATTCCGCTGCATCACCAAGTCGGCGGCGGGCATGCTGACGCTGGCCCCGCAGGCCGACGGCGATCGCGGCGTGATCCTCAACACCGCATCGGTCGCGGCCGAGGACGGCCAGATCGGCCAGGTCGCCTATACGGCCTCGAAAGCCGGCGTCGTCGGCATCACGCTCGTGGTGGCGCGCGACCTCTCCAATGAGGGAATTCGCTGCAATACGATCCTGCCCGGCATCTTCGACACGCCGTTGCTCGCGCGTGCGCCGGACAACGTCAAGGCGGCGCTGGCCGCCTCGGTCCCGTTCCCCAAGCGTCTGGGACGCCCCGAGGAATATGCACAGGTCGCCCATACGATGATCACGTGCGGCTACCTCAATGGCGAAGACGTCCGCGTTGACGGCGCCATCCGCATGGCGCCACGCTGAGCCGAGACCCGGAAAGGATAGAGCAATGACCGAAGCATGGATCATCGATGCCTGCCGCACGCCGCGCGGCGTTGGCAAGGCAGGCAAGGGTGCGCTGTGGGAGGTTCATCCGCAGCAGCTCGGCGCGACCGTTCTCAAGGCGATCGCCGAACGCAACGGGATCGACACGAAGGAGGTCGGCGATGTGATCTGGGGGACGGCCGCCCAGGTCTCGAAGCAGAGCGGCGATCTCGGTCGCATGTCTGCCCTCGATGCCGGCTATGACGTCAAGGCGAGCGGCATCACCATCGACCGTTTCTGCGGTTCGGGCATCAGCGCCGTGAGCCTCGCCGCCGCCTGCATCAAGTCGGGCATGGAAGACCTGGTGGTCGCCGGCGGTACGGAGATGATGTCCATGGACCGCAGCCGCGGCAGCGGGCCGGCAGTGATGGACAACGGCAATCTGCGCCTGCGCCTGCATCATCCCCAGACGCACCAGGGCATCTGCGCCGACGCCATCGCCACGCTGGAGAAGATCCCGCGCCAGGCGCTGGACGAGGCGGGCTATACCAGCCAGCAACGCGCGGCGATCGCCATCGCCGAGGGCCGCTTCAACAAGTCCCTGATCCCCGTCTACAAGGAAGACGGCACGCTCGCCCTGGATCGCGAGGAATATCCGCGTCCGCAGACGACTCGCGAGGGACTGGCAAACCTCAAGGCCGCCTTCGCGGCGATGGCCGACGTCCCGCTCGACGACAAGGGCATGACCTATCGCTCGCTGATCCTGCAGGCCTATCCCGACCTCAAGATCGAGCATGTCCATCATGCCGGCAATTCCTCCGGCGTCGTCGACGGCTCGGCCGCCGTGCTGCTCGCGTCGCCCGACTATGCCAAAGCCCACGGCCTCAAGCCGCGCGCCCGCGTCGTTGCCATGGCGAACATGGGCGACAGCCCAGAGCTGATGCTCAATGCGCCGGTGCCGGCGGCCCGGAAGGTCCTGGAGAAGGCCGGCTTGAAGAAGAGCGACATCGACCTCTGGGAGATCAACGAGGCCTTCGCCGTCGTCTCGGAGAAGTTCGTGCGCGATCTCGATCTCGATCGCGACAAGGTCAACGTCAACGGCGGCTCGATCGCGCTCGGCCACCCGATCGGAGCGACCGGCGCCATCCTGATCGGCACCGTCCTCGACGAGCTCGAGAGGCAGAACAAGCAGTTCGGTCTCGTCACGATGTGCGCCGCCGGCGGCATGGCGCCGGCGATCATCATCGAGCGCATCTGAGAAATCCCCAGGGAGAAGTGCCTCGACGACCTGGGGGGCGACGGGACATTTCCCCGTCGCAGGATGGCACGCCTGGCCTGCTCAAGCGCCGCCATTACCCGGCCCGGCCGAAGGTCATCTCGCGACGAATGTGCGAGAAGACCGATACGGCCGAAAGAGCTATGTTCTATTTGCTCAAAATCTGCCGCCACCCGGAGCGCCAACGCCATTCGGTATTGAGCCGATGTTGGTCTCGAACTTGAGGGTGGTGGTGTCCTTGGCGCTGGCGACCGCAAAGGTGCCCACCGAGCTTCCGACCGAAAACTCCGTGCGCGAGGCCAGCTTGCCGTTGACGAACGTCGTCATGCTCACGGTGCCGCCTTGGGATCCAGAGTTCGGCAGCCGGGCTTTGTAGTTTCTGCGCCTGGGCAAGCTGCGCGGGCGTCACGGCCCGGAGTTGCCCTAGAAAGGCCCCCTACTTGGTGGCGGGCTTCGCTGGCGCAGGCGCCGCCTTAACGGGAGAGCCCGGCTTGGCCGGGTCGTCCGTGCTCGGGGCTACTTTCACACCATGGGTGGACATGTCCTTAATGGCGTCGGCTAGCACAATCTCGAACTTGAGGGTGATGGTGTCCTTGGCGCTGGCGACCGCAAAGGTGCCCACCGAGGTTCCGACCGGAAGGTCGGCGCGCGAGGCCAGCTTGCCGTTGACGAACGTCGTCATGCTCACGGTGCTGACCTGGGATCCAGAGTTCGGCAGCTGGGCTTTGTAGTTTCCCGGTTTCAGGTCCTTGAAAGTCACGTTACCGCCCGCGTCGGTCGTGCCTTTGCCAGCGGCGAAGCTTCCTGGGTCACCTTCAAGACCAACAGATGTGCCTGATAGCGGTTCTCCGGCAGTTCGTTGAGGAATGACCGGGCTACCGGATGTCGCCAACCCCTTCTTGATGTCTGCACCCGAAGCGCCAATGCCATTCACTACTGGGTCTCGAGGGTCTATCTTACCTCGAAAATCTCCGGGCCGGTCTACCTCGAAAATCGGCTTGTTGATGGAGCGCCCACCCGCTCCCGGCTGCGCGCCAGATGACACCGGCGGAATCACAGGTGACTGGGGCGCCACCACTGGGCCCAGTGGGATACTGGTGGGCGCCTGCGGCGCCGGGGCAACGCGGGGCTGGGGCGTCATGGCCCCGCCACCCGGTGTCATCGCGCCCTGTGACCAGGCCGGCATCGCCACGAGCGCAATACCCACGGCGAGCAATGCCGACATCTTCACGGCAGAGACTTGCGTCGGAATCCTGAAACTAGACGATCTGTCAGCGACCACGATGTTATCCCCCCAAAATCATTCGCCAGATATTGGTCGTATGCACGCAGGAGCCTATTCAATGGCCAAGTCCTCATCTTATCCTATAAGGACGAATCATGCGGGAGGAACGGACATTATGAAGCTCTCTATGGCGTTCATGCTCGTAGTAGGTTTCGGCATCACCGGGGCAGTCGGCCAGGACTACGGCTCCGGGGCACCGCGAGGCTACGACAACAGCGGTTACGGCCCTCAGCAGGCGCAGAACTGGCCGCCCAACAATCAGTCTAGCTGGCCGCCCAACAATCAGTCTAAAGGTCAACGCTATACGACGGTGACAGTGACTAACCGCGGTCAGAACGGATATCCAGACCACGTCGTGCAGCAGCAGGTCCCCTGCGGCAGCCAGTATTATGACGGCTACCGTCAGCGCATTGCGCCTCAGTGCTAGGGCCTTGCCTTTCCTGACTATTTTCGCTGACTTGCCCTCCACTCCCACGCTGGCACGCAGTCGTGCGCGTGAATGCCCCGCCGATCCGCCTTCGCCAACGCTTCTTGCTCGACATAGTCTCCGCTGTAACGCACGAGTGCCCTGCTTCGACGCCTGATGTCGTGATGCTCGCTTTTTCGACAGACCGTCCAAGAATCCTCGAAAATGGACATGCGTGAGGCCGACCCTTGCGCCGACTACCGCTTCGGCTTCCACTCGCTCGGCAGCTGACGGCGTAGGTGTTCATGCACACGGCTGCATGCTGGCATGGGAGTGGCGGGCACAAGATCGACGCCAATAGGGACTTACAACGGTAGCTTGGGCGCGTCCGTCGCCGCGAAATCCTGCCGCCTGCTTCCCCACCTGTTGAGGCACGCGGAAGGCCAACGGCTAAGTCATTGGAATGATTGGCGGACCCGGCGAGATTCGAACTCACGACCTCTGCCTTCGGAGGGCAGCGCTCTATCCAGCTGAGCTACGGGTCCAGCGCGGCGGACCATACCGGAGGGGCCTCTGCTGCGCAACGCGAGGTGTGATAAGCCAGTAACAACGGGTTCTTGGAGCCACAAAACGTTTTCGTGACTTCTGGCGCCATAGAGCCGGCCGGAAGCCTCCCTGCCTGCCAGTGCAAAAACCCCCTCAATGTGACCGCGTTGTGACCACCTGGACGGCGGGAAGGGGGGGGGTGATTTTCCTGCTGGGGTAGCCCCATGCGGTTTCATCGGCGCAAATCTAGCGGGATGAAGAATTCGAAATTCCGGGACCTGTCTCACCGCTCTGAACCACTGCCGATACGCGGACGGTGGAAAGACACTGGAGTCTATCGTCGTGATCGGGACAACGGATTTCCATGGGAATTTCCATGGAAGCGAGTACCTCGGTCTTTATCGCAGATTAGATATCTCAACGACGAATGAGTTGGCTATTTGGCAACCAGGAGACACTAGTAACGGTGTTTATGTTTCTCGTCTTTAAATCAGATACATGGTCCGTACTTGCAGGTTTACGCAGAGCAAGCGAATTGCGCCCAATCGCCGGATGACTGGCCGTGGTCATATGCGCGACAGCCTGTAATCGTCATTGCCGGGCGACCGCCGGCCATAGCGATCAATGACTTGATGTCTGTGGCCGAGTTGCCGTAGGGCGAGCAGATGGGGCGGGTGTTCGGGTAAGCATGATGGTTCGCGTAGGCCTGAGTTCATTTCAGAGGCTAATCGTCAAACGCTGATCTGGGCGCCAATCTCGACGACACGGCCCGTCGGAAGGTGGAAGTAGCCACTCGCATCGCTGGCGCTATTTGCCATGGCTATAAAAAGTTGATCCTGCCAAAGCGGCATACCGCTTCGTGTTGACGGTTTGATGGAACGTCGAGATAGGAAGAACGATGTCGACATGATGTCGAACTTGAAACCCTTTTTACGGCAAAGCACGAGTGCTCTTGGAATGTTTGGCTCCTCCATGTAGCCGAAGCGCAGAGTTATAGTTGAGAAATTCTCGTCTATAATCTCAATCCTCACACGATCCTCGTCAGGAACGCGCGGTATGGTTGCGGAGCGGATCGTGAGAATTGCGTTCTTTTCATGGAGAACCTTATAGTGCTTGAGGCTGTGCAGTAGTGCGCTCGGAGCGGTATCCGGATCTGCTGTAAGGAAAATCGCCAATCCCGGAATGCGCTGCGGCGGCTTAGCTCGAAGTTTCGAGATTAGGAAATCGAGTGAAACTTCCGACTGGCTGATTTTGTCGGTGAGGATTTTTGTGCCCCTTACCCATGTCCACATGCACAACATAATGCCGGCAGCGAAGATGATTGGCACGTAACCGCCTTCGAGAATCTTGAGCGCGTTCGCGGAGAAAAAAACAAGGTCTATGATGACGAACGGCGCCATCGCCGAGACTGCCGCCCAAAGCGGCCAATTCCACCGGCGCCACACGACGATGAACGCCAAACATGCTGTCACAACCATGGTGCCAGTAACCGCAATGCCATATGCGGTCGCAAGCTTGCTCGACGAGCCGAAGAGCACGACCAGGAGAATTACGCCGATCATCAGGAGGTAGTTCACTTGCGGCATATAGATCTGGCCTTCTTGATCCACCGACGTGTGGCGGATCTCAAGCCTCGGCAAAAGGCGCAACTGGACGGCCTGTCTCGTCAGCGAGAACGCGCCGGTAATGACTGCCTGGCTTGCGATTATAGTTGCCAGCGTCGCAAGAATGACGATCGGCAAGAGTGACCATTCCGGGAAGAGCAAGAAAAACGGATTTTCCAGGCGCGACGGGTCAGCAAGCACCATTGCGCCCTGACCGAGGTAATTTAGCGCGAGGGCGGGGAAAACGATAAGTGCCCAGGCAATCCTGATCGGCTTTTTCCCAAAATGCCCGAGGTCCGCGTATAAAGCTTCGGCTCCTGTAACCGCGAGAAACACCGCTCCAAGTGCCACAAGGCCAACGAGCCCGTGGTTCAGCATAAACTGTACGGCATACGTGGGACTGAGCGCAGCGAAAACACCGGGGTCGTCAGAGATATGAAGGAGACCGCCAATCCCCATTGCAACGAACCAGACAAGCGTTATCGGGCCGAACCATTTTGCGACCGTTGCAGTACCCCGACTCTGAACGACAAAAATTCCGAAGATGATTACGATTGTGAGAGGAAGAATGAAATGCTCGGTCGCGGGATGAACAAGCTTCAGCCCTTCCACAGCGGAAAGGATTGAGATTGCTGGCGTAATCAGTGCGTCGCCATAGAAAAGAGCGGCGCCGATTATTCCGAGCACAAAAACTGTTTTAGTCCGCCTTCCCATAGCCCGCTGCGCAAGAGCCATCAAAGAAAGAGTGCCTCCCTCTCCGTCGTTGTCTGCGCGCAGAAGGACAACGATGTACTTTAGCGTTACGATAATCGTTAGCGCCCATATAATGAGAGACAACAGGCCGAGGACAGTAGGCCTTGAAACGCCCCCCGTAGTGGCGCCAGCTGCGAGCATTGCCTCTCGGAAAGCGTAAAGCGGGCTTGTGCCAATGTCGCCGTACACGACACCTACAGCCCCAATAAGAAGTGCCGCGAACTTGGTCTGCTGTTTATGGCTGTGGTCGTCTTCGGTTCGAACAGGCGAACCGGATGCGTTTTCGGCTGCTGTTGCGCCAGCGCTAGGACGTTCTGCGGCCACGATACGCTCCTTTAGCCACTGCACGGCACATCTGAGATCGGCAGCGGTCTATTCCCGCGCCGAACCAATAACAAGTGCCCGAGCAAATTGACCAAGGTTGATGACTGGACAAGAGTGGTCTGCTCCCCGGGAACGGTACCTGCCACTTCTGACGATGCTTCCGGATGGTTGCCATTATGCTGTTTTCCCACTGTGACCACAGTGTGAGCGCACGCGCCAAATGGACCTGCCCTGAGGGCCGAACATCCGCTTGTTTATTGGTTTTTCCACTCAGGAACGGTGCCCACTTCGGAGGGCAGCGCTCTATCCAGCTGAGCTACGGGTCCAGCGCGGCGGACCATACCGGAGGGGCCTCGGCTGCGCAACGCACCCGCTCTGAGAGCGGGAGCGACCGTGTCGGCCCTGCCGGCGGCCAGGGTTGAGCGCCTCACCGCCCCTGCTAAGGTCGCGCCGCCGCAAGTCCAGCCTGTGCTGTTGCGCGTATCACCGAGGCAATTGGGGAGGTCCAGTCGTGTCCGAGTACGCGCTTCATACAGTCAACACCACGACCGGCGGCTGAGGGCTCTGGAATGACAGCAAGCGTACCCCTGCGGCGCATGGTGGTCGGCATCACCGGCGCCTCGGGAACGGTCTACGGCATCCGCGTGCTCGAGGCATTGCGCGCGCTCAAGATCGAGAGCCATCTCGTGATTTCCAAGGCGGGCGACCAGACGCGCTCGCTCGAGACCGACGTGTCGGCTTCGGAGCTGCGGGCGCTGGCCGATCACGTCTACGCCCCCGGGGACATCGCCGCGTCGATTTCGAGCGGCTCGTTCCAGACCATGGGCATGATCGTGGCGCCCTGTTCGGTGCGTACCCTGAGCGAGATCGCAACGGGGGTGACCTCAGGGCTCGTCTCCCGAGCCGCCGATGTCTGCCTGAAGGAGCGCCGGCGGGTCGTCCTGATGTTCCGCGAGACGCCACTGCATGCCGGCCACATCAAGAGCATGCTGGCCGTCACCGAGATGGGCGCCATCGTCGCGGTGCCGTCGCCGGCCTTCTATACGCGGCCGAAGACGGTCGACGAGATCGTGACTCATTCCGTCGCCCGGGTGCTCGACCTGTTCGGTCTCGACACCAGGACCTTCCCGCGATGGACCGGCCCCTCCCGCGGGGAGAAGCCGGCCGTCGCCCGGCGCCGGAGCGGCAAGTGATGGGGCGGTTGCAAATAGCCTTGCCCGAGCTGCCGGTTGGGCTTGGCGGCGTGCCGCGTTTGGGCGACATTCCGCCCACAAGAACCGATCGGGAGGAATGAGATGACCGACCATAGCCGCCGCGGCTTCGTCCGCGCTTCGGGCGCCGCCGCCGCGCTCGCCACCCTGGGACTCGCGGGCCGTGCGGGCGCGCAGGGCACCCCGCCGCTCGAATCCGTGCGCATCGTCACCGGCTTCCCGCCGGGCGGCACCTCCGACACGCTGTGCCGCCGGGTCGCCGAGGGGATCAAGGGCAGCGCCTATACCAAGGCGGCCATCGTCGAGAACAAGGCGGGCGCCGGCGGGCAGATCGCCATCCAGTCGATGAAGGGCGCGGCGACCGATGGCAGCGTGATCCTGCAGACGCCGGCATCGATGCTGATGATCTATCCGCACATCTACAAGAAGCTCAACTACGACGCCTTCACCGACGTGACCCCGGTGACGCTCGCCTGCATCTTCGACTTCGGCTTCTGCGTCGGCCCCGCCGTGCCCGAGAGCGTGAAGAACATCCCGGAGTTCCTGGCCTGGTGCAAGGCCAACCCGGACAAGGCCAACTACGGATCGCCGGCGGCCGGCTCGGTGCCGCACTTCATCGGCGTGCTGCTGGGCCAGGCGGGCGGCATCGAGCTCAAGCATGTCGCCTATCGCGGCACGCAGCCCGCGGTGCAGGACATGGTCGGCGGCCAGATCCAGGCCGTCTCCGGCCCGGTCGGCGAGTTCACCCAGCAGGTTGCCGCCGGCAAGGCACGCCTCCTCGGCGTCTCGGGTGCGACCCGCAACCGCTTCGCGCCGAACGTGCCGACCTTTGCCGAGCAGGGCTACAAGGACCTGGTCTTCTCCGAGTGGTTCGGCTTCTTCGCCCCGGGCGGCACCCCGGCGCCGGTCGTGATGCGCGCCAACGAGGCCCTGCGCGCCGCGCTCGCCCAGAAGGACGTGATCGACGGCCTCGCCGTGATGGGCCTCGAGGTGAAGTCCTCGACCCCGCAGGAACTCGGCGCGCTCCTGAAGTCGAGCTACGACCGCTGGGGCCCGATCGTGAAGAAGATCGGGTTCACGGCGGACTCCTGAAGAATCCCCGTCGTCTCGACCGTAGCCGAGCGTAGCGAGGCGAAGCGGAGAGACCTTCTCTCCGCGAATTGCCGGCTCTTGGTGGAGAGAAGGTCTCTCCACTGCGCGCTAAGCGCTCCGGTCGAGACGACGGACTAAACCCGCTTCGCGTCGTCGCGCGCGTAGGTCGCCACCGCGCGGTCGACCAGGGTCTTGCGGTCGATCTTGTTCGTGCCTGCGAGCGGCAGTTCGTCGACGAACCAGACGGCGCGCGGATGGGCGTAGGCCGGGCCGTTGTCGAGGGCGAAGCGGCGAAGTCCCTCCTCTGTCGGTGACGTGCCGGGTTTCGCGACGACGAAGGCGACGGGGAGCTGGTACTTGATCTCGTCCGGCACCGGCACGACGCAGGCCTGCGCCACGTCGGGATGACGGCCCAGCAGCTTCTCGACCTCGCCGGGATAGACGTTCTCGCCGCCGCACTGGAACATGTCGTCGGCGCGGCCGACGAAGAAGACGAAGCCGTTTTCGTCGCGGCGCATCACGTCGCCGGTGTCGTACCAGCCGTCGATCAGGCGTTTCTTCGTATCGGCCTCGCGGTTGAGATACCCGCTCATCAGCGCCGGCGTGCGGATGTGCAGCACGCCCTGCGTGGGGCCGATCTCGGCGCCGCCGACGAACTTCACCTCGATGCCGGCGCGCGGATAGCCCAGCGCGCCCATCGGTTTCGGCACGCTGTCGGGATGCGGTCCGAAGCCCAGCGGCCCGGACTCCGTGGTGCCCCAGCTGTTGGCCGTCTCGGCATTGGGGAACATCCGGTGCATCTGCTCGAAGAATTCCGCCGTCGAGGGCGCCGAGCCCGTGACCGCGGTGGTGACGCAGCCGAGGTCCGCCTTGGCGAGTTCCTCGGTTTCGCGCATCACCAGCGCCAGCATGGTCGGAACCGAGGTGATCATGGCGACACGATTGCGGTCGATTGCGCGGATGAAGCCGCGGGCCGTGAAGTTCGTCATCAGCACGATCGTGCCGCCGTTGATCATCGCCATCTTGGCGCTGAACAGGCCGTTCATGTGGAACAGCGGCGCGGCGATGATGATCTTCTGGCCTTCGATGCCTGGCCGCTGCTCCGGCGTGGCGCCGGTCGCCCAGATATAGCCGCCATGGGTCAGCGGCACGCCCTTGGGCAGGCCGGTCGAACCCGACGTATAAAGGATCATGGCGACCTCTTCGGGCGCCATGTCGACCGGCTCGAACGCACCCGCGTCGAGCAGACCGTCGAGCTCCTCGATCGCGACGGTCGGCACCAGCGAACCGACCAGCGGCGCGCGCTCGGCGTCGGCGATCGCCAGCTTGACGGAAGAGTCCTTCATGATGTGGGCGACCGTTTCGCGCGGCAGCTTGTGATTGACGCAAACCGACACCAGCCCGGCCGCCATGGTGGCCATGTAGAGCACGAGATAGTCGGCGCTGTTGGCCGCCACGATGGCCACGGCCTCACCGCGCGCGAGCCCGCGCTTCAGCAGGCCGCGTGCCAGGGCGGCGATCCGGGTGCGCGCCTGGCCGTAGCTCAGCCGGAGCTGTTCATCGCCCTCGGGCGAAACCTGGATGATGAAGGGGCGGTCGGCCGGTGCCTGCGGGTCGAGGATGGCGGCGAGATTCTTGAGGTTCATGATTCCCTGATTGGTCGACGGAAGATGGTTCTGCAAGTGACGTGCCGGACTTCAGCGGCGGCGATGGAATTGCGAGCCGCCATACGACTGGTCGGTGGGCACGATCTCCATGAAGCTCACATCCATACGCTGCGGGGCGCCCAGCACGAACATGACCGCTTCGGCGATGTCGGTGGGCTGCAGCGTCTCGAAGCCGTCGTAGAACCGGCGACGTCCTTCCTCGCGATCCTCCATCAGGTCGAGATGGGCGCCGGTCTCGACCCTGCCTGGCGAGATCTCGGTCACCCGGACGCCCGAACCATGCAGGTCGAGGCGCAGCGTCTGGCTGAGATTGTGGAGGGCGGCCTTGGTCATGGCATAGACCGGCATGCCCGGCAGCGCCCAGGTCCCTGACGTCGATCCGAGATTGACGATATGGCCCAGCCCGCGGGCCCGCATGCCGGGCACGACGGCGGCGAGGCAGTTGAGCGTGCCGCGCAGGTTGACGTCCATCAGCGTGGCGATGTCGTCGGGGGCGGTCTCCCACGACAGGCCGCCGCGCACCGGGGCGGAGGCGTTGTTGACCAGGATGTCGGCGTCGAGCGAGCCCAGGGCGCTCAGCACCGTGTCGCGATGGGAGATGTCGAGCGCCATCGGCCGGCAGCCGGTTTCCTGCGCCAGGTCGGTCAGATCCTCGGCCGAGCGGGCGACGGCATAGACGTCGAGCCCGCCGATCGTGAGCTCGCGGACGATCGCCGCGCCGATGCCGCGGCTCGCGCCGGTGACGATGGCGGTGCGATAGCGATCGAGTGACAAGGCTTCCTCCTTTGCCCGGCGCGAACGGCCGCCTAGAGTGCCACCATAGCGCATCGAAGCAGGAGCGAGGCATGGCCAAGAAAGTCTTTCCCGACGGTACCGAGGTGGCGGGCTTCTACGTCCGCACCGTCAGGAGCGGGCCGTTCGTCTTCGTGTCGGGCACGGCCTCGCTCAATCCCAAGGGACAGGTCCAGGGCAAGGATGCGGCCCAGCAGACGACGATCACCATGCGCAAGATCGAGGCCGGGCTGAAGTCCGCCGGGGCGAAGCTCGGCGACCTCGTGCGGACGACGATCTACGTGACCGACATCCGCGACATGGGGGCCGTGAGCACGGCTTTGGCTAAGTCGCTGAAGGGCGCGGTGGTCACATCGACGCTGGTGGCCGTCAGCGCCCTTGCCGTGCCGGGCCTGCTGGTCGAAATTGAGGCCACGGCCGTCGTCGATGAGTGATGAGGGGCGGCGGTTGATCGGGGAGAGCTGGATGAGCGGGAAGAGAGCAGGGTTGCTGGGGCGCCGACAGGCGCTGGTCGGGTCCGTGGGGGCCATGGGAACGATGCTGGCGGCGCCGGCGATCGCCCAGCAGCGGGTCAAGTCCGGGACCGTCAACATCGAGCAGGTTCAGGTGGCTTTCTTCGGCAGTGGCAATGTCGGCAGCGGCACCCTGCACTATGAGGGCCGCAGCTACCGCTTCTCGGTCGGTGGCCTGGGTGTCGGCGGGTTCGGTGTCTCCAAGATGGAAGCCTATGGCGACGTCTACAATCTGAAGGAGCTGCGCCAGTTTCCCGGCGCCTACGGCCAGGCGCGCTATGGCGCGGCCTATGGCGACAAGGGCAAGGGCGAGATGTGGCTGGAGAACACCAACGGCGTGATGATCGACCTCAAGACGCGCCGCCAGGGTCTCGCCGTGTCGCTCGGCGCCGACGCCGTCATCATCGACTTCAAGTGAGGCCGCCCATGACGATGTTCAGCCGCGCCCTCGCGGGCGCCCTCGTTCTCCTGGCTGCCGCTCCGGCGGTCGCGCAGGATGAGACCCAGACCTTCAATGCTTTCGCGGTGGTGCTCGCCAACGGCTCGGTCGTGCGGGCCGGCGAGAAGCAGCTCGTCGTGGCCGGCAACCTGGCTGGTCCCATGTTCGTCGAGACCGACGAGGGACCGCAGCAGGCCGGCCGCGTCGGCTGCGCCCTGTCGTCGAAGATCGACCAGGCCAGCCGCAAGACCAGCGCCACAGGGGCCTGCAGCTTCACGGCCCATGACGGCGCCACCGCCTGGGGCGAATGGGACTGTGCGGGCTACGAACTCGTCGGCTGTCGCGGCACGTTCAGGCTGACGGGTGGCACGGGCCGCTTTGAGGGCGCGAGCGGGGAGAGCACCCTCATCTGGCGTCCGACGGCCTTCGAGCTGAACAAGCAGCTCGATGGCATGGCGCTCGACAACGCCAGCGGCATCGTGCTGTGGCGCGAGTTCAAGCTGAAGGGCAAATAGCCTCGATTGACCGGCGGATAGGGAAACAGGGTGCGCTACGGGCGTTTTTCGAGGGAGGCTGCGAAGCGCCCGACCTTGCACCCGTCCGGCAGCGCGCGGTACTGTCCGTCGCTCCTCTAATGGGGCGACGGGGGGAGAGACAATGAGGACGCGCTCGACGATGCAGTGGATGTTCGTGATGGGCATCACAAGTCTGGTCGCGGCCTGCAGCATGGCGAAGAGTACGCCCGGCCCCGATTCCCGGACGGAAACGAATGCCACGCAGGTGACCTGGACCGATGGCAAGCCCGCCATCGCGATCAGCTGCAAGGAGCCCGGCGCGTGTCACACCCGTGCGGTCGCGATGTGCAACAGCACGGGCGGCAACTATGTCACGCTGAAGATGGAAAACATGCCGACGCGTGGCGACATGTCCGAGATCCGCGGCGCCGCCTCGGTCGTCATTCGCTGCGGGACCTAGCGCGGGCCTGACCGCTGCGCTTCGATCCCCAGAGGTTCGACATTTCGGGCAGGGATTTCGAGGCGTCCGCCCCCGACGGGAGTTGGGCCTCGTTATCCAGAATCCAGGCAACGACGTCGGCCGTCACGGCCGGTCCGGCCTTGTCGCGCATCAACAGGTGATAGCCGTTCTTGTAGAAGGCGAGCTTCGAATCCGGCCGCGGCGGCATGATTTCGATGGCCGCCTTGACCGGTTCCTGCGGCACGATGCGATCGCCCAGCCCGTACATCATGAGATAGGGTTCCTGGACCCGGGCAGCGGAAGCACGTGCGTCGTCCATCAGGTCGACCAGCCCGTAGGCCATGTCGAGGCGGGGCTGACGCAGCATCATCGGGTCGTTGCGCAGCTTGTCGATGGTCCTGGGATTGTCGGTCGGCTGGTAGTCGATCGAGGTCGGTCCGGCGGGCATCCAGGGGATGGTGTGGGCAAAGAACCACAGGCCTGCGGTGGCCACCGGTCCGAACGTGTCCCGCGAGCGGACGGCCGCGGCCGACAGGATCAGCCCGTCCGATTCGGTCCCGCGATCGGCCGCCACCAGCACCACCGCGCCGCCCATGCTCTCGCCGGCCAGGTAGAACGGCACGCCGGGATGTCGGGCCCGCACCAGGGCCGCGACTGTCCTGGCATCCTCGACCAGCGTGTCCGTGCCCGGCCAGCGCCCGCGGGTCGGGCTGCCGCCGAAGCCGCGTTGGTCGTAGGCGTAGGTGGTGATGTCGGCGCCCGACCAGAGTCCTGCCGGCTCCTCCCAGGCCATGCGGTAGTCGCCGAAGCCATGCAGGGCCAGGATGACCGCCTTGGGGGCGCCGTTTGCCGCAGGCCAGATCGACAGCGGTAGCGAAGTTCCGTCTGCCGCGACATAACGGTCGTCGGTCAGCTGCGGCGTCTGCACCGCGCCGCCCGCCGGAACGACCGTCGGGGCGCAGGCGGAGAGCATGACCGCGGCCGCGGAGGCCGCTATCATGCGCCGGCGTAACAGGAGTGGGATTGTGACGGAGCCGTTTGAAGTCATCACTGTCGATACTGACCGCGTCGCCTGCGATGGCGGGGGCGGCGCGTTGGGCCATCCCAAAGTGTACCTCAACCTGGGCCCGGAAGGACACGTCGAGTGTCCCTACTGCAGCAGGCTCTACAAGCTGCGCGAAGGCGCACATCCCGCCCACGCTCACTGAAGGAACGACCCATGAAACAGCTCGGTGAAGGCTGGAACTGGCGCGACCTCAAGGTCGGCGAGAAGTTCGTCACCTATGGCCGAACCATATTCGAGTCCGATCTCCTGAACTTCGTGACCCTTTGCGGCTTTTCCGAGGAGTTGTTCACCAACAGGGAATACATCAGGGAGCACGCGCCCATGCGCGGCGGGCATCCCGTGCCGGGCGCCCTGGTCTACTCCATGGCCGAAGGGCTGGTGATCCCGACGACCTTGCAGGGAACCGGCCTTGCCTTCCTGTCGATGGGCTTCGACATCAAGGGGCCGACCTACGTGAACGACACGCTCCACGTCGAGATCGAGATCACCGAGATCAAGCCGACCTCCAAGGACCCGATGCGCGCCCTGGTGAGGACCACCAACCTGGTCAAGAACCAGAAGGGCGAGACGGTGCTGGTCTACACGCCGCTGCGCATGCTGCAGGGAAGCTGACCTCCGATGCCGATGCCGACCGACGCCGAGATCGCCCGCTACCGCGAGGATGGCGCCGTCTGCCTGCGCGGCGCCATTCCCCTGGAATGGATCGAGCGGATGCGCGCAGCCGTGGACGACGACATGGCGAGTCCCGGGCCGATGGTGCGGATCAACACGCCGCAGGGCGCGCCCGGCCTGTTCTTCGTCGACTTCCAGCTGTGGCAGCGCCATCCGGCGGCCCGCGCCTTCGTCTATGAGTCGCCGGCGCGCGAAATCGTGGCGAGGCTCATGGGCTCAAGGGAGGTGGTCTATTATCACGACCATCTCCTGGTGAAGGAGCCGGGTACGCAGGAGCGCACGCCCTGGCATCACGACCAGCCCTACTATCCGATCGACGGCGAGCAGGTGATCTCGCTGTGGACCCCGCTCGATCCGGTCGATCGCGAGACCTGCGTCGAATACGTGAAGGGTTCGCACCGCTGGGGACGCTGGTTCCAGCCCAAGTTCTTCAAGCAGGGCGGTGTCGACCTGCAGGTCCAGGACAGCCGCTTCGAGCCGCTGCCCGATCTCGATGCCGAGCGCAGCGAACACGAGTTTCTCGCCTGGGACATGGAGCCGGGCGACGTCATTGCCTTTCATGCGCTCACGCTCCACGGCGCCTCGGGCAACCGCTCGACCGCCCGTCGCCGTCGGGCTTATGCGACGCGCTGGTGCGGCGACGATGCCCGCTACGGCGCCCGCGCCGGACAGATCTCGCCGCCGATCGAGGGGCACGGGCTGAAGCCGGGCGACCGGCTCGAATGCGAGACCTTTCCCAAGGTCTGGCCGGCGTAAATCAGGAGCCTGAGTCGAACCCGTCCAGCCATTCGCGGGCAAGGTGCAGTTCGCGGAAGATCTTCACGGGACGGTCGCCTTCGGCCAGCACCTCGAACAGTCTGGCCTGCTGGTAGGCGCGTTCGGTGACCGCCACGATGGCAAGCGGGCCGAGCTTGCTCATCTTCTGATAGGCGCGGATGCGAGCGCCGAGCACCATCATGTCGGCGTCGCTCAGCATCATGCGGGCAGCCGTCGTGTCGAAGATCTTCCGGTAGGGCAGGGCGTCGGCGACGGTCACGCCGTCGAGATACTCTTCGACATCCGCGAGTCGCAGCTCGTCGCGCGCGACAGCAATCACCAGTTGGTGCGGCTTGGAGATTGTCCACTGGACCGGCATGCCAACGGACTATGCCGGAACGACTGCAGGACCGACAAGCGCCTACGCGTTACGGAACCAGGACAGCCTTGCCGACGACGGTGCGTTCCTCGATCAGGCGAAAAGCCTTCACCCAATCTGCAAGATCGTAGGTTGCCGCCACGGTCGCCTTGAGCTTGCCCTCGGTGAACCAGTGCGTGAGTTCCTTTTGCGCATCCGCCACGAGCGCACGGCGCCGGGCGAGGGCCTCTGCCTCCTTGGGCGACGGCACGCCCTTGCCGCCCCAGCCATTCCAGTAGCCGTAGTAGAAGCCGATCACCGTCACGTTCTTGACCAGCAGGATGTTGGCCGGGATCTGCGGGACGGTGCCGCTGGCGAAGCCCATCGGGATGAGGCGGCCCTCGGGCGCCACGCAGCGCAGCGACGCATCGAAGGCCGATCCACCGACCGGATCGTAGATGACATCGGCGCCGCGGCCGCCGGTAACTTCCAGTACCTTGGTGCGCAAATCCTCCGCGCGATAGTCGATCAGATGATCGGCGCCGGCTTCGCGCGCGGCCTTCAGCTTGTCGGCGCCGCCGGCGCTGGCGATCACGATCGCGCCCATGGCCTTGCCGACCTCGATGGCGGTGAGGCCCGAGCCGCCGCCCGCGCCGTGCACCAGCAGCACTTCTCCGGGCTGCAGGTTGGCCTTCCACTTCAGGGCGCCATAGGCCGTGGGGTAGAGCGTCGGGAAATTGGTCGCCTCGGCATAGGGCATGATCTCGGGGATCTGCACGAGGTTTGCGGCCGCCGCCGTCGCGTACTCGGCGAAGGCACCCTGGCTGACGCCCGTCGCGATGCGGTCACCCACGGAAACGTTGGTCACGCCGTCGCCCAGCGCCACGACATGGCCGGCCAGTTCGTTGCCGGGCACATAGGGCATGGGCGGCTTGTTCTGGTGCTTGCCCTGCACGCCCAGCATCGCGGCGAAACTCACCCCCGCGGCCCGGACCTTGACCAGCACCTCGCCGGCCTTCGGCACGGGCTGCGGAATGTCCTCGACCTTCAGACTGTCGATCGGACCATAGGCATGACAAACCAGCGCCCGCATATTCTCTACCTCTCGAACTATTTCTTGAATTGGCCGTGCCGGCCTTCGCCCTGGGCGAAGCGCGCCGCGCCGCTCTGCGATTCCCGTCGCCGTGCCTCGAGCGACAGTTCCATCTCGCGACGGATCGCTGACGCCTCGTCGCGGTCGAAGCTCTCATAGGCCGACTGGCGGTCCGACGTCATGGCGATCGGCGGGAAGCCCGCGATCTGGCGGGCCAGCGCCTCGGCCTCCGCGCGCGTCGTGCCGCGCGCCACCTTGCGCGTGGCCAGGCCGATCACGATCGCCTCGTCGGCACCGACGGCGCGGCCGGTCAGCAGCATGTCCATGGCGCGGCCCTGGCCCACGATGCGGGGCAGGCGGACGGTCGTGCCGTCGCTCATCGGCACGCCCCAGCGGCGCGAGAAGACGCCGAAGGTCGCCGTCTCGTCGACGATGCGGATGTCGCAGAAAAGCGCGACGCCCAGGCCGCCGGCGCAGGCATGGCCCTCGATGGCGCCGATCACCGGCTTCGACAGGGGCGCCCGCAGCGGGCCCTGGTCGCTGCCGGCCCAGGGAAAATAGTCCGTTCCCGATCCCAGCTCCTTGAGATCGGCGCCGGCGCAGAAGGCGCCGCCCGCGCCGGTCAGCACGGCGACGCGGGCTTCGGCATCGGCATCGAAGGCGCGCAAGGCATCGGCCAGCCCGTGCGCCGCCTCGTTGTCCAGCGCGTTCCTGGCCTGCGGCCGGTTGATGATGATGGTGGTCACCGGCCCCTGGGCCTCGACCAGAATTTTCGGCGTGCTCATGCCATTGTCTTAGCGAACCGTGGCGAGCTCGTCTTCAAGCTGGGCGTTGGAGCGGGTCGGTGTGCGGAAGTACCACCAGTTCTCCTGGGGGGTCCATTTTTCCTTGCGCGCGGTGCCGTGTCCCCAGACGCAGCGCTTGAAGTCGCGCGTCGCGGCCATGAAGGCCCGGTCCGCCTCGTCGAGCTTCAGCGCGTGGTCGCCCATCTCGTCGCGGCCGAACATCGGCAGCGCCTCGAGGATCAGCTCGCGCACGTCGACATCGTTCAGCCAGTTGTCGAGGTCGAACGTGTAGACCTGCCGTTCCAGATCTCTGGCAAAGGCAGCCCACTGGTCGATCAGCTCCTGCAGTTCCGCGACGTCGGGCGGGCCGGGTGGCGGTGGCGGCTTCAATCGTTCCCCCGTTGGGATTGCCGACGGTAATAACGCTCGCCGTCGTTGGGTTTGAAGAAGGTGCGTATGATGCCGTTGGAATTGAACGCGATGAAGGCGCCAGTGTCACGGTCGAAACGGGTGACGACGCCATCCCGCCGCACTGTCTCGAGGACAGGTCCGCCGACCTTCGCATCGCGCAGCAACTGCGCCTGGCGGAGATAGTCCTGCTTCGTGATGCGCCCGAATTCGCTGCCATGCTTCTGGTAATGATCGTCGAGGCGCCGCTGGTCGGCGAAGCCCACGCTCGCGCCCCAGCCCTGGCCCGCCTCGCGTGCCTCGGCGGAAATCGTGGCACCGCGCGCGACTTCGCGTTGTCCGCGTTCGGAGGTCTGGGTCCAGAAGAGGAAGATCGCGACCGCCGCCAGCGCCGCCGTCAGCAGACGGCGCCACGACAAGCCGCGGGAGCGGACGTTCATGAGCCTATTGTGCGCCGCCTTTGAACCAGCGCGCAATCATGCGGCGCTCGGCATCGGTGATGTTCGTCATGTTGCCGGGTGGCATGACGCGCGAGGCGGCGGCCTGCTGGTTGATGGCCGCGGCCATGGCGTGAATTTGTGCGGGAGTCTCGAGCAGGAGTCCCTTGGGCGGCGCCAGGAAGCCTTCCTGGGTGGGCTTTGCGGCATGGCAGGACGTGCAGCGCGCCTGGATGATGGGCTGGACCTCGGCGAAGGCCACCGGTCCGCCGCCGTCGGCGCTCGGCCTCGGGAGGGCGAGCAGGGCCGTGAAGGCGATGAAGACGAAGCCCGCCGCAAGGACCAGCGGGTTGGCGTTGCCCTTGTGGCGCTGGACGAACCAGACGCGGATCAGGGCGCCGGCGATCGAGATCGTCAGCAGCAGCACCCAGTTCCACTCGTGGCCGTAGAGGCCGGCATAATGGTTGCTGATCATCGTGAACAGCACCGGCAGTGTGAAATAGGTGTTGTGGACCGAGCGCTGGCGGCCACGCAGCCCGTGGATCGGGTCGGGGATGCGGCCCTCCTCCTTGGCCTTCACCAGCTCGCGCTGGCCCGGGATGATCACGAAGTAGACGTTCAGCACCATGATGGTGCCGAGCATCGCGCCGAAATGGATGTAGGCGCCGCGGCCGGAGAAGATGTGGCAGAGCGCCCAGGCGGCGGCGACGCAGTAGAGGAAGATGAGGCCGCCCAGCACGACGTCGTCCTGGCCCAGGGTCGAGCGGCAGAGAAAGTCGTAGACCAGCCATCCCAGCACGAGGAACCCGAGCCCGATGGCGATCGCCTGCGCCTGCGTCAGCGGCATTACCGCCGGGTCGATCAGCGCGACCTCGGCGCCGTAGTAATAGACGAGGCAGAGCAGGAAGAAGCCGGTGACGAGGGTCGTATAGGCTTCCCACTTGAACCAGTGCAGTTCGGGCGGCAGCCGCTCCGGCGCGACCTTGAACTTCTTGGCCGTGTAGAAGCCGCCGCCATGGACTGCCCAGACCTCGCCGCCGATTCCCCTGGCCTCGTCGGCCGGGTCGAGCGGCTTGTGCAGGTGGTTGTCCAGCCAGATGAAATAGAAAGAGGCGCCGATCCAGGCGATGCCCACGATCATGTGAGCCCAGCGCAGCAGCAGATTCAGCCAGTCTACGACGAAAGCGGCGTCCATGAACCCTCGTAGCGCCTTGCCGGGTACCGCCTCAAGGCGGTAAATCGCCCTTTCGACTGAAACCGAAAGAATTTCGAGGGGAACGACGATGGCGGCTTTGGACCTTCCTGCAGGTGTGACGATCGACGGCGCCCTCAAGCCCGGTTTCGAAAAGGTGCTCACGAAAGAGGCAGTCGCCTTCGTCGCCGACCTGCAGCGCAAGTTCAACGCCCGCCGCGAGGAACTCCTGGCCCTGCGCGTCGAGCGTCAGAAGCGCCTCGACGCCGGCGAGAAGCCGGACTTCCTGCCCGAGACAGCCAAGATCCGGGAGAGCGACTGGACGGTCGCGCCGCTGCCCAAGGACATCCTCGACCGCCGGGTCGAGATCACCGGGCCGGTCGACCGCAAGATGATCATCAACGCGCTGAACTGCGGCGCCAACGTCTTCATGGCCGACTTCGAAGACGCCTCGACCCCGACCTGGGCCAACATGATCGAGGGCCAGTACAATCTGGCCGACGCGGTGCGCCGCCAGATCGACTATGTCGATCCGGTCAGCGGCAAGGCCTACAAGCTGAACGACACGATCGCGACTCTGTTCGTGCGCCCCCGCGGCTGGCATCTGCTGGAGAAGCACATGACCGTGGACGGCAAGCCGATGTCGGGCTCGCTGTTCGATTTCGGCCTGTACTTCTTCCACAACGCCAAGGAAGCGCTGTCGCGCGGCACCGGGCCGTATTTCTACCTGCCGAAGCTCGAGAGCCATCTCGAGGCGCGGCTGTGGAACGACGTGTTTGTCGCAGCACAGGACGCACTCGGCGTGCCGCAGAAGTCGATCAAGGCCACTGTGCTGATCGAGACGATCGTCGCCACCTTCGAGATGGACGAGATCCTGTGGGAGCTGAAGGACCATTCCGCCGGCCTCAACTGCGGCCGCTGGGATTACATCTTCTCCTTCATCAAGAAGTTCCGCGAGCAGGAGTGGGCGGTGCTGCCCGATCGCGGCACGGTCGGCATGACCTCGCACTTCCTGCGCTCCTACAGCCAGCTCGTGATCAAGACCTGCCATCGCCGCGAAGTGCATGCGATGGGCGGCATGGCGGCGCAGATTCCGATCAAGAACGATCCGAAGGCCAACGAGGAGGCGATGGGCCGCGTCCACGCCGACAAGAAGCGCGAGGCCGGTGACGGCCATGACGGCACCTGGGTCGCCCATCCCGGCCTGGTGCCGATCGCCAAGGCCGAGTTCGATGCGGTCATGAAGGAAGCCAACCAGATCGCGCGCAAGCGCCAGGACGTGCACGTCACCGCGGCCGACCTGATCCAGATCCCCACCGGGCCGAAGACCGAGGCGGGCCTGCGCCAGAACGTGGCCGTGGGCATCGGCTATGTCGAGGCTTGGCTGCGCGGCATCGGCTGCGTGCCGCTGTTCAACCTGATGGAAGACGCCGCCACCGCCGAGATCAGCCGCGCGCAGGTCTGGCAGTGGGTACGCCACAACCAGAAGCTCGACGACGGGCGCGCCATCACCAAGGAACTCGTGCGCCAGATCGTGCGCGAGGAGAACGACAAGGTGAAGGCGCAGATCGGCGAGGAGGCCTATGCCAAGGGCCGCTACGAGGATGCGGCCCAGCTGATGATCGACCTCGTCGAGCAGCCGCAGTTCTACGAGTTCCTGACCCTGCCGGCCTACGATCGCATCATTGCCGACGAGAAAGCGGCGGTCTGAGAGGGCTGATCAAGCACTTACCTCATCCTGAGGAGCACCGCTGCGCGATGCTCCTCAGGGTGAGGCTATCGGGGGCTGTTCATAGCCTGTTGTTTTTGGCTGCATTCGTTTCGAGTGAGACTCTGAGGACAGACGATGATCAAGACCGTTTACGACGTCACCTCCGCGGGCAAGCCCGATGCGCCGGCGATCGGCGCACCGGGCCGGCCGTGGCTCACCTATGGCGGCCTGAAGAAGCTGACGGACGATACGCTGGCGGCACTGAACGCCGTCGGCATCGGCCGCGGCGACCGCGTCGCCATGGTCGCACCGAACGGGCCGGAGATGGCGTCCTCGTTCATCGCCGTCGCCTCCGGTACCAGCTCAGCGCCGCTCAATCCCGCCTATCGTGCCGACGAGTTCGAGTTCTACCTCGACGACCTGAAGCCCAAGGCGGTGATCGTGCAGCAGGGCATGGACAGCCCCGTACGCGGCATGGCCGAGAAGGTCGGCGTGCCGATCATCGAGCTGATCCCGACCGCCGACGGCCCGGCCGGCAGCTTCACGCTCGACGTGTCGGCGCTGAAGCCGGCCAAGGCCGCGAGCCCCGGTACGTCGGTCGACGGCGAGATCGCCCTGGTGCTCCACACGTCGGGCACGACGGCACGGCCGAAGATCGTGCCGCTGTCGACGGCGAACCTCGCGGCCTCGGCGCGCCACATCGCGGAGTCGCTGGCGCTGACGCCGGGCGACCGCTGCATGAATATCATGCCGCTGTTCCACATCCACGGGCTGATCGCCGCGACGCTCTCGTCGCTGGGGGCCGGCGCCGCGGTGTCGTGCACGCCGGGCTTCAACGCGCTGCGCTTCTTCGCCCAGCTCGAGGAGGTGAAGCCCACCTGGTACACGGCCGTGCCGACCATGCACCAGGCGATCCTGACGCGGCTGCGCAGCCACGCCGATGCGGCGAAGGCCGCCAGGCTGCGCTTCATCCGCTCCTCGTCGGCCTCGCTGCCGCCGCAGGTCATGCTGGAACTCGAAGCCGCCTTCGACTGCCCGGTGATCGAGGCCTATGGCATGACCGAGGCCAGCCACCAGATGGCGTCGAACGCGTTGCCCCCGGGCAAGCGCAAGCCCGGCGCCGTCGGCCTGCCGGCGGGGCCCAAGATCGCCATCATGGACGAGGCCGGCCACTTCCTGCCCCAGGGCACGATCGGCGAGGTCGTGATCCAGGGACCGAACGTGACGGCGGGGTACGACAACAATCCCGATGCCAACCTGAAGGCCTTCGCCGAGGGCTGGTTCCGCACCGGCGACCAGGGCCGCTTCGACGAGGATGGCTACCTGTTCCTGACCGGCCGCCTGAAGGAGATCATCAACCGCGGCGGCGAGAAGATCAGCCCGATCGAGGTCGACACGATCCTGATGGATCATCCGGCGGTCGAGCAGTGCGTGACCTTCGCGATCCCCCATCACATGCTGGGCGAGGATGTCGGCGCGGTCGTCGTGCTGCGGGCAGGCCAGGAGGCGACGGAGCGCGAGCTGCGCGACTTCGTGGCCAAGCACGCAGCCGACTTCAAGGTGCCGCGCAAGGTCGTGTTCGTGAGCGAGATCCCCAAGGGCGCCACCGGCAAGCTGCAGCGCATCGGCCTTGCCGCCAAGCTCGGCCTCGCCGAGGCAAAAGCCTGAGGACGATGACGTGACCTCGATCTGCGTTTTCGGCGCCGGTGCGATCGGCGGCCTGATGGCGGCCAAGCTCGAGATGGCCGGCACGCCTGTCACCGTGGTCGCGCGCGGCCCCCATGGCGAGGCGCTGCGCACCAGGGGGCTCGTGCTGCTGAGCGACGGCAAGGAGACGGTGACGGAACCGCGCGTCGCCTCCGATCCGAAGGAGATCGGCCCGCAGGACTACCTCGTCCTGACCCTGAAGGCGCATTCGCTGCTGCCGGCCATGGAGCAGCTGAAGCCGCTGATCGGGCCGCACACCACCATCGTCGCGGCGATCAACGGCGTGCCCTGGTGGTACACCTACAAGCTCGGCGGCGCGTTCGAAGGCAAGCGCATCGAATCGGTCGATCCCGGCGGTGAGCTAACGGCCGCGCTGCCGCCCTCGCAGGTGCTGGGCAGCATCGTCTATCCGGCGGCCGACGTGGTCGAGCCGGGCGTGATCCACCACACCTACGGCGACCGCTTCACGCTGGGAGAGCCGGACGGCAGCCGCAGCGAGCGCGCGGCGAAGCTGTCGGAACTGCTGATCAAGGCCGGCCTCAAGGCGCCGGTGCGCCCGCGCATCCGCGACGAGCTGTGGGTCAAGCTCTGGGGCAACATGGCTTTCAACCCGATCAGTGCGCTGACCGGCGCGACCCTCGACAAGGTGATCCGCGATCCAGGAACGCATGCCGTCTGCCGCGCTCTCATGGTCGAGGGGCAGGCCGTCGCCGAGAAGCTCGGCGTGAAGTTCGCCATCAACGTCGACAAGCGCATCGCCGGCGGTGCCGAAGTGGGTGCCCACAAGACATCGATGCTGCAGGACCTCGAACGCGGCCGGCCGCTCGAGATCGAGGCGCTTCTGGGCGCCGTCGTTGAGATGTCGGAATGGGTCGGCGTCGACATGCCGATCGGCCGCAGCGTGCTGGCGCTGGTCCGCCAGCGTGCCGTGATGCGCTGAGGTGGCTGGGCGCTGATGGAAAAGGTCGAGCTCGTCTTCGATCCCGACAATGCGCGCGCTGCGGGCTATGTGGGCGAACGTCTGTCGATGTTCAATTCGAGCCGCACCGGCAGGTCCGACTACTATCCCTGCAAGATTTTCCTGAAAGGCGAGAAGGACGAAACCCTGGGCGGCCTGCTCGGCTACCTATGGTCGGACTGGCTGTTCGTGTCGACCCTGTGGGTCGACGAGGCGCTGCGCGGCCAGGGCCACGCCACGCGTCTGATGGACGCCGCCGAGGACTATGCCCGCACGCGCGGCTGTCACTCCGCCCATCTCGACACCCACACCTGGCAGGCCCGCCCGTTCTACGAGAAGCGCGGCTACGAGGTCTTCGCCACCCTCGACGACTACCCGCCGGGCCATAAGAAGTTTTTCTTGAGGAAGAAGCTCTGAGCGCTCTTTGATGAGGAACCCTAGCCGAGGACTGTAGATTTTAGAGACTTTCCATTTCAACCTGACCCATTCACCTCATCGTCCCCGCAAATAAACGAAACTAACGAAATAAACGAAACAAATGAAGCGGAGGTGGTGCCCTCCTGGAATTTGTGTCGTGGTGACCGTCGATGGATCGGCGTGGCTCGCCAGCCTTCTCCAAAAACCCAGTTAAAACAGCGTGATAGAGCGACTTGCTTATCCCGAGGTGCTCGATGGGCTCGGCTTCGGCCGAGATGACGGGCTTCAGCGAACGCCCAGCTCCTTTAGCCGCTTGTCGAGCGACAGGAGGTCGGCCCAGCTCTGGCGTTTGCTGGCCGGCGTGCGCAGCAGGTAGGCGGGATGGAAGGTCGGCAGGGCCGGGACTTCGCTGCCGTCGTCGAGCGTGAGCGTCGTCCATTTGCCGCGCAGGCGGGTGATGCCCTCGGTCGTGTTCAGCACGGCCTTCACCGCGGTGCCGCCGGCCAGCACCACGATCTTCGGGCGGGCGAGTTCGATGTGGCGGCGGGTGAAGGCAAGGCAGATCGCCTGCTCGGACAAAGTCGGCGTGCGGTTGCCCGGCGGCCGCCAGAACAGAATGTTGGTGATGTAGAGGTCGCGCTCGCGGCTCATGCCGATGGCGGCAAACATGCGGTCCATGAGCTGGCCGCTCACGCCGACGAACGGCTTGCCGAGCCGATCCTCGTCCGCGCCCGGCGCTTCACCGACGATCATCACCGGCGCGCCGGCGACGCCATCGGCGAACACCGTGTTCTTGGCCGTGCGCTTCAGCGCGCAGCCTTCGAAAGCGCGCACGGCTTCTTCGAGTTCGGCGATGCTGGTCGCCCGGCGCGAGACCTCGCGCGCGTCTTCGGCGAGCTGCGGTGATTCCAGCGGCACGGGCGCGCGCGCGACCGCCGGTGCGGTCGGCGCACGGATCGGCGTCGGCGCCGCAGGTGTCGACGCGGCGGGTCCCGCGGAGGCAGCTGGAGCGGCGGCAACCGCCGTCGGCGGCGGCAGCGCGACGCGGTCGATCGCCTCCTCGCCGATCGTCTCGTCGATCCCGTGATCGACGTACCAGCGCAGCAGCGCGGCGGCGTCCTGCGGAGCGAACGCCGCCTCGATCATGCCAGGCTCTTGAGGAAGGCACCCAGGATCGGCGCCCACATCGCGGCGTCGGCATGGCTCGCCATGTGGCCCTTGTCCGACGGCATCTCGACATAGGTGAGGTCGACGCCGGCCTTGCGCATGTCGAGCGCGTGGGCGGCGCAGTCGGTGAGGTCGAACAGTCTGTCGGTCTTTGAGATGACGTAGAGGACCTTGGTCTTCTTCAGCTGGTCGTACTGCCGGGTGATGTCGAACCCGTCGATCGCGCGCCGCAGGGTGACCAGCGAATGGCCGTCGTAGATCTGCGCCCAGCTCTTGGCGGCGACCTTGGCCTCGGCTTCGCCCTGGCCGTAGTTCAGCAGCGTCTCGTAGCGGATCTGCTCCAGGGTGCCGGCAATGCCGCCGTTCTCGTAGTACCAGCCGCCGTTCCAGTTCGGATCGCTGGCGAGTCGCTTCTGCAGCGCCTCGAGGCCGCCGAGGCGGCCGGGCGCGCGCGGCGCGGTGACGGAGGCGGCGATGCCCTTCATGAAGCCGGGGTAGGAGGCGGCCCACTGGAACGACTGGAAGCCGCCCATCGACGGACCGACCACGGCCACCAGGCTCTTCAGGCCGAGCGAATCGACCAGCAGCTTCTGGCTGGCCACCATGTCGCGCAGGGTGACCTCGGGAAAGGTCGGCCCGTAGGGCTTGCCGGTGCCGGGATCGATCGAATTGGGGCCGGAACTGCCGTGCGCGGAGCCCAGCGCGTTCACCGACACGACGAAATGCCGGTCGGTGTCGATGGCCTTGCCCGGCCCGATCAGCCCGTCGAACCAGCCGGCCGACCCCTCGGCGACGCCGCGGCCCTGCTTGCCGGCGGCATTCCTGCCTGCAGCGTGATGGGACGAGGTGTAGCCGTGCACGACGAGGATGGCGTTGTCCTTGGCTGGCGACAGGGTGCCGTAGGTTTCGTAGGCAAGTTCGAGGATGGGTAGCGTCTTGCCACTTTCCAGCCTGAAATCGCGTGCAGAGAAGGTCTGGCTCTCGATATCGATCAACTCTGGCACGGGAATTCCCCTTTTCAGCGGGTAGCGATCCTGCCCCCGACACGCTATCTAAATCAAAGGATTGCCGTCCGACAGGCGTGCGTCCATCGGGAAAATGGAATTGCAGAGCGAGATGGGCATGACGCGCGAGGCGATGGAATACGACGTGGTGATCGTGGGTGGTGGTCCGGCCGGACTGTCGGCAGCGATTCGCCTGAAGCAGCTCGCCGCGGAGCGCAACCACGAAGTCTCCGTCTGCCTGATCGAGAAGGGTTCGGAACTGGGCGCGCACATCCTGTCCGGCGCCGTCGTCGACCCGATCGGCCTCAACGAGCTCATCCCGGACTGGAAGGAAAAGGGCGCGCCGCTCGAGACCCAGGTCACCGACGACCAGTTCCTGTTCCTGACGAAGAGCGGTTCCTACCGGTTCCCCAACTTCCTGCTGCCGCGGCTGATGAACAACCACGGCAACTACATCGTGAGCCTCGGCGAGGTCTGCCGCTGGCTCGGCCAGCAGGCCGAGGCGCTGGGCGTCGAGATCTATCCAGGCTTTGCCGCGGCCGAGGTGCTCTACAACGAGGACGGCTCGGTGAAGGGCGTCGCGACCGGCGACATGGGAGTGGCCAAGGACGGCACCCACAAGGACAGCTACACGCCCGGCATGGAACTGCACGCCAAGTACACCTTGATCGGCGAGGGCGTGCGCGGCTCGCTGGCCAAGCAGCTCATGGCGAAGTTCGACCTGCGCGACGGCGTCGATCCGCAGAAGTTCGGCATCGGCATCAAGGAACTGTGGCAGGTCGAGCCGGCCAACTTCCGCAAGGGCCTGGTGGTCCACTCGCAGGGCTGGCCGCTGTCGGAGACCGGCAGCTCGGGCGGTTCGTTCATGTACCATTTCGGCGACAACCTCGTCGCCATCGGCCTCGTGGTGCATCTCAGCTACGAGAACCCGTACCTCTCGCCGTTCGACGAATTCCAGCGCTTCAAGACGCATCCGGACGTCGCCAAGTATCTCAAGGGCGGCAAGCGCCTGGTCTATGGCTCGCGCGCCATCAACGAGGGCGGCATCCAGTCGGTGCCCAAGCTCACCTTCCCCGGCGGCGCGCTGATCGGCTGCTCGGCGGGCTTCGTCAACGTGCCGCGCATCAAGGGCAGCCACAACGCGGTGAAGAGCGGCATGTTGGCCGCCGAGGCGGCGTTCGAGGCACTTGCCGGCGGCAAGACCGGCGGCGACGAGTTGATCGCCTATCCGGTAAAGCTGAAGGCGTCGTGGGTCTGGAAGGACCTCGACAAGGTGCGCAACGTGAAGCCGGCGCTGAAGTGGGGCACCACGCTCGGCACGCTGTACGGCGGCATGGACATGTGGCTGCACGATCTCGGGCTGCGCGTGCCGTGGACCCTGCACCATCACAAGGCCGACCATGAGACGCTGCGGCCGGCCAGCGAGTTCCAGCCGATCCAGTATCCCAAGCCCGACGGGGTGATCTCCTTCGACAAGCTCTCCTCGGTGTTCCTGTCGAACACCAACCACGAGGAGGACCAGCCGGTTCACCTGAAGCTGCGCGATCCGTCGATCCCGATCGCCGTCAACCTGCCGCTCTATGCCGAGCCCGCGCAGCGCTACTGCCCGGCCGGCGTCTACGAAGTCGTGACGGCCGACAATGGGCAGCCGCGCTTCCAGATCAACGCGCAGAACTGCGTGCACTGCAAGACGTGCGACATCAAGGATCCCGCACAGAACATCGATTGGAGCGTCCCCGAAGGCGGTGGCGGTCCCAATTACCCCAACATGTGAGCTGCATGAACCGTACCTCCTTCGCGCTGCTTTCCGCCGCGCTGCTGCTCGCTGTTCCCGTCTCCGGCCAGGCCCAGCAGGGCCCGGCGCCCCAGGGCGGCGCAAAGCCACCGGCGACGCGGTCGCCGGCAGTCCAGCCCGGCCAGCGGCTGGCGCCGATCTCGCTGCAGGGCCGTTACCTCGCCGCCCGGGTCGGCGAACAGGATCACGATTACGACGCCGCGGCCGACCAGATGGATCAGGCTCTGGCGCTGACGCCGCTCGACCCCGAGCTGATCTATGCCGTCTTTCGCCTTCGCATGTATGCCGGCCGTATCGATTCGGCGGCCGAGCTGGCACCGGCGGTGCTGGCGACACGGCCGGGCGACGGCTTCGCCAATCTCGTGATGGCGATCCAGGCCATCAAGAAGGGTGAATACAAGGCCGCCGAACAGCAGCTCAGCAAGATCGGCGCCGAGAATCAGCTGGGCGCGCTGCGCGAATACGTGATGGCGTGGCTGAAGGCCGGCGAAAAGGACTACGCGGCCGCGCGGGCTCTGCTCGTGCGTTTGAAGCCCCCGGCCGGCGAGCGATCCGAGGCGCCGTCACTGGTCGTCGAGGGTCAGATCGACGAGATGGCGGGGGACAAGGCTGCCGCAGAGGCGAAGTACCGGCGCGCCATGTCGATCGACCGCAACGGGCTGCGCACCACGATCTCGGTCGCCGAAGGGCTGCGGCGTCTCGGCAAGGACGCCGAAGCGCGGGAGATCCTGAAGAACTACGGCACGCGCTACAGCGACTCCGTCGTCATGGACGGGCTGATGGGTCCCAATGCGCCCATGCCCAAGCCGCCGACGCCGGCCTCGGGCATCGCCGAAATCCTGTTCGACATCGGCGGCATCCTCGCCTCCGATCCGCGCAACCAGCGCACCGATCTTGCGCTGATCTTCTACCAGCTCGCCACCGCGCTGAAGCCGGACCAGGATTTCGCCTGGCTGATGATCGCGGGCCTGTACGAGCAGTTCAACCAGATCCCAAAGGCGGTTGCCGCGCTGGGCAAGATCGGCCCGAACTCGCCGCTCTACTGGCAGGCGAGGCTGCGAACGGCGGCGCTCGACGCCCAGGAAGACAAGTTCGACCAGGCCGTCGCCCGCCTCAGGACGCTGGTGGCCGAGAAGCCCGATCGCATCGACGCGGCGCTGACCCTGGCCGACCTGTTGCGAAGCAAGGACCGCTTTGCCGAGGCGGTCGCCGCCTACGACACGGCGATCTCCCGGCTGGGCACGCCCGACGAGCGCCACTGGCAGGTCTATTTCGGCCGCGGGATCGTGCTCGAGCGCACCAAGAACTGGCCGAAGGCCGAGGCCGACATGAAGAAGGCGCTCGAGCTCTCGCCGGAGCAGCCCTACGTGCTGAACTATCTCGGCTACAGCTGGATCGACCAGGGCCTGCACCTGCAGGAAGGCATGAAGATGCTGGAGCGCGCGACCGAGCTGCGGCCGGACGACGGTTCCATCACCGACAGCGTCGGCTGGGCCTATTACCGGCTCGGCCAGTACGAGAAGGCGGTGGAGTGGCTCGAGCGCGCGACCGAGCAGAAGGGCGACGACGCGACGATCACCGATCACCTCGGCGATGCCTACTGGCATGTCGGCCGCCGTCGCGAGGCACGCTTCCAGTGGGAGCGCGCGCTGAACCAGAAGCCCGAAAAGGATCGCGTGCCGGTCATCCAGGACAAGATCGCCAACGGGCTGAACCCGTCGAACGACAAGCCGACCGTCTACGAGAAGGCTGCCGACTCCAAGCAGGGCGGCTGATCGAAGGGCAGGGGCCGTGCCGCGCGCGCGCGCCAAGGTCAATCTCTGGCTGCAAGTCGTCGGACGTCGCGCCGACGGCTTCCACCTGCTCGATTCGCTGGTCGCCTTCACCGATCTTGCCGACGAGATCGAGGTCGCACCTGCCTCCGACCTGACCCTCGAGATCGTCGGACCTGTCGCGGCTTCCCTCGAAGGCGATCCCGACAACCTGGTGCTGAAGGCCGCGCGCCTGCTTGCTGGCCGCGCCGGCGTGGCGCCGCGCGCTGCCATTCGTCTCACCAAGCGCATCCCCGTGGCGGCCGGGCTCGGCGGTGGATCGGCCGATGCTGCAGCAACCCTGCTCGCACTGGTCGAGCTGTGGCGTGTCGCGATGCCACAGGAGGAATTGTTCGATCTCGCCGAGACTCTGGGTGCCGACGTGCCGATGTGCCTCGCCGGCCGGCCTGCCCTGGCTTCAGGCATCGGCGAGCGTCTTGCGCCGGCGCCGGCCCTGCCGGCCTGCGCCATCCTGCTGGTCAATCCCGGCGTCGCGCTGCCGACGCCCGCCGTCTTCGGCGCGCGGCAGGGCAGCTTCTCGGCGGCCCGACCGATCGGCGAGGGCTGGCCGGACCTTGGTTCTTTGGCCGAGGACCTCGGGCGACGCGGCAACGACCTGACCGAGGCCGCGATCTCGCTGCAGCCGGAAATCGCCGGTGTCCTCGACCGGCTCAGGCGGAGCGACGGCGTCGCCCATGCCGCGATGAGCGGCAGCGGTGCGACCTGCTTTGGCCTCTATGCAACCATCGAGGAAGCGCAGCGCGCCGCGTCGCTGCTTCCTGTGTCGTGGTGGCGGCACGCCGGCCGCCTAGTTTGAGCTGTCCTTCGGCTTGGGCTTCATCAGGAGCTGCATCTCCTTCAGCGAGTTGAACAACTCCCGGTTCGCCTGGCCCGTGACCTTGAGCCCGGCCAGCCCCTCGTATTCGCGGATTGCCGCGCGCGTCGCCGGGCCCATGCGGCCATCGGGTGCGCGCTCGTAGAACCGCATCTCGCGCAGCAGCGCCTGGACGGCCCTGACCTGACCGGCTGAGGTTGCAGGCCACGCATCGGGATCGACAGGCGCTGCCTTGCGGATGTCGGCGGACGTGGGCGGCGGCGGTGGTGGCGCGGTTGCGGCGAGCTGGATCGGCTTTGGCGGTGCCGGCGGTGGCGGCATCGCCTTCCTGATGTCGGCGGACGTGGGCGGCGGCGGCGGTGGCGCGGTTGCGGCGAGCTGGATCGGCTTCGGCGGTGCCGGCGGTGGCGGCATCGCCTTCCGGATGTCGGCGGACGTGGGCGGCGGCGGCGGTGGCGCGGTTGCGGCGAGCTGGATCGGCTTCGGCGGCGCCGGCGGCGGCGGCATCGCCTTTCTGATGTCGGCCGATGTGGGCGGCGGCGGCGGTGGCGCGGTTGCGGCGAGCTGGATCGGCTTTGGCGGTGCCGGCGGTGGCGGCATCGACTTCCGGATGTCGGCGGACGT
>NZ_JAUSBN010000092.1 GCF_030651995.1 Reyranella sp.
CGGCGCCGCTGGGGACATTCCGAACAGGTTTATTGGTTTTTTAGCGAGAGGGGGCGTCGGAAGGTCCTTGTCGGCTCAGGCTTCGCCGACCGTCTCCAGGATCGAGGCGGTCAACGCGTCGGCGGGGCTCTTGCCGGCCCAGACGACGTACTGAAAGGCGGGATAGAAGCGCTCGCTCTCGGTGATCGCCACCTCGACGAGGTCGTTCAGCTGCTCCGCCATCAGGCCGTTGGTCCCGCGCAGCGGGATGGCATGGCGGAACATCGGCAGGCCTTCTTCGCTCCACAGATCGAAGTGACCCAGCCACATCTTCTCGTTGATCAGGCCGAGCAGGCAGTGGATGTCGCTGTGCCGCTCGACCGGGATGCGGACGTCGTAGGCGCAGGTGAAATGCAGCGCCTCGACATCGTCGCGCCAGCTGAAGAACATGCGGTAGTCGCACCAGCGGCCGGCGACTTCGACGGCGATCTCCCGGTCCGAGGTCCGGTCGAACGGCCAATCGTTGGCGGCAACAACCCTCTCGATCATCTCGAGCGGGTTGAGGTCGGCTTTCCGTCTGGTTCGCTCATGTCGCGATAACGCCATCGACCCGCTCCCCAACCATTTCCGCCGTGCGGCCCATCAGGAGCCATTCTTGAGGCGGCTGGTCGACATATCGTGGTGGGTACCCAACAACCCACTAGCTGTAGCCTGCCAAAGGATGGCTAACGGCGCAATAAGAAATGCCCGTGTAAAACGGGGAAAGAGTCAGGGATTCCATGAATTTAATCCCCAACGTTAAGATTCGAATCCGGCGATTCCGCAGAACGAGTCGGGAGAATCTGCTGAAAAGTTGAGCAGACATGGCGCCCAGCACCGAATTGTCCGCGATTTTTGCACGTCGTGAGAGACTGGCGCACCGCTTGCCTTTCGGCCCTCCAGGCGCGCCGGCGCCAAGACGTGAGGAGGCCTCGAGCGGCAGCGGGAGACGGCAATGAAGCGGGCTGAAGTCCCGCCGACCGATCCGCTGATCTACCGCTTCTACGAGCTGGTCCAGGTCTACGGCACGACCTGGAAGGAGCTGATCGAGGAGGAGTTCGGCGACGGCATCATGAGCGCCATCGACTTCGACATGACCATGGAGCGCCAGCCGGACCAGAAGGGCGACCGGGTGAAGATCGCCATGTCGGGCAAGTTCCTGGGGTACAAGACGTACTGATCGAAATGCCGCCGCACTGCTTGTGCGGCGGTTTTCCACCTGACATTGTCGACAATCGACGATCAGATTGAAGAGGTATGGAGTTGCCTTTTTCCGAAGTCTCGACGCGACGGAACGTGGGCGCGCATCTGGAGCGCGTGCCGAAGGCGACCTTGCGCGCGCATATCGTCGAGCGGCTGCGGCTCGCGATCCTGGCGGGCGACATTCCGCCCGGCGCGCCGCTGGTCGAGACAGCGCTGTCGGAGCGCTTCGACGTCAGCCGCGGACCGCTGCGCGAGGCGCTGCGTCAGCTGATCGAGGAAGGGCTGGTCGTGACCGTGCCCTATACCGGCACGCGGGTCGCTGAGCTCTCGGTCGAGGACGTCCAGGAGATCTATTCGCTGCGCACCGTGCTGGAGACCTTCGCTTTCGAGCAGGTCTGGCCGCGCCGCGACGATCGATTCCGTGCCGAGCTCAGGCGCCGCAACGAGGCGCTGATCGCCACCATCGATGCCGGCGACGATCGCGCCAGCATCCTGACCGAACTCGAATTTCACGGCCTCGTCTACGAGGCGAGCGGCCACCGACTGCTGCAGCGCGCTTGGCACGGCCTGCGCGGCCGGCTGCAACTCTACTGGGCGGCGCATCATCGCGCACATGGTCGCCGTGGTCCGAAGCGCGACAGCCATGACAGCTACATCAAGGCGGCCTTCGGCACGGACTTCGAGGCGATGAAGGCCGAGATCGCCGATCACATGCGTCGCGGCATGGAAACCACCGAGAAGTTTCTGCGCACGAGGCCGGATTTGTCTGGGAAGCCAAAAAGGAGAGCCAATTCATGACCATCAATCGACGTTCGTTGTTCGCCGTCGCGGCCGCGAGTGCCGCCGCGCTGGCCATACCCTTCGCCGCGCGCGCCGAGGGCACGCTCGACGAGGTGAAGAAGCGCGGTGTGCTGCGCGTCGGCGTCACCCAGGCGCCGCCCTGGTACTCGAAGGATCCCAAGACCGGGCAATGGGCGTCGGGTCTCGGCGTCGAGATGGGCAAGGCGATGGCGCAGACGCTGGGCGTGAAGTTCGAGCCGGTCGAGGTGACCTGGGGCAATGCGATCGCCGCGCTCCAGGGCGACAAGATCGACATCATGTTCATGCTCGATGCCACGGCGGAGCGGAAGCAGGCCGCCAATTTCCCGGAGACGCCGCTTCTCTGGTACTCGCTCGCCGTTCTGGCGCGTGACGACCTGAATGCGAAGACCTGGGAAGACCTCAACAAGCAGGGCATGCGAATCGCCGTGCCGCAGGCCTCGACCATGGACCGCTGGGCGACGCAGCATACGCCCAAGGCCGACATCCAGCGCTTCCCCGGCAATGCCGAGGCGATCGCCGCCTTCCAGTCGGGCCGTGTCGACGCCGTACTGCTCTTCCATCCGCCGCTGCTCGCCGCCCGCCAGCGGCTCGGCAAGGGCAAGATCGTGGTGCCGCTGCCCGCCGAGTCGCAGCCCTCGAGCGCGGCGCTGCGCAAGGGCGATGCCGCCTTCACAGAGTGGGTCGATAAGCAGTTCGCCGCCTATTACAAGAGCGGCCAGACGCAGAAGTGGTACGAGCAGGCGCTCGCCGACTTCGGCCTCGACCCCAAGATGGCGCCGCCGGTCATGAAAGAGATGATCAAGTAGGCGGCCTGGCCACTTGGCCTATCAGTGGGACTTCTCGCCGGTCCTCGCCAACGCACCGTTGTTGGCGGAGGGCCTGCTGAACACGCTCAAGATCACGGGCACGGCGCTGGTCTTCGGCGTCGTGCTCGGACTGGGGCTGGCGCTGCTGCGACTGTCGCCGCGGCGCTTCCTGTCGTGGCCCGCCGGCTTCGTCATCGAGGTGTTCCGAACGACGCCGCCGCTGGTCCAGCTCTTCTGGTTCTTCTTCGCCCTGCCCATCCTGGTCGGCATCGAGATGACGCCGTTCGTGGCCGGCGCCGTCACCTTCTCGATCCAGTCGGCTTCGTTCTTCGCCGAGGTGTTCCGCGCCGGCATCCAGTCGATCGAGCGCGGCCAGTGGGACGGTGCGCGGGCGATCGGCATGCGCCATGACCAGGCGATGCGCCGCATCATCCTGCCGCAGGCGGTGAAGCGCATGATCCCGGCGTTCATGGAGCGCGCCATCGAGCTCATGAAGACGACGACGCTGATCGCCACCATTTCCTACGCCGACCTGCTGTTCGCGGCTAACGAGGTCTCGCAGAAGACCTTCCGCCCACTCGAGACCTACACCGTCGTGGCGCTGATCTACTTCGTCGTGATCTTCCTCGCGAGCCAGGTTGCGCGCCTGGTCGAGCTGCGGCTGGCGCGCAGCGGAGAGTCGACGGTCCACTGATGCGCTGGGACTTCGCCTCCGTCTTCGACAACACCGACGCGCTGCTGGTCGGCGCCGCCGGCACCCTGCGCATCTTCGCGATCTGCCTTGTGCTGGGGCTGAGTCTCGGGTTGCTGGTCGGGCTGGGACGCTATTCGCGCAACCGCTGGCTCCACATCCCCGCCACGGTCTTCGTCGAGTTCTTCCGCAACACGCCGGTGCTCGTGCAGATCCTGTGGTTCTATTTCGCGCTGCCGATCCTGCTGCCCTTCCAGATCAGCCCGCTCGTCGCCGCCTCGCTGGGCATCTCGCTCAACTCCGCGGCCTTCTCGGCCGAGATCTATCGCGGCGGCATCCAGTCGATCGAGACCGGCCAGTGGGACGGCGCGCGGGCGCTCGGCATGCGCTGGGGCCAGGCGATGCGGCGCATCATCCTGCCGCAGGCGCTGAAGCGCATGCTGCCGGCGCTGACCAACCGCGCCATCGAGATCTTCAAGATGTCGACGCTCGCCTCGGCCGTGGCCTATGTCGAGCTGCTGCAGCAGGGCAAGCTGATCGCCTCGCTCAACTACAATCCGATCGAGGCCTATACCGCGGTGGCCGTGATCTTCTTCGTCTTCCTGTGGCCGCTGGTCCAGTTCAGCTACTTCCTCGAACGACGGCTGAGGCGGGACGAATGACGATCCTGAAAGTCACCGGCCTCACCAAGCGCTTCGGCGCCACCGACGTGCTGCGCGGCATCGATCTCGAGGTGGCGCGCGGCGAGCGCATCGCCATCCTGGGCGCCTCGGGCTCGGGCAAGAGCACCTTGCTGCGCTGCCTCAACTTCATGGAACGTCCGGGCGGCGGCACGATCGCGCTCGACGGCGAGGTGCTGGGCCGCGAGGGCCGGACGGCTGAGCGGATCTATCGCGAAAGCGAGCTGATTCAGGTGCGCCAGCGGGTCGGCATGGTGTTCCAGCAGTTCAATCTGTTCCCGCACATGACGGCGATCGGCAACGTGATGGAAGGGCTGCGCACCGTGCGCGGCATGGCCAAGCCCGAGGCCGAGGCGCGGGCGCGGAAGGAATTGGCGCGCGTCGGACTCGCCGAGAAGGCGGACACCTACCCGGCGCATCTCTCGGGCGGCCAGAAGCAGCGCGTCGCCATCGCGCGGGCGCTCGCCATGGACCCCGAGATGCTGCTGTTCGACGAGCCGACCTCGGCGCTCGATCCCGAGCTGGTCGGCGAGGTGCTGGCCGTGATCCTGGCGCTCGCCGAGGAGGGCCGGACGATGCTCTTGGTGACGCACGAGCTGGGCTTCGCCTACCACGTCGCGACGCGGATCATCTTCCTCGCCGACGGCGCCATCCACGAGCAGGGCACGCCGGACGAGGTCCTCAAGAACCCGAAGAAGGAGCGCACGCGCGCCTTCCTCGCCAGCCACAAGCAATTCAGCTTCTAGGGAAACTGCCATGACGACGGAACAGGCGAGCGCCCAGGCCTATCTGGCCGATGCGCGCAACGACCAGGTGCTGGTCTACGTGAACGGCGCGTTCATGCCCCGCAACGAGGCCAGCGTCTCGGTGTTCGATTCCGGCTTCGTGCTGGGCGACGGCGTGTGGGAGGGCTTGCGCCTCGTGAAGGGCCGGCTGATCAGCCTCGACGCCCATCTCGATCGCCTGTTCGAGGGCGCGCGCTCGATCGATCTCGACATCGGCCTCGACCGTGCCGGCGTCACCAGGGTCGTGACCGACACGCTGGCGAAGAACGGCATGACCGACGGCGCTCACATTCGCCTGATGATCACGCGCGGCCTCAAGAAGACCCCCAACCAGGATCCGCGCTTCGTGATCGGCAAGGCCACGATCGTCTGCGTCGCCGAATACAAGACGCCGATCCCCGAGGCCAAGGCAAAGGGCTACGCGCTCTTCACCTCGACCTTCCGTACGACCAACCCCGACCAGTTCGACCTGCGCCTCAACTCGCACTCGCGGCTCAACCTCATCCAGGCGCTGATCCAGGCCATCAAGGCCGGCGCCGACGAGGCGCTGATGCTCGACCCGCGCGGCTTCGTGGCCTCGTGCAACTCGACCAACTTCTTCATCGTACGCGGCCGCGAACTCTGGACCTCGACCAGCCTCTACAGCTTCAAGGGCATCACCCAGCAGAACGTGATCGACGCCTGGCGCGCGGCCGGCAACGTCGCCAAGGAATGCGACTTCACGCTCGCCCAAGTCTACTCCGCCGACGAGGCCTTCGTGACGGGAACGCTCGGCGGCGTCACGCCGGTGACGAAGGTCGACGGCCGCCCGATCGCCGACGGCAAGGCCGGCAAGATCACGAAGGAAGCGAGCGATCTCTACCTGAAGTCGGTCGGGGCGCTGTAAGGGAAAGGTCCCTCGCTGCGCTCGGGATGACAATTTTGCTTTGGTGCACGACGTGCGCCCCAACAAGTTTGTCATCCCGAGCGTAGCGAGGGACCCTTACTCCGCCGCCAGCTTCCTTGCGCTGCGCGGATCGCGCGTGAGGAGGCCGTCGGCCAGGTCGCGCTCGATCATCGCGTCGGGACGCTCGACGACACGGCCGAAGCCCGCGCCGCCGCCTACGAACATTTCGACGATGTCGCCCTTGCCGAGGTCGAGCGCAGCCTTGCTCTTCAGCTCCTCGACGGTGCCGTTGGCGCGGAAGACGCGGCAGGAACCGCGCTGGCCGGGCTCGCCGCCTAAAAGGCCTTCGGGCGCGAGGCGGAAGCGGTCGGAGTAGATGGCGAGCTGCACGTCGTCGCGCAGGATCTCGCAGCGCCGCGTGAAGCCTGCGCCGCCGCGTCGGGCGCCCAGGCCGAACGAATCGGGCGCCAGCTCGTAGCCGACGATGCGGAAGAATTCGTAGTCGATGTCGAGCGATTCGACCGGTGCGTTGGAGCAGTTGCTGAGCGGAGAATCCACGGCGTCGCAGCCATCGGCGTCGCGCGAGGCGCCGTAGCCGCCGCCGAAGATCTCAAGATAGACGCTGTAGCCCTTCTCGCCGAGATGCGAGAGGCAGAACGCGGTCGTGCAGTCGAAGCCGGTGGCGATCACCTTGTCGGGCAGCGCCTGGGCCATCGCCTTCATCACCGCGTTGAAGACGCGATAGGCCGGGATCATGCGCGCCCGCACCGGTGCCGGCGGCCGCGGATTGAGCAGCGAGCCGTAGGGCACCTTGATGGTGATCGGTCGCGCCATACCCTCGTTGTAGGGAATGTCGGGACTGGTCAGCACCGACTTCACGCAGGAGAGTGCCGCCGACAGGGTGCTGGAATAGGGGCAGTTGAGGTTGCGCTTCACCTGCGCGCAGGTGCCCTCGAAATCGATCTCGACCGAATCGTCCGAGATGGTGACCTTGGCCTTCACCACCAGCGGCTCGTCGGTGAGCCCATCGTCGTCGACCGCGTCCTCGCCGTAGAAGGTGCCCTTGGGGGCCTGGGCGATGGCGGCGCGCACGCGGCGCTCGGAGTAATCCTGCATCTCGCGCATCGCCGCCTCGACCTTGTCGGTGCCGTAGCGCTCGCAGAGCTGCTTCACCCGCATCACGCCGATCGCGTTGGCGGCGAACTGGGCGTTGAAGTCGCCGATGGTGAGGTCGGGTACGCGCACGTTGGCCGTCACCAGGCGCTCGAACGAACCGCCGTTCCAGTCGTGCTCGAAACTGTAGCGCGAGGGCGGGAAGCGCAGCCCTTCCTGGTAGACGTCCGAGGCATGGATGTTGAGGCCCGGGGCGCCGCCGCCGAGGTCGAGATGGTGGGCCACCGAGGCGCCGAAGCCCACGACTCTTCCGGCGACGAAGATCGGCGTGAAGATGAAGACGTCGGGGATGTGCTGGCCGCCCTCGAACGGGTCGTTGTTGATCAGGAAGTCGCCTTCCTTCAGCGTCTCGACGGGATGGCGGCGCAGGCAGGCGCGCAGGGTCTCGCCGATCGGGCCGAGCTGCATCGGGATCAGCTCGGCCTGCGCCACCGTGTTGCCGTCGCGGTCCATCAGGCCGGCCGAGCCGTCGCGCGCCTCGCGCAGGATGGTCGAGTAGGCGGAGCGGATCAGCTTCACGCCCATCTCGCGGGCGGCTGCGATCAGCGCCTGGCTGATGACGGCATAGTCGATCGGACCGAGCTGGCTCATGGCGATCTCCGGAGGATCAGATTGTCCGCTTCGTCGAGCCCGGCGGTCCAGCCCGGCGGCACCCAGGTCGTGGCGGTGTAGCCCTCGATGACGGCCGGGCCGACGATCTGCTGGCCCGCGGCCAGCGCTTCGGCGGTGTGTCGCTCACAGTCGAGCCAGGCCTCGCCGTGGAAGATCTTCGCCTGCTCGGGCGCGCGGGCGGCGAGCTTCTCGCGGTCGAGCTTCGGCGCGCCGCCGATGGGGAGCGTGGCGCCGACGCGCAGGGTCACGATCTCGACGGGACGGTCGAGCGTGGCGCCGTGCATGAAGGTGCGGTGATGGGCGTCGGCGAACAGGCCGGCGAGATAGGCCGCGTCGAGGGAGCCAAGACGATCGGCCGGAATCTCGACGCCGACCTCGAAGGCCTGGCCGACGAAGCGCATGTCGAGCGTGTGGGTGTAGTCGAGCTCGCCCGGCAGCTTCATCTCGGCGAACTGTGCGGCAAGCCGCTCGCGCATCGCGGCGAAGAGCTGGCCGGCCTCGCGGGCCGCCGCGTCGTCGAGCTTCATCTTGCGCGTGACGGCATCGAACTTGGTGTAGTCCGAGGCGACCAGCCCGTAGGCCGAGATCACGCCGGCATTGGGCGGCACGACGATGGTCGAGATGCCGAGCTCCTCGGCGATGCGCGCGGCATGCAGCGGGCCCGCGCCGCCGAACGGCACCAGCGCATAGTCGCGCGGATCGCGGCCGCGCTCGGTCGAGACGAGCTGGATGGCGCGCACGATGTTGGCGTCGGCGAGCTGCAG
>NZ_JAUSBN010000015.1 GCF_030651995.1 Reyranella sp.
CCTGGGTCATTGCCAGACTTGGAGGATGGACCGGCTACTACGGCAAGCCAGGGCCGAAGGTCATGCGCATCGGCCTCGATCAGTTCCGCGCCATCAAATATGGCGTCTCCCTCGGACTATGAGATGTGTGAATCCGATAGCCCTATCGGGGGAGAGGAACATGATTCCTAACCTGGCTTCTTGTTGAGCACGCCGAAGCGATCCTTCGGCGCCTTCTCGCGGGCGGCGGGGCCGTAGGTTCCCATCTCGATACGATGCGGGATGGTCAGCATGTAGTTCTTGAAGGCATTCTCCATCGCCTGTCGCCAGCCCTGCGCGTCCTGGGTCTCGTTGACCGAGGCCTTGGCGAGCTTCAGCGCATAGGGATCGCGCTCGGCAATCCGCTGGGCCAGCGCCATCGTCTCCGCCTCGAGCCTGTCCCGCGGTACCACGCGGTTCACCAGGCCCGCTTTCTCGGCATCGGCGGCGCTGATGAAGTCGCCGGTGAAGAGATACTCCTTGGTCTTGCGCGGGCCGAAGTCCCACGGCATCGAGAAATACTGCACGTGACTGCCGCCCCACTTCACGGCGCGGTCGGCGAACTGCGCATCCTCGCTCGCGATGATGATGTCGCAGGCCGAGGCGATCATCATGCCGCCCATGATGCAGTAGCCCTGGACCTGCGCGATGGTGGGCTTCGGCAGGTCGCGCCAGCGCATCGTGTTCTCGAAGAAGCGCTCCCACAGGCGGCGATACTCACCCTTGAAGCCGGGCTCGAGCGGCGTCTTCTTCTGGTCCTCCATCTCCTGCGGGGTGCCGAGATCGTGCCCGGCCGAGAAATGCTTGCCGGCGCCGGCCAGGATGATGACCCGCACGTCGTCGTCGTCGACCGCCGCCTGGAAGGCATGGTCGAGTTCCTCGAGCAGGACCCGGCTCTGCGCGTTCAGCACCTCCGGCCGGTTGGTCGTGATCTTGAGGACGGGCCCGGTGCGTTCGGTGAGAAGCGTCGAATAGGTCATGCGGCTGCCTGTACGGGGTGACGGAGTTCGGGCGCGAGACCGGCGCCCATCAGGTCGATGAAATTGTCGCAATAGAAGCGCTGCTTCTGCGCCTCGCTTGTGCCGGCTTTCTCCATCGACGCCTCGAAGCGCTTGATGGGATGGCGGCCGCCCTCGACATGCGGATAGTCGGAGGAGAAGAGGCAGACCTCGTCGCCGGTGTTGGCGATGATCCAACCCGCATCCTCGTGCGGGTAGGGCGTGACCCTGATCTGGCGCTGCACGAACTCGCTGGGCTTCAGCGACATCTTCTGCAGCCGCTCCTCGTTGCGATAGAAGGCGTTGTGGGCGCTGTCCATGTTGCGCATCCAGCCCGGCACCCAGGACGCGCCCTGCTCGATGACGCCGAATTTCAGCGCCGGGAAGCGGTCGAGCACGCGGTCGACGACCAGCGCCGTCAGCGCCTTCATCGGCGGATAGGCAATCGCCATGTAGTCGATCGACTTGAAATTGTCGTCGCCGCCGTGGAAGTCGGGCACCGGCGGCAGGCCGTTGTTGAACCAGGCCTCTTCCAGGAGCTTGCCGCCGCCACCGACATGGAAAACGATCGGCAGGCCGGCTTCCTGTGCAATGGCCCACAGCGGATCGAAGCCGATATGGCTCGGCGAATGGCCGTCGGGACAGCGCGACGGGATCATCAAGGCCTTGGCGCCGAGTTCGATCGCCTCGCGAGCGGCCCGCGCGGTGCGATCGAAATCCACCAGCGGCACATAGCCGGTCGGCAGCAGGCGCCGGTCGACCGAGCAGAACTCGACCATGTGGCGCGTATGGGCGCGCGCCACCGCATAGGTCAGCTCGACGTCGCGTCCGCCTTCCAGCACCGAGGAGTAGTTGAGCAGTGCCGTGGTGAACATGAGCTGGCTGGCGAAGCCCAGCAGGTCGATCGAGCGCGGGCGGTCCCGGCGGCTCGACGAGCCCAGCGCCTCCCAGTTCTTGCGCAGCATGATCTGCGTTTCATCGAATTCCTGCGCGGGATCGGCCTTGAGACGCGTGCTGTGGAAGCCCTCGTGGCGCGGGAACAGGACCTGGTCGGTGACCGTCGCGCGGTGTCTCGCCTCCAGATGCTCCTCGAGGAAACCGGGCACTTCCATGATGTGGGCATCGGCGTCGTGAATGACGCGGCCGCTGGCGTAGGGCATCGTCTCCTCTCCACTTTCCTTGTCGTTTTGTGAGAGCTTAGCATGAGCCAGGACATTTCCCACGCGGTGCGGACCCTCCTCGAAGCGCGCAGTTCGGGCCGCCAGGCGACGCCGCCTTTTGCGTTGAAGGACCGCGCTGCGGTCTATGCGATCCAGGACGGCGTTGCGGCGGCCACCGGCCCTGTCGCCGGCTGGAAGGTCGGCGCGCGCACGCCGACCGCCGAGCCCAATCCCGCGCCGCTGCTCAAGGGCGCGCTGGTGCCGTCGCCGGCGCGCTTCGACGGCAGGGCGATGCACATGATCGGCGTCGAGGTCGAGATCTCCTTCCACATCGCGCGCGACATCGCAGCCCGCGCCGCGCCGGTCGAGCGCGAGGAGGCGCTTGCGGCGGTGGGCGATGCCTTCGTCGGCATGGAGATCGTCGACACGCGCCTCGCCGATTTCAAGAACGCCGATCCTGAGTGGCTGCTGGCCGACAACCAGATGAACCATGCGCTTGTCGCGGGTGATCGGATCGGCAACTGGACGTCGCTCGACTGGCCGAACCTGCAGGTGAAGCTGGTGGTCGACGGCAAGACGATCGTCGAACAGAAGGGCGGCCTCGGCGCCATCGATCCGGTGCGTCCGCTCGCCTGGATGATCGACCACGCGGTCCGCCGTCGCGGCGGCCTTCGGGCAGGGCAGGCGATCACGACGGGCTCGTGGACCGGTCTCCTCTATTTCCCACCGGGCTCTCACGCGCGCGGCGAGTTCGTGGGCCTCGGTGCCGTCGAGGCGAGTTTCTGACCCTTTGTCATCCTGAGCGAAGCGAAGGATCTCTCCTTCGCCAGGGAGTGCACTGGTCGATCCGCAAGGTCCTTCGCTCACGCTCAGGACGACAGGTCATGAAGCTTCGGTCCTCTCGATGGCCTATAACGGCGCCAGCATCGGTGGCGTCGTCTTTTCTCCGCTGTGGGTCGCGGCCATCACCGCGCTCGGCTTTCCGGTCGCGGCGGCGGTCATCGGCGCGATCATGATCGTCATCGTCTGGGTCCTCGCCGACCGAGTCTTCGCGCACACGCCTCGGTCGCTCGGGCAGGTCCAGGACGGCGAGACCCTGACGCCCATTGCCGGCACGACCGCACTGGTGGAGCGCACCCTGCCGGGCGTGCTGCTGTGGCGCGACCGGCGCTTCCTCACCCTTGCCGCGGCAATGGCGCTCGGCCTGTTCGCGCAGATCGGCCTGATCGCCCATCTCTTTTCGCTGCTGGTGCCGGTGCTCGGCGGACCGGCGGCCGGCGTCCTCTTGGGATTGGCGACGGCGGCGGCGATCGCGGGCCGGACGCTGGTGGGCTGGTTGATGCCACAAGGAAGCGATCGGCGGGTGGTCGCCTGCGCGAGCCACGTCGTGCAGATCGTGGGATCGCTGGCCCTGCTCTTCGCAGGCGGAACCGATATGGTGTTGCTCGTGGCGGGCGTGCTGCTGTTCGGCGCCGGCATCGGCAATACCACGTCGCTGCCGCCGCTGATCGCACAGGTCGAATTCAGCAGGGCCGACGTTCAGCGCGTCGTGCCGTTGATCGTGGCGGTCGGGCAGGGAACCTATGCATTCGCGCCGGCCGCTTTCGGCTGGCTGCGGACGCTGTCACCAGCGGAAGGGATGCTGGTGTTCGTCGCGGCCGCCCTGATCCAGGCGGCCGCGATCGCACTCTTCCTCTTGGGAAGACGTGTCTAGCCTTGGCCTAGTAGTACCAACCCGGATACGGGTAACCGCCCCAGGGGCCCCAATCCCAGTCGTTCATCGCGTTCTCGTCGGCCGTCATCTGCTGCTCGTCCGCCAGGTTCTTCTGGAACATGTTGTTGCGGTACTTTCCGTAGGCGGCCGCGTTGCCGACATAGATGCACACGCACACCGTCGGGTCCGGATAGACGTAGAACACCTGGCCGTTCTTGATCTCGCGCGAGAATTTGTGCGGCGGCAGGTTCTTGAACGCCGCCTGACGCTGCGGCGTGTTCGCGGGCACGAACTTGAAGCCCGCCGCCACCATCATGTCTTCCTTGTTCGCGATCACCTGCTGCGGGTTCTGGCAGGCGGCGACGGCAGCGCCCATTCCAAGAACCAAAGAGAGTATGGCAATCCGCTTCATCTACGTCCTCCGTAACATTCCACTCTCAGGCGCCTGACCATTTGGGTGCCCGCTTCCCCAGGAAGGCCGCCATGCCCTCGCGGAAGTCGGCGCTACCGTAAGCCAGTCTGACGAGATCGTCGATGTTCTCGTCGCCCAGTCGTACCTGCAGGCGCCGCAGCGCCTCCTTGGTGACCTGCATCGTGAGGGGGGCGTGGCCGGCAACGGTTTTCGCCAGTTCCCCGGCGCGGGCGAGCAGGGCCGCCTGGTCGGGCAGCAGTTCGCTGATCAGCCCGCAGGCCAGCGCTGCCGGCGCGTCCATCAGCCTGGCGAGCAGCACCATCTCCTTGACCCTCTGGGGGCCGATCAGTGCCGCCAGCCGGGCATAGTTGGCCATCGACAGGCAGTTGCCGAGGGTGCGCGCGATCGGGAAGCCGAACTGGGCGCTGGCCGACCCGATCCTGAGGTCGCAGACCGCCGCGATCGCCGCGCCGCCGCCGGTGCAGAAGCCGTTGATGGCGGCGATGGTCGGCACGCTGCAGCGCTCGATCTCACCCAGGATGCGATCCATCTTCTGCTCGTAGGCGATGCCGTCCTCGCCGTTCTCGAAGCTCTGGAACTGGGCGATGTCGGTGCCAGCCGCAAAGGCCTTGTCGCCACCGCCGGTGACTACCAGGACACGGACTTCACCGGTCTTGCCGACACGGGCGCAGATCTCAGCCAGACCTTCGTACATTGCGAAAGTCAGGGCATTACGCGCCTTGGGTCGGTTGAAGGTCACCCAGCCGATCTCGCCACGCTTCTCGAAAAGCAGTTCTTCGGTCATGTCATCCAGTGTGCTGATTTGTGCGCCGCGACATCATCGTCTATGTCGCCTTGGGCCGCAAACGGGCATAGGCAGGGCATGGCATTCGAACGGCTTCTCAAGGGCTTCGCGGATTTCCGGGTTGACTACTATCAGGAGCATCTCGACCTGTTCGAGAAGCTGGCGACGGAAGGCCAGTCGCCCAAGATCCTGATCATCGGCTGTTCCGATGCGCGGGTCGATCCGGGGATCCTCACCCAGACAAAGCCGGGCGACATCTTCACCGTGCGCAACGTGGCGGCGATGGTGCCGCCGGCCCAGATCCCTCCCGACGAGCGCCATCACGGCACCTCGGCCGCCATCGAGTTCGCCGTCCGCGGCCTCGGCGTCGAGCACATCGTCGTTCTGGGTCACGCGCTGTGCGGTGGCATCGGCGCGCTGGTCGACGGCAGCCGGGGCGCTTATGCGCACTACGATTACCTCTCGACCTGGACCAGCATTGCGCAGGATACGCGCGACCGCGTCGTCGAGGAACTCAAGGGCCGGCCGCGCGACGAGGTCACGCGCGCCGTCGAACAGGCCGCCGTCGTGAATAGCGTCAACAATCTGATGGGCTATCGCTGGATCGCGGAGCGGGTGAAGGCCGGCACGCTGACCCTGCACGCCTGGTGGTTCAACCTGACGGTGGGCCAGCTCTACGCCTTCAACCCCGACACGCTGAAATTCGTAGCTGTCGTCGGCGTCAAGCTCGACGTTGCCGTGACCGGTCGCACGCCGCTTTCGGCCCTGAAGCCGGAAGCGTTCGTCGCAGCGCTCGCCGGCAAGACGCCGGCGTTCTGACGGCCCGCGGCCGTCATCCCGAGCCTTTGCGAGGGATCTAGCCCGACAGCGATTCGATCGCCGCTTCGACGCCGCCGGAGACGAACGGCACGCCCGAGGCCTTCATCGCGAGTTCGGTCGTGGCGAGGCAGCCCAGCAGCATCGGCTCGTTGAGGTCGCCCATGTGGCCGATGCGGAACATCTTGCCCATCATCTTGCCCAGCCCGCCGCCCAGCGACAGGTTGAAGCGATCGATGGCGGCCTTGCGCAGCGGATCGGAGCTGACGCCCTCGGGCATCGCGACCGCGGTCACCGAGTTCGAGAGACGCTCCTCGTTCTGGCAGAAGAGCTGCGGTCCCTTGCCGTCGGAACCCCACACGCGCACCGCGGCGCGCGTCGCCTCCGCCAGCCGGGCATGGCGCGCGAACACCGCATCCAGGCCTTCCTCCTCCAGCATCTTCAGCGATTCCTGCAGGCCGAAGAACATGTGCACGGGCGCGGTGCCGACGAATTTCTGCGGCGCGCGACCGGTCATCATCTCCCAGCTCCAGTAGTGGCGCGGCGTCTTCGACTTGCGCGACACTTCCAGCGCCTTGTTGCTGACGCCGGTCATCGACATGCCGGTGGGCAACATCAGCCCCTTCTGGCTGCCGCCGACCGTGAGGTCGATGCCCCAGGCGTCCATCTTGTATTCCATGCTGGCAAGCGACGAGATCGTGTCGCTGAGCAGCAGCGCCGGATGCTTCGCCTCGTCGATGGCACGCCGCACCTCGGCCAGCGGCAGGACCATGCCGGTCGCGGTCTCGTTGTGGACGGTTAGGACCGCCTTGATCGTGTGATCCTTGTCGGCGGCGAGACGCTCGGCGATCCGCGAAATATCGGCGCCCTGGCGCTGGTCGGCGGGGATCGTCTCGACCTTGATCTCGAGATGGTGCGCCATCTCGGTCCAGCTCTCGGAGAAGTAGCCGGTCTCGACCATCAGCACGGTTTCTCCGGGCGAGAACAGGTTGGCCAGCGCGGCTTCCCAGGCGCCGTGGCCGGTCGAGGAATACATGAACAGGTTCTGGTCGGTCTTGAGCACCCGCTTCACGCCGTTGTGGCAGGCGTGATGGATCGCGATGAACTCCTCAGACATGAAATCGATTACGGGCCGATCCATCGCGCGAAGGATCCGGTCTGGAATGTTGGTCGGGCCGGGATTGTTGAAGAATTGACGGCCACGGGGCTTGGCGTTCACGGCGTTCCTCCACCTTGAGACGGCGGACTGTGACGCGAGCCCCTTGGCGAAACAAGCGAGACAAGCGATGCTCTGCCATTAGCTGGGTTGAGGGGAAGTATGACCGTGCAAGAGAAAGATTCATCGCAGACGAACTCGGCCGTGGTCGCCGACTACAAGGCGAAGACCGGCAAGTCGGCGGCGCTGTTCGAGCGCGCCCACAAGGTGCTGCCGAGCGGCATCACCCATGATGCACGCTACCTCGACCCGTATTCGATCCACGTCTCGCGCGCCGCGGGCCCGCGCAAGTGGGACGTCGACGGCAACGAGTATGTCGACTATTTCGGCGGCCACGGCGCCATGCTGCTCGGCCATTCGCATCCCGCCGTCGTCGAGGCCGTGAAGCGCCAGATCGAACTCGGCACGCATTACGGCTCCAGCCACGAGCTGGAAGTGCGCTGGGCCGAGCTGGTCTGCGAGCTGACGCCCTGCGCCGAGCGCGTGCGCTTCACCGCGTCGGGCACCGAGGCCTCACACATGGCGATCCGCCTCGCGCGCGCCCACACGGGCAAGGACAAGATCCTCCGATTCCTCGGCCACTTCCACGGCTGGCACGACCATGTGACGGCCGGCGCGGGCGCGACCTATGACGGCGGCACGACTCCCGGCGTGCCGCAGGAGGTGAGTTCGCTCTCGATCGTCATGCCGAGCAGCGACGTCGCCGCGGTCGTGAAGGTGATCGAGGAGCGTGACGATATCGCCGCCGTCATGTTCGAGCCGTCGGGTGCGTCGTGGGGCCAGGTGCCGCTGCCGCCGGGCTTCATCCAGGCGGTGCGCGATGCCACGGCGAAGAAGGGCGTCGTCATGCTGATGGACGAGGTCATCACCGGCTATCGCTGGTCCTCGGGCGGCGCGCAGAAGGCGTTCGGCATCACACCCGACCTCTGCATCCAGGCCAAGATCGTGGCCGGCGGCCTGCCGGGCGGCGCGGTCTCGGGCAAACGCGAGATCATGGATCGCATCGATCACGTCGCGACCGCGGCCCGCAAGATCGAGCGCATTCTCCATCCCGGCACCTTCAACGCCAACCCGCTTTCCGCCGCCGCGGCCGTCACCGCCCTCTCGCTGGTGCGTGACGAGGACCTCGCCGAGAAGGCCAACAGGACGGCGGCCGAGCTGCGCGCGGCGATGACCGAGGTGCTGGTGCAGGAAGGCGTGCCGTGGGGCATCTACGGCCAGAGCTCGACCTTCCTGATCTATCCCAATCCCTACGGCGATCCGATCGATCCCGCGAACTTCGATCCGCTGAAGGTGCCGATCGAGAAGCTCAAGGGTGCGCGCGGGGCGGGTCCGCTCACCGGCAAGATCCGCATGGGCCTGATGACCCACGGCGTCGACGTCATGGGCTCGCCCGGCGGCTTCGTCTCGGCCATGCATGGCGGCGCCGAGATCGAGAAGACGGTCCACGCGTTGCGTCAGACCGTGCGGGCGCTGAAGGCCGAACGTGAAGTGAAAGCGGCTTAGACCTCGTCTGCGGCTTTCCCCCTCCGGCCTTCGGCCGCCTCGCCCGTCAGACGGGGGAGGGCAGGGAGGGGGAGAGCAACAAGACAATGCCTCCGGGAGAGAGACATCATGTACGGAATGACCAAGCCCGTTCCCGCGACCGAGTTCACACGGTTGCCGGACCGGTTCCGCAAGCCCTCGCGCACATCGTGGGGCGATGCCAATGCGGTCGGGCAGTTGCTCGATTCCTTCCTCGAGGGGCCGAGCTTCGACCGCGCCGGCAATCTCTACGTCACCGACATTCCGTTCGGCCGTGTCTTCCGCATCAGCCCGGCGGGCGAATGGACCCTGGTGGCCGAATATGACGGCTGGCCGAACGGGCTCAAGATCCACAAGGACGGCCGCATCTTCATCACCGACTACAAGCGCGGCATCGTCCTGCTCGATCCCGACACCGGCAAGGTGACGCCGCTGCTCGAGACGCGCGGCTCGGAGAGCTTCAAGGGCGTCAACGACCTGTTCTTTGCCGCCAACGGCGATCTCTATTTCACCGACCAGGGCCAGACCGGCCTGCACGATCCCACCGGCCGCGTCTATCGCTACGACACGGCGGGCCGGCTCACGATGCTGGTGGACACCGTGCCCAGCCCCAACGGGCTGGTGATGAACAAGGCCGAGACCGTGCTCTATGTCGGCGTTACGCGCGGCAATGCGGTATGGCGCCTGCCGCTGATGGGCGACGGGACGGCGAGCAAGGTCGGGCTGTTCATCCAGATGAGCGGCGGCCATGCCGGTCCCGACGGCATGGCGCTGGACGAGGAGGGCGGGCTGGTGATTGCCCATCCCAGCACCACGGCCTGGCGCTTCGATGCGCTCGGCCGGCCGACGCACCATGTCGATTGCGGTGACGACATCTACTGCACGAACGTCGCCTTCTCCGGCCACGATCTCTATGTCGTGGTGTCGCGCCGCAGCGAGAAGGTCGAGGCCGGCACCATCCTCAAGGCGACCATGCCGGTGCCCGGCAAGACGATGTTCAGCCACGCCTGATGCTCACCATCGGCAAGCTCGAACCGTCCGACCGTGCGCAATGGGAAGTGTTGTTCCGCGGCTACATGGATTTTTACAAGCGCACGCTGCCGCAGGCGATGTACGACCGCGCCTGGAACGAGTTCGCGAAAGACACGCGCATGCACGCGCGGGGCGCCCGCCTCGACGGGCGACTGGTCGGCATCACGCACTTCCTGATCCACGCCAACACGTCGTCCGACGATGTCTGCTATCTGCAGGATCTGTTCACGGCGGCCGACGTGCGTGGCAAGGGCGTGGCGCGGGCGCTCATCCAGGCCGTCGCCGACTGGGCCAAGGCGCAAGGCTGCCCGCGCCTCTACTGGCAGACGCAGGCCGACAACACGACGGCGCGGCTCCTCTACGACAAGATGGCCGTGAACCGCGGCTTCATTCGCTACGATATCGAGCTGGCTTAACGCCTGCCCTTGCCGATGTAGGCGATGGCCTCGATTTCGACGAGGATTTCCGGCGCGGCGAGGGCGCTGACTTCGACGAGGGTCGAGGCCGGGAAATCGCCGGTGAAGAATTCGCGCCGGGCTTCCCAGACCTTGGTGTTGTTGGCAATCCGGGTGAGGAAGACCGTGATCTTCACCACGTCGGACATGGCGCCGCCGGCGGCCTCGACCAGCGACTTGATCTTGCCGAAGATCACCTTGGCCTGGGCGTACTCGTCCATCTTGCCCAGCGCCTCGGGATCGCCGCCCCGCGCGGTCATGCCGGAAACATAGGCGACGCCATCGACCACGAGGCAGTTCGACCAGCGCTCGGGAGGCGGTTCGGCGACGTCGGGCGAGGTCACGCGGCGGATGGTCATGTCATCTCCTCCTTCGTTCTATTATCCCGGTTTGGCGCCTGAAGCTTTCACGACCGGCGTCCACTTGTCGATTTCGCCCTGGATGAAGCGCGTCACCTCGGCGGGCGTCATCGTGCTGCCTGCGGCGCCGATCTCCTCCCAGCGCTTGATGACGGCGGGCTCCTTCAACACGGCCTGCATCTCGGTTGCGAGGCGGTCGACGATCGGCTGCGGCGTCTTTGCCGGCACCGAGATGCCGAACCAGGAATAGGAGATCAGGTCGGGATAGCCCAGTTCCTTCATGGTCGGCACGTCCGGGAAGGCGGGGCTGCGCGTCTCGCCGCTCACCGCCAGCGCATTCACCTTGCCGGCCTTGATGTGCGGGGCGGCCGAGGGCAGCGAGTCGAACATCACCGGCACGTTGCCGGCGATCGTGTCGATCATGGCCGGGCCGGCGCCGCGATAGGGAACGTGGACCAGACCCGCGCTGATCACCTGTTCGAGGCGCGCGCCCAGCAGATGATTGCTCGAGCCCGCGCCCGAGGTCGCGTAGGAGACCTTGCCGGGATTGGCCTTGGCGTAGTCGATCAACTCCTTGAAGGTCTTGGCCTGGAAGTTGGGATTGGCGACCAGGACGCTGGGATTGGTCGAGGCGATGGAGACATGGATGAAGTCTCCCATCGGATCGAAGTCGCCGCCGCCATAGAGCGTGGGCGAGATCGACAGGGCGGAGATCACCGACATCAGCAGCGTGTAGCCGTCGGGGGCTGCCTTGGCGACGATCGCGGTGCCGACCATGGCTCCCTTGCCGGGTTTGTTGTCGACGATGATGTTCTGACCGAGCTTCTGGCCGAGATACTCTGCCACCATGCGCGCCACGACGTCGGTGGTGCCGCCGGGCGCATAGGGCACGACCAGCTTGATGGGCTTGCTGGGCCACGGCGCGGCCTGACCCGACGTCTGGGCGGCGGCGGGGGTCGCGGCGACGGCGAGCGTCGCGGCGACGAAGGAGCGGCGGTTGAGCATGCGCGGAGTATACTCGGGCCATGAGCGATCCCAAGGTCCTGTTCTCCGCCCTTTTCGAGCCGCGGCGTATCGCGCTGATCGGTGCCTCTTCGGATGTCACCAAAACGACATCGCGGCCGCAGCGTTTCCTGCGCAAGCATGGGTTCAGCGGCGAGATCCTGCCGGTCAATCCGTCGCGCAGCGAAATATTGGGTGAGGCGGCCTACAAGGATCTCGACGCGATCACGGGCGAGATCGATCACGCCTACATCCTCGTGAACGGCGCGGCCGCGGTGCGCGCGCTCGCCGATTGCGGCCGGCGCGGCGTCAAGGTGGCGTCGATCCTGGCCGGTGGCTTCGCCGATGCAGGTGCGGCCGGCGCCTCGCTGCAGGACGAGCTGTCGAGCGTCGTGCGCGAGACCGGCATCCGTCTCGTCGGTCCCAACAGCATCGGCACGGTGAGCACCGATCCCGCCATGGCGCTGACGGCCAATGCCGCCTTTGCCGTGGACAAGTTGCGCAGCGGCGCCTGGGCTGTCGTGAGCCAGAGCGGCAGCCTGATCGGCGCATTGCTGTCGCGGGCCGACGCGCGCGGCATCGGCTTCTCGCGGTTGATCTCCGTCGGCAACGAGGTCGACCTCGCGGTCGGCGAGATCGCGGACCTGCTGGTCGACGATCCCAAGACAAAGGCCATCCTGCTGTTCATGGAGACCTTGCGCGATGGCGAGCGGCTGGCGCGCGCGGCGCGTCGCGCACATGAGGCCGGCAAGCCGGTGATCGCCTACAAGCTCGGCCGCTCCGACATCGGCCAGGAACTCGCGAAGTCCCACACCGGCGCCATTGCCGGTTCGGATGCGACGTTCGATGCCTTCTGCCGCCGTCACGGCATCGTGCGAGTCTCGATGTTCGAATCGCTGATCGACGTGCCGTCGCTGCTGGCCGGCCACGCGAAGTCGAGGCGCAGCGGCCGTCGTGTCGCCGTGGCGACCACCACCGGCGGCGGCGCGGCCATGGTGGTCGACAGCATGGCGGTGGCTGGTCTCGACATCGTCGGACCGCCCAACAATCTCGTGGAATGGCTGAAGCCGTTCGGCATTACGGCGGGCGACGGCCGGCTGATCGATCTCACCCTGGCGGGCGCCAAGCCCGAGATCGTGGCCGGCACGATCGAGCGCCTGCTGGCCGACGACGGCAACGATGCGGTGATCTTCGTGGTCGGCTCCTCGGCGCAGTTCAATCCCGAGCTCGCCGTCGAGCCGCTGCTGCGCTTCGCGGGGTCGGCGAAACCCTTCGCCGTGGCGCTGACGCCGTCGGCCGAGACGTCGCTGGCGCTGCTGACGGCGGCAGGCGTGCCGGCCTTCCGCCATCCCGAATCCTGCGCCGAGGCGATGGCGCTCTGTCTCCTGCGGACGCCGCCGCAACCCGTGCCGCGCCTGGCCGAACCGGCCATCGACGCGATCGCGGCGCTGGAGGCAGGTCGTGCGTCGGGCTTCGACGAGCGCCGCGCCGCGGACTTCTTCGCCGCGCTCGGCGTGCCGATGGCCAAGTCTGTGGCGGTCCCAGATGTCCGGCGCGTCGCCGCTGCCGTCGGCGCGGTCGGCTCGCCTGTCGTGCTGAAGATTCTGTCGGTGGATATCCCTCACAAGACCGAAGCGGGCGGCGTGGCGCTCGGCATTCCCGATGGTCAGACCGCCGCCGTCGCCGCGCGCGAGATCGAGAAGCGGGTGAAGGCCCATGCGCCGGCGGCGCGGTTGCAGGGCTTCCTCGTGCAGAAGATGGAGCGCGGGCTCGTCGAAGTGATCCTGGGCTACCGTCGCGATCCCCTGGTGGGTCCGACCATTACCGTCGGCCTCGGCGGCGTACTGGCCGAGATCTACAAGGACGCCTCGACACGCCTCGCACCTGTCGATGAGAGCGAAGCGCTGCAGATGATCGCCGAGGTGAAGGGGCTGGCGACCATCCGCGGCTATCGCAACCTGCCGAAGGGCGATGTCGCCGCGCTGGCAAAGACGATCGCCGCCTTCTCCGCACTGGCGCACAGGCAGTTCGCCGACGTGGCAGAGGCGGAGATCAACCCGCTGCTGGTGAAGCGTGAAGGCGAGGGCGTCGTCGCCGTCGATGGGCTGGTCGTACTGAGTTAAAGAATCACGTCGTCTCGACCGAAGCCTCGCGCAGCGAGGCGTAGCGGAGAGACCTTCCCTCAACCAAAAGCCGGCTATTCGTAGAGGGAAGGTCTCTCCGCTACGCGCCTTCGGCGCTTCGGTCGAGACGACGGGTTTTCATGGCGAGTTTCAATGCTTCGGCCGGTCCATGAGCTGGCTGAAATCGTCGAGCACGAAATAGGTGCTCTGCAGCCTGTCGATCTCGTAGGGGCGGTTCATCGCCACCGTCGCATCGAAGGGAACCCGCTCGACACCTTCGCCCTCGATCGCGTGCTTCACTTCGGCGGCGGAGGACAGAATGCCGGCGCCATAGGCCTTAAGTCCCTGCGTCGTGCGGATCAGGCCGAATTCGACGGTGAACCAGTAGAGGCGGGCCAGCAGATGGACGTTGGGGCCCGCTTCGACACCTCGCCGGCCATAGTCCTGCATGTAATCCGCGAACACCGGATTTGTGAGCAGCGGCACATGGCCGAAGAAGTCGTGGAACAGGTCGGGCTCGACCAGATAGTCGATCTCCTCGCGCTTGCGGATCCAGACCGTCACCGGAAAGCGGCGATGGGAGAGATGGTCGTAGAAGGCGGCGTCGGGAATCAGCCCGGGCACGCCGACGATGCGCCAGCCGGTGAGCGGCTGAAGCCGTGCATTGACCTCCGCAAAGTCGGGAATGGTGTCGCCCAGCCCGATCGCCTCGAGCCCCTCCAGGACCTCCGCACAGGCATATCGCTCGGCAAGGGCCCGTTGGCGCTGCACCAGCAGCCGCCACACGGCCTGGTCTTCATCGGAATGCAGGTCGGGATGCTGCGGCGCGGTCCAGTCCGGCGCCACGCCGGCATAGTCGCCGCGCAGGCTCTCGAGGGGTGCAATGCTCATGGGGTGAATATGGGGCTTGCCGGCTGGTGAATCCCGGCGAAGTGGGCCTTCGGGATGAACGATTTCAGAGATATCATCTAAAAGAGACGAATATTTGAGGGATTGTCCCCATGATCGAGCTGGATGACATCGACAGACGTATCGTCGCTACCCTGCAGGCCGAAGGTCGGCTGCCGATGGTCGATCTCGCCGGGCGGGTGGGCCTGTCGCCGACGCCCTGCCAGCGGCGCGTCAAGCGGCTGGAGGAAGAGGGGGTGATCGAGCGCTATGCCGCCCTGGTCTCACCGCCGGCCGTGGGGCTCGCCCTTCAGGCCATGGTGCAGGTGACGCTCGACAATCATTCCGAGAAGACCGTCGAGGCCTTCGAAGCGGCGATCCGCGCGCGCCCCGAGGTGGTGGCCTGCTATGCCGTGACCGGCGACATGGATTTCCTGCTGCACATCCTGGCGCCGGATCTCGCGAGCTTCAGCGAGTTCGCCATGAAGGCGCTGCTGCGCATGCCCGGTGTCCGCGGAACGCGCTCCTCCTTCATCATGCAGGCGGTGAAGAGCGACCTCGTCTGGGCGCCTCAACCGCCGGCGAGCGTGCGCAGGTAGACCGGCCGATCGATGTTGCCGCCGCTCAGGATCAGGCCGATCCGTTGGCCCGCGACCCGATCCCGCTCCTGCAGGAGCGCCGCCAGCGCAGCGGCGCCGGCGCCTTCCGCGAGCTGGTGTGTGTCCTCGTAATAAGCCCGCATCGCCGCGCCGATCTCGGCGTCGCTCACCTGCACGATCCGGTCCGCGCCCCTCAGAATAACGTTGAGCGCCTCCGCGTCGGGGCCGCGCACGGCCATGCCGTCGGCCATTGTGTCGGCGCTGTTGGTGGCCACAACCCTGCCGGCAGCGAAGGACAGGGCGTAGGCCGGCGCCTCAGTCGAGACGACTCCGACCACCTTCGTCTTCAATCCGAGCGCGTCGCGCACCGCGATCGTGCCGCAGATGCCGGAGCCCAGCCCGATCGGCACATAGACCGTGTCGAGCGGCGGCGCTGCGCGGAACAGTTCGAGCGCATAGGAGGCGACGCCCGCCACCAGGTCGCGATGGAACGACGGCACCATGGCAAGGCCGCGCTCTCCGGCCAGCTTCATCGCCGCCTCCCTGGCGGCATCGAAATCGCTCCCGGCCTCGACCAGTTCCGCCCCGAAGGCGCGCATGGCGGCGTTCTTCTCGACCGAATTGCCGTGGGGCACGACGATGGTGGCGGCGATGCCGTTGCGGGCCGCCGCCAGCGCAATGCTCTGGCCGTGATTGCCGCGGGTGGCACTGACGACGCCGCCAGTGTGGGGCGATCTGCGCTTCAGGCGGTCCATGTAGACCAGCCCGCCGCGCACCTTGAAGGCGCCGGTCGGGGTATGGTTCTCGTGCTTGACCCAGGTTTCGCATCCTGTGCGCCGCGAAAGCAGGGGCCACGCATATTGTGCCGTCGGCGGCATCGCGGCATGCACGAGGGCCGCTGCAGCCTCGATTTCGTTAAGGGACAACATGTCCGGCACTTTGGGCTAAGATGACTCAGGTTCCAACCGGAGTACCCGATGCCTGTTCTGCCGCGTTCACTCGAAATCCAGGGCGAGATCTCGGCCATCCGCCGCGACATCCATGCCCATCCCGAACTCGCCTTCGAGGAGAACCGCACGTCCGACGTGGTGGCGGCCAAGCTGCAGGAATGGGGGCTGGAGGTGACGCGAGGCCTGGGCAAGACCGGCCTGGTCGGGACTCTGCGCAAGGGCAACTCGCTGAAGTCGATCGGGCTGCGCGCCGACATGGACTGCCTGCCGATGGACGAAGCCAACGATTTCGCGCACCGGTCGACCAGTCCCGGCCGGATGCATGCCTGCGGCCATGACGGTCACACCGCCATGCTGCTGGGTGCCGCGAAGGTGCTCAGCGAGACGCGGAACTTCGAAGGCGCCGTCCACTTCATCTTCCAGCCGGCGGAAGAGGGTGGCGGCGGCGCCAAGGTGATGATCGAGGACGGGCTGTTCGAGAAGTTCCCCTGCGACGCGGTGTTCGCGATCCACAACAAGCCCGGCGTCCCGGTCGGCCACATCGTCACCAAGGGCGGGCCGCTGCTGGCCGCTGCCGACCGCTGGGACATCCGCATCACCGGCAAGGGCGGTCATGCCGCCCATCCGCATTCCACGCTCGATCCCATGGTCGTCGGCGCGAATATCGTGATGGCGCTCCAGACCATCGTCTCGCGCAACATCGACCCGATCGATTCGGGCGTCGTGACCGTCGGCTTCTTCCATGCAGGCTCTGCCTACAACGTCATTCCCGGCGACGCGCATATCGGTGGTACGACGCGCACGACGACGCCTGCGAACCGCGAGCTGGTGAAGCGGCGCATCGACGAGATCTGCGAGGGCGCCGCCCGGATGCACGGCGTCAAGATCGAGGTCGAGCACAAGCCGGGCTATCCGCCGACCGTGAACGACGTCGAGCAGGCCCGCTTCGCCGCCGACGTTGCCGCCGGGGTCTGCGGCGACCATGCGGTCCAGGACAATACGCGGCCGAGCATGGGGGCCGAGGACTTCTCCTACATGCTGGAGAAGGTGCCCGGCGCCATGGTGTGGCTGGGCAACGGCGGAGGTCCCGGTACGGTCAGCCTGCACAACTCGCGCTACGACTTCAACGACATGGCCATCCCGTTCGGCGTGAGCTTCTTCGTTCGCACCGTCGAGCGCTTCCTCGACCCGAAAGCCTGACAGGAACGGACGCGGACGAAGCAGATGGAATTCTTCCGCGTCTATGGCCGCGTCATCGGCCTGCTCCGGGCCGAGAAGCGCCTGGCGATCACGCTGGCCATCGCCAACGTCGTGGTGGCCGCCCTGCAATTCTACGAGCCGGTGCTGTTCGGCAAGGTCATCGACCTGCTGTCCACCGCCCGCGACAAGCCCGTCGATGTCCTGTGGCAGGACGCGCGCGAGATCCTCGGCCTGTGGGCCCTGGTCGGGCTAGGCGGTATCGCCGCCAACATGGTGGTCTCGCTGCAGGCCGACCGCATGGCCCATCGCCGCCGTCTGGGCGCGATGGCGACCTATTTCCAGCATCTGCTGATGCTGCCGTTCTCGTTTCACAACACCCAGCATTCCGGTCGGCTGATCAAGATCATGCTGACCGGCGTCGACAACCTGTTCGGCATCTGGCTGTCCTTCTTCCGCGAGAACCTGGCGACTCTGGTGGCATTGTTCATCATGCTGCCGCTCAGCATGTTCATGAACTGGCGGCTGGGCCTCCTGCTGCTCGTCCTGATCCTGTTCTTCGCCATCACCAACGTCTGGGTGGTCAGCAAGACCGACCGGTTGCAGCACAAGGTAGAGGATCTTCACAGCGAGCTTGCGGGCCGGGCGGGCGACGCGCTGGGCAACATCAGCCTCATCCAGAGCTTCGTGCGGCTGGGCGCCGAGACCAGCGAGATGCACCGCATCATCGGCCAGACGCTGCAGGCGCAGTTCCCGGTGCTGAACTGGTGGGCGCTCCTGTCGGTGATGACGCGCGCCGCCTCGACGGTCACCGTGATCGCGATCTTCGTACTGGGCACCTGGCTCTATACGCGTGGCGAGGCGACGGTCGGCGAGATCGTGAGCTTCATGGGCTTCGCCACTATGCTGATCGGCCGCATGGACCAGGCCTCGGGCTTCGTCAGCCGCATCTTCTTCCAGATGCCGTCGCTGGGCGATTTCTTCCGCGTGCTGGATTCGCAGTCGAGCGTGCCGGACAAGCCGAACGGCATCGACATCGGCCGCGCCCGGGGCGATGTCGAGTTCGACGACATCAACTTCTCCTACGACGGCAAGCGGCCGGCGCTGGTCCATTTCTCGCTGAAGGTGCCGACCGGATCGACGGTGGCCTTCGTCGGTCCCACCGGCGCCGGCAAGAGCACCGCGCTGTCGCTGCTGCACCGCATGTGGGACGCCCAGTCGGGCGTGATCCGCATCGACGGCGTCGACCATCGCGACATCAAGCTGGAATCGCTGCGCCGGAACATCGGCGTGGTGTTCCAGGACAGCACCATGTTCTACCGCTCGATCGCCGACAATCTGCGCATCGGCAAGCCCGACGCCACGCAGGCCGAGCTGGAGGAGGCTGCCAGGCTCGCCGAGGCGCATGACTTCATCATGCGCCAGCCGCAGGGCTATGAAACGCTGGTCGGCGAGCGCGGCACCACGCTCTCGGGTGGCGAACGCCAGCGGCTCGCGATTGCCCGCGCATTGCTCAAGAATCCGCCGATCCTGATCCTGGACGAGGCGACCAGCGCCCTCGACTCGGTCACCGAGGCGCGAATCCAGAAGGCGCTGAAGATCCTGATGCAGGGCCGTACGACCTTCGTGATCGCCCATCGCCTGTCGACCATCCGCGATGCCGACCAGGTCGTCGTGTTCGAGCACGGTCGGGTCGTCGAGCAGGGGCCCTATCAGGCGCTGCTTGCCCAGGGGGGGGCGTTCGCCCGCCTGGTCGCGACGCAGCAGGCTGGCATAGAATCTGCCTGATATCCCCTTGGCGGGCGTGAATTGTCCGCCTAAGAGTCGCCGACGGGGAACTCACGGGGGATCAAGAACATGAAGAAATTCGCCAAGATGCTGGGCGGTGCAGCGGCCGTAGCGCTCGCCCTGGGCAGCCTGCCCGCCAATGCCCAGACCGCCATCAAATTCACTCTGGACTGGGTGTTCCAGGGCCCGACCTCGCCGTTCCTGGTGGCGCTGGAGAAGGGCTACTACAAGGCCGAGGGCCTCGACGTCACGATGGACCCCGGCCAGGGCTCGGCCGGCGCGGTGCAGCGCGTGGCCACCGGTGCCTACCAGATCGGCTTCGCCGATGTGAATTCGACCATCGAATACAACGCCAAGAACCCGGGCAAGGAAGTGCTCTGCGTGTTCATGGTCTACGATTTCGCGCCGTTTGGCGTCTATGCGCTGAAGAAGAGCGGAATCAAGACGCCGAAGGACCTCGAGGGCAAGAAGCTGGGCGCCCCGGTGTTCGACGCCAGCTTTCGCCTGTTCCCGGCTTTCGCCAAGAAGAACGGCATCACCAAGTGGGAGCATGTCAACCTGACGCCCCAGCTGCGCGAGCAGAGCCTGGTCCAGGGCACGGTCGACTTCATCTCCGGCCACTATTTCTCCTCGATGCTCGACCTCAAGGCGCGCGGCGTGGCCTTCGAGGATATCGTGGCCATGCGCTTCGTCGATTTCGGCATGGACGTCTACGGCAACGGCGTCGTGATCTCGGCAGACATGATGAAGAACGAGAAAGCCGTGAAGGGCTTCCTCGCCGCCACGCTGAAGGGCTGGAAGGACGTCATCGCCAATCCGCAGCTCGGCATCGCCGCGGCCAAGAAGCGCGATCCCCTGATCGACGAGAAGCTCGAGCTGGAGCGCCTGAAGATCTCGCTCGAAACCAACATCATGACCCCGTACGTGAAGGCCAACGGCATGGGCGACGTCGACCCGGCCCGCTTTGCCCGCGCGGTCAAGGACGTGTCCGAGGCGTTCGGCCTGCCGAACGCCCCGGCGCCCGACAAGGTGTTCAGCAACGCCTACCTGCCGCCCAAGGCCGACCGCATGATCGCCAAGTGAACGACGCTTAAGGCAATGGCCTTCGTCGATCTCAAGGGCGTCAGTCTCACCTACCGGCTGGGCAAGGACACGACTCTGGCCCTCGCCGATGCCACGCTGGGCATCGACAAGGGCGAGTTCATTGCCGTCGTCGGGCCGTCGGGCTGCGGCAAGTCCACCATCATGAAGCTTGTCACCGGCCTGCTGCCGCCGTCCGGAGGCGAGATCGTGGTCGACGGCAGGAAGGTGACCGGGCCGATCAAGGGCGTCGGCATGGCATTCCAGAACCCGACCTTGATGCCGTGGCGCACGACGATGAACAACATCCTCCTGCCCATGGAGGTGGTCGAGCCGCACAAGCGCCGCTTCCGCAGCCATCGCGCCGAGTATGTCGAGCGCGCGATGAGGCTGCTGAAGACGGTCGGCCTCGCCGATTTCGCCGACAAGTACCCGTGGCAGCTCTCGGGCGGCATGCAGCAGCGCTCGAACCTGTGCCGCGCGCTGATCCACGAGCCCGAGCTGCTGATGCTCGACGAGCCGTTCGGGGCGCTCGATGCCTTCACGCGCGAGGAGCTGTGGGGCGTCATGCAGGCGCTGTGGCTGGAGAAGCGCTTCACCGGCGTGCTGGTGACGCACGACCTGCGCGAGGCCGTCTATCTCGCCGACACCGTCTATGTGATGAGCCGGCGGCCCGGCCGCATCGTGCTGGCGAAGAAGATCGACCTTCCGCGGCCGCGTACCCTGGAGACGACCTTCGAGCCGCACTTCGTCGACATCGTCCACGAGTTGCGCGACCGCATCCACCAGGAGCACGCGCCATGAGCGACCTGCGGCGCGACGCGCTGAAGCATGCCATGCCGTGGCTGGTCCTGGCGGGCTTGCTGATCGTCTGGGAAGTCTGCTGCATCGTCTTCCAGGTGCCGGAGATCATCCTGCCCAAGCCGACCAAGATCTTCGCGGTGTTCGTCCAGCGCTTCGACATCCTGATGGCCTATAGCTGGGACACGCTGTGGACCACGATGATCGGCTTCCTGCTGGCGATTGCGTTCGGCCTGCTGCTCGGGCTGGCGATCGGCGCCTCGCCCTTCGTCTATTCCGGCCTCTATCCGTTGCTGATCGCCTTCAACGCGATCCCCAAGGTGGCGATCGTGCCGATCCTGATGATCTGGGTCGGCGTCGGCTCGCTGCCGGCCGTCATCACCGCCTTCGTGATCAGCTTCTTCCCGATCGTGGTGAACGTGGCGACCGGACTCGCCACCATCGAGCCCGAGATGCGCGACGTGCTGCGCAGCCTCGGCGCCTCGCGGTTCGAAATCCTGACCAAGGTCGGCATCCCGCGCGCCATGCCCTACCTGTTCGCCAGCCTCAAGGTGGCGATCACCTTGGCCTTCATCGGCTCGGTGATCTCCGAAACGGTGGGCGGCAACAACGGCATCGGCTTCCTGATGCTCTCGGCCAGCGCCCGCAACGACGCGCCCACCACCTTCGCCGGCCTGTTCGCCATCGCGATCATGGGGGTCGCGATGTACGCGGTCTGCGCCCTGGTCGAGAAGCGGATGACCCGCTGGGCCTTCCGCGGCGAGATCGTCGCGTAACATCAACTCTTTCGGACTCCTCTCCCCGCTAGGGGGAGAGGTTGGGTGAGGGGGTTACGCGAGTCGTGACAGCCCCCTCACCTAGCCTCTCCCCCTATCGGGCGAGAGGAACATGAGTGCGTCTCAGGTGACTTTCATGATTGCGTGCGGACTGGATTTCGGAACGTCGAACTCGGCGATCGGCGTCATGCGCCAGGGCGTGGCCGAGCTGGCGCCGATCGAGGCGCACGATACGCTGATGCCCAGCGCGGTGTTCTTCGATCACGAGACCAAAGGGCGCGTACTTCTGGGCAATGCGGCGATCACGGCCTATGTCGAGCAGACCGAGGGGCGCTTGATGCGCGCGCTGAAGTCGATCCTGGGTTCGCCCCTGATCGACGAAGAGACCAGCCTCGGCGGCCGCAAGGTGCCGCTCACCCATGTCGTGGAAATCTTCTTGCGGAACCTCAAGGAGAAGGCGGAAGCCTTCGCCGGCCAGGAAATCGCCTCCGTCGTGCTGGGCCGCCCGGTGCGCTTCGTCGACGACGACGACCAGGCCGATGCCCGCGCCCAATCCGTGCTGGAGCGGGTCGCGCGGCAGGCCGGGTTCCGCGAGATCGCCTTCGCCTACGAGCCGATCGCCGCCGCCCATCACTACGAGCAAACCGTGCTGCGCGAGGAGCTGGTCCTGATCGCCGACATCGGCGGCGGCACCAGCGACTTCTCGATCGTGCGGGTCGGGCCGGAGCGACGCGGCCGGGCGGATCGCAGCGGCGACGTGCTGGCCAGCACCGGCGTGCGTATCGGCGGCACCGACCTCGACGCCGCACTCAGCCTGGCCTCGGTAATGCCGCTGCTGGGACTCGGCACGCAGCTCGTCGAGAAGAACCTGCCGATGCCGAACGCGCTCTATCACCAGCTCGCCACCTGGGCGACGATCAACTTCGCCTACACCTACCGGAACGAGCGCGAGGTCGCCGAGCTGGTGTCGCTGGCCTGCGAGCCCGAGAAGGTCTCGCGGCTCCTCAAGCTGCTGCAGCAGGGGCTGGGCCATCGCCTGGCCTTCACCATCGAGGACGCCAAGATCGCGTTGAGTGCCGAGGATCGCGTCACGATACCGCTCGCATTCCTCGAAGCGGGTCTGTCGGCAGTGGCGACGCGCCGCGCGTTCGACCAGGCCATCGGCACTGCGACGGAGCGGCTCCATAAGGCGGCCGGCGAGTGCATCGGCGCCGCCGGCCTGAAACCCGATGCAATCGAGACCATCTTCCTGACCGGCGGATCGAGCCGCGTGCCGGCCGTGCGCAAGGCCGTCGCGCGAGCCGCCCCGACCGCCCGCATCGCCGGCGGCTCCGACCTCCTCTCGGTCGCCCTCGGCCTCGCGCAGATGGCGGGTTAAAGTATCTCGTCATCTCGACCGGAGCCTCGCGCAGCGAGGCGGAGTGGAGAGATCTTTTCTCGGCGATTGGTCGGCTTTTGGTGGAGAGGAGGTCTCTCCACTCCGCGCCTTCGGCGCTCCGGTCGAGACGACGATTATACCTGCGAATCGAAGAACGCGTCGGCGTCGTCGGTTTCGACCAGGCGCCCCTTGCGGATCTCGAGGAATCGGGTCGCCACGGTGCGTGTGAAGAAGCGGTCGTGTCTCACGAAAATGCAGGAAACGTCGCTCTTCTCGAGCTGCTCCTCCAGGTCTTCCTGGCCCTCGATGTCGAGATGGTTGGTCGGCTCGTCGAGCACGTAGAAGTTCGGGCGCAGCAGCTTCATCTTGAGGAACACGAGCCGCGCACGCTCGCCGTGGCTCAGCACGCCGATCGACTCCTTCACGCGCACGAAGGCGAAGCCCGCGCCGGCGAGATGGCGGATCGCGTCCTTCTCGGTGACGCCCTCGGCCGAGGACACATAGTCGAGGATCTTTGTCCCGACCGGCAGCGCGCTCATCGCCTGGTCGAAATAGACCAGCCGGCAGGCCGGATTGAAGCGCACGGCGGCTTGTCCGTCATAGTGCTCGCGGCCAGGCTCGTAGGCAGCGGCCAGCGCCGCCAGCAGGGTCGACTTGCCGGTGCCGTTGGTCCCGAGCAGGGCGACGCGGTCGCCGGCGGCGATGGCCAGCCGGTCGATGCCGATCAGCTTTCGCCCCGATCCCGGCACCGTGACGTCGAGGTTCGACAGGCGCAGCGCCACCTTGGCGTCGATGTCGCCGTCGGCCAGTTCGAGCCGGCGTTCGCGCGCGACATAGGTCTGGGTGCGCTCCTTCTCGATGCGGGCGATGCGGCTCTCGACGGCGTTCTTGCGCTTGTTGAGGTCGGGGTTCTTGACCGCCCAGACCTTGTAGCGCGCGGCCGCCTGTTCCAGCCGCTTGATCTCGCGATCCTCCTGCCGCGCCCGTGCCGCCGCGGTGGCGTCGCGGCGCAGCAGCTCCTCACGGGCCACGGAGAAGCGCGTCCTGAAGGCATGGACGCCGTCGACGCGGAGGAACAGCGTGCGTTCGGTCACCCGGTCGAGGAATTCGCGGTCGTGGCTCACGATCAGCATCGGCACGGAGAACTCGGCCGTCAGCCAGCGTTCCAGGGTGTTGATGTTGGCGAGGTCGAGATGGTTGGTCGGCTCGTCGAGGATCAGGATGTCGGGCTCCTCCAGCCGCGCTGCCGCTGCGATCAGCATCAGCCGCTGCCAGCCGCCCGAGAGTGTGCCGAACGGCTGGTCGAGCCTCTCGGGGTCGACGCCGATTTCGTCGACCAGCACGTCGATGCGCCAATCCTCGCCGTCCTGGCCGACCCGCGCCAGCGACTGGCCCAGCACCTCACGAACTGAGTGCGCGGCCAGGCCGTCGGGCACGTCCTGCGGAACCTGGCCGATGCGCAGGCCACGCGAGCGGATCACTTGGCCGGCATTGAGTTCGAGCACGCCGATCAGGCACTTGAGCAGGGTCGACTTGCCCGCACCGTTCTCGCCGACCAGCGCCGTGCGCGCATCGTCCAGCAGGAACGACACGTTCTCGAAGACACGGCCCGAGCCGTAGAAGAAGGAAGCCTGCTCCATGCCGAGCACGGCCTGACGCGAAGCCATCGTCTGTCCTGACGGGAAGAAAACGAGCGCGGCTTTACCACCGCTCTGCGATCAGGGCGAGGGCCGGATGGCACTCGAAGGCTTGCCGGGGCAGCGGTCGCGTGAAAGCATTTCGTCAAACAATGAACCCGGAGGAAGCCCGATGGACGTCGGCATGATGATGGTCTTCACCAACTATGGCTGGGAGAACTGCTCCGACCAGCGCGTATGGGACGAGGAGATCCGGTTGGCCCGGATCGCGGCGGACTCGGGCTTCGACTGCCTGTGGTCGGCGGAGCATCACTTCAACGACTACTCGTTCGTTCCTGACAATCTTGCGCTCATGACCCACCTGACGGCGCTGTGTCCGAACATCGACGTGGGCACCGCGGCCGTCATCCTGCCGTGGCACGACCCGCTGCGCGTCGCCGAGAATGCCGCCGTGCTCGACCTCTTGAGCAAGGGGCGGCTGCGGCTTGGCATGGGGCGCGGCCTGGCGCGGCGCGAGTTCAATGCCTTCCGCGTCAGCATGGACGAATCACGCGGTCGTTTCGACGAGGCCGCGCCCATGATCGTCGAGGCACTGAAGACCGGCTTCATGGAAGGCAACGGCACGTACTACAAGCAGCCGCGCATCGAGATCAGGCCGCGGCCGCAGCATTCGTTCGACGGCCGCATCTACGCCGTGGCGTCGAGCGAGGATTCCATCGACTCGGCCGCCAAACTAGGCGCCCACATGGTGATGTTCGCCGACCGGCCCTGGGAGATGCGCGCGCCGATGATCGAGAAGGGGCGCCAGCTTCACCGCCAGTATCATGGCACCGAGCCGCCGCGGGTGATGCTGACGGAGTTCTGCGTCTGCGGTCCCGATGCCGCGACCATCGAGGACGAGGCCCGGCAGTACCAAGGCAAGTTCGTCGAGAGCAATTTCCATCACTACGAGTTCCTCGGCGAGCACTTCAAGACGGTGAAGGGCTACGACTCCTACCAGCAGAAGGCTGAGATCGCGCGCAAGAGCGGCCTCGAGGGCGCCGTCACGGGCTTCATGCAGGCGGCCTCGTGGGGCACCCCGGACAAGATCCTGCGTGGACTGGAGACACGCCGCAAACTGCTGGGCGACTTCGAGATGAACGTGGCCTTCCGCTTCGGTGGCACACCCTACGAGGTGAGCGAGCGCGGGCTGAAGCTGTTCGCCAAGGAGGTCCTGCCGGTGGTGAAATCGTGGGGACCGGTCAAGCCGGCAGAGGCGGCTTGACCTCGTGTTCCTCTCCCCCGCTAGGGGGAGAGGCTAGGTGAGGGGGCCGGTCCAAGCGTTTGTGCGTAACCCCCTCACCCAACCTCTCCCCCTAGCGGGGGAGAGGAGTTTGAAGTGCTCCGTCCTTCGCGACGATGCGGCCGGACTTGACCACCAGGCTGCGGCGCTTGCGGGTGGCGACGGCTTCGGCGAGCGTGGTTGCTTCGACGGTCACGAAATCCACCGGGCCGCCGACCTTGAAGCCGTAGTCCGAAAGTCCGAGCACACGCGCGGCGGCTGCGGTCACCATGTCGAAAGCCAGCGCCAGTTCCTCGTCGTGGCGGAAGTTGGCGCGGTAGCCGATCAGCATGGCGCGCTCCAGCATGTCGCCGTTGCCGAACGGCGACCAGGCATCGCGAATATTGTCGGAGCCGCCGAATACCTCGACGCCGTGCTCGCGCAGGAGCTTGAGCGGCGGAATGGTCGCGCCCCCGGGGCCGTGGCTCATGATCGCGATGCCGGCGCGAGCGAGCGTGTCGGCCGCGCGGGTCACGCTGTCGGTGGAGACCGAGCCCAGCGCGAAGGCGTGGCTGACCGCGACCTTGCCCTGGAGGCCCGTCGCCTCCGTCCGCCGGGCGATTTCGAGAATCTGCGTCAGGCCGGCGTCGCCGCCATCGTGCAGATGGATGTCGACTCCCACGCCACGGCGGCTGGCGATGGCGAAGATCGCGTCGAGATGGGCGTCGAGGTCGCCGTCGATCCCGACCGGATCGAGGCCGCCCACGAGATCCGCGCCCTGCGCGATCGCCTCGTCGAGCAGCTCCGCCGTACCGGGAGAGCGCAGGATGCCGCTTTGCGGGAAGGCCACGATCTCGATCGTGACGAGGTCGCGGAAATGCTCGCGGATCTTCAGGACTTCGTGGAGGTTGCGAAGTCCGAGTTGGTTGTCGACGTCGACATGAGTGCGCATGTGCAAGGTGCCGCTGGCCACCACCTGGCGCACCAGGTTCGAGCCGGTCTCGAATTCGGGCACCGTGCGCGCCGCGCGCACCCGGCGCTCGGCCTCGATCCGGTCCGAGACCGTGTTGCCGGCCGACTGGTTGGGGATCCACGGCAGGCCGAGCAGCGTCTTGTCGAGATGGATATGGCCGTCGACCAGCGGCGGCAGGACCAGCATTCCGCCCAGATCGACGCCGTCGTGCGCCGACGTCGAAACCGGGAGGAGGGCGGAGATCCGCCCTCCCTCGACTTCGATATCGTGCCGGCTGCCGTCGGGCAGCGTGGCATTGAGGAAGCGCACGCTTCTGTCCGCCTTACTTGGCGGCCGTCGGGCCGCCTTCCTTGCGCGTGATGTCCACCGCCTCGCGCGCGGCCTTGGCCATCAGTCCGGCATCGTTGGCGATGGTGACGAGCTGGAAGCCCTTGTGGACCATCTTGGCGGCGTAGCTGCCGGTGCCGTTGTGCAGGCCGGCGAACTGGCCGCGCTTCCTGGTGGCGGCGAGCAGCTTGTCGTAGATCGCCAGGATCTGCGGCTCTTCGCGATCGAGCATCGGCTTAAGGCCGAGCGACAGGCCGAGATCGGACGGTCCGATATAGATGCCGCTGACGCCGGGCACGTCTAGGATGGCGTCGATATTGTCGATCGCCTCCTGCGTCTCGATCATCGGGATGATCAGCACTTCGTCGTTGGCCATCGCCTGGTAGGGCGTCGCCTCGCCATAGGCGCCGGCGCGGATCGGGCCGTTCGAGCGCTTGCCCTTGGGCGGATAGAGCGCATAGGAAACCAGCGCCTTGGCCTCGGCCGCCGTGTTGACCATCGGGCAGATCACGCCCCAGGCGCCGCCGTCCAGCACCTTGCCGACGATGCCGGGCTCGTTCCACGGCACGCGCACCAGCGGCGTGATCGGATGCTTGTCCATCGCTTGGAAGCAGCGGACCATCGAGAGATAGTCCTGCACGCCATGCTGCATGTCGACGGTGACGCTGTCCCAGCCGCATTGCGCCATGGTCTCGGCGGCGAAGCCATCGGGGATCGCCAGCCATCCATTGACGCAGGCCTTGCCGGCCTGCAGCCGCTTCTTCAGCATGTTCGACATCGATGCGTTTCCTCGCAATTTGAGAACGCGGGAGTTTACACAGCGACGGAGGAGTGCGTGACGCTTTTGTCGCTGCGGGCGGGCCGGCTGGCCGTCGACCTGGCGCCGCAGGCCGGCGGCTCGATCGCGCGCTTTGCCGTCGAGGGCGCTGGAAATGACGCTGGCGACCTGCTGCGGCCCGCGTCGGAGGCGGCGCTGGGCTCCGGGACCGGTATGGACACGGCCTGCTATCCCCTGGTGCCGTATTCCAATCGCATCGCGAACGGCCACCTCCAGTTCGGCGCCGAAGTGTTCCAGCTCGCGCGCAACTGGCCGGGCATTCGCCATCCGATGCACGGCGATGGATGGCGGCATCCCTGGCGGGTGCTCGACCACGAGCGGACCCGCGTGGAACTGGTCTATCTGCATGAGCGGGGGACGGCGGGCGTGGAGTGGCCGTTCCGCTATCGCGCACGTCAGTCCTTTGTGCTCGAGGAGACGGGCCTCACGGTCGGGCTGTCGATCGAGAACCTGGAGGATCGCGACGTGCCGGCGGGCTTGGGCCTGCATCCGTTCTTCGTGCGCGATGCCGACACCGAACTCGCCTGCCGCCTCGCGGGCGTGTGGCACACCGATGCGGAGGTCCTGCCGCTGCAGCGCGTCCCGGTGCCGCCCGAATGGGATTTCTCCGCCCCGCGCCGTCTCGACGGGCTGGGCCTCGATCACTGCTTCGACGGCTGGGACGGCGAGGCCACCATTACCTGGCCGCAACGCGGTCTCCGCCTCGTGCTCTCCGCGACGGAGGCATTTCGTCATCTGGTGATCTATGTTCCCGACGGCCAACGTCATTTCTGTGTCGAGCCGGTGAGCCATGCCAATGGCGCGGTCGGGCGGACGCGGCTCGCGGCCGGCGCCAAGCTCGGCGGCGAGATCTCTTTCAGGCTGGTTCAGATCTAGAGGAGTGTCATGCCGCCCTTCGCATCCTATCCCAGCCTCTCGGGGCGAACCGTGTTTGTCTCCGGTGGTGGTTCGGGCATCGGCGCCTCGATCGTCGAGCACTTTGCCGAGCAGGGCGCCAAGGTCGGCTTCGTCGACATCGACGAGGCGGCCTCGAAGGCGCTGGTCGAGAGGATCGAGGCCAGACGCTATCCAGTGCCGCTGTTCGTACCCTGCGATATCCGCGACGTGGCGGCCTATCAGCGGGCCATCGAAGGCGTGGCGGCGAAGCTCGGGACCATCACCGTGCTGGTGAACAACGCCGCGCGCGACGATCGCCACACGCTCGCCCAGGTGACGCCGGACTTCTGGGACGAGCGCATCGCGGTCAACCTGCGCCACGCCTATTTCGCCATCCAGACGGTGGCACCGGCGATGAAGAAGGCGGGCGGCGGCTCGATCGTGAATTTCAGCTCAGTGAGCTATCACACGATGACGCCCAACCTCTCCGTCTACCAGGCGGCCAAGGCCGCGGTGATCGGCATGACGCGCGGCCTTGCACGCGATCTCGGGGGCGACGGCATCCGCCTCAATGCCGTGACGCCCGGCTGGATCATGACCCAGCGCCAGCTCGATCTATGGGTGACGCCGAAAGCCAAGGCCGCGCAGCTGGGCGCGCAGTGCCTGAAGGAGCTGCTCTATCCGCCGGACATCGCGCGCATGGTCCTGTGGCTCGCCGCCGACGACAGCCGGATGGTGACGGCGCAGAACTTCGTCGTCGATGGAGGCCGGATGTGAATACGGCGGCCATCGCCTCACTGCCGAGGCGCTTCTACCATGGCTGGATCGGGGTAATCCGCCACCTGCTTCCGCCGACCCTCTATTTCTTCGTCGCCTTCAACCTCATCGTCTTCACCACCAACCTGCTGGCCCGCAACTACTGGTTCAATCTCAGCAGCTTCCTGTTGGCCAGCACGACGGCGCTGATCGTCGGCAAGGTGGTGCTGGTCGTCGACAAGGTCCGCATCATCGACAAGTTCCGCGGCGCGCCGCTGATCCAGCCGATCCTCTACAAGACCTTCTTCTATTCCGTCGTCGTTCTTGTCGTGCGCTTCCTGGAGAAGGTCCTGGATGTCGCGTTCGACGCCCACAGCCTCGGCCAGATCTACCAGATGGTGCTCGTCGACTTCACCTGGCATCGTTTCATCGCGGTGCAGGTCTGGATCTTCGTCTGCTTCCTGCTCTACGTGACCGCGAGCGAACTCAATGCGCTGGTCGGCCACGGCCAGCTCAGGCGCCTCTTCTTCCACCATCGCTCGTCGGAATACGGCCTCACGCGCCGGCAGCATATCCGCGCGCTGACGGAGATCAGCCGGCTGGCACGCGACACGCCGCGCGAGCGGTTGCTCGATCCCGCCACGCCGCAAGGCAGCCGCTTGGCCGAGCTGATCGACCGGCTGCGGCGGCGCGACGCCTGACGACGGCTATTTCGCCATATGATGTCCACTTAACGTTGCCGGTGGATTGAGCCATGGGCTTTGGTCAAAGTCGGCAGATGCAAACATCCAATCTCGCGCGCGCGCTGCGTTGCCTTTCGTTGAGCCTCGCCGTCCTGGTGTTCCAGGCCACTCTTGCGTCGGCGCAAACACAGGATTGGCCGACCAAGCCAGTCAAGATCGTGGCGCCTTTCGCCGCGGGTGGGAATGTCGATGTCACCGCGCGAATCGTTGCGGCTCGCCTGCAGGCCGATCTGGGCCAGCCCGTGGTCGTCGAGAACAAGACAGGCGCCGGCGCCATGATTGGTTCGGAGTTCGTGGCGCGCGCGGCGCCCGACGGTTACACGCTGCTGATGACCTCAGCCTCGCTAACCAACAGCCCTGCCCTGTTCGGCCGAGCGCCCTACGACTGGCAGAAGGATTTCACCTTCGTCACCGCCGTCTCGTTCCAGCCGCTGGTCCTGCTGGTGAACCCGTCGATGCCGGTGAGGACGATGTCCGAATTCCTGGAGCTGGCCCGTAAGGAAGCGGGCAAGATGACGATGGGCACGGCCGGCGCCGGCTCCTTCACGCATCTTGCCGGATTGCTCGTCGAGCAGCGTGCCGACGTGCGCTTCGAGCCGGTGCACTATCGCGGTACGGCTCCCGGCCTGGTCGACCTGATGGCGGGGCAGATCCAGTTCCAGTTCGAGCCGATCGCGACGGCCCTGCCTTTGCTGAAGGACGGCAAACTGCGGGCGCTCGCCGTCACGTCACTGCAGCGTGCGCCGTCGCTGCCCGATGTCCCGACGGTTGCGGAGACGATCGCGGACTACGAGGCGATCAACCTGCTGGGCCTGATTGCCCCTGCCGGGCTTCCCGTTCCCATACTGGCAAAGCTCAGCGCTTCGATGAAGAAAGTGCTGCAGGATCCGGCCGTCATCCGCCGGTTCGACGACCTCGGCACCGAGGCGCGCTTCACCATGCCGGAGGCTTTCTTCGAAATCATGCGCACGCAGGCCGATACGTGGATCCCGGTCATCCGGAAGGCCAACCTCAAGCTCGAATAGGCGATGGCCATCGACGCGAGCTGGCGCTGGATCGCGTGGACGATCCTCGGGATCGGCGGGCTGATCACGGCCGGCGGTGTGCTGATGGGCCTTGGAAATCTTCGTCACGCGCTCTACGGCGAACGGGCCGACGGGATCGTCACCGAGATCGTGCGCGAAGGCGACATGTACGCGCCCGTCGTCCGTTTCCGTCTGCCCCAGGGCGAGACCGTCGAGGTCAGGGACCTCGGCTCCGGCGCGCCGGACTTCTCCGCGGGCGATGCCGTCACGGTTCTCTATTTTCCCGAGAGCCCGCGGGACTTCCGTCTCGACACGTTCGAGCGGCTCTGGTTGGTGCCGATCATCGTCACGGTCTTCGGCGGCTTCTGGCTGATGTTCGGAGCGGTCGCCTGGGCGCTGTCGCGCAACGCCGACCTCGCGCTGGTGGGCGAGCGGGCCTTCTCCCTGATCTCGCTGTCGGCGCTGGTGATCGGCGTCTTCGTCCTGTGGAGCGCCGTCAACCTCTATGCGAGCGGTGGCCGGGCCCGTGGCACGGTAACGGAGATACGCGAGAGCCGCTCGATCGCAACGGAGGAGGTGACGACCCCGGACGGCCGCGAGGTCCGTCGCGACGTCGAGCACATTTCGTTCGCGCCCATCGTGCGCTTCACCACGCCGGAGGGCCGCGAGGTCGAGTTCCATGGACGCGGCGGCAGCGGCACCTCACTCAAGGCCGGCGAGGTGGTGAACGTCGTCTACGATCTCAGCCAGCCGGGCCGCGCGCGCATCGTGTCATTTGTCGATCTGTGGCTGCCGGCCACCGTGGCTTTTGCTGTCTCATTGTTATTCGGTGGCGCCGTTCGTCTGTCGCGCGGGAGTCGGCGCCGCACTACAGGTTAGCGCGGCCGACCCAGGCGGCCAGCAGGGCCGAAAGGTCGTGCGGCTTCTCCAGCGGGGCCATGTGGCCGCAGTCTTCGAGGATGCGGAAGCTGGAGTTCGGCAGCGCCTGCGCCATCCGCTCGCTCTCGGCCCGGGTGCGCAGCCGGTCCTGGCGGCAGGCCACGACCAGCGACGGGCAGGTGATGCGTTCGAGGTCGGCATAGCCATCGCGCCGCACCAGGGCGGCCTGGCGCTTGCGGACTTCAGGTCCCAGCCGCCGCTGCATGCCGCGCAAACGGTCGAGCAGTACCGGATCGGTATCGCGATCGGGATGAAGTCCCATCGCGTTGGAGGTGGCGCCGACGGCACGCGGTGGCCGGTCGCCCGGCCGAAAGCCCGAGATCCTGCGTGCCCGTTCCTCGTCGGAATAGCCGCGCGCCGAGGAGGCGACGAAGGCCACGCCCGTCACGCGCTCCGGCGCCATCAGCGAGAGGACGCGCGCCACGAACCCGCCCATCGAAAAGCCGACCAGCACGAAGCGTTCCGGCGCTTCGGCCAGCACGCGCGTGGCCATGCCTTCGAGCGAATCGTCTTCGTAGACGTTGCCGAAATGGAGCGCCCCCAAGGCTTCGAGATCCGGGACCATGTCGGTCCACAGATCAGCGTCGCACAGGAAGCCGGGGAGAAGGACGAGGGATCTCATATGGCTGCTTTCGACGGTCATTCCGCTCAAACGACGAGCACGGCGGCCCACGCCGCCACCAGCATCAGCAGCTGACCCGGAACGACATAGAGGGCGAAGCGTGAACCGCCGGTGGTGAAGGCGAACACCATCTTGGTGATCGTATTGGTCGAGAAGGCGGCGAGGATCGGGATCACGGCCGCCTGCGGCGCCAGCTTTCCGGCGGCAACGAGCGAAGCGACCGAGATGGCGGGAGCGTGCGTGTCGGCAAAGCCCGCCGCGCCGGCCGCGAAGATGACGCCGGCTTCGCCAAACCAGTTCTGCAGAGCTGCGGCCAGCAGCAGGACGCCCGCCAGGATGGCGGCGAAGATCAGCGCCGCGCGCAGGCTGAAGGCGCTGCCCTGCGTCTCCTCGACCGTGCCGCTGTCGGCCCGCAGTGCCCACAGGGTGAAGGCACCGCCATAGACGATCGCGGCGGCGCCGGAAGCAAGCAGCGGCGGCAGCAGGGCCCGGAAAGCCGCGAGATCGGTGACGCCGATCAGGATGCCGAGCTGCACGACGGTGGCGACGGAGGACATCATCGCGCCGGCGGCGGCCGGCCTCATCAGATGCAGATCGCGGGTCGAGCGCGCGCCCATGGCGCCGATCGTCGCGGAACTCGAGATGAAGCCCGAAGCCAGGCCCGCCAGCGGCAGGCCGAAGCGGGGGCCCACGAGACGCACGGCAATGTAGCCCAGCGCGCCCACGCCCATCACCAGGATCACCACCAGCCAGATCGTGCGCAGGTTCAGCGCGCCGTACGGGCCGATCGGATGGTCGGGCAGCAGCGGCAGCACGACCAGGGTGGCGCCGGCGAAGATCAGCAGGTCGTGGATCTCTTCGTCGGTCAGCACCGAGCGGACGAAGCGATGCAAGGCGACGCGGGCGTTGAGCAGCAGGGCGACGACCACGCCGACGCCCGCGGCGAAGGCGGGTTCGCGAATGGCGAGGCCGCCCAGCAGCGTCGTCGCCACCAGGGCCGTCTCCGTCGTGAGGCCGGGATCGTTGTCGCGCGCACGCCAGTAGGACAGGCCGGCGAAGGCTGCCATGCCTAGCACGACGGCGGCCAGCAGGAGATCGCCTCCGGCCGCCGCACCGGTCGCGCCGGCCAGCGAGGCGAGGGTGAAGGTCCGGATGCCTGCGGCGCCGCGGCCGGGTCCTTCGCCCTTCTTGCGCTCGCGGTCGATGCCGACCAGCAGGCCGACGCCGAGGGCCACGACGAAGCCGAGAAGGAGAGGGTGGAGGTCGGACATAAGGCGCGGACTGTAGCACCGGTTTCCGGCGTCAGCGCACTGTCAGCGTACGGTTCCGCTCACGCGCACCAGCATGACGGTGGCGATCAGCGCCACCATCGCGACGACGAAGGTGACGCCGAGCACGCCCTCCGCACCATGGTTGGCCATCACCGCCGCCAGCACCGGCGGCGCGGCGGCGGAAACGATGCCTTGCGGCAGAGCGAGGCGGCCGAGATAGGAGCCGAACTGGGCGCGGCCGAACAATGCGAGCGGCAGGGTGGCGCGCAGCACCGCCTTCAGGCCGTTGGCGATGCCGTAGGCTACGAGGCAGAGGAGCGCGACCACGAAGTTGCCGCCGGCCAGGAACGCCAGCCCCAGGCCGAACGGCAATACGGCTGCGGCAAACAGCGCCGAGCTGGTGACGGAATAGCGGTGGCCGAATACCAGCTCGACCAGCCGCACCGCCACCTGCGCCGGCCCGATCAGTGAGGCAAGCAGGAGGGCCGAGGCAGGATCGTGACCCAGCCCGCGCATCACGCCGATCGCGTGCACGATGAAACCGGTGAAAATGAAGGCGCCGCAGGAGAAGGCGACAGCGAGCAACAGGAAGATGCGTTTGGTGTGATCCGCGGCGACCGGTGCCGCTCCTGTACCGGCCGCGGCGTGCGGGCCGACCGGCGGCCGGCCGGGCAGCATCAGCAGATGGACCGGCGCGCAGACCAGAAGATGGAACGCGGCATAGACCAGCAGCACACCGCGCCAGCCGAAGAAGGTTTCCAGGGCTTCGGAAATCGGCCAGAACACGGTGGAGGCAAGACCGCCGACGATGGCCAGCACGGCGATGGCCTGTCGCGCGCGGGCGCCGGCGATCTGGGCGAGCGCGATGCTGGCCGGCGTGTTCAGCGCCAGGGTCGAAGCGACGCCCATCGCGGCCCAGCACAGGAGATAGCTCACGAGTCCCTGCGAGAAGGAGAGCGCCGCGAGCGACAGGGCGTAGAAAATCGAGCCCACGGCCATGACGGAGCGCGCGCCGGTGCGGTCGAGCAGGCGGCCGACCCGGGGGGCGAACAGGGCACCGACGCCGAACATCACGGTGATGCCGCCGTAGACGATCTCGCTCGGCAGCCCGAGGTCGCGCTCGATGTGGCGGCCCAGCACCGAAGGCATCAGGAAGGTCGTGCCCCAGCCCACGATCTGGGTGAGGCCGAGCCCGATCGTGGCCTTGGCCGCCGGCGTGACGATCACGCCGCCCGGTTCTGCTGCTCGGGGTAGAGGGAAAGCAGTCCCGCTTCGCTGGCGTCGCACACACCGCGTTCGGTGATCAACGCCGTCACCAGCCGGGCCGGCGTCACGTCGAAGGCGGGATTGGCGCCGGCGCTGCCCTCGGGAAGAATCTGCACGGTGGCGAGTTCGCCGGTCTCCGCCCCATCTTTCACAAGACGCCCGGTCATGTGCGACAGCTCGCGCGCGCTGCGTTCCTCGATCGGGATGTTGCGCACGCCGTCGACGATCGTCCAGTCGATGGTCGGATAGGGCAGGCCGACATAGAAGGGCACGCCGTTGTCGTGTGCGGCCAGCGCCTTGAGATAGGTGCCGATCTTGTTGCAGACGTCGCCGCCGCGCGTCGTGCGGTCGGTGCCGGTGATGACGAAGTCCACCTGGTCGTGCTGCATCAGGTGGCCACCGGCATTGTCGGCGATCACCGTGTGCGGCACGCCGTGCTTGCCCAGTTCCCACGCGGTCAGGCTGGCGCCTTGATTCCTGGGCCGCGTCTCGTCGACCCAGACATGGATGGGAATGCCGGCATCGTGCGCCTGGTAGATCGGCGCCAGCGCCGTGCCCCAGTCGACGGTGGCGAGCCAGCCTGCGTTGCAATGGGTGAGGGCGTTGATGCGGCCGCTCTTGTCGCGTGGCTGCAGTTTGCGGATCAGGCCCAGCCCGTTCTCACCGATACGCCGGCAGATCTCGACATCCTCGTCACAGATCTCGGCGGCGCGCCGATAGGCCGCCTCGCGTCGCTGCGCCGCCGGCAGCGGCGCCAGCAGCGCGCGCAGATCGTCGAGCGCCCAGCGCAGGTTCACCGCGGTTGGCCGCGACTCCATCAGGACCGTGTAGGCACGGGCCAGCATCGCATCGGACGGATCGGTCGCCATGGCGAGCGCCATGCCGTAGGCCGCGGCGGCGCCGATCAGCGGTGCGCCACGCACGATCATGGTGCGGATCGCCACCTCCGCGTCTTCCAGCGTGCGCAAATCACGCACGACGAAACGATGGGGCAGCAGGGTCTGGTCGATCGCCTGGACGGTCGTGCCGTCGGTGGCGAGCCAGATGGTTCGGTAAGGGGTGCCGTCTACTTTCACGCCGCCAGTTTAGACGGCGCGCGCCACCGCGTCGATTATCGCCGCCGAATCGAGCCCGTAGGTTCGATAGAGATCGGGAATGTCGCCGGACTGGCCGAATTTCTCGATGCCGAGCGGCACGACCCGATGGCCGCGCACCGAGCCCAGCCACGACAGCGCCAGCGGATGGCCGTCCATGACCGTCACGATGCGCGCATCGCGCGACAAGGGGGCGAGCAACCGTTCGATCGGGCTCGGCGAACGGTCGACCAGGCCCGTCGTGCGGCCGCGATTCCGCTGCGCGGCGAGCCAGTCGGTGTGGAGCCGGTCAGGGGAGGTCAGCACCAGGAGGCCCGCGCCGGCGAAGTCGCGCGCCACGCTTGCATGGGCCGCGATGGCTTCCGGCGTCACCGCCCCCATGGCGACGATGGCCACGTCCGCGCCATCCTCGGGCGGGGCATACCAGTAGCCGCCGGACACGATGTCGGCCTGCTGCTGCGGCGTCAGGGTGCGCTCGGGCTGGGCCAGGCTGCGCGTCGAGAGGCGCAGATAGACCGAGCCGCCATCGTCCTGCTGCATGTAGTCGAAACCATGGCGCATCAGCACCGCCAGCTCGTCGACGTAAGCCGGCTCATAGGAGACGAGGCCGGGCTGGCCGATGCCGATCAGTGGCGTATGGATGCTCTGATGCGCGCCGCCCTCCGGTGCGAGGGTCACGCCCGACGGCGTCGCCACCAGCATGAAGCGCGAATCCTGGTAGCAGGCATAGTTCAGCGCATCGAGGCCGCGCGCGATGAAGGGATCGTAGAGCGTGCCGATTGGCAGCAGGCGCGCGCCGAACAGCTGATGGCTGAGGCCCAGCGCGGCGAGCTGGATGAACAGGTTGTTCTCGGCGATGCCCAGCTCGACATGCTGGCCCTTGGGCGTCTGGCGCCAGAGCTGGGCCGACACGACCTTGAGCTCGCGGAATACGTCCTCGGCCTCGGTGTGGCCGAACAGGCCGCGCCGGTTCACCCAGGCGCCGAGATTGGTCGACACCGTCACGTCGGGCGAGGTCGTGACGATGTGGCGGGCCAGTTCACCGTCTTCCGACGCGATGGCGTTCAGGATCTTGCCGAACCCTTCCTGCGTGCTCGACTTTTTGTCATTGGGCTTCGTGAGTTGCGCCGGGATGGCGACGACCGGCGCCTCGGTGCGGCGGCGGCCTTCGGCGTTGAAGGGGGCTGCGTCGAGGAAGGCCTGCAGGTCGGCGGGCGGGGCGGTGAGACCCGCGAACTTCTCCCACTCCTGGCCGTCCGGGATACCCATGCCCTTCTTGAAGCCCGCCATCTGGTCGAGCGTCATCAGGCCGGAGTGATTGTCCTTGTGGCCGGCGAAGGGCAGGCCCTGGCCCTTGATCGTGTAGGCGATGAAGCAGGTCGGCGTGTCGTCGTTCACGTTCTCGAAGGCGTCGACCACGGCCTGCATGTCGTTGCCGGCCAGGTTGGTCATCAGCCTGTGCAGCGCCGCGTCGTCGTGCTGGTCGAGGATGCGCCGCACGCCCGGATACTGGTTGAGGTCGCGCGTCAGCGCCTCGCGCCAGCCGGCGCCGCCCTTGAACACCAGGGCGGAGTACAGCGAGTTGGGGCAGGCGTCGATCCAGTCGCGCAGCTGCGCGCCGTCGGGCTGGGTAAAGGCGGTCTCCAGCAGCTTGCCGTACTTCAGCGTGACGACCCGCCAGCCGACCAGCTCGAACATCTCGGCGACGCGGCCGAACAGCCGGTCGTTCACCACGCCGTCGAGGCTCTGGCGGTTGTAGTCGATCACCCACCACAGGTTCCGGACGTCGTGCTTCCAGCCTTCGAGCAGGGCCTCGAAGATGTTGCCCTCGTCGAGCTCGGCGTCGCCGACCAGCGCCACCATGCGGCCGGTGTGGCGCTTGCCGTCGCCCAGGTTCTTCAGGCGCACATAGTCCTGCACGATCGACGAGAACAGCGTCATGGCGACGCCGAGGCCGACCGAGCCGGTCGAGAAATCGACGTCGTCGACGTCCTTGGTGCGCGACGGGTAGGACTGCGCGCCGCCCAACGCGCGGAAGCGTTCGAGCTTCTCGCGCGTCTGGTGACCGAACAGATACTGGATGGCGTGGAACACCGGCGAGGCATGCGGCTTCACCGCGACGCGATCCTCCGGCCGCAGCACCGAGAAGTAGAGCGCCGTCATGACCGTCGCCAGCGAGGCGCACGAGGCCTGGTGGCCGCCGACCTTGAGCCCGTCGCGGTTGGGACGGATGTGGTTGGCGTGATGGATCGTCCAGGCGCTGAGCCACAGCACCTTGCGTTCCAGTTCACGGAGGAGGCGAAGACGCTGGATGGGGGCGAGGGTCGTCATGGACACTGGCATACGCCGGCTCCGCTGGTAGGTCCTTGCGTTCGGGTCGCCAAACGGGCTGTATAGGGTAGGATTTCCCAAGATTGTGGCGATTTGAGCAATGATCTCCCTAGACGCGATCGACCGGCGCATTCTCGAACGGCTGCAGCACGATGGCCGCCTCAGCAACGCCGACCTGGCCGAACAGGTCGGGCTTTCCTCCTCGCCCTGTTGGCGGCGGGTCAAGGCACTGGAGGAGGCGGGCGTCATCAAGGGGTATGCCGCCCAGGTCGACGCCAAGTCGGTCGGCCTGTCGGTCAACGTCTTCATGAGCGTGTCGCTCACGACCCAGACCGAGAAGGCGCTGAAGGATTTCGAGCGCGCCGCGGCGGAACGGCCCGAGGTGATGGAATGCTACCTGATGACCGGCGACAGTGACTACCTGCTGCGCATCGTGGTGCCCGACCTCGAAGCCTATGAACGCTTCGTGATGGACTTCACGAAGATCCAGGGCATTGCGCAGATCAGAAGCTCGTTCGCCCTGCGTCCGGTTAAGCAGGGTGCGGCGCTGCCGTTGGCCCCTCATGTTCCTCTCCACCGCTAGGGCTATCGCATTCACACATCGTAGTTGCGTCGAGTAAGGCGGTTCGATTCTCTGTCCGAAGCACAGCGGGCGGAGAATTGGATGTCGGGGATCGAGTACGGTCTGGGCGGTTTCGGCGACCGGCGGCTGCAAAAAGGGG
>NZ_JAUSBN010000016.1 GCF_030651995.1 Reyranella sp.
TTGCGGCGAGACCGCTTTGATGTGAATCAGAGCGGAAGGGCTGATGGTCCGATGCCGGGCGCCGAGACCTGGTCGACTTGGGGACCAATCATGCGCCTGACCGGCGGGACGCGGTCCGAAATCGCCACCGACGCTCGACGACGCCTCAGGGCTCCCGCGGTGCCGCGTCGCCAGCAAGGGGCGGGACGGTTAGCACGTCGATCTTCGAGTCTCGCAGAACGTCCTCGGTGACGCTCCCGAGCAAGACCCGGCCGACGCCCGATCTGCCATGGGTTCCGAGCACGATGAGGTCGGCGCGCCACTTGAGCGAGCCGTCCCGAATTGTCGTTGCCGCCGAGTGCTCGATGGGGGCAACGAGACGCCGTGCCGGCGCGAAGCGAATGTTGTGAAGGAACTGTTCCAGCTCAGCGCCGGCCCGGTCCTCTTCCTCTGCGATCTGGTGCTTGATCTCGGACGTCGTCATCGAGGCGCTCAGCATCAAGCTCCTGGGCGGGGCATCGAAGGCGTGTAGAATTCCGACTTCGCGGCCTTCCAGCAAACCGAGTTTTCGGATCGCCTGGACGGCCTGGGCGGAGCACTCCGAGAAATCGGTCGCGATGAGGATGCGCTCGTACGGCTTGGCGGGAACGGCATTGGCCATGATTACGGGGCGCCTGCTCTGCCTGATCGTCCGCTCCACGGTCGTTCCGACGAATACCTCACGCAGAATTTGCCGCCGATGCGGTCCCATGACGACAAGATCGGCATCGAAGGTCTCGGCGGCGTCGCCGATCGCTCGGAAGGGATCACCGAGCGCCAGATGGGTCTCGCAGGCCAGCCCGTCGTTCTTCCGCAGCGTGGTAGCCAGATCGTGCAGTATCGCAGCGGCTTCGCGCTGCTCCGACTGCACGAGGCTGCGGGGCTGATCATCGTCGATGACGTGAACGAGAATCAACTCGGCCGCCTTCTCGCGCGCCAGCAGCGCGGCCCGCCGAAGCGCCCGATCGGAGCGCGTCGAGAAATCGGTGGCTACGAGAAGTCGCTTCATTCGTGGCACGCTCCCGGTGATCGACATACTCCGGTGAAGGCGGTAACGCCTGTCGCTCCAATCTCAAGGATAGCGGGCGAGGCCTGATGTGTCTTGATCTCGCTCAACGGCTTTCGAGATCGTCCGCTGTCGCGATGGCCGAGTAAATGGGCAGCTGTTGGATTGTCGTCGGTTGCCCGCGATGACAGTGGGCTAAACACGCTCCAAGCAACCCCCAGGATCAGCGACTCGCTTTCCTCCTCCGGCTACGATGGGCTTTTCTCATGAGCCTGCGAGGCGGCAGGCTGAAGAAGCAAGCAGACCGGCAGGCTGCTTCGATGGCTACAGGCTGACTTCCCGATGGTGATTGATCAGGGTCAAAGATCCATGCGCCCGAACGTGGTACCTTGGCCTGTGTTAGATAGAATTCCCCAGGCGTTCGAAGGCGGGGAGTGGGGGCGTGTCGATGGTGAATGATCTCGTCGTGGATTTGTCGCGCGCGCAGTTCGCCGCCACGGCCCTCTACCATTTCCTGTTCGTGCCGCTGACGCTCGGCCTCACCGTGCTGCTGGCGGTGATGGAGACCATCTACGTCACCACGGGCCGCGAGATCTACAAGCAGATGGCCCAGTTCTGGACCCGCCTGCTGCTGATCAATTTCGCCTTGGGCGTCGCCACTGGCCTCACCATGGAGTTCCAGTTCGGCACCAACTGGTCCTTCTATTCGAGCTTCGTCGGCGACACGTTCGGCGCGCCGCTCGCGATCGAGGGCCTGATGGCCTTCTTCCTGGAATCCACCTTCATCGGGTTGATGGTGTTCGGCTGGGACAAGATGTCCAAGGCCCAGCATCTCATCGTGACCTACGCCGTGGCCCTTGGATCGAACTTCTCGGCGCTGTGGATCCTGGTGGCCAACAGCTTCATGCAGCACCCGCAGGGCGCCGAGTTCAATCCCATCACCATGCGCATGGAGCTGCAGAACTTCGGTGCGCTGTTCTTCAACCCCGACGCCCAGTCCAAGTTCGTGCACACCGTGCTCGCGGGCTACGTGACGGCGGCCGTCTTCGTCTGCGGCATCAGCGCCTGGTACATGCTGAAGAACCGCCATCTCGATCTCGCCCGCCGCTCCTTCCGCATCGCGGCGGTGTTCGGCATGCTGGGCGGCGCCGGCGTGATCACGCTGGGCGATGCGCTGGGCTATGTCGGGGCCAAGGTCCAGCCGACCAAGCTCGCCGCCATGGAGGCTCTGTGGACCTCGGAGAAGGCGCCGATGGCCTTCAACGCCATCGCCTTCCCGAACCAGGCCGAGCAGAAGAACTACTTCACGGTCCAGATTCCCGCGATGCTGTCGATCCTGGTCACGCATTCTCTCGACGGCGTGGTGCCGGCGATCGACCAGCTCCAGGTCGAGGCGCAGGAGCGCATCCGCAACGGCATCCCGGCCGTCCAGGCAATGGAGCGGCTGAGCGCCAATCCGCGCGATGAGGCGGCACTCGCCCAGTTCAAGGCACATGGCAAGGACGTGGGCTACGGGTTCCTGGTGCTGCGCTACGCCCCTCAGGGAGATCTCTCCAAGATCACCGACGCCGACATCGCCCGCGCCGCGCGCGACACAATCCCGAACGTCGCGATCGTCTTCTGGTCGTTCCGCATCATGGTGGCCTTCGGCCTCCTGATGCTGGCCTACCTCGTGCTGGCGACGCTGATGACGCTTTCCAACCAGATCGAGCGCCAACGCTGGTTCCAGTGGGCGGCCGTGTTGATGGTGCCGGTGCCGTTCCTCGCCTGCGAGTTCGGATGGCTGGTTGCCGAGGTCGGACGCCAGCCCTGGACCGTCAACGAGATGCTGCCGACCTGGCTTTCGGCGTCGACCCACAGCGTCGCCTACATGGTGTTCTCGCTGTCGGGCTTCATCCTGCTCTATACCGCCTTCGCGATCGTCGAGATCTACCTGATGCTCCTGTTCATCCGGAAGGGACCGGAAGAACCCGGCGCCGGTCACGCCGCGGCCGCAGGCCTTCCGTCGGCCGGCCGCAAACTCGCGGCGCAGTGAGGGAGACGCGTCATGGAAACCTACATGATTCTCCTGGTCGTCTGGTGGGTCCTGCTCGGCGTGCTGCTGACGGGCATCGGCGCCATGGTCGGCATGGACATGGGCGTCGGCACTCTCCTGCGCTATGTCGGACGCACCGACTCGGAGCGGCGCGTTGCGCTCAACGTGATCGGTCCGCACTGGGACGGCAACCAGGTGTGGTTCATCCTGGGCGGCGGCGCGATCTTCGCGGCTTGGCCGCTGGTCTACGCGACGGCCTTCTCCGGCTTCTACATCGTCATGCTGGTATTGCTGTGGAGCATGATCCTGCGTCCACTGGGCTTCGAGTACCGCAGCAAGCTGGCCTCGCCTGCCTGGCGCGGCGTCTGGGACGCCGCGTTGTTCGTCAGCGGCCTTGTCCCGATGGTGGTGTTTGGCGCGGCGATCGGCAATGTGCTGCAGGGCGTGCCGTTCCATTTCGACTGGCGCCTGACGTCCTTCTACACCGGCAGCTTCCTGTGGTTGTTCAATCCCTTCGCCATCCTGTGCGGGCTGATGTCGGTCGCGCTCGCGGTCTACATGGGCGGCTCCTGCCTCGCCAACGGTGCGGACGACCCGATCGGCAGCCGCGCCCGGCGTGCCGCGATCGCCGGCGGTCTTGCGGCGCTCGTGATCTTTACCGTCGCGGGCTTCTGGGTCTCCGCCATGGAGGGCTTCAAATTGGTGGCGGGCCCTGATCCCGGCGTGCCGCAGACGCCGCTGCACCAGCAGGTGGCGCGGGTGCCTGGCGGCCTGCTGGCGAACTACGCCGCGCATCCTGCGCTATGGGTGCTGCCGGCGCTGGTCTATGCCGGGCTTCTGCTGGGGGCGCTGGCCCATGCGATCCGGCGGCCGATCCTCGCCTGGTGGTTGGGGGCCCTGGCGTGGATCGGCGTGATCGGCACGGTCGGCGCCGCCATGTTCCCCTTCATCATGCCGTCGTCCAGCAATCCCTCGCACAGCCTCACGGTCTGGAATTCCGGCTCGAGCCTCGTGACGCTGACCTGGATGGTGGGCTTCGTCGTGATCTTCATGCCGATCATCGTCTGGTACACGAGCTGGGCCTTCTGGGTGATGCGCGGCAAGGTCAGCGTGAAGCACGTCGAGACCTCGGACCACGCCTACTAAGGGGGATCGGACATGTTCCTGCGCTACATCATCGCCATGGCGCTCGCGGCGCTTGCCATCCTGTTCGGCATCATCCTCGGCGACTACGGACCCTGGTACCTGTCGTGGTTCCTCGGCACGGGCTTCATGGTGCTGGTCGCCGTCTCGGCCGGCGTGCTGTTCGAGGCGCAGGAGGATGCGGCCCGGGCGGCGCGCGATCCCGGCGAATCGCTGGACGTTTCCAGCGCCGTCGACGCGCCGTCGCCCACGCGTCCCGTTCGCTGACCTGACGATTCGTCGTCCATGACCGAAATCCAGGCGGACGCGCCTGGCCGTCGTCGCGCTGGTGTCGAGCGCTGGCTGCGTGCCGAGATCGCCGAAGCCGCGAACAGCGGCGTGCGGCGCGCGATCGTGCTCGGCGCCCTCGCGGCGGCCCTCGCCGTGCCCCAGGCCTGGCTGCTGGCTCACGCCATCGCCCCGGTCGTCATGGAGAAGGCATCCGTCTCGTCGGCGCTTCCCTGGCTGTTGCCGGTGCTACCGCTGCTCCTGCTGCGCTTCTTCCTCGCCACCGCTTCCGGTCGCGCAGCGCTCGTGGCCGCCGGCCGCGTCAAGGCGCGCATCCGGTCGGCGCTGCTGCGCCATCTGGCGTCGCTTGGACCTGCAACGAACGCAGGCCGCAGCACCGGTGAGGCCGCGACATCGTGCTCGAAGGTGTCGATGCGCTCGACGCCTACGTGTCGCGCTTCCTCGCCCATCTCGGCGTGCTCGTCGTCCTGCCGCCGCTCGTGCTGGTCGTCGTCCTGCCGCGTGACTGGATTTCCGGCCTCGTGCTGCTGGTGACGGCGCCGGTCATTCCGCTGTTCATGATCCTGCTGGGGCTCGGTGCGGAGAAGCTGAACCGCCGGCAGTGGCTGCGCCTGCTGCGCCTGTCCGGCCGGCTGCTCGACGGGCTGCAGCGGCTGACGACCTTGCGCCTGCTGAACGCCGGCGATCGCGAAGCCGAGCGTCTCGCGGAAGCGGCCGAGGATTATCGCAAGAGTACGATGGCGGTGCTGCGGGTCGCCTTCCTGTCGACCTTGGCGCTGGAGTTCTTCGCGACCGTGGGCATCGCGCTGGTCGCCGTGCTGATCGGCTTCCGCCTGCTCGACGGCGCGCTGGGCTTCGAAGCCGCGTTCTTCGTCCTGCTGCTTGCGCCCGAGTTCTACGCCCCGCTGCGTCAGCTCGGCCTCGATTATCACGCGCGCATGGAAGCGCTGGCCGCGGCCGAGCGCATCCTCGACCTGCACGCCGAACCACCAGGGCCGGCCGGCGAGGAGCGGCCCGTTCTCGGCGCAGATATCACGATCGAGTGCGAAAGCGTGAGCTTCGCCTGGGAGCCGGACCGGCCTGCCCTCCGGGACTTCTCCCTGCGTCTCGTGCCGGGCGAGATCGTGGCCCTGGTCGGGCCGAGCGGCGCGGGCAAGAGTACGCTGCTGTCGCTGCTGCTGGGGTTGCTGCGCCCGCAATCGGGTCGGGTTCTCGCGAACGGCCACGACCTCGCCACCCTCGATCCCGCGCACTGGCTCGGCCATGTCGCGGTCGTGCCGCAGCGGCCGCACATGTTCGAAGGCAGCGTGCTCGACAACATAAGACTGGCAGACCCGGACGCCGGCCTCGACCGCGTGCGGGCGGCGGCTGGGCTGGCCGCTGCCGACGGGTTCATCGCGGCGCTGCCCCGTGGCTACGACACGGCGCTTGGCGAACATGGCGAGACGCTGTCGGGCGGCCAGGTCCAGCGGCTGGCGCTGGCACGGGCCTTCCTCAAGGAGAAGGCCGGTGTGCTGCTTCTCGACGAGGGTACGGCTGGGCTCGACCGCGGCACGGAAGCTTCGGTGGCCGACGCCATCCGTCGTCTCGCGGCGGGACGCGCCACACTGATCGTCACGCATCGCCTCGCTACCGTGCGTCTTGCCGACCGCGTCGTGTTCCTGGAGGAAGGACGCATCGTGGAGCAGGGGCCGCGTGCCGCGCTCGAGGCGGACGATGGACGCTTCGCCCGCCTCCTCAGCGACGCGGGGCTCGCCCCATGAGGGACATGGCTGTCGCTCGTCGCCTGCTCGGGCTCGCCCGGCCGTGGCGCGGCTGGATGGGGCTGGCGGTCCTCGTCGCCTGCGCCACGGTGCTGGCGAGCGTGGCCCTGATGGGCATCGCCGGCTGGTTCATCGCCGCCATGGGAATCGCCGGCGTCACCACCGGCATGATGAACTACTTCCTGCCGGCGGTGGGCATCCGCTTCTTCGCCATCGTCCGCACCGGCGGCCGCTATGGCGAGCGGCTGCTGAGTCACGAGGCCACCTTCCGACTCCTGGCCGGCCTGCGCCTCTGGTTGTTCCGGAGGCTCATTCCCCTGTCGCCGGGCCAGCTCCAGTCGCGGCGCGGCGGCGACCTCGCAGGCAGCCTGCAGGCCGATGTCGACACGCTTCAGCACGCCTATCTGCGCCTCGCCTCGCCGATTGCCGTGGCGCTGATGTGCGGCGTCGCGATCGTGCTGGTCGTCGCCGCCCTGCATCCGCCGACGGCGCTGGCGCTCGCCGTGCTGCTGATCGTCGCCGGGGGCATCGTGCCGACATGGGCGCGCCGCGCCGCAGCCGCGCCCGGCGCGGAAGCCGTCGCTTCGCGTGCGGCGCTACGCGTGGCCACGGTCGATCTTCTTCAGGGCCTGACGGATCTCCGGGCGGCGGGCGCCGTCGAGCGCCAGCTTGCCGCGATCGACGGGCTGGGCGAGCGCCTGGTCGACAGTCAGTGCCGCGCCTCGACCGCGGGGGTGGTGGCGGAGGCGGCGGTCGGCCTTTCGGCCGGTCTGGCCCTGTGGTGCGCCGCGTTGCTGGCCTCGGCGAGTGTCGCCGTAGGAGGTCTTCTGCCCGAGGTCGCGCCCGCTCTCGTTCCGGCGCTCGCGCTTGCGGCGCTGGCGGCGTTCGAAGCCGTGGCGCCGCTGCCGGCGGCCATGGAGCGGTGGGGCGAGGTGAGGGCTGCGGCCCGCCGCATCTTCGATCTCGCCGATCGCACGCCTGCCATCGTGGCGGGTCCCGACCTGTCGCCCACGCCGCAGGACGCCAGCGTCGTCTTCTCGTCGGTGCGATTGCGCTACGCGCCCGGGTCGCCGCCTGCCCTGGACGGGCTCGATCTCGCGATTCCCGATGGCCGGCATCTCGCCATTCTCGGACCCAGCGGAGCCGGCAAGAGTTCGCTCGGCCGGCTGCTGGTGCGCTTCTGGGACTATGAAGGGGAGATCCGGTTGGGTGGGCACGATCTGCGCCGCTATCGCCCGGAGGACCTGCGTCGCCTCGTCGGCATCGCCACGCAGGACGCGCAGCTCTTCAACGGCTCGGTCCGCGACAATCTCCTGATGGCGGCGCCCGAGGCCGACGCGACTGCTCTGGAGAAAGTCCTCGATGTCGTGCAGCTCGCCGAGTTCGTACGCGGCCTGCCCGACGGGCTCGACACATGGATCGGCGAGGCGGGCGCGCGCCGGTCCGCCGGCCAGGCGCGCCGGCTCGTCCTGGCGCGCGCGCTCCTTCGCGATCCCCGTATCCTGATCCTCGACGAGCCGACCGAGAATCTCGACGCCGGCACCGCGCGCTTGCTCATCGCCTCGCTGCGAGCCGCCACGGAGGGACGCACCGTCATCCTGATCACCCACGATCCGCGCGCGGCCGCCCAGTTCACGGACCAGATCGTTCACATGGAAAGTGGGCGCATTTCCTAGTCCGGATGTCTCACGCAGTTGAGTGGTTTTGGTGGCTTCGAGGATGGCGCGTCGTTGCCGTTGATGAGGCAGGTCTGAAGCGCTGTGGGGGGTAGTCTGGGCGAGTTCGGTCATCCGCGCCGAAGCGGAGTTGGCGAGCTTTGTCGCCTTGAGGCCGATACGGCGCAGCCCTTCGAGCAGCACATAGGCCATTGAGGCGAACCACAGGCGCAACTGGTGGCGCGCATCGTCGCGGTCGAGGTGCGGTCCCTTCGGCTTCGCTCAGGGCAGGTGGCGAAGAGGTCGAGCTGGCATTCCTTGATGCGGTTCTCCATCTCGCCACGGGCGCGGTAGAGGGCCTCGTAGAGGGTGCGGGCGTCAGCGCGCTGCCGGCCGAGCGAGGTCACGACGAAGCGGGGATTGGCCTCGCCCTGGGTGTGCAGTCTGTTCGCATCGGAGCTCTTCCTGGGACAGAGTTAAGTCGTTGCCGCACGACAACTCTCAAAGCCCGTGCTCCGATGCACCTAATCTCCGTGAGATATCCGGGCCGGGCCCAGGCGATCCCGACCACTCGAAAGCGGCCCACCCTTCTGCGCGGTGGTCATTTCGAGCCGACCGGGATCGCCTTGAAGGGCATGCCCTTGTCGGCGCGCAGGTCGGGAGGCAGGCCGAGCACGCGTTCGCCGATCGTGTTGCGCAGGATCTCGTCGGTGCCGCCGGCGATCCGAAATGCCGGCGAGTCGAGGAAGGACTCCTCGAAGATGCCCTCGAGCGGCATGTCGGCGCCCATCTCGGCACCTGCGGCGCCCAGCAACTCCAGCCCGTACGATGCCGCGTCCTGGATCATGGTCGCCGCCACCAGCTTGCCAATCGAGGCCTCCGGCCCTGGTGCCTCACCGCGGGCCAGCGAGGTCATGATGCGGTAGCGGGTGAAGCGCAAACCTTGCGCCTTGACGTAAAAGTCGGCGAGCCGGTCCTGCACCCCGCCATCCTCGAACGCGGGCCGGCCGTTCAACTCGAGCTGGCGGGTCAGCGAGAAGAGTTCTTTGAACGATGGGCCAAAATCGTCGTCGAGCGAGTAACGCTCGCCCATCAGCAGACTCATGGCGACTTTCCAGCCGCCGTCGACCGGACCGAGCCGCTGGCTGTCAGGAATGCGGGCGTCCTTGAAGAAGACTTCGTTGAAGTGCGAGGCGCCTGACATTTGCTTGATCTGCCGAATCTCGACACCCGGTGTCTTGGTGCTGAGGTAAAAGAACGTCAACCCTTCGTGCTTGGGCTTATCGAAGTCGCTGCGCGCGATGAGCACACCCCAGTCGGCTTCGTGCGCGAGGGACGTCCAGATCTTCTGGCCGTTGATCACCCATTCGTCGCCGTCGCGTGTCGCGCGCGTTCGCAGCGAACCGAGATCGGAACCGCCAGAAGGCTCGGAATAGAACTGACACCATACTTCCTCGCCGCGCAGGGCCGGCGGCGCGAAGCGATCCCGCTGTTCCTGCGTGCCCCACCGGCAGATCGTCGGCATGCAGATATTGAGCTGCAGGCCGATGGCATTGACGGTCGTGTCGTACTTCGCCTCTTCCTGGTCGTAGATCATCTGCTGGACGGGCGTGCCAGCCTGCCCGTGCCATTCCTTGGGCCACGTGATTCCGGCAAAGCCGGCGTCGAATTTCTTGCGCTGAAAGGCCTTGGCCTGCGGCACCACATCGGGACCATCCTCGCCTCGACGGTAGCCTCGCACGTGACCGGGATGGCGCCTCGGGAGAGTTGCGTCCAGGAACCGCCGGCACTTGGCGCGGTACTCTGCTTCGTCGAATGAATCGGTGAAGTCCATGATGCCGTTCCCTATGCCGCGTAGTCGGTCGGGGTGGCCGCGCTCTCGCGGGCCCACAGCGCACCGAGGAGCTTGCGCTTCCATTCACGCGCGCTGCCGAGCGCGAGCGCTTGGAGCCGGGCCCGGCGGTAGTAGAGATGGCAATCCATCTCCCAGGTGAAGCCCATACCGCCGTGGGTCTGGATGTTCTCGCGCGTGGCGGTCCAGCCCGCATCGCAACTGGCGATGCGGCTGGCAGCCGCCGCCACCGCCAACTCACTCGATTCGCTCTCGAGAGCCCACGCGGCCCAGTAGCAATTGGACCGCGCTAGCTCGGTGGCGATATAGACCTCCACCAGCTTGTGCTTGATCGCCTGAAAGGAGCCGATGGGCCGACCGAAGGCGTAGCGGCTCTTTGCGTAGTCGCGCGCCATCTCCAGCGCCGCCGTCGCGACGCCGAGCTGCTCGAAGGCCATCATGACCGCCGCACGGTCGATCAGGCTCTGGAAGGCAGTGGCGCCATTCGCTTGCGGCAATGGTTCCGCTGGTACCCCTTCGAAACGGATCGTGGCGTGGCCGCGGGATGGATCGACCGTCGGACGAACCATTTTTGATACGGCAGCATCGCCAAGATCGACAATGCAGAGGCTGGGCGCTTCCTCCAGGCTGCGCACGGCGACAATCGCGAAATCGGCAACGTCGCCGTCGGGAACGACCAACTTCGTTCCCGTCAGACGGCCGTCGAGGAAGCGGGTATCGAACGACGCTGGATTCAACGGGCCAGCCTTTTCGACGAACGCCAGTGTGCCGACGGCCTGTCCTGTCGCGAGGCGTGGAAGATAGCTCTTCTTTTGCTCCTCGGTGCCATAGAGCAGCAGCGCTTCGGTAGCCATGTAGACCGACGAAGCGTAAGGCACTGGCGCGATCACCCGGCCCATCTCCTCGGCCAGCACGCAGACGGCGAGATGGCCGAGGCCCAGTCCGCCATACGCTTCAGGGATGGCTGCCGACAGCCATCCCATCTCGCCGATCTCCCGCCATAGGACCCTGTCGACCTTGTCGGCGCGCTCGAGCGCCTTGCGTGTTGCGGCGGGCGGACAACGCTCCACAAGGAACTCGCGCGCGGTGTCGCGAAGCTGCTTGAATTCATCGGGAAAGTCGAAGTTCAAGGAATCATTCCTGTGAGGTTCGAGGAGATTTCAGGTGCCTGCTACCGCTCGATCTCCTTGGCAACTCGATGCCACCGCTCGACGGATGGGCAGGCCGACAATGGGATCATCGCCGACGGGCGCGATGCTTTCCAGCGTGATGTAGCGGGCGCGCTGGACAGCCCATTCATCGTTCTGTTCGAGCAGGATGGCGCCGACCCCGCAACCAGCTCGAAAAGCCGCCGACCCTTAAGCCAACTGTCGGCGGCTTTTTGTTGTCTCGAGCACTGCGCCGCTCGTCAGTAGGTCGACCCGGCGTGACCGGACCGGGCCCCGCTTTTTCGGACCTGGTCGACAGCCCAGGCGAGATCGGCCAGGTATTCGTCCACCATGCGTTCGTGGCTGGGGTTCAGGTGCATATGGATGCCGGGCGGTTCGACCTGGCGGCCGATCAGCCAACCACGGGTGCCCATGGCATCCGATACCGCACCAATGTCGAGCGCCGGATCGGCCGAACGGGTGACGAAGATCGAGAGCTCGCTGGGCTCCAGAACGGCCAGGCCTGGAATACGGCCGATGCCGTCGGTCAGCGCCTTCTTGGTGTCCATGATCATCCGGGCACAGCGCAAGTAGCCCGCGTCGCCCAGATGCTGGAGTGTCGCCCACGCGGCGGCGACCGCGCCGCCGGGCCGCGTGCCCTGCATCGTCCAGGCGATGTAGGGGCCGCGTTCCCACTCGCGGAAATCGAAAGTCTGGTACTTCTCCTTCAGTTCTTTCGAGCGCAGCAGCATGAGCGAGGCGCCCTTGGCGGCCATGCCGTGTTTGTGCAGGTCGGCCGAGAGGCTCATCACGCCCGGCACGGAAAGGTCCCAGTCGGGGAGCGCGTGGCCCAATCGCTTGACATAAGGCGACAGGAAGCCGCCGACGCAGGCATCGACATGCAACCAGAGGCCGCGCGATAGCGCGAGTTCCCCGAGTTCGCGGATCGGGTCGAACACGCCGAACGGGTAGCAGGGCGCCGACCCCACGAGGCCGATCGTGTTGTCGTCGATCCTCGATGCCATGGCGCCAATGTCGGCCTTGAAGTCGTTGCGCGTCGTGGGGACCCGGCGCACATCGATGCCGAGCGCGTGGCCGGCGCGGCTGAAGGCCGGGTGGGCGGTCCGCGGGACGACGAAATTGGGCTCGCGGATGCCTTTGGTTTCGCGGGCCCAGTCGCGCGCCGTCTGGACCGCGAGAAAGATGCTTTCCGAGCCGCCCGACGTGAAGGTGCCGGCCGCGTCGTCCGGTGCATTCAGCAGCGCCAGACCGAAGTCGACGACGTCGGACTCGAGCTTCGCCAGGGACGGGAAGGCGCGTTTGCCGAGGCTGTTCTCGGTCCAGAAGGCGGCATAGGCCCGTTTCTGAACATCGGCGAGTTCGTCATCGAGGTAGTAGTAGTAGACAGCCATGCGGGCATCCCGCCACGAGACATCGTCCTTCTTGGCGTCGTTCAGCAGCGCCTCGATCTCGCGCCAGGCGAGCCCTTCTTTCGGCAGTTCCATGTCGCCTCCCCGCTTCGTCGGATCAGTCGCCCGACGATTTGTTCCGCCTATAGCCCGGCGCCAGGTGAAGTGCCAGAAGGAGATGCGACTGGTAATTGATCGCATCTCTGCTAGATGTATCGTCGGAGGAAACGTCGACCCATGCGCATTGTCCTCGCCGCCCTGCTGTGGCTCTCGTTCGCGGGCGCCGCGTCGTCCCATGCGCTGTGGCTCGAGCCCGGCGAGGGGGGCTACCAGCTCTATTTCGGCGAGTTCGGCGAGAACCTGCGCGAGGGCTCGCCCGGCCTGCTCGACCGCTTCGAGCCGATGCCGGCCGCCAAGGCCTTCGGCGCGTCGGGCGACGTGGCGCTGAAGGCCGAGAAGAAGCCGACCTCCTTCCAGTTCTCGGGCGTGCCCGAAGGCACCGGCAGCGTGGTGGCCGAGCAGGCGCGGGTTACCGAGCGCAAGCCGGTCGACAAGGCCATCCGAACGCTCGACCGGTACTCGGCGCGCTACATAGCCGACTTCGGCGAGCGCAAGCCGCTGATCCCGCTCGACATCGTGCCGGCCGGCAAGCCGGGCAGTTTCAAGGTCTTCTATGATGGCAAGCCCCTGCCCGGGGCCAGGGCCGAGATCGTGACCGAGTTCGGCTGGACCAGGGAGCTGAAGACCGACGAGGCCGGCGCCTTCGAGGTCGCGCTGCCGTGGAAGGGCACCTATGCGATCGAGGTGTCGCTGGCGGACAACACGCCGGGCACGCACGGCACCGCGCCCTATGACGGGATGCGGTTCGTCACGACGCTCACCTTCAGAGTTCCGGACGGACTCGCGGCACCCGCGCGTCCGCCCACCGTGACACCGAAGCGCTGATCTTCGGTCAACAATTCATACTCCTCGCCCCCAATAGGGGGAGAGGTTGGGTGAGGGGGTGACGCACCACCTGTAACCCCCTCACCTAGCCTCTCCCCCTATCGGGCTATCGCATTCACACATCGTAGTTGCGTCGAGTAAGGCGGTTCGATTCTCTGTCCGAAGCACAGCGGGCGGAGAATTGGATGTCGGGGATCGAGTACGGTCTGGGCGGTTTCGGCGACCGGCGGCTGCAAAAAGGGGGGCCTTGTTGCATGCGGCGTTGGTGCTGCGGCCCGGGTCG
>NZ_JAUSBN010000017.1 GCF_030651995.1 Reyranella sp.
GCCGATCCTCCCGGATCGGCGCCGCGACGATTTTGGGGATGCGATTCCCCGGCTATAAGGGTCGCCCTCATGAACACCCTCCCCGACAATCTCTTGGCCCCGATCCTCCTGGCGATCCCGTTTCCCGAGATCGATCCCGTCCTGGTCCAGCTCGGGCCCTTCGCCATCCGCTGGTACGCGCTGGCCTACATCGCGGGCTTGGTGATCGGCTGGCAGGTCATGCGCCGCGTCTGCGAGCAGCCGCCCAAGGTGCTGTCGCCGCTCAAGATCGACGACTTCCTGCTGTGGGCCGCGCTCGGCGTCATCCTGGGCGGGCGGCTGGGCTACGTGCTGTTCTACAAGCCGGGCTTCTACATCGAGCATCCGCTGGCCGCGCTCACCCTGTGGGAAGGCGGCATGTCCTTCCACGGCGGGCTGCTGGGAGTGATCGCCGCCATCCTGCTGTTCGCGATGCGCAACAAGGCCGATCCCTTCATGCTGTCGGACCTGGTGGCGATCGTGGCGCCGCTCGGCCTGTTCTTCGGTCGCTTGGCCAACTTCATAAACGGCGAATTGTGGGGTCGCGTGAGCGATGTGCCCTGGGCCATGGTCTTCCCGCGCGGCGGGCCCCTGCCGCGCCATCCCAGCCAGCTCTACCAGGCCTTCTTCGAGGGCGTGCTGCTCACCCTCATCGTGGTCGCGGTGTGGAAGCTCACCGAGGGCCGCCGCCGGCCCGGCCTGCTGACCGGCGTGTTCTGCGCCGGCTATGGCCTGGCCCGCATCGTGGGCGAGCTCTTCCGCGAGCCCGACGCGCATCTCGGCTACCTGTGGGGGCCGATCACCATGGGCATGCTGCTGTCGCTGCCCGTGCTGCTGTTCGGCTTGTGGCTGATGCTGCGGGCCTACCGCAAGCCTGCCCTGCCGTGACCGAGGCGCCGTGACCGAGCTGGGCGGGCTGATCGCGCGCCGCATCGCGCTCACCGGGCCGATCTCGCTGGCCGACTTCATGGCCGAGGCGCTGGGTCATCCGCGGCTGGGCTACTACCGCCGCGCGGTGCCCGTCGGCGCCGCCGGCGACTTCACCACCGCGCCCGAGATCTCGCAGATGTTCGGCGAACTGATCGGCGCCTGGCTGGCCGAGCGCTGGCTGGCGATGGGCCGGCCGGCCTCCGTGCGGCTGGTCGAGCTCGGCCCCGGCCGCGGCACGCTGATGGCCGATGCCCTGCGCGTGACCCGCGGCGTGCCCGGCTTTCAGGCCGCGATCGACCTGCATCTCGTCGACACCAATGCGCCGATGCGCGAGGCCCAGCGCGCGGCATTGCAGGCCCACCATCCGACGTGGCACGAGCGCTTCGACGAAGTGCCCGGGGGACCGTTGCTGCTGGTCGCCAACGAATTCTTCGATGCGCTGCCGGTCCGCCAGTTCCATCGCACCGCGACCGGCTGGCGCGAGCGCATGGTCGGCCTCGACGAGCAGGGCGGACTGCGGCTGGCCCTGGCGCCGGGCCATACGCCCTTCGCCCCACTGTTGCCCGATGCAGAGCAAGGCGCCGAAGCCGAACTCAGCGAAGCCGGAAGGTCGCTGGCCGGCGCGATCGGGGCGCGCATTTCCCGCGATGGCGGCTGGGCCCTCATCATCGACTATGGGCTGGAGAGCGCCGGCCGCGCCGCCTCGCTGCAGGCCGTGCGCGGCCATCAGGGCGCGGGCATCCTCGATCGTCCCGGCGAGACCGACCTCAGCGCCCATGTCGACTTCGCGGCTCTCGCCGCCGCGTCCGGCGTCACTGCCTACGGGCCGGTGGGCCAAGGCGCGTTCCTGCGCCGGCTCGGTCTTCCCGAGCGCGCGCAGGCCCTGAAGCGCAATGCAAAGGCGGCGCAGGCCGATGCCATCGATGCGGCATCGGCCCGCTTGATCGCGCCCGACCAAATGGGCACCCTCTTCCGCGTGCTGGCTCTCGGCGACGGCAAGAGCGCTCCCCCAGCCGGCTTTGTGGACACCCCCTCGGACGAAGCATGATCCAGGCCCAGACCCTTGCCGCCCTCGACGGGGTGCAGCACCGCTTCTTCACCCGCCGGGGCGGCGTCAGCACCGGTCTCTTTTCGTCGCTCAACTGCGGCTATGGCTCAGCCGATGCGCCGGAGCACGTGCGCGAGAACCGTCGCCGCGCAGCCGAGCAATTCGGTCTCGACGAACCCGACCTGCAGACCGTGCACCAGATCCATTCGGCCGACGTGCTGACGGTCACCGCGGAACGCTGGAGTTCGCCGGGCGCCCCCAAAGCCGACGGTCTCGTGACTGACCGGCCGGGCGTTGCGCTGGGCGTGATGGCGGCCGACTGCGCACCGGTGCTGCTGGCCGATGGCGCCGCCTCGGTGATCGGCGCGGCGCATGCCGGCTGGAAGGGCGCGCTGGGCGGTGTGGTCGACGCCACCATCGCGGCCATGGAGAAGCTCGGCGCCCGGCGCGAGCGCATCAAGGTCGTGGTCGGTCCCTGCATCGGGCCGGACTCCTACGAGGTCGGACCTGAATTCCCGGCGCCGTTCCTGGCGCAGGACGAGGCGAACGCCGCCTTCTTCCGGAACTCGACGCGCGCCGGCCATTTCATGTTCGACCTGCCGGGCTATCTGGTGCATCGCATCGCGCGCAACGGCGTCGCCGTGACCGCCACCGGCCACGACACGCTCACCGGCACCGACGACTTCTTCAGCTACCGCCGCAACACTCTGCAGGGCGTGCGCGACTACGGGCGCGGCCTGTCGGCGATCGCCCTCACGGCCTGACGTGCCCTACTTCATCATCCTGATGGTCTGCTGCCTGCTCGGGGTCGTCGCGACATGCGCCATGTTGTGATGCTGCTCTGCCTGCTCGCCCTCGCGGCGTGCGGCGGATCGCCCAGACCCTTCGAGCACAATCCGTCCCAGGTTTCCTACGGACGCCAGATCCGCGACAAGGTCGAGGTCGCGATCAGCCCGCCGCGCAACATGCCGCCGCAGATGGGCGAGCGGGTCGCGGCCGCCCTCGCCATCGAACTGCAGTCCTACGGGATCGTGGCCGCGGTGGCCCCCGCCGAGGCACCGATCCAGGTCGACGGCGTGATGAGCACCCGCGACGCCGGCATGTCGATCGAGGTCCAGGTCGACTGGAGCATCCGCGGCAAGCCGCGCACCGACGAGCCGGCGACCGTGAAGACGCGGGCGCCGCCCGAGGACTATGCCGGGCAGGCCGAGCGCCTGGTCTCGCGCATCGCGCAGCAGGCGGCACCCCGGGTCGCGACCCTGATCGGCAAACCGCCCAATTTCATCCCGCGCGCGCCCGGCCAGGTCGCCGCGGGCGTCACCATCCCCTACGAATTCCCGCCCGATCCCGCGGCCGCGCCACCGGCGCCGACAGACGGCCCGCCCACCACCACGACCGTTCCGACACCAGTCGCCGCCAAGCCCGCCGAAACGCAGGTCAAGGTGCTGGTGGCGCCGGTCACCGGGGCGCCGTCCGACGGCAACCGCCAGCTGACGTCCGGCATGCGGCGTGCGCTGGGATCGAGCAAGCTCGTGATCGTCGACCAGGCAGAAGAGGGCGCCTTCACCGTGGTCGGCACGGTGAACATGACGCCGATCGACGACCGCATGGCCCGGCTCGTCGTCAAATGGATCGTGAAGGATCCGGCCGGCAAGAATGTCGGCGACATCGAGCAGTCCAATCCCGTACCCCTCGCTGCGGCCAAGGGTTCCTGGGCGGGATTCGGCGACATCGTCGCCTCCGCCGCATCCGAAGGCGTGCTCCAGCTGCTCGAGCAGGCGATCAACAAGCCGCGCTGACGTCTGCGCAGCCTCTGAATCGGCTTGTCAGAGGGGGGTTCCCGGCTGCTACTGTCCCCCCGGGGCGGCTCGATTCTTGCAAGCTCGTGCGAGGACAAGAAATGGCCGCAAGACAGGGAGCTAAAAAATCATGTTTTCATTCAGGAAGTCGGCGCTAGCCGTCATGGCTGCAGCGGGTGTCAGCGGCGTCATGGCCGCTGCCCCGGTACAGGCACAGACGCTCAAGGTCGTGATGCATTCGGACGTGAAGATCCTCGATCCGATCTGGACCACGGCCTACATCCAGCGCAACCACGGCTACATGGTGTGGGACACGCTGTTCGCCATGGACGAGAAGTTCGACGTCAAGCCGCAGATGGTCGACAAGTACGACGTGTCGGCCGACAAGCTGACCTGGACCTTCACGCTGCGCGACGGTCTCGAATGGCATGACGGCAAGCCCGTGACCGCGGAAGACTGCGTCGCCTCGATCAAGCGCTGGGCCGCCCGCGATTCGATGGGTCAGAAGCTGATGGCGTCGGCCGAAGGGCTCGAGGTCGTCGACGCCAAGACCTTCAAGCTGAAGATGAAGGAGCCCTACGGCCTGGTGCTGCAGTCGCTCGGCAAGCCTTCGTCGAACGTGCCGTTCATGATGCCGAAGAAGACGGCCGAAACCGACCCGATGCAGCAGATCAAGCTCGAGGACGTGATCGGCTCCGGCCCGTTCATCTTCAAGGGCGACGAGTGGAAGCCCGGCGAGAAAATCGTCTACGTCAAGAATGCCAAGTACAAGCCGCGCGCCGAGCCCGCCAACGGCCTGGCCGGCGGCAAGGTGGTCAAGGTCGACCGCGTCGAATGGCTTGCCATGCCGGACATCCAGACGCAGGTGGCGGCGCTGCAGAGCGGCGAGATCGACATGATCGAATCGCCCGGCCACGACCTGCTGCCGCTGCTTGCCAAGGACAAGAACATCAAGCTGCTCAGCTTCAACCCGACCGGCAATCAATATACGTTCCGCTTCAACAGCACGGCCAAGCCCTTCGACAACGCGAAGGTCCGCCACGCTGTCTTCGTCGCCTTCGCGCAGGAAGACTTCCTCAAGGCCACGATCGGCGACCCGCAGTGGTTCAAGGTCTGCAAGGCGCCCTTCGTCTGCGGCACGCCGCTGGAGACCGACGCGGGCATGGCCGACGTGCTGAACGGCAATGCCGCCAAGGCCAAGCAGCTCCTCACGGAAGCCGGCTACGACGGCACGCCGATCGTGCTGATGCATTCGACCGACCTTCAGGTTCTCACCAACCTCGCCCCGGTCGCCAAGGCTCAGCTGGAGCGCGCCGGCTTCAAGGTCGACATGGTGTCGATGGACTGGCAGACGCTGGTCGCCCGCCGCGTCAAGAAGGACCCGCCGAACGCAGGCGGCTGGCACGCCTTCCTCACTTCGTGGGTGGCCGCCGACATCCTGAACCCCGTGATGGCCGGCTTCTTCAACTCCTCGTGCGACAAGGCCATGTTCGGCTGGCCGTGCGACGCGACGATCGAGAAGTATCGCGACCAGTTCTCCAAGGAGACGGACCCGGCGAAGCAGAAGCAGATCGTCGAGGAACTTCAGAAGTACTGGGTCAACCATCCGACCCACATCAACGTCGGCCAGTGGTACGCGCCGCTGGCCCGTCGCAACAACGTCGACGGCAACCTCACGGCGCCGGTTCCGGTGTTCTGGAACGTCACCAAGAAGTAGCTCGATACGCGCGCGGGGGGTCCTCCCCGCGCGCCCATCGATGAAGGCGGGCGCTCCCTGCCTTTTTCGATGGGGAAGAAACCCGGAGGGGGCTCTATGAAAAAAGTAATGAAGCGGACGCTCGCGGCAATGGTTGCCGGTGCGATCCTGTCGAGTGCGGGGCCGGTGCTGGCCCAGGGCAAGGTCGTCAAGTTCGTGCAGAACGGCAACCTGACGATCCTCGATCCGATCTGGACGACGGCCTACGTCACCCGCAACCATGGCTACTTCGTCTACGACACGCTGTTTGCGTCGGACGAGAACAACGTCGTCAAGCCGCAGATGGTCGACAAGTACGAGGTGTCCGCCGACAAGACGGTGTGGACCTTCACCCTGCGCGACGGCCTCGAATGGCATGACGGCAAGCCGGTGACGTCCGAGGACTGCATCGCCTCGATCAAGCGCTGGGGCGCCCGCGATTCGATGGGCCAGAAGCTCATGGACTTCGTGAAGGAGTTCAAGGAGGTCAATCCCAAGACCTTCCAGATGGTGCTGAAGGAGCCGTACGGTCTGGTGCTCGATTCGCTCGGCAAGCCGTCGTCACAGGTCCCGTTCATGATGCCGAAGCGGGTCGCCGACACCGATCCCTTCAAGCAGATCGACAGCCAGATCGGCTCGGGCCCGTTCATCTACGTGAACGCCGAGTCCAAGCCCGGCGAGAAGCACGTCTACGCCAAGAACACCAAGTACAAGCCGCGTCCCGAGCCGCCCTCGATGCTGGCCGGCGGCAAGGTGGTGAAGATCGATCGCCTCGAATGGCTCGCGATCTCCGACCCGAGCACGGCGGTCAATGCCCTGATCCAGGGCGAGATCGACCTGATCGAGATTCCGGTGCCCGATCTCTTCCCGCTGCTGAAGGCCGACAAGAACGTCGAGCTCTACGGCTGGAACGCGCAGGGCAGCCAGATCATCATGCGCTTCAACCACCTCCACCCGCCGTTCAACAACCTGAAGGCCCGGCAGGCGGCGATGTATGCGATCGCCCAGGAAGACTTCCTGCGCGCCCAGGTGGGCGATCCCGAGATCTACCGGGTCTGCAACGCGCCACTGGTCTGCGGCTCGCCCTACGAGAAGAGCTACGGCAACCTGCTGGTCAAGCCCGATCTCGAGAAGGCGCGCCAGCTCCTGAAGGAGAGCGGCTATGACGGCACGCCGATCGTCATGATGCATGCCACCGACCTGCTCTCCTCGAACCAGCTTCCGCCGGTCGGCAAGCAGGCGCTGGAGAAGATCGGCTTCAAGGTCGACCTGCAGTCGATGGACTGGCAGACGGTCGTGACGCGCCGCGCCAAGAAGGATCCGCCGGCGCAGGGCGGCTGGAACATCTTCTACACGACGACCGTCACGGTCGGTACCGAGAGCCCGGCCGGCAATTCCTTCACCAGCGGCGGCTGCGAAAAGGCCTGGTTCGGCTGGCCGTGCGATGCCGAGATGGAGAAGCTTCGCGCGTCGTACGCCAGGGAAGTCGACCCGGCCAAGCGGAAGGAGATCGCCATGGCCGTCTCCGACCGGGTGATGGACCAGGCCACGTACATCGTGCTCGGCCAGTACAAGGCGTTCGGCGCCTACCGCAAGGACCGGATCAGCGGCTGGCTGCCCGGCCCGGTGCCGGTGATGTGGAACATCACCAAGAAGTAACGGTATCGCTGCCAACAACAGTCGATCGGGGGACCTTCGCCAGGCAGGCGAAGGTCCCCCTTCTCGTTTGTGAAGGACAGCCGCAATCAAGCGGCTTGGGCGAAGCCGGCGGCGAGCTTGTTGCGCCCTTTGGTTCACCGGAGAACCTGCAGTCGAGTTTCTTCAGATTCGTAGCTTTCACAAAGTGACTGGAAACATCTGGGAGGATCGCTATATATTCCTGAGTAAGTACCCATTCGTAACCATGAGGTTTTTCCATGAGCACCTCGCCCCCCGCGACCCCCGCCCAGGCCAAGGAAAGCGTCAGCTGCCCGATGGACTTCATCCTCCGCATGCTGATGGGCCCGTGGACGACCTACATCCTCTACAATCTTCGCACCCATGGGCCGCAGCGCTTTGGCGAGCTGAAGCGCCGGGTCTCGGGCATCTCGGCCAAGATGCTGACCGAGCGCCTGCGCACCCTGGAAGGCGCGGCGCTGGTGAAGCGTGACTACGAGGCGACCATCCCGCCCAAGGTCACCTATTCCCTCACCAAGCGCGGCGGGGAACTGGACGAGGTCATGGACCGGCTGGCCGAGATCGCCATCCGCTGGGAAGCCGAGGACGCCGCCAGGCGCAGCGGCCGCGCGATCGAGACGTCTCCCGAGAAGGCGCCTGCGCTGCAGGCGGCGGAGTAACCGTCAGCCGCACAGCCAGATGTTCACGGCAAAGCGGCCATCGGCAAAGGCGCCATCGGGACAGGAGACGCGCTCGACTTCGTGACGCGCCGTCGAGGGGAAGACGAGCAGGCTGTCGTGCACCGGCTCGACATCGATCGTCTGGCCGCCGCCCAGGTCGAAGAGCCGAAGACGCCCGCCCGTGAAGCGGCGCGGCTCGCGGTGAAAGTAGTAGACCATGGTGAGACGCCGGCGGCCGCCGGGCGTGTACTGGTCGCCGGTGAACGTATCGGTGTGCGGCCGGTAGAAGGCGCCGTCGCCATGCGCCACCAGTTCCATCTGCGTGCTGTTGGGTGGCGTGTGCGCCATCCCGAAATCCGCTTCCAGCTCCGCCTGCAGGGCCAACGCCCGGCGGCGCAGCGGCCGGGCAAAGGCGCCGAGATCCTTCAGGACAGCGGACAGGCGAGTGAGCGTTTCGAGGCGACCCGTGCCCTCGTGGGCGAGCCGCGTCGGTGCGAACCGGGCCTCGGACGCCAGAGCGTAGGCCAGGACACGGGCCGAGCCCGCCGCGCCGAGCCAGCCCGATAAAATCCGATGAGGCGGAAACCGCCCGCCAAGGAAACTCGGTTCCGGCATCCGCCAGCTTTCGTCGTGCTAGCCGACGCTGGCAAGGCATTGTTTTGGAACATTAATCCGAGTGCCTGGTTGGCACCGGCCGAGGGCGTTGAAGCAAATAGTCAGGAAAGGCTGCCAACTGGAGATGGCTCAAGGAGCCCCTGGCCCCGGCGGTTAATGTGAACTCTGAGCTGGCTGATCTGCCCGGAGTTCACCCAAGATCTTAGCCGAAGCCAATCCGATGCCGATGAATCAATGGCACGGCCCTACTTCTTCGACACGCCCCAGAACACCGTCACCGGCGGCGGCGGGGTGATCGTTCCGATATTTGCGCGCACGGCGCTGACGCCGAACCATTCGCCGAGCGGCACGTGGGTCACCACCTTGATGGCGCGCTCCTGAACGGCGGCCGCCGCTGCCTTCTTCTCGGCCTCGGTCGTCGACTGCACGTACTTGTCGCGCAGCTTCTCCAGCTCCTCGTCGCAGGGCCAGCCGGCGCGGGCCTTGTCGCAGCTGGCGATCAGGAACGGCGTCATCAGCGGATCGAGGATGTCGACCTGCGACCAGCTCGTCGAAAAGGCGTTCCAGCCACCTTCCGAGACCGGCACCTTCTTGGCCAGCCGCACGATCACGCTCTGCCAATCCATCGAAATCATGTCGACCTTGAAGCCTGCCCGCTCCAGCAGCGCCTTGGCCACCGGCCCGAGCTGCTTGATGACGCCAAGGTCGGTCGGCGCCAGCAAGGTCACGGGCGTGCCGTCGTAACCGGCTTCGGCCAGCAGCGCCCTGGCCTTGGCGGCATTGCCCTCGGCCAGCCCGGCCATGCCGGCATCGGTCGCCAGTGGCGTACCGCAGGTAAACATGGCCTTGCAGGTCTGATAGAAGCGCTTGTCGCCGATATTGGCCTGCAGGAAGTCCTCCTGGTTGAGGGCCAGCGCGGCGGCCTGGCGGACCTTCTCGTTGTTGAAGGGCGGCAGCAGCCAGTTCGGCCGGAAGGCGTACTGGTTGGAAACGCGTCCCTTGATGACGCGGACGCCCTTGTCCTTCTCGATCAGCGGCAGATGGTCGGCGGAGACGCTCTCGAGGTAGTCGATCTCGCCGTTCAGGAGCGCATTCACCTGGGTCTCGGCGTCGGGCATCGAAACCCACTCGATCCGATCGACGTTCACCACCTTGCCGCCGGACAGGCCCGATATCGGCTCGGAGCGCGGCTTGTACTTGGCGAACTTGGTATAGACGAGCTTCTCGCCGGGCTTCCATTCGTCCTTCTTGAACACGAAGGGGCCGGAGCCGGTATAGTCCTCGATCTGCTTGAACGGATCGGTCTCGGCGATGCGCTTGGGCATCATGAAGGGCACGACCACCGAGGGCTTGCCCAGCGCCTCGATCACCGCGCCGAACTTCTGCTTCAACACGATCTGGAAGGTCCTGGGATCGACGACCTTGTACTCCTGCAGGGACTGCGCCAGCTTCTGGCCCATCGCATCGCGTGCCGCCCACCGCTTCAGCGAGGCGATGCAATCCTCCGCCGTCACCGGCTGGCCGTCGTGCCATTCCAGCCCGTCGCGCAGCTTGAAGGTCCAGACGAGCCCGTCGTCGCTCGTGGTCCAGGTCTCGACCATCTGCGGCTTCACCTGGAACTTCTCGTCCATGGCGAAGAGCACGTCGTAGAGCATGTAGCCGTGATTGCGCGTGATATAGGCGCCGCTCCAGATCGGATCGAGCACCTTGACGTCCGAATGCATGACGACCTTGAGGGTCTGGGCGGACACGACCGATGGCAGCGCGATGGAGGAAAGCGCGGTCGCAAGTGCGACCGCCGAAGCAAGCACTAATCTACGCATGGAACGACCTCCGGAGATGGAGCCGGAAGTCTAGGCGGTGCCGACGGCCGCTGTCATGAGAAACGCTCGCGCCGGGCCAATCGAGGAGCCACGCAGCCCTCGGCAATTACAGCGAGAGAGAGGGAAATGCCGTACGTCCACCGACGCTCCAATCAGTCGAGGAATCCGAATTCGCGCGGCAGGTACAGGATGATTTCCGGCCAAATCATGCAGATGGCGACGGTGAGGACCTGCAGGGCCACGAACGGAACGATGCCGCGGTAGATGTGGGCCATCGTCACCGAGGGCGGCACGGTCGCCTTCATGTAGAAGAGCGCAAAGCCGAAGGGCGGCGTCAGAAACGCCGACTGCAGGTTCACGGCCACCAGGATCACGAACCAGACCATGAAGTCCTTGTTCTCGGCGATGTGCGGCGTGAAGTCGACCTTCAGCAGGATGGGCGCGAAGATCGGCAGGACGATCAGGCAGATCTCGAGGAAGTCGAAGAAGAACCCCATGATGAAGACCAGCACCATCACGAAGATCAGGATCTCCCAGCCTGAGTCGATACCGGCGGCCTTGAGCAGTTCAATCACCAGATCGTCGCCGCCCAGCGCGCGGAACACGAACGAGAACAGCGTCGCCCCGAAGATGATGAAGAACACGAGGGCGTTGGTGAGAGCCGAACTCTCGATCACCTCGTTCAACATCTTCAGGTTGAGGCGCTTGTTCCACCACGCCAGCAACAGCGCGCCGGCGCAGCCTGTTCCGCCGGCCTCCGTCGGCGTTGCCCAGCCGCCGAAGATCGAGCCCAGGACGACGAAAATCAGGAAGGCCGGTGGCAGGAAACTGCGCAGCACGAGGCGCAGGAGTTCGGTGGCGTTCTGCGGCCCCTCTGCCGACGAGAGGGGCGGCGCCATCTTGGGATTGAGCGCGGCATAGATGCAGATGTAGACGAGATAGACGCCCGCCAGCAGCAGCCCCGGCAGGATGGCAGCCGTGAACAGCGTTCCGACCGACAGCGTCATGAGGTCGCCCATGATGACCAGCATGATGCTGGGCGGGATCAGGATACCGAGCGTGCCCGCCGAGGCGATGGTCCCGACCGACAGTTCCTTCGAGTAGCCGCGCTCCAGCATGGTCGGCAGGGCAATCAGGGTGAGCATGATCACCGAGGCGCCGACGATGCCCGTGGTGGCGGCCATGATGGTCCCCATCACGGTGACCGAGATCGCAAGTCCGCCGGGAATCCGCCGGGTAATGACCTGAAGCGCCTTCAGCAACTCGTCGGCAACACCCGACTTCTCCAGGATCGTGCCCATGAAGACGAACATCGGGACGGCGATGAGGACCTGATTCTGGACGGCCTGGCCCCAGATTCGGGGGATCAGGCTTCCGAACTGGGCCGGGCGGAAAACGTCGAACGCGATGCCCAGCGCGCCGAAGGCAAGCGCAACGCCCCCCAGGACGAACGCCACCGGATAGCCCACGAACATGATGAACGTGAGCACGAGAAACATGAGGACAGAGAGATGGTCTGCGATCCATTCCATGGCCCGCCCCCCTCAGTGACTGGCCGCGGGCGAGGAAGCGCGCGCCGCGAGGTCCGGAGGACCGAACAGAATGACGAGCTTTCGCATCAGGACCGAGGCAACCGCCGCATCGACCAGCACCAGACCGAGGAACAGGCATCCCTTCAGGATCCAGCGGTACTCGAGTCCGTTCGGGGCGTCCGATCGCTCGTTCTGGAGGAACGACACCTGCGCGAACAGGAAAGAGTAGTAGGTTGCGACGATGCAGTAGGGAACGGCGAAGACGAGAATGCCGAAAATTTCGAGCTTCGCCTTCTGACGTTCCGTCTTGTTGGCGGTAAACACGTCGATGCGAACATGGGAATTCCGGACATAGGCATAGCCCAGCCAGAACAGGAACAAGGCGCCATGCAGGTGCCACTCGAGTTCCTGGATGGGGGTCGAACCGAACCCGGGAATCTGGAAGCCCAGCTTGCGCGTGAGCACATCCCAGCAGATGACGACGACCAGAGCGATAAACAGCCAACCGAACACGCGCGCAATACGCGCCAGAACACCGTTGATCGCATCGCTCGTATTCAGCAATGCCTGCATCAGAACGAACTCCCCCACAGAGAGAAGCGGCCGCTCGGTTGGAGCGGCCGCGTGCATCAGACCCAACGGCTACTTGAGATAGCCGCGTTCCCTCCAGATCGCGTATTCCTTCCGGAAGTTGCTGAGCGAGTCCCAGGCCTTTTTGAATTCCGGGCTCTTCGCGGACTGCTCGACCGCGACCTCGTCCCAGGCCTTCTGGAAGGCGGCGAGGAATTCGGGCCCCCAGGTCACGAGCTTGACGCCCTTGCTCTCGATTTCGGCCAGCGCCTTGGGCTGCAGCGACTCACCCAGGCTCATGCCGCGCAGCACGGTCTGGTCGCACGACGCCTCAATGATCAGCTTCTGGTGCGGCGACAGCGAGTCCCACTTGGCCTTGTTGATCATGAGGTCGCCGACCGTGGCCTGCTGGTGCCAGCCGGGGAAGTAGTAGAACTTCGCCACCTGGTGGAATCCGAGGCTGAGATCCATGGCCGGCATGGAGAACTCGGTGGCGTCGATCGTGCCAAGCTGCAGCGCCTGGAAGATTTCACCGGCCTGCAGGAGCTGGGTCGAGACACCGAGCTTCTGCATCACGTTGGCGCCGAGACCGAAGAAGCGCATCTTGAGGCCCTTCAGGTCGTCCAGCGTCTTGATCTCCTTGCGGAACCAGCCCGCAGCCTCGGGCGGGATCAGGTGGCACATGACCGAGTGGATGTTGTACTTGGCGTAGAGCGCCTGCATGAGTTGCTCGCCGCCGCCGTGCTTCATCCAGGCGAGGTACTCGCCGAGGCCGGGCCCGAACGGCACGGTCGCAAACACCGCGAAGGCGATGTCCTTGCCGGTCCAGAAGCCCGGCGTCGCCCAGGCGGCATCGAGCGCGCCCGACGCGACCGAGTCGAAGGCCTGACTCGCCGGCACCAGCGCGCCGGGTTCGAAGAACTTGATGTCGATGCTGCCCGCCGACAGCTTCCGAATTTGCTCGACCGTATAATTCGCGTTCGGCCCGAGCAGTGCCAGCGTCGACGCGAAGTTCGACTGCATCTGCATGCGGACCTTTTTGTCCTGGGCGGTCGCCGCGCCCGAACCCAAAGCGACCGCAGCAGCGGCGGCGACTCCAACTAACGCACCGAGTACGCGCATGTTTTCCTCCCATTGGTCAAAGCCATGCGAAGGACCTTGGTCGTCCGATTGGTGCTTTGTCCTTCGCTCCCTGATGCGGCGGCCGTTGACCGGCCTGCCGCCTGTTGCTCCATTTTGGATGCAACAGAATTCTATGGGAGCAAAACTGCCGGTCGCATGTCGAAATGTCAAACGGCGTTTCGGAAGGCGAACGAAAGGTTCAGGCGAGGCGATAGACGCGGGCAGCCGTGCCGGAGAACAAGGCCGACTTCTCCGCAGCGGACGCGCCGGACGAGAGGCGCTTGAAGGCGTTCCACAGCACGCCGTAGCCCGAGGTGATCTTGTCGACCGGGAAGTTGCTTTCGTACATGCAGCGATCGACGCCGAACAGCTCGATGCAGGTTTCGACCCAGGGCCTGAACGCCTCGGCGAGTTCCGGCGACCCCGGCGGCGTCGGGCGCCGGTAGAAGTCGAACCAGCCCATGGCCATGCCGAGGCCCCCCAGCTTCACCACGATGTTCGAACGACGGGCCAGCTCGGCCATCGACTTCTTCCAGGCCGCACGCACCTCGTCGTGGCGGCCGGCGTACCCGGCATAGCCGAGCGGCCCGCCGACATGGTCGAGCACGATATGCGTGCCCGGGAAGGAGTCGGCCAGTTCGGCAATCTCGGGAAGCTGCGGATGGTAGAGCCAGGCGTCGAACGTCAGGTCGCGCTTCGCCAGCTCGCGGAAACCCTCGCGCCAGGTCAGATCACGGGTCTGCTCGGGCGGCGGGTCGTTGCGGGAGTTGCGGACCCCCGGGTCCGCGTCCCAGCCGGTCTGGTGGCGAATGCCCTTGAAACGGCCGTTGCCGGCGGCGATCTGGGCGTCGAAAACGTCCCCCGCCCTTTCGCCGAGGCGCAGGTCGACATGGCCGACGATGCCGGCGCAGGCGCGCAAGTTGCCGTAGAGGCCCGACGCGCTCATCGCCGCGACGCCGTTGGCGAACTCGGTCTCGCCGATGCAGCGCAGCTCGGCCGGACCGTCCTTGCGGTACATCGAATGGCAGTCGACGAACACCGTGCCCACGATGTTGTGGCCGGTCCGCGTATCGGCCAAGAGGTCGTGAAACAGATAGTCGTTGCCGGGGCGCTGCCAGAGATGGTGATGCGGATCGACGATCGGCAGGTCAGGCTCGAGCGCGGGCTCGTTTACCTTGGCCACCCAGGCGGGATCGGGGTTCATCACGTTGCCAAGGCTTTCGGAAGGCTGGGCCATCGTTTCCTCCGTCGTGGGCTTTTCCTTAGTGGATCGGCTCTTCGGCCATCATCGAGACGTGAGCATGGACGACCTTCCAGCCGACGTCGGGCAGGCGCACCCACGTCTGCGTCTGCCGGCCGGTCATCTCCTTGCCGCGCACCTTGTAGACCAGCGAGACCGTCGCGATGTCGCGGCCCAGGGTGACGATGTCGAGCCGCAGCCGCTTTTCCTTGGAGCCGGGCCCCGGCGGGCGGGCGACACGAAAGGCATGGATGCGATCGAATCCGTAGCCGTGCTCGTTGTTGGCGAGACGGATCGTGTGCGGGCTGTTCCAGAAGGTGGCGTCGAGCACCTCGACGTTCTTGTCGATCAAAGCCTGCTCGTAGCGTTCGAACAATTCGCGCACCTCGGCCACGACTTCGGGAATATTCGGCGTCAGATCCGTCACGCTCACCTCGCTCTTGCTGGGTTTCCCACGACTGTAGCACCCGCCGGGACGTCGCGGGTGACGACGGCGCCCGCGCCCACGATCACCTCATCGCCGATGCTGACGCCCGGCAACACGATGGCGCCGCCGCCGATCCAGACATCGGCGCCGATGACGATGGGCCGGCCGAACTCGAGGCCGGCGCGACGCCGCGCGGAATCGCGGGGATGGTCCGCGGTAAGGATCTGCACGCCCGGCCCGATCTGGGTACGGTCGCCGATCGTGACCTTCACCACGTCGAGGATGATGCAGTTGAAGTTGAGGAACACGCCCTTGCCCAGGCTGATATTGTAGCCATAGTCGCAATGGAAGGGTGGCCGGATGTAGGCGCCCTCGCCCACTTCGGCGAGCATCTCGCGCAGCAGCGCCGCATGCTCACGCTGCGTGGCGGCGATTGAGGCGTTGTAGCGGTCCATCCATTCGGCGACGCGGCGCACGTCGGCGGCCAGCTCCTCGCCGGTCGCCACGTAGAGTTCGCCCGCCAGCATCTTCTGCTTCTCGCTCGTCAAGCGCCCTCCCGAGGCCTGCGGCGACGCTTCAGCCCGCCACCTTCTCCATCGCCCGCGCGACGGCCACCAGGGTCGCGTCGCTGCCGCGGGGGCCGATGATGGACAGGCCGACCGGCAGACCGTCAACCGTGATGGCGCCGGGCAGATTGACCTGCGGAAAGCCCGCCAGCCCGCCTTGCGCGCACAGGCAGGTGATGCGGTCGCGCAGCGGGTCCAGCACCGAGAGCGGCAGGCCGACCTTCGGCGCCGGAAACGGCGTGGTCGGCAGACAGAGGATCGTATCCGGCGGCAGCAGGTACTTCATACGGCTGCGGACTTCCTGGCGCATCAGGTTGGCCCAGACCTTGTCGCTCTCGGGGATCGTGGAGCCGGCGACCAATGCCTTGGCGACCGAGAAGGCGAAGCGCGGGTTGCGCTCGTCGAGCCAGCTCCTGAAGGTCGCATAGGCTTCGGCGGGCTGCAGCGTGCGCTGGGCACGCGCCCAGACCGAGAGGCCCTGCGGTGCCATGATCTCCTCGCGGCTCGAACCGATGAGCGTCGCGAGCTGCCTCACAATCGGCTGCAGCGCCTCGGAGGTGTCCGCGTCGGCGAAGCCGAAGGCGTCGACCGCGACGATGAGCTTCGACGGCAACGCCGCCGGGATCTCCTCGCCCAACATCACGGCGCAGACCTTCGCGAAGGTTTCGGCGTCGCGCGCGAACCATCCGGTCGTGTCCGAGGTCGGGGCCTGGGGCAGCATGCCTGTCACGTCGATCCGGCCATGCGTCGGTCGGATGCCATAGAGGCCGCAGAAGCTCGAGGGCACGCGCACCGAACCGCCGGTATCGGTGCCGAGCGCGGTGTCGCAGATCCCCGCCGCCACGGCGGCGGCAGACCCCGAGGACGAGCCGCCCGGGACACGGCCCGGGGCGCGGACGTTCTTCGGCGTGCCGTCGAAGGCATTCTCGCCCAGGATGCCGAGCGACACCTCGTCGGTGATGGTCTTGCCGATCAGGGTGGCGCCGGCATCGAGCAGCGTCTGGACCGCCCAGGCATGGCTTTCGGGAACCGGGCGCCCGGTGGGCCAGTCGTGGTTGCCGCCGCCGGTCGGCACGCCCGCCACCGCGAACAGATCCTTGGCCGCGAAGGTCAGGCCCGACAGCGGGCCGCCCGCCCTGCCCTCGATGCGCACGCGAGGTCCGGGAACGAAGGCGCCGATCTCGTCAGTCATGGAACACTCTCAATGGGAAAGCCTACTCGGCCGGCGCCGCCGGCAGGCGGCCCTTGGTGCGCCAGCGTCTCGCCCAGCCGGGGCTGAATTTCATGCCGGTGAGCCTGTCGAACCACATGTACACGACGGGCGTTATGAACAGCGTCAGGATCTGCGACACCATCAGGCCACCGACGACGGTGATGCCCAGCGGCTGGCGCAGTTCGGCGCCGGCGCCATGCCCCACGGCGATCGGCAGCGCACCGAGCAAGGCGCAAACGGTCGTCATCATGATCGGCCGGAAGCGCAGCAACGCGGCCTCCACGATCGCCGTCTCGGCATCTGCGCCCTGCCCGCGCCGCTCGATCGCGAAGTCGACCATCATGATGGCGTTCTTCTTCACGATGCCGATCAGCATCACCACACCGATCATGGCGATGACCGACAGGTCCATGCCGAACAGCATCAGGGTGGCAAGCGCGCCGATGCCGGCCGATGGCAGGCCCGACAGGATGGTCAGCGGATGGATGAAACTCTCGTAGAGGATTCCCAGGATGATGTAGATCACCAGCACGGCCGCCAACAGCAGCAGGCCCTGGTTGGCGACCGCCTGCTGGAAGACCTGGGCGCTGCCCTCGAAACTGGTGGTGATGGTGGCCGGCAGGCCGACCTCCGCCGCCGCCGCCTGGATGTCGCGCACGGCCTCGCCGAGCGCCACCCCCGGTGCGAGGTTGAAGGAGATCATGACCGACGGAAGCTGCGCGATGTGGTTGACGGTCAGCGAGGTCGGCTTGTCGATGCGCTTGGCCAGCGTGTCGAGCGGCACGAGGCCGCCATTGGGCGTGCGGACCTGCAGTTTCCGCAGGATGTCACCGGCGTCGCCGTACTTCGGATCCGCCTCGAGGATCACCTGATAGGTGTCGTCCGATGCGTAGATGGTCGACACCTGCCGCGACCCGAAGGCCGAGTAGAGGAGCAGGCGGATCTGGTCGACCGAAACGCCGAGGCGCGAGGCGATGTCGCGATCGATGTCGATCATCGCCGATCGGGCCCGCACCTGCAGGTCGGAGTTCACGTCGAGGATCGCCGGGATGCGGCGCATCCTCGCCTCCATCAGCGGGGCATACTCGCGCAGCTGGTTGAGGTCGCTCGACCGCATGCCGAACTGGTATTGGGCGCGGCTCTGCGTCGTGCCGATGTTGATCGACTGGGCGGCCTGGAAATACACGTTGATGCCCGGCACGGCGGCCGTCGCCCGGCGCAGGCGGGCGATGACCTGCTGGGCGCTGTCCGTACGCTCCGGCTTGTCCCGCAGCATGATGAAAACGCGCCCGGAATTCACCGTGGCCGCCGCGTTGCCGCCGCCGACGGTCGACACGACCGAGGCCACGTCGGGGTCGCGTCGGATGACCTCGGCCAGCGCCGACTGGCGGGCCACCATCGCGTCGAAGGACGCGTCGTCCGGCCCGATCGTGGACCCCTGGATCTGGCCGATATCCTCCGACGGGAAGAAGCCCTTCGGGATTGCCTGGAAGAGGACCGCGGTGACGACGAAGGTTCCGAGGGTGATCGCGAGCACCAGCCGGGGAAAGCGGACCGTGTGCCGCAACGCCCAGACATAGCCATTGGTGACCTTCGTGAATCCCCACTCGAAACCGCGCAGGAGCACGTTGTGCTTCTCGTGATGATCGACAGGCTTCAACCAGCGCGAACAGAGCATCGGCGTCAGGGTCAGCGACACGACGCCCGAGATCAGGATGGCGAAGGCGATGACGAGGCCGAACTCGTTGAACATGCGCCCGACGACGCCGCCCATGAACAGCACGGGAATGAACACGGCGACCAGCGAGAGCGTCATGGAGACGATCGTGAAGCCGACCTCCCGGGAGCCCTTAAGCGCGGCCGCCATCGGCTTCTCGCCCGCCTCGATGTGGCGGACGATGTTCTCCAGCATGACGATGGCGTCGTCGACCACGAAGCCGACGGCCAGGGTCAGTGCCAGCAGGGATATGTTGTCGATCGAATGGTCGCAGAGATACATGCCGGCGAAGGTGCCGATGATCGAAATCGGCAGCGCGATCGCCGGGATCATGGTCGCCCGGACGCTGCGCAGGAAGAAGTAGATCGCAATGATCACCAGGACGGCGGCCAGAGCCAGGGTGAACTCGACGTCGGCGATGGCCTCGCGGATTGGCTTCGAGCGGTCGGCCAGCAGGTGGATCTCGACCCCCGCCGGCAGTTCGGCCTGGATCTGCGGGATGATGGCCTTGACCCGATCGACCACCTCGACCGTGTTGGCGTCGGGCTGGCGATAGACACCCATTATGATGGCGCGCGTGCCGTCGAGCCAGCTCGCCACCTTGTCGTTCTCGACGCTGTCGATGGCCGTCGCCACGTCGGACACGCGGACCGGCGCGCCATTCTGCCAGGTGACGATCACCGGCATGTAGTCCGCGGCCTTGTTGATCGGCCCCGTCGCCTCGAGAATGGCGTTCTGCTTCTGGTCGGCGATCGAACCGACCGGCTTGCTCGAGTTGGCGTTGACGACGGCGGTCTGCAGCTCCTGCAAGGTCAGCCCGCGAACCGCAAGCTGGTCGAGGTCGGCGCGGACGCGGACGGCGAATTTCTGCGAGCCGAAGATCAGGACCTGCGCCACGCCCGGCAGGGTCGACACGCGCGGCATGATCGCCCGATTGACGAAGGCATCGACGTCCGAGAGCCGGGCCTGGCTCGACTTGAGTGCGAGGAACATCACCGCCCAGTCCGCCGGATTGACCTTGCGGAAGCTCGGTGGTGTCGTCATCTCGGGCGGCAATCGGCGCATAGCCGAGGAGATCGCCGACTGAACGTCGAGCGCGGCGCCGTCGATGTTCCGGTTGAGGTCGAACTGGAGGACGATCGAGGTGTTTCCGAGCGAGGACGTCGAGGTCATCGTGGTCACACCGGCGATCGTCGAGAATTGACGCTCTAGGATCGACGCGACCGAGGCGGCCATCGTTTCAGGGCTGGCACCGGGAAGCTGCGCAGTGACCTGGATGGTCGGAAACTCGACGCGCGGGATGGCCGCGACCGGTAGCTGCTTGTAGGCGAATATGCCGCCGAGGACGAACGATGCCATCAACAGGATGGTCATCACCGGACGGCGGATGCAAAGTTCAGAGATGTTCACGTCCCGCCTCCGCTAGGATCCGCTATCCACGTGGTGGCGCCGCGGGCCGGTTTGGGTCCACCGTCGGCGGCCGAATCGTCACCGATGCGCCCTGGACCAGCCGGAGCTGGCCGTCGACCACCACCTGCTCCCCGCTTTCGACGCCCTTGCCGATCACGGCCCGCCCGTCCTGCGTACGCTTGACGACGACCTGCCTGAGCTCGGCCACGCCGTCCTTGATGACGAACACGAACGGTCCCTGTGAACCGAGCTGAACGGCGCTCGAGGGGACCGAGAGGGCGTCGGACTCGATGCCGAGCACAATCTCCACCTTGACGAACTGGCCGGGCCACAACAGCTCGTTGGCGTTGCCGATGCGCGCCTTCGCGGTCACCGTGCCGGTATTCGGGTCGACGCTATTCTCGATGAAGGCCATCTCGCCGGACTGCTTCTTGGAGTCGTCGATGATCGCCGTGACCGTGACCGGGCCCTTGGCCATCGCAGCGCGCAGGTCCGGCAGGATGATCTGCGGGATGGCGAAGGTGACATAGATCGGGTCGATCTGGTTGATCGTGGCCAGGGTGCTGGTGGCCGAGTTGTCGCCGGTGCGGACGACGGCCCCCGCCTTGTTCGCGATCGAGCCGATGCGGCCCGAGACCGGCGCCCGGATCTCCGTGAAGGTGAGCAGGGTCTGGACGCTGGCCTTGGCGGCCTCATCCGCCTCGAGCTGCGCTTCGGCGGCCTTCAGGGCGGTACCGGCATTGTCGCGCTGCACCACGGTGCCGGCGTTCTTCGACAGGAGTTCCTCGTTGCGCTGAAGGTCGCGCCGGGCCTGCATGACCTGCGCCTGGTCCTTGCGGATCTGCGCCTCGATCTGGCCGAGCTGTGCCTTCAGGCTGCGTGCATCTAGTTCGAAGAGGATGTCGCCCTCCTTCACGAGGGCGCCCTCCTCGACATTCACCTTCATGATCTGGCTGTCCATCCGCGGCTTGATCTGGACGGAGGCGATCGACTGGACCGTTCCGACGGCATCGACCACGACGGGCATGGCCTCGCGCGTGACCGGCATGACCACGACCGGCACCGCCCCTCCGGGATTGGCGCGGCCGCGGCGACCCTGCGGCTGCGCGCCCGCAGCGGGGCTCGACTGGGCCTCGGCCGTCTTGGCCGCCGTACCCATGCCGATATAGGGGCCACCCACCCGGATCACATCATCGCGGTAGACGTAGGCCGCTCCGCCGATCGCAACGATCGAGACGAAGACCGCCGCACGGACGAATCCCATTCCAAGACTCCAGTCCCCAAGCCCCGGCGGGATTATAGCCCCCCCACCGGCCGGCGATAGCCGGAAACACTTTTCCTGCCAGAAACTTGATGCAAAAAACCCGCCACGATCGGGCGGGTTCTTCGTCAGTTCCAGGGTCGGCCGCTCAGCGGCTGTAATACTCGACGACCAGCGACGGCTCCATCTGGACCGGGTACGGCACGTCGGCCAGCTTCGGCCCGCGAACGTACGTGCCCTTCATGTCCTTGTGATCGGCCGTCACATACTCCGGCACGTCGCGCTCGGCGGTCTGCGTCGCCTCGAGAACCCGCTCCATCTGGCTGGCCTTGGAGGTCAGCTCGATGACGTCGTTGTCCTTGACCTGATACGACGCGATGTTGACGCGGCGGCCGTTCACCTTGACGTGGCCGTGGCTGACCAGCTGGCGCGAGGCGAAGACGGTGATGGCGAACTTCATGCGGTAGATCACCGCGTCCAGCCGGCGCTCAAGCAGCTCGACCAGGTTCTCGCCGGTGTCGCCCTTGCGGCGGACGGCTTCGGCATAATAGCGGCGGAGCTGACGCTCGCTGACCGAGCCGTAGTAGCCCTTGAGGCGCTGCTTGGCCATGAGCTGGAGGCGGTAGTCGGTCGGCTTGGTGCGACCCTGGCCATGCTGGCCGGGACCATATTCACGCTTGTTGAGCGGGCTCTTGGGACGGCCCCAAAGGTTGACCCTGAGGCGTCGGTCGATCTTGTACTTCGAATTTGCGCGCTTGCTCACGCTGCACTCCGTCATTATGCGCCCCGCTTCGCGGGTACGCGGTGTTGTCCGGATAGGCCTTGGTCCGACACAAAAGTCGGGGCGGGAGGAGAGCCCGAACGGCTCTCAACCACGTTCTCCGGAAGAAGCGCGGAACATACCGGCCGTTTCCGGCCAGTCAAGCAGGCGTTAATCCTTCCAGATCAACCACTTAGATCTCGACCAGCACGACTTCGTGGGTCACGGCGGCGGATTTCTTCACCATGGCGGTGGCCGAGCAGTACTTTTCGTCCGACAGGCTGACCGCGCGTTCGACCAGCGCCTTGTTCAGCTTCCGGCCCCGCACCGTGTAGACCAGCTTCACCGAGGTATAGACCTTGGGATGGTCCTCGGCCCGCTCGGCGACCAGCGAGACCTCGACCCCCTCGATGTCCTGGCGCTGCTTCTTCAGCATCGAGACGACGTCGATGGCGGTGCAGCCGCCCATCCCCATCAGCAGGACCTCCATGGGTCGGGAGGCGAGATTGTGGCCTCCGATCTCGGCGGCGCCGTCCATGGTGATCGTATGGCCGCTGCCGCCTTCGGCGACCAGCAGCGCGCCGTCGACCCAGGTGATCTTGGCGGTGGTGGACATGGCTATTCCTTGTGCTGTTTCTTGGACAGGAACTTGATGACGCCGTGGAAGGTGCGCACCTCCTGCTCTGTCATCTCCGCGCGCTGCAGCAGCGCCCTGAGATTGAGCACCATGGACGGCCGCATCTCCTTGTTCCGCAGGAAGCCCGACTGGTCGAGCGCACGCTCGAGATGGTCGAAGAGGCTTTGCAGTTCCTCCTTGGTCGCCGGCCGGGCGGCGTGGTCGGAAAGCCGCTCGGGCGGCGTCTGGTCGCCGGCAGCTGTCCATTCATAGGCCACCAACAGCACCGCCTGCGCCATGTTGAGCGACGAGAATTGCGGATTGAGCGGGATCGAGAGGGCGGTATCGGCATGGACCATGTCGTCATTCTCGAGACCGGTCCGCTCGGGCCCGAACAGGATACCGACGCGTTCCCCCCGGCCGATCCAGCCATGCATCTCGGTCGCGGCCTGGCGCGGCGTCACGATGCGCTGCACCAGTTCACGATTGCGCGCCGTCGTGGCGACCACCCGTTCGAGGTCGGCGACCGCCTCGCCCACAGTGTCGAAGACCTCGGCCTTCTCCAGCACGATGTCGGCGCCCGAGGCGGCGCGCTGCGCCCGCTCGTTGGGCCAGCCGTCGCGCGGCGCGACCAGCCTGAGAGTCGACAGGCCGCAATTCAGCATGGCGCGTGCCGCCATGCCGATGTTCTCCCCGAGTTGCGGGCGCACGAGGACGACCGCCGGTGTGGCGGCGTCGACGTCGCGGCCCTTCGATGCGCGTCCCATGCCGACCTAATAGCGTGGTCAGCGGCCGGCGATAAGGGGCGGGCGACGCATGAAGAAGAGGAGCGGAATCAGCACCAGCGAGCAGATCATCATGATGCGGAAGTCGTTCAGGTAGCCGATCAGCGCGGCCTGCCGGGTGATCTCGCCGTCCCAGATCGCAAGCTGCGTGGGGTCGAGACTGACCCCGGCGGGGTTCATCGGCCAGCCCGGATGATAGGGCGTGAACTTCTCCACCATGTCGGCGCGGTTCTGCTGGGTGTTGCTGGCCAGCATCGAGACCAGAACGGCGATGCCGATGCTGGCGCCCAGGTTGCGCAGCAGCGCGTTCACCGCGGCCCCCTCGGTGCGCAGGCGCTGCGGCAGGGTGGCGAAGGTGAGAACGGTGAGCGGCGGGAAGACAAGGCCGAGACCGAAGCCCAGCAGGACGCCGTTCCAGATGATGCGCGACTCGCTGACGTTGAGGTTGAACAGCGTCATGTCGTAGAGCGAGAGCGCCGCCAGCGCGAAGCCGATGCCGATCAGCAGGCGCGCATCGACGCGGCCGATCAGGCGCGACACCATCATCATCGACACCATCATCCCGGCGCCGCGTGGTGCCAGCACCACGCCGGTCGTGAAAACGGGATAGCCCATGAGCTGCTGCAGGAAGGGCGGCATCAGGGTCGCCGTCACGATCAGCAGGAGGCCGGCCAGGGCGGTGAAGCTGAGGCCGACCGTGAGGTTGCGGTCGAGGAACAGCTCGCGCGACAGGAACGGCTGCCGGTCCGTCATCATGTGAATGATGAACATGGCGAACGCCACGGCGGCCACCAGCGTCTCGCCGATGATCTCGACCGAGTCGAACCAGTCGAGCATGTGCCCGCGATCGAGCATGAGCTGGAACGAGCCGATGGCGACTGCGAGCAGGGTGAAGCCCAGCAGGTCGAAGCGCCGCGGCGCGCCGTGCACGTTGTCGCGCACGAGGGCGAGGATGCCGACCGCGCACAGGATGCCGACCGGCAGGTTCACGTAGAACACCCAGCGCCACGAGAATTCATCGGTCAGCCAACCGCCCAGCGAGGGTCCCGCGATGGGGCCGAGCATCGTGCCGACGCCCCACATGGCCATCGCCTTGCCCTGCTCCTCGCGCGGATAGGTGTCCATCATGATGGCCTGCGAAACCGGCACCAGGGCCGCGCCAAACCCGCCCTGCAGGGCGCGGAACAGGACGAGCTGGTCGAGCGTCTGCGCGGCGCCGCACATCATCGACACGATGGTGAAGCCGATCACGCAGGTCGCCAAGGTCCGGCGCAGCCCGAACCGCATGGCGCAGAAGCCGGCCAGCGGCGTCAGGATGGCGGATGCCACGATGTAGGAGGTGACGACCCACGAGACCTGTTCCTGCGTCGCCGACAGCGATCCCTGGATCGACGGCAGCGCCACGTTGGCGATGGTGCCGTCGAGCGCATGCATGATGGTGGCGGCCATCACCGTGAAGGTGATCAGGCGGCGGCGGCGCAGCACCGCCGGGTCGACGGCCGGCGCCATCGGCTAGGGCTTGGGCGAAGCGGACGCGCTCGAGAGGCCGAGCGACTTGGCCCATCCCGCCCACAGGCTGGCGAGCGAGCGCGTGTGGCCGGTCTCGACCCCGACCGTTGTGCTCATGCCGACCCTGAGCGGCGGATCGCCCTCGCGGCAGGCGACCGACAGTCGGACGGGAATGCGCTGGACCACCTTCACCCAATTGCCGGTGGCGTTCTGCGGCGGCAGCACGGCGAACTCCGCGCCGGTCGACTGCGAGATGCTCGACACCGTGCCCCAGCATTCGGACTCCGGATAGGTGTCGACATGGATCAGCACCTTCTGGCCCGCCCGCACGCGCGTGAGCTCGGTCTCCTTGAAGTTGGCCTCGATCCAGAGATCGGTGTCGGCCACCACCACCATCACCGGCACGCCGGCGGTGGCATAGCTTCCCGGCACCGGTCGCTTGCTGACGATGCCGTCGATCGGCGATTCGATCGTGGTTCGGCGCAGTTGCAGCAGTGCCTCCTCGCGCATCGCCATCATCTGGCGCACGCGCGGATGGTTGTCGGCGCGAATCTTGGGATCGCCGGCCAGCGCCGCCTCGATGCGCTGCAGATCCTCCTGGGCCGCGGAGATGCGCTGACGTGCGACGTCGAGGCCCATGCGGGCCTCCTCGAGCTTGGCGGTGGAGACGACCTTCTTCTCGGCCAGCTCCGACTGCCGGTCGAATTCGGCCTGTGCGAAGGTCTGCTGGCTGAGCGCCGCCTTGATCTCCTCGCGCTTGGTCCGCCACTGGGCGCGCAGGCCGCGAATCTCGGCGCGCACGGTCTCGGTCTCGGCTTCGATGCGGCTGAGCGCGTGGCGATAGGACTGGTCGTCGAGCCTGAACAGGAGCTGGCCACGCGAGACCCTCTCGTTCTCCTGCACCGGCACCTCGACGATGAGGCCGGAAAGCTGGGTCGCGATCTGGGCACGATCGCCCTTCACATAGGCATTATCGGTGGTGACCGTGCCGCCCGAGGCCAGCCAGACCAGCAGCGTGGCGGCCAGCACGATCGCCGGCAGCGCCCACATGAAGGCGCGCGCGAACATGCGGACGCCGAATCGCGGACGGCGCAGGACGGCCGCCGCGATGGGCGGTGTCTGGGTGTCCAGATGCTCTCCGTCTCGCACGCTTATATGGTCTGCCCCACTCTACCCAAGGTCAACCGGCAGGTGCGACATGGCAGCTACGCCGGCTGCGCCGGAGGTGCTGCTAGGCAGGCTGGGCCGGGCGAGCGCCATCGCGGAAGAGCTTGTAGGTGATGGCGTCGTAGAGCGCGTTGTAGGAGGCGTCGACGATGTTGGGCGACACGCCGATCGTGCTCCAGCGCCGTCCCTTCGCATCCGCACTCTCGATCATGACGCGGGTCGTCGCCGCCGTACCGCCTGCCGAATCGAGGATGCGGACCTTGAAGTCGACCAGCCGCATGTCCTCCAGCTCGGGATAGAGCGGCACGAGCGCCTTTCGCAGCGCAGCATCGAGCGCATTCACGGGGCCGTTGCCCTCGCCCACTTCCATCGCGCGTCGGCCGGCGATGTCGAGCTTCACCGTCGCCTCCGACAGCGCCACGGTCTGGCCGCGCGCATTGACCCGCCGCTCCGCCAGCACGCGGAAGCTCTGCAGGGCGAAGTAGTCGGGCACGGTCTGCAACTCGTGCCGCGCCAGCAGCTCGAAGCTCGCGTCCGCGCCATCATAGGCATAGCCCTCGGATTCGCGGTCTTTCACGATCTCCAGCAGGCGCGCGACGCCGGGGTGCTTGGGATCGACCTCGAGGCCGATCTGGCGGAAGCGCGCCATGATGTTGGAACGGCCGGCCTGGTCGCTGACCACGATGATGCGCTGGTTGCCGACGACTTCCGGGTCGACATGCTCGTAGGTCCTGGGGTCCTTCTCGACGGCGGATACATGCAGGCCGCCCTTGTGGGCGAAGGCGCGCGTGCCGACATAGGCTGCGCTGCGGTTGGTCGGCATGTTCAGGCGGTCGTCGAGCAGGCGCGAGAGGTGCGTGAGCCGCTGCAACGCCCCGTCCTTCAACCCGGTGTCGAAGCCCATCTTCAGCACGAGGTTGGGGATCAGCGAAATCATGTTGGCATTGCCACAGCGCTCGCCCAGACCGTTGATCGTGCCCTGGACCTGGCGCACGCCGGCGCGCACCGCGGCCAGCGAGTTGGCCACGGCGTTCTCGGTGTCGTTGTGCGTATGGATGCCCAGCCGGTCGCCTGGGATCTTCTTGACGACTTCGCCCACGATGCGCTCGATCTCGTGCGGCAGGGTTCCGCCGTTGGTGTCGCAGAGGACCAGCCAGCGTGCGCCCGCTTTCTCGGCAGCGGCGAGGCAGGCCATGGCATAGTCGGGATTGGCCTTGTAGCCGTCGAAAAAGTGCTCGGCGTCGAACATCGTCTCGTCCATGCGCGTCTTCGCATAGGCGAGCGAATCGGAGATCATCTCGAGATATTCGGTCCGGTCGACCTCGAGCGCCACGTCGACATGGAAGTCCCAGGTCTTGCCGACCATGCAGACGTTGCGCGCCCTGGTCTGCAGGATCGCGGCGAGGCCGGGATCGTTGGCAGCGCTGCGGCCGGCCCGGCGGGTCATGCCGAAAGCCACGAACTTGGCGTTCTGGAACTCCGGCGGATCGGCGAAGAACCGGTCGTCGGTCGGATTGGCCCCCGGCCAGCCGCCCTCGATGTAATCGACGCCCAACCGGTCGAGCTCGCGCGCGATCGCGGCCTTGTCGGCCACAGTGAAATCGACGCCCTGCGTCTGGGCCCCGTCCCGCAGGGTGGTATCGAAGAGATAGACTCGGTTGGATGACGTCATGGCTCGGCCTTTTCGAAGGGCCGGGACCATACGCCCCCAGCCAACCCTATATAAGCGCCTATTTTTCTCTTCCTTAAATAGGGTTATGTATTTAAACCTATTTAAGAACAATTACGCTCGCCCTTGCATAGGTTTGCCGTGCGCAGAAGTGATCTAAGCGGGCCGGTCCAACGCCAGTTGAAAAAGCTCCCCAGGCCGTTCGAGTCCCACTACGGCGTGGTTCCCTTGCCGCCGCCGGAAGAAGCAATAGCGCTGTCTACAGCCCTGCCCCACCTGCGCGCAGCGTCCGAGGCTTTGGGCAGGGTCAATACTCTCGCCGCTGAGCTGAAGGACCCCTTCATCGTCAGCCGCATTCTCACGAGGCGCGAGGCCGTGAGCAGTTCCGCCATCGAAGGCACCAACAGCACCTTGGACGAGCTGTTGAACATGGAAGAACGGGACCTCGACGATGGTCAGGCGGTCACGGACGCAACGGCCCAGGTTCGCGACTATGCCCGTCTGCTGGAAACCATAATCCCCCACGCAGCAGAACGAGGTCCGGAGGTCTTCACCGTTGAGTTGATCCGTGATCTCCATCGCAACGTCATGGCCAGCGATTCGACCTATCAGGACGAACCTGGCGTCCTTAGAAAGAACGTGGTGTGGATTGGCGGCGGTGGAAACATCGCGAACTCCACCTACAATCCGGCGCCCCCGGGAGACATATCCCGGTCGCTTGCGGAGACCATCGACTATCTCCGCTGCAACGGCGCGCAGACGGTCAACCAGCATCTCGTCACGCGCATGGCAATTTCCCACGCGCATTTCGAAGCCATCCATCCCTTTCACGACGGCAACGGCCGCGTCGGACGTCTGCTCCTGCCGCTCATGATGGCGGCCGGCGGTCAGACTCCCCTGTATCTCTCGCCCTATATCGAAGCTCACAAAGACGACTACTATGCGTCGCTCAAGGCTGCCCAGCAGCGACTCGACTGGGCCCTGGGCGTCGCTTTCCTGTCCAAGGCCATTGTCAGTACCGTGGAGGAACTCGTCGTTACGCGCGATGCGCTGGCACGACTGAGCGAAATCTGGAGAGGACGACAGAGACTCCGTGCAGGCTCGGCGGCCCTGCGGGCGCTCTCGATCCTTCCACACTATCCCATCGTGACGACCAAGCGGCTGATGGCGCTGCTGGACGTCAGCCAGCCGGTCGCTCTCGAAGCCACCAACCGGCTAGTGGAACTCGGCATTCTGAAGGAGCGGACCGGTTACCAGCGCAATAGAGTGTTCGCGAGTCCAGAGGCGCAGACCGTCATCAACCGGCCCTTCGGCGCGCCGCCGGTCCTTCCCGGCGACGCCAACTAGAAGTCGCTCACTCAATCGCTCGGAGAAACGCCATGACCACCGCCACCACCATCACCGAACTGCGCACGACGCTCCTGCAGGTGCCGTGGCGGTCTTCGCCCCCCGCCGCCGGCATCCTGGCGCCGGGGCCGCGCGAGATCTTCGTGCTGGAGATCGAGACGCAGGGCGGGCTGGTCGGCATGAGCTACCTGATGCCGCTTCATGGCGGGCTGCACACGCTGGACGCCTGCATGAAGGAGCTGGTCGCGCCCTACGTGATCGGCCGCGATGCCACCGAGATCGAGGGCATCTGGCAGACCCTCTACAAGAACAATTTCTGGCTGGGCCGCATGGGCGTCACCCTGGTCGCCCAGAGCGCCGTCGACATGGCGCTGTGGGACATCGTGGGCAAGCGCGCCAGCCTGCCGCTGTTCCGCCTGTGGGGCGCCGCACGCACGAAGATCCCGGCCTACGGGTCGGGCTGTTTCCGGGGCCTCGGCCGCGACGGCATGATCAGCCGAGCGAAGGAGTTCACCGCCCAGGGACTCAAGGCCATCAAGATGCAGGTGGCGCACATCCGGCCGTGGCGCGAGGACGTCGAGAACGTGAGAGCGATGCGCGAGGCGATGGGCGACGGCATCGAGATCATGATCGACGTCAACATGGGCTGGGACGCCGACACCGCGATCCAGGCCGGCCACCGCATCGACGAGTTCGATCCCTACTGGCTCGAGGAGCCGGTCGTCGCCGAGGACTTCGCGGGCTATCGCCGCATCGCCGCAGCGCTGAAGACGCGCGTGGTCGGCGGCGAGAGCCACTTCATGAGGAACGACCTCCGGCCCTTCTTCGAGCATCCCGGCACGCCGATCCTGCAGCCCGACCCTATGCGCGGCGGCTACTCGGAGCTGCGCAAGATCGCATCGATGGCGGAGCCCTACGGCATCCGGCTCGCGCCGCACCTGTTCCACGAGCAGATGGTCCATGTCCTGGCCTCGATCCCCAACGCCAGCTACCTCGAATACATGGACTGGAACGACGATCTCTGGATCGAGCCGGTCCTGCCCGCGCAGGACGGCACCATGTCGCCGCCGGAACGCCCCGGCCACGGACTGGCCTTCCGTCCGGAGGTCCTGAAGGACCATCGCATCGGTGGCCAGCGCCTCAAGGGCTGACCACGTGCTTCCTTGATTCGCGCGACGGTCGCGACTACCTAGCGACCGTCGCCCACAGAAATGGACCGCAGCACAATGGATTTCCACCTGACTGCAATGCCTGCCCGCCTTGCCATCAGGGGATTCCATTTCCATGCCTTCCATCAGGCTTTCCGGCCTCGCCGCGACCACGGCTGACGGCCGCACCCTCTTCGCCAATCTGGATCTGAGCTTCGACGGCGGCCGCACCGGCCTGGTCGGCCGCAACGGCGTCGGCAAGACGACGCTGCTCGAGATCGTTGCCGGCAGGCTGCCGCCGCATGCGGGAACGGTGTCGACGACCGGCACGCTCGGTGTCCTGAGGCAGACCGTGCAGGTCGCTCCCGACGAAACGGTGGCCGACCTGATGGGCGTGGCCGGGACTCTCGACGTGCTGCGCCGCGCCGAGAATGGCAAGGCCACCGCCGACGAGCTGGCTTCGGCCGACTGGACCCTCGAAGCGCGCATCGCCTCGGCGCTCGGTCGTGTCGGGCTCGTCGCCGAGCCTGCGACGCTGCTGTCGACACTCTCCGGCGGGCAGCGTACGCGCGCCGCCTTGTGCGCCCTTGTCCTCGCCGAACCGGACTTCATCCTGCTGGACGAGCCCACCAACAATCTCGATCGCGAGGGGCGCGCGGCCGTGGTCGAACTTCTGTCGACATGGCGATCCGGGGCGATCGTCGTCAGCCACGATCGCGAGCTGCTGGAGACGATGGACGCCATCGTCGAGATGACGTCGCTCGGCGTCACGCGCTATGGCGGCAACTGGAGTCACTATCGCGAGCGCAAGTCGCAGGAGCTGGCTGCCGCACGACACGACCTTGCCGATGCCGACCGCCGCGTGGCCGAAGTGACTCGCGCGGCGCAGGCGACGTCCGAGCGCAAGGCGCGCAAGGATGGCGCCGGCCAGCGCAAGCGGGCGAAGGGTGACATGCCCCGCATCCTGGCCGGGGCGCGACGGAGCCGCGCCGAGGCCACCTCGGGCGACAATGCGCGTGTCGCCGAGCGGCGACGGACGCAGGCCGTCGAGGACGCCGCCGCCGCGCGGCAGCGGATCGAGATCCTGCAGCCGCTGTCGATGGTCTTGCCCTCGACGGGCCTGCCCGCCGGCCGGACTGTGCTGCGTCTCGACTCAGTAAGCGCGGGCTATGGAACGGACGCCGCGATCATCGAGGGCCTCTCCTTCACCCTCACCGGCCCGGAGCGCGTGGCGCTCACCGGACCGAACGGGTCGGGCAAATCAACGTTGCTCGCACTCGTCGCCGGCAAGCTCGTCCCGCGGTCGGGCAACGCACGGCTGCACACGGACGTCGCGATGCTCGACCAGCAGGTGAGCCTGCTCGATCCGACTCTGTCGATCCGTGACAACTTCCTGCGGCTCAATCCAGAGGCCGACGAGAACGCCTGCCGCGCCGCCCTCGCCCGATTCATGTTCCGCGCCGATGCGGCGTTGCAGATGGTGTCGACGCTGAGTGGCGGCCAGATGCTGCGTGCCGGCCTCGCCTGCGTGCTGGGCGGCACCAGGCCGCCGCCATTCCTGATCCTCGACGAGCCGACCAACCATCTCGACATCGGGTCGACCGAAACGGTCGAGGCCGGGCTGCGTGCCTATGACGGCGCGCTGCTGGTGGTCAGCCATGACGAGCCCTTCCTCGAAGCGGTCGGGACCACGCGCCGCCTGGAATTACCGGCCCGGAGAGTCGTCTGACGACGAGGTGCTCGCCCTGATGGCATGGAAGTTGCAGACACTCTGGCAGTTATCACCGGGGAACAGGGGACAGGGATGAGCTTGATATCGAGGATTTCCGCAATGAAGCTGGCCGCTGCCGCCGTGGGCGCAAGCCTTGCGCTGGCGAGTACGGCCAGTGCGCAGACGCAGTGGATCATGGCCAGCGGCTACCCCGAGAACAACTTCCTGACCCAGAACCTGCGCAAATGGGTCGAGGACGTGGAGAAGGGCACCGCGGGCAAGCTCAAGATCACGCTCCACACCAACGACAGCCTGATCAAGCTCGACAGCATCAAGTCGGCGGTCCAGCGCGGACAGGTGCAGGGCGGCGAGATCCGCCTCGGCGTCTACGGCAACGAGGACCCGATGTTCATCCTCGACGGCGTTCCCTTCGTGGCTTCGACCTACGAGGAAGCGTGGAAGCTGATGGAACTGCAGGACCCGTATTTCAAGGGCCTGTTCGACAAGGCCGGCATGGTGATCTCGGGCTACCAGGTTTGGCCGAGCCAGGGCTTCTACACCAAGACGCCGGTCAACTCGGTCGAGGACTTCAAGGGCAAGAAGATCCGCATCTATTCGACGGCGACCCAGAAGATGGCGACCCTGCTGGGATTCAACGCGACGATCCTGCCCTTCGCCGAAATTCCACAGGCCTTCTCCACCGGCCTGATCGAAGCGCTGTTCACCAGCGCCCAGACCGGGGTCGACATCCAAGCCTGGGACAACACCAAGTATTTCACCGATGTCGGCGCGATCCTGACGAAGAATGCGCTGATCTTCAGCAAGCGAGCCTTCGCCGCTTTGCCGGCGGCGGATCAGAAGGTCGTCATGGACGCGGCAGCGGCCTACACCAAGCGGTCCTGGGAGATGAGCAAGGCGGCCGGTGACGAGAAGGCAGCCGTCCTGAAGAAGAACGGCATGACGGTTACCGCAGGGCCACCGGCGGTGCTCGCCGCCATGAAGAAGGTCGGCGTCCAGATGGCCGACGAGTGGAAGGCGACGGCGAGCCCCGCGGCCGTCGCGGTTCTCACCGCCTATATGTCCGGTCAGAAGACCAACTGACGTCCTGAGGCGCCGGGCTGCCTGCTGCAGCCCGGCGTTCGTCTAGATGATGGTGATGTGATGCGGCGTGCGTTGGATATTCTCTACAGCTCGAGCGGACTACTCTCCGCTTTCTTCCTGATGATGATCGGCGTCACGATCCTCCTGCAGATTGCGGGGCGCTTCCTCAACTTCGCCTTCGACGCCACCGAAGTCTCAGGCTTCTGCATGGCGGCGTCGACGTTCTTCGGCCTGGCCTACACGTTGAAAGCCGGTGCGCATATCCGGGTCAATCTCCTGGTCGGAAAGCTCTCGGCGCCGAATCGACGGCGTGTGGAGATCTGGTGCTGCACCCTTGGAGCGGCCGCCGTCGCCTATGTCTCGGTCAATGCCTGGCTGATGGCTTACGATTCCTTCCTGTTCGGCGATACCAGCCCCGGCCTCATGGCAGTGCCCTTCTGGATCCCGCAACTCGGCATGGCCCTCGGCGCTTCGATCATGACGATCGGCCTGGTCGACGAGCTGGTTCAGACCCTTGGCGGCAGGATCCCGGATTTTGCCGATGCGGAGGCACAGGCCATCGGCGACGAACTCGAAGCGGCTGGCGCAGCAAAGGCGACCACGCGATGAGCGGCGAGGCCATTCTCGCCCTGACGGTTCTGGGCACCCTCTTCCTGCTGCTCGCGAGCGGTGTGTGGATCGGCATCAGTCTCGTCGTCGTCGGCTTCGTCGCCCTGTTCTTCTTCACGCCGGCGCCCGCAGGATCGCTTCTCGCCAGTACGATTTGGGACTCGAGCTGGGGATGGGCGCTGACCGCCCTGCCGCTCTTCATCTGGATGGGCGAGATCCTGTTTCGGTCGCGACTGTCGGAGGACATGTTCAAGGGGCTGGCCCCCTGGCTCGGCTGGCTTCCGGGCCGGCTGCTGCACGTCAACATCCTGGGCTGCGGTGTCATGGCTGCGGTCTCCGGCTCGTCGGCCGTCACCTGCGCCACGATCGGCCGCATGAGCATGCCGGAGCTGCGCAAGCGCGGCTACCATGAGGGCATGGCGATCGGGACCCTGGCCGGCTCCGGGACGCTCGGGCTCCTGATTCCCCCTTCGATCATGATGATCGTGTACGGAATCACAGCGCAGGTCTCGATCGGGCGGTTGTTCATTGCCGGTTTCCTGCCCGGCTTCATGATGATCGGCCTGTTCATGGCCTACACGGCGGGCTGGTCGCTTCTCAATCCGACCAAGGTGCCGCCCGCAGATCCGCGAATGTCCTTCGGCGAGAAGATCTGGAACGCGCGCCGCCTGATTCCGGTCATCCTGCTGATCGTCGCCGTGCTGGGCTCGATCTATGGCGGCGTCGCGACGCCCACGGAGGCTGCCGTCATGGGCGTGATCGGTGCCCTCATCCTCGCGGCGGTCACCGGTTCCCTCTCCTGGGCAACGTTCAAGGAGAGCCTGTTGGGCGCGGTCCGGACCAGTTGTATGATCGGATTGATCCTGGTCGGCGCCGCCTTCGTCACCATGGCGATGGCCTTCACCGGCCTGCCGGCGACCATGGCAGCCTGGGTCAACGGGCTGGGTCTCACGCCCTATGGGCTGATCTTCCTGCTGACCCTGCTCTATATCGTGCTGGGCTGCTTCCTCGACGGCGTTTCCATGATCGTTCTGACGGCGCCCGTCGTGCTGCCGATGGTCACCGCCCAGCAGATCGACCCGCTGTGGTTCGGAATCTACATCGTCCTGGTCGTCGAGATGGCGCAGATCACGCCGCCGGTCGGCTTCAATCTCTACGTGCTCCAAAGCCTCACCGGCCGCGACATCTGGACCGTGACGAAGGCCACCGCCCCGTTCTTCGCCCTGCTCTGTCTCGGCGTGGCCCTCATCACGCTCTTTCCTGACATCGTCACGGTCCTGCCGCGGCAAATGACGAACGGATAGGAACGGCTGCAGGGCGCGCCTATGCCGATGGTCCGATACACTGCGCGATGAACCGCCGGCTCACCTGCTCGTAGACCGTGTCGCCGGTTCTCGTCGCGAGAAGCGCGGCCCGTGCGTCCGACACGACGGCCGTGGCGCGGCCTGAGGTTCCGCCGCAGGTGACGCGCTTCGCGACCGGCGCCGAGGACGTCCCGCCGACACCGCGCAGCGGCTCCAGGAGATCGTAGACCTTGGGGACGTCGGGGGCGGGCGGCGAACCGCAGATCTCATGATCGGTCGACATCCAGAGATGGACGCTCCCGGCCGGTCCACAGGTGATCTCCTCGATCACCTCGCTGTCGCGGAAGCCCACCGTCAGGCGGTCGGCACAGAGTTGGTAGACCAGCACGTTCACGCCGCCCTCGCCGCCGTCGAGGACGCCGCCTTCGCAATCCGACGCACGCGCCGCGCCGCCCGCCTGCATCACCGCCGAAGCGGCCAACAGGAGCAGGCAGAGGGCGGCGGTCCTGGCCATGAGCTGCCGTCAGTTGCTGTCTTCACTGCGAAGCGTGACGGCGGTCTCACGGACGCGATCCGTTTCGGCGATCTGGACCTTGAAGTTTTCCAGATCCTTGCCGGCGAGACGCGTGCGCTGCGCGGTGCGGGCCATGGTGAGCGGATCGATGGGGCGGCCCCCGCGATGCAGCTCGAAATGCAGGTGCGGCCCGGTCGAGAGGCCGGTGCTGCCGACATAGCCGATCACCTGGCCCTGGCGCACGCGCGCACTACGCTTCACGCCCGGGGCGATGCGCGACATGTGCGCGTAGCCGGTGGCGAGACTGCCTTCGTGCCCGATCTTGACCCAGTTGCCGTAGCCGCCAAACCGACCGGCCTCGATCACGTGTCCGGCGCCGGCGGCGAGAATGGGCGTGCCGGGCGGTGCGGCGAAGTCGACACCGGAATGCAGTCGCGTGAACTTCAGGACCGGATGGCGCCGCAGGCCGAAGCGCGACGAAATCCGGCTCATGTTCAGTGGCGTGCGCAACAGCGCCTTGACCACACTCTCGCCCTCGGGGCTGTAGAAGAACTCCTCCCCGTCGCGCGGCTTGAACCGGTAGATGCTGTAGGTCTCGGCGCCGCCGCCCGTGGTGATTTCGGCCCACAGCACGCGGCCGTCATCGGCCGGCTTTCCATCGCTGGTCCATGAGCGTTCGACCAGCACGTCGAACCGGTCCCCGGGCTTGATGTCGTGCTGGAAGTTCACGTCCCACGAGAAGGCGCGCAGCATCTCCGCCAGAGGCCCGTGCGGTACCCCGGCGGCCTCGGCGCTGGCGATCACCGATCCGTCGACCTCACCCGAGGCGCGCATCAGCCTCGGCGCGACCTCGAAGACCTCCTCCTCCATGCTGTAGCCGCCGTCGTCGTCGCGCTCGACGTTGAACGCACGCTGCGGCTCGGGACGGATCGACAGGCCGACCAGAACCGTCGGCTTCTCTTCCTCGTGCAGACGCTGCAGCTTGACGATCAGGGCCTGGCCGATCGGCAGGCGATCCAGGCGCACGCGATCGGCCAGGACTTCCACGATCTCGGCGACCTCGGCGGCCTCGATGCCCAGCCGGTCGAGAACGCGGGCGACCGTATCACCCTTCTGCAGTTCGATCGCGGCTTCGACATGCGGCGGTCCGAAGTCCGGCGGCGCGGGATCCGCCATGTCGGGATGCGGCAGCACCGTCGCGATGTCGGTCACTGGCATCTCCAGCGGCATGTCCGATGCTTTCGGCATCGCCATCAGCGCCACCGTCGTTCCCGACTCGGGATGGAGGTCGAGTTCGGCGGCCACTCCCTGGGATGCCCTCTTCGCCGGCAGCGCCAAGAAGCTGACCATCGCCACGACCACCAGACTGCCGAAACACATTCCGACGTTCTTCCAGGGGCGCCCCGCCGAAACCGCGGGACGAATCTGTTCAAAGGGGCGCTGTGCCATGAAAGCCTGGGGATTGGGCATTCCTGGGAGGTCCTCGAGGACAGGGGTTGGGAAGATGCGAGACGCTGAGCCTGCGTCGGCGCGTCGGGAGAATTAGTCGGAAAGTTGGCAGCAATGTGGTTCCGCGTCGTCGCGACGCGGTGTGGTGCGATACCTGACGCAGCGGCGATACGTTTCACATGCGCGATGCCGCGCCTTTGTTTCGGCGATATCGCACATCATCTGTCGCCGCATGGTGGCAGCGTTGCTGGCGTGGCTTTCCGATGGGACGCATCTCGCCTTTGTGGCCGGCGGTGTCGCCCGGCTCTAGGCGAGGCGCTTCAGCGTCGCCTCGGCGAAGCGTTCCGCCGAGAGCGGGTCGAACTCCATGAACAACGCCGGCTCCAGCACCTCGACCTCGATCACGATCAGCACGCCGTCGCGCACGACACCGTCCACGCGGGCGTAGAGCGGCATCTCGGGCAGGGTCGCGAGGCAGTCCGCGCCCTGATGCGTGACGGCAGCCGGCGGCGTCTCGGCGGTGCGCGTCGGCTTGTAGCGTGAGTTGGAGCGGAATTCGCCAGGTGGTGGCCGCTTGCGGATCGCGTGGCTGAAGACACCGTCGAAATAGATCAGCGACAACTCGCCCTCGGCGATCTCCGGCAGGAACTCCTGCACCACGACGCCCGCCTGGCGCGCCTCGTCGGCAAGGCCCGCCACCTGCCCGGCCAAGGTCGCGCGCTGCAGAAGCTCGACCGAATGGCCCGACGCGCCGCTGGCGGGCTTCACGACGGCCTGCGCCCAACCGGTTTCGTCGAAGACCCGGCCGATCGCCGGCACCTCGCAGGGCACGACAAAGCTTCGCGGCACGCGCACGCCCGCCGCCGCGAGCTTCTCCACATAGTCCTTGCGCAGGTTCCAGCGCACCAGTTCGATGGAATTGAACAACCGTGTCGCCGCCGCCATCGCCTCGGTCCATGCCTTGAAATCGTCGAGCGCGCGAAAGTAACCCCAGGTCGAGCGCAGCACGACGGCATCGGCGCCGGCGAACGCCTCGCGCGGCCCGTCCCAAGGCGCGCCTGCCACGCGACATCCGTGCCGCTCGAGCGCGTCGGCGTAGAGCCGGTCCGACGCGGTGATGCCGGGGTCATCGGCGCAGGTAGCGAGAACGACGTGGAGATCCATGACCTGACCGACCGCTACTTGCAGACGTTCCGGAGCGCCTGCCACTCGGCGGCGCTGAAGGCCGGGCGGCCGGTGGCGGGACGCTTCGTTGCCTCGATGCGCTCCCGCGTCGGCGGGTGGCTCGACCAGATACCGGCGGCGCTGGCAGCGTCCGATGGCTCCTTCTCGAGCATCTGCTCGAAGAAGGTCGAGACGCCGTCGGCCCGCAGGCCGCGCTGTTCGAGCAGGCGCACGCCGGTGGCGTCGGCCTCGCGCTCGAAGGCCCGGCCGTTGCGCATCGCCAGCAACGCACCGCCGCCGGTGCCGAACGTGCTCAATATGTCCGAGTAGCCACCGGTCAGGACCTTGAACAGAAGGTCGATGCCGTAGGCGCGCGCCACGCCCTTGATCGGGTGGTCGTGCACGACATGGCCGATTTCGTGCGCCAGCACGCCCGCGACCTGCGAACTGTCTTTGGCCTGGGTGATCAGGTCCGAATAGAAGACGAGGATCGAGCCCGGCAGGGTGAAGGCATTGACCGGCCCGCCCTCGACGATGTGCACCGTGACTTCGTGCTTGTAGCCGGCCTCCTTGGCGAGGTCGTTGGCCAGCCGGTTGATCGCCGCGAGGCCCACCCGGCCCTGGCAGGTCTCCTTGTCGGCCAGCAGCTCGTCCAGCACGGACTCGCCCAGCTTGGCCTGCAGCGTGTAGGGCAGCAGCGGAACGGCATATTCGGTGCCGTACTCCACCGCACTCCAGAAGAGACCGACCAGAGCGACGATCGCCAGCGAATAGGCGCCGAGGCGCGGCGCGACCTTCACCGGTTCGAGCGCCAGCGGCTTCAGCGCCGGCACCAGCGAGACGAGCTGCGCCCGCCAGGCCGGATCCTCGACCACCAGCCGCGCGTCGCTGCCGCGAAGCGCGAGCGGCGGCACGGCCTCATGGTGCGAATCGCCCAACACCACCATGTCGGCGACCGGCCAGCGTGCAAGGACGGCGGATTCCGCCGGCCGGTGGATCAGCAGCTCGTGGCTGGTAAACTTCAGCATCACTTCCTGCACGTCGGCGGTCATACCGTCGTAGTAGCGGGCGGCCATCGTCAGACTCCGCTCACGTCGAACATGTCGAGCAGGCCCTCGCCATAGCCCGGCCCGCGATCGGCCGGCTGCCGGATCTCGCTGCCCTGCGGTGCGCCATAGATCCAGAGCTGGCCCGCGATCAGCTTCATTGTGCGGTGCATCACCCATGGCCAGCCGATGCCCAGGGTCAGCAGCACGATCAGGTAGTTCAGAACAAGGAATCCCCACATCTGCCAGGTCGAAATGGCGGTGGCGAACAGCACGTTGCCGGCACGGCTGTGGGTCACGAGGTAGCGCATGAGATAGGCCTGCCACCAGCAGCGCAACGGCAGGATGAGCAGCCCGAACAGGATATAGGCGCCGAAGGCGACGAGCAGCAGCACGACGACGGTGTGCAGGCTGGGATGGGCGAACAGCTTCAGGAAGTCGTCGGAGGAGACGCCCAGCGTCTCGAGCGTACCGCCGACCGCCATGAAGGTGGCGACGGCTGCTGCGACCCAGGCCAGGATGTTCAGGAAGTAGTAGCCGAGATAGCGGCCGTAGATGTCGCCCGCGCGGCCGGCGAAGGTGAACCCCTGCGTGCCGACGCGGGTGTTGACGATGCGCGGGCGCGCGAGGTTCACCGACACGACCGGCGTCAGCAGGTAGGCGGTCATCGCATTGGCAAACTGCAGGAAGGTCGCGGTGGCGCCGTAGCCCCAGGCCGAGCCCGCCATGCCGCACCGGATGCCGCGCCAGCGGGTGCGCGAGAGCTTGTAGCGCAGGCCGGCATAGTGGCCGACATAGGCCAGCGGAAAGCCGATCAGGACGACCGACAACGAAAACAGGTCGAACAGGCCGAAGCTGGCGAACGGCTTCTCGTGGAAGACGTACAGCCACACCAGGTACATGAGGCCGGACCAGGCGGCGACCAGCAGCAGCGCCAGCAGGAAGCCGATCATCAGCTCGATGCCACGGCCGCGATACTCGAACCGGTCGCCCAGCACCGAGAGATGGTTCCAGACATAGCGCCGGATGCGAGTACGGCCCCAGAAGCGCGACCAGCCCAGGGTCAGCAGCATCATCGCGAGATGGCGAAGGTATATGGCATAGAGCTCGCCCAGCCGCCCGTCATAGACCGGGCGGCTCGGGGTCAGATCCGGGCTCCAGGGTGTACCGGGGACAGAGGTCGGGCTGGAGGTTCCTGTCGACGCCTGTGCGGCCGCCTGAACCCAGGGGGAAGAAGCGTCGCTCAAATCCCCTCTTTTCCCTTCCGCCGCGCTGCAAAATCTTCGATGCTGCGACGCAGCATGATCTGGTGTACCCAAGAATACGTCAACAGCCCTGCGAACCGCCACACATGACAATTCCGAACCGCGACAAGCCCTGGCTCATTCGCACCTATGCTGGCCATTCCACGGCCGAGAAGTCGAACGAGCTCTACCGCACAAACCTCGCGCGCGGCCAGACCGGCCTCAGTGTCGCTTTCGATCTGCCGACGCAGACCGGTTACGACAGCGATCATGTGCTGGCCAAGGGCGAGGTCGGCAAGGTGGGCGTGCCGATTTCGCATCTCGGCGACATGCGCACCCTGTTCGACGGCATCCCGCTCGACCGCATGAACACGTCGATGACCATCAACGCGCCGGCGGCCTGGCTGCTCTCGCTGTACATCGCGACCGCCGAGGCCCAGGGCGTCGAACGCTCGAAGCTGCAGGGCACGACGCAGAACGACATCATCAAGGAATATCTCTCGCGCGGGACCTACATCTTCCCGCCCGAGCCGTCGCTGAGGCTGACCGCCGACACGATCGGCTTCACCTATCGCGAGGTTCCCAAGTGGAACCCGATGAACGTCTGCAGCTATCACCTGCAGGAAGCCGGTGCGACGCCGGTGCAGGAGCTCGCCTTCGCGCTGGTGAACGCCATCGCCGTGCTCGACGCGGTGAAGGCGCGCGGCCAGGTGCCCGACGCCGACTTCCCCAAGGTGGTGGGCCGCATCTCCTTCTTCGTGAATGCCGGCATCCGCTTCATTACCGAGATGTGCAAGATGCGGGCGTTCGCCGAGATGTGGGAAGACATCACGCTGAATCGCTACGGCATCGCCGATCCTAAGCAGCGCCTGTTCCGCTATGGCGTGCAGGTGAATTCGCTCGGTCTCACCGAGCAGCAGCCCGAGAACAACGTCTACCGCATCCTGCTCGAGATGCTGGCCGTGGTGATGAGCAAGAATGCGCGCGCCCGCTCGGTGCAGCTCCCGGCGTGGAACGAGGCGCTGGGCCTGCCGCGGCCGTGGGATCAGCAATGGTCGCTGCGCCTGCAGCAGATCGTGGCCTTCGAAACCGACCTGCTCGAATACGGCGACATCTTCGACGGCAGCAAGGAGATCGCGGCCCGGGTCGAGGCGCTGAAGCAGGAGGCGCTGGCCGAGATGGGCCGCATCGCCGACATGGGCGGCGCCGTGGCGGCCATCGAGGCCGCCTACATGAAACAGCGCCTGGTCGAATCCAACCTGAAGCGGCTGGCCGCCATCGAATCGGGCGAGCAGACAGTGGTCGGTGTCAACGCCTACACCGAGGGCGCGGCCTCCCCGCTCTCCGGCGGCGGCCAGGAATCGATCATGACGGTCGACGAATCGGTCGAACGCGGCCAGGTCGAGCGGCTGAACGCCTGGCGGGCGACGCGTGACAAGGCCGCGGTGAAGGCGGCCCTCGCGGAACTCGTGGCTGCCACGAAAGAAGACCGCAACGTAATGCCGGCCTCGATCGACTGCGCCAAGGCCGGCGTCACGACCGGCGAATGGACCGACGCGCTGCGCAGCGTGTTCGGCGAATATCGCGCGCCCACCGGCGTGGCCCGCGCCGCGGGCGTCACCGACGGTCGTCTCGAAGCGACCCGTCGCGAGGTCGACGCGGTCTCCCGTCGGCTCGGCCGGCGCATCAAGATGCTGGTCGGCAAGCCCGGCCTCGATGGTCATTCCAACGGCGCCGAGCAGATTGCCGTGCGTGCCCGTGATTGCGGCATGGAAGTCGTCTACGAGGGCATCCGTCTCACGCCCGAGCGCATCGTCAATGCCGCGCTCGAGGAGAGCGTGCATGTCGTGGGCCTGTCGATCCTGTCCGGCGGCCACGTCTCGCTGGTCGGCGATGTGCTGAAGGGCATGCGCGAGGCCGGCATCGGCGACGTGCCGGTCGTGGTCGGCGGCATCATCCCGCCCGCCGACGCCGCTACGCTCATCGCAGCCGGTGTGGCACGCGTCTACACGCCGAAAGATTTCGACCTCACGCAGATCATGCGCGACGTGGTCGCCGTGGTTGATAACGCGTGGAAGGAAGCGGCTTAGCGCACGCTTCGCGCCGCCCCGTCCCCTGGCCTCTCCCCCTCGCGGGGTCGCCGACGGCCATGATATCAGGCAGGCTTCACGCGACGCACCAACAGACGTTCCAGGCCGAGCAGCAGCAGGACCGAGGCGCCGAAGATCGGCAGCAGCAGGCACATCACGGTCGCGGTCGCGATCAGCGCCCGCGGCCGCCGCAGCTCGACCTTGCGTGGGATGCCGAGCCCGCCGCGCGGCCTGCGCATCCACCAAGAGGCGACACCGGTCACGGTGAGCCAGACGAGCGACGACGCGAAGGCCGTGTTCATCCAGAGATTCCACAGGCCGAAGTCGCCCTGGTGGACATGAATGCCGAAGCCGACCATGCGCGGGATCAGGGGCTGGTCGGCACGCAGCGCATCCCGCGTGACCTCTCCCGTCTTCGGGTTGCCGAGGATCACCCGGTCGGCGGAGGGTGGACCGTTACGGTTGCTGACATAGAGCGGCGCCCCCGGCCAGGGGGCGAGGCGCACGCTGAGCGCCTGGCTGATGCCGCGGGCCCGCGCCTCTGCCACGAGATCGTCGATCGGCTTCTGCGCGGCCTCCATCTGTCGCGCCGAGGCGCCGCCGGGCGAGAAGCCCGCGGTGCTTTTCTGATTCAGCGCCGCCTGCACCCGCGACAGGACTTCTCCGCCCCAGAATGCGGTCCATGGCAGGGCACTGATCAGAAAGAAGAGGAACACCGCGGAGAAGAGGACGGCGACGATGGCATGGAGGTCGCGCACCGCCATGCGCGCGCCCCGGTCGAAGCGCGGCCACAGGGCGGCGAGGAACCCGCGCTGTCGCGGCCACCAGAGATAGAGGCCCGAGAGGATCATGAAGATCGCCCAGCCGTCGGCGAGTTCGAGCAGCCAGCTCCCCGGCTTGCCCAGCGGCCAGCCGCCATGCAGGGCTTTGGTGAGGCCCGGCAGCCACTGGCTTCCCGTCAACGAGCCCAGCACCCGCCCGCTATAGGGGTCGACGAAGATCGGATACGGCAGTCCGCTCTCGTTCAGCATCATCACCTGGGTGCTGCGGCGCGGATCGTCGGACAGGATGATCTCCTGCACCGGCGGGCCGCCCTGCTCCGTCATCGCGCCATGGTCATGAGCGCCGCCGCCGCCGTGGCCATGGCCGCCGGTCAGCTTGGCCGAGAATTCCTTGGGCGCCGCCTCGAGCGCCGCGGCAAGTTGCACGCTGGGAGGCACCGTCGCCGCGCCCGGCTGGACGAAGCGCAGTTCGGGATGGGCCTGATCCATTCCCCATTCGGCCCAGAGATAGATGGTCCCTGTCGTGCTTTGCCAGAGCACGAACGGGATCACGAGGAGCGCCGCGAGCAGGTGCCAGCGCCAGAGCCGTGCGTACAGGCGGCCGGCGGGCTGCTCCGCCGATGGACCGGCGGAAGCGACGTGCTTCGTTGGACCCGCAACATAGTCGGACATGGTTCCTCACACGGGAATACGAGGTGTGACGGCCGGGCTCATCGCGCCGGTTCGCTGACGAAGGCGATCTTTGAGAGGCCGCCCTTGGAGGCGTCGGCGAGGGTCTCCATGACGTAGCGATAGGGCACGGTGGCGTCGGCGCGGAGATAGACCTCCGGCTGCGGCCGCTTGAGGCCGGCCTCGGCGAACTTCTCCATCGCCTCCTCCCGGGTCAGCCGCTCGCCGCCCCAGAACAGCGAGCCCTGGGCGTCGATCGCAAACTCGATCTTCTCGGGCTTCTGCAGGTCGGCGTTGGCCGTCGCCTTGGGCAGGTCGAGCTTCACCACGTTGGTCAGCAGCGGCGCCGTCACGATGAAAATGACCAGCAGCACCAGCACCACGTCGATCAGCGGCACCATGTTGATCTCGGCCATCGGCTGGGACGATGTCTTGCGTTCGAAACTTCCGAATGCCATTGCCCGCCCCCTCAGTTCACGGCCGCGAGCGGCACGCCGCCCGGCTTGCGGCCGGCATGCAGCGCGCGGCCCATCGACAGGAAGGTCAGCAGCTCGAAGGCGAAGGCGTCGAGCTTCGCCGTCAGCACGCGGTTGGAACGGGTCAGCCAGTTGTAGCCCATGACCGCCGGCAACGCGACCGCCAGGCCGATGCCGGTCATGATCAGCGCCTCGCCCACCGGGCCCGCCACCTTGTCGAGCATCCCCGAGCCCGACATGCCGATCGCCACCAGCGCGTGATAGACGCCCCACACCGTCCCGAACAGGCCCACGAACGGCGCCGTCGCCCCGATCGTGGCCAGCATGGTGAGGCCGTTCTCCAGCGAGGTCGTCTCCTCGTCGAGCACCTTCTTGATCGTGCGCGTCAGGAACTCGGTCTCGCTGCCCGCCTCCTCGAGCTTGGCCGCGCCGAACTTCGCATGGTGCGCCTGGGCATGCAGCGAATGCGCCGTCAGATGGCCGAACGGCTCCTGCGCCCCGTGGACGCTGAGTTCGTGCTGCACCTGCTCGAGCGACGTGGCGCTCCAGAAGAAGGTCAGGAACCGGCGGCTGCGCTTCTGCCGGATGACCTGCCCGATCCCCTTGTAGATGATCAGGTACCAGGAGATCGCCGACATCACCGCCAGCACGCCCAGCAGGATCCGGGCGACGATGTCCGCCTGCGCGAGAAAATGGCCGAAGCCCAGGGCCGATGCGTCGCCCATGCGATACTCTCCTACTGCAACACGAATTTGATCGGAACGTGGACCCAGACCGCCTGCGCCAGGCCGCCTTCCACGTAAGGTCGGAACTGCGCGGCGCGGACCGCGCTCAGCGCCGCCTGGTCGAGATCGGCATGGCCCGACGAAGAAGCCAGCGACACCTGGGCCGGCCGGCCGGTCACGTCGACCAGCACGCGGATCGTCGCCGTCCCCTGCTCGCCCGCCCGCCGCGAGCGCGTCGGATAGGCAGGATTGGGCTGCACCAGCCAGCCGAGTTGCGAGGCCTGCACCGTGCGCGGGGCCGCCGGGGCCGCCGGCGCGGCCTGTTGCGGCCCCGCCTCGACCGGTGCGGCCGGCCGTGCCGGCTGCGGCTTGCGCTGCACCGGCTTCGGCTCCGG
>NZ_JAUSBN010000034.1 GCF_030651995.1 Reyranella sp.
CTGTCAGGGCCAGCGCACCTCGGGCGGCAGCGACATCAGGATCGCCTCGACGTTGCCGCCGGTCATGAGGCCGAACCGCGTGCCGCGGTCGTGCAGCAGGTTGAATTCGACGTAGCGGCCGCGGCGCGCGAGCTGGTGCGCGCGCTCGGCGTCGGTCCAAGGGTTGTTCATGTGGCGACGCACCAGCTTCGGATAGACGTCGAGGAAGGTCTCGCCGACGTCGCGGGTGAAGGCGAAGTCGCGCGCATGGTCGCCGCTGTCGAGATAGTCGTAGAAGATGCCGCCGATGCCGCGCGGCTCGTTGCGATGTGGCAGGAAGAAATACTCGTCGCACCATTCCTTGAAGTTCGGATGGTAGGCCGGATCGTGCGCGTCGCAGGTCGCACGGAAGGCGGCGTGGAAATCGCGGGTGTCGGGTTCGTGCGGCACCATCGGCGTCAGGTCGGCGCCGCCGCCGAACCAGCTGCGCGTCGTCACGATATAGCGCGTGTTCATGTGCACCGCCGGCACGCGGGGCGACTGCATGTGTGCGACGAGGGAAATGCCGGCCGCGAAGAAGCGCGGGTCCTGCGCGGCGCCGGGGATCTGGCTGCGGAACTCGGGGCTGAACTCGCCGAACACGGTCGAGATGTTGACGCCGACCTTCTCGAACACGCGGCCGCGCATCAGCGACATCGTCCCGCCGCCGTGATCCTCGCCGTTCGGACCCTTCTCGCGCTCCCAGCCCTTGCGCTCGAAGCGGCCGGGCGCCTTGTCGCGGTGCGTGCCCTGCAGCTCGTCCTCGATCCGCTCGAACTCGGCGCAGATGCGGTCGCGCAGGCTCGCGAACCAGGTCGCGGCCTCTTCCTTCTGGCGGGCAAGGATCGCCTCGTCGGGCAAAGGCGAGGGGCCGTTGGGGCCGGTGGCGGTGCGGGTGGGCTTGGCGGTCATGCGAGCTTTTCGAATCCCGAGGTCTGGCGAAGGGCCTCGCTCAATACCATCGACGCCGCCAGGGCGACATTGAGCGACCGCGCACCGGCCTGCAGCGGAATCCGCACCCGCAGGTCGGCCGCCGCATGGACCTCGGGCGGCACGCCGGCGCTTTCCCGCCCCAACAGCAGGATGTCGTCGGGCCGGAAGGCCGCATCGGGCAGGCGCTGGGCGCCGGTCGTGGTCAGCAGGACCAGGCGTCCGGGGGGCCGGTCCCGGCAGAAAGCCGCCCAGGAGGCGTGCCGAACGAGGGTCGCCAGGTCGTAATAGTCCATGGCCGCCCGGCGGATCCGCTTGTCGTCCACCGGGAAACCGCAGGGTTCGATGACGTCCAGTGGGACGCCCAGCCCGGCCGACAGGCGGATAAAAGCCCCTAAATTTTGAGGGATATCAGGCTCATAGAGGGCCAGACGCATAAAACTCACTACTCCGGTCCGCGGCGCGGAACGTCTCTTCTGCGGCACGCCGTCACATAATGCCGCTCATCGGGCCTGCGACCAACAGAGCCTTGAAACAAAAGGGGCTTTCCCGGCTATATACCCGCCATCTCCTCGGGGGGACGGAAGAGAGTAATCATGGCTGCTTCAAGCACACCGGCACACGGACACGGCGACCCGACTCGGCGCGACTTCCTGATGGTCGCGACGGGCGCTCTTGGCGCCGTCGGCGCCGCGGCCGTCGCGTGGCCCTTCATCAATAATCTCAATCCCGCCGCGGATACGCTGGCCCTGTCGACCGTCGAGGTGAACGTGACGCCGATCGCGGTCGGCCAGGCGGTCACCGTGAAGTGGCGCGGCAAGCCGGTGTTCATCCGGCATCGCACCGAGGCCGAGATCAAGGAAGCCGAGGCGGTGCCGATGTCGCAGCTGCCGGATCCGGAAACCGACAACAAGCGTGTGACCGACACCGCCAAGAAGGTCCGACCGGAGTGGCTGATCATGATCGGCGTCTGCACCCATCTGGGCTGCGTGCCGCTCGGCAACAAGCCGGGCGACCCGAAGGGCGAATACGGCGGCTGGTTCTGCCCCTGCCATGGCTCGAGCTACGACACGTCGGGCCGCATCCGCAAAGGGCCGGCGCCGACGAATCTCGTGATTCCGGACTACCTGTTCACTTCCGACTCGCTCGTTCGCATCGGCTGATCGACCCAGGTCGTCCGCCTCAGATCTCGCTGGAGTTCCAGAATGGCCTCGTCACACGGCACGCCGCCGGTCTTCAATAACAAGGTGATCGCCTGGGTCGATCACCGCCTGCCGATCTTCTCGTACATCGAGAAGGAATATCACACGTTTCCGACGCCACGGAATTTCAACTACTTCTGGAACTTCGGCGCGATCGCCACGGTGATGCTGGTCCTCATGATCGCCACCGGCATCGTGCTCGCGACCAACTACACGCCGCATGTGCTGATGGCCTTCGACGCCGTCGAGCGCATCGACCGCGACGTGCCGCAGGGCTGGCTGATCCGCGACCTGCACATGAACGGCGCCTCGTTCTTCTTCATCGCCGTCTACATCCACATCTTCCGCGGCATGTACTATGGCTCCTACAAGGCGCCGCGCGAGCTGCTGTGGATGCTGGGCGTGGTCATCTTCCTGCTGATGATGGCGACGGCCTTCATGGGCTACGTGCTGCCGTGGGGCCAGATGAGCTTCTGGGGCGCCACCGTCATCACTAACCTGTTCTCGGCCATTCCGGTGGTCGGCGAATCGATCGTGACCTGGCTGTGGGGCGGCTTCGCGGTCGACAACCCGACCCTCAATCGCTTCTTCGCGCTGCATTATCTGCTGCCGTTCGTCATCGTCGCGGTGGTCGCGCTGCACGTCGTGGCGCTGCACGTCCACGGCTCGAACAACCCGACCGGCATCGATGTGAAGGGCCCGCAGGACACCGTCCCGTTCCATCCGTACTACACGATGAAGGACGGCTTCGGCGTCATGGTGTTCCTGATCATCTTCGCCGCGTTCGTCTTCTTCGCGCCCGACTATCTCGGTCATCCGGACAACTACATCCCGGCCGATCCGTTGGTCACGCCCGCACACATCGTGCCGGAATGGTACTTCCTGCCGTTCTACGCGATCCTGCGCGCCATTCCCGACAAGCTGGGCGGCGTGCTGGCGATGTTCGGCGCCATCGCGGTTCTGTTCATCCTGCCGTGGCTCGACACCTCGCGCGTCCGGTCCTGCACGTTCCGGCCGATCTACAAGTGGTTCATGATGCTCCTGGTGGTCGACGTGATCGTCCTGGGCATCTGCGGTTCCAAGCCCGCGGAAGGCTTCTGGGTGCCGTTGTCACAGCTGGCAACCCTGTACTACTTCGCACACTTCCTCGTGCTGCTGCCGATCCTGGGCAAGATCGAACGGCCCTTGCCCTTGCCCCCCAGCATCGCCGACTCGGTGCTCAAGAAGAAGGCGGTATGAGAGCCATGCGCAAGCCGTTTGCCCGCAAGTTCCTGGTCTCCGGCGCGATCGCGCTCGCAGCCCTTGCTACCGGCACTGTCGCCATCGCGGCCGGCGGCACCGAGCCCCCGCCCGCCAACAAGTGGCACTTCCAGGGGCCGTTCGGCACCTTCGATCGCGCGGCCGCCCAGCGTGGATATCAGGTCTATCAGGAAGTGTGCGCCGCCTGCCATTCGCTGCGGCTGGTCGCCTACCGCAATCTGATGGACCTCGGCCTGACCGAGAACCAGGTCAAGGGGCTGATCAAGGACATCACGGTCCCCGATCTCAACGACGACGGCGCGCCGATCGACCGGCCCGCCCGCCCGTCCGACCGCTTCAAGAGCCCGTTCCCCAACCTGGCCGCCGCCGCCGCCGCCAACAACGGCAAGGCGCCGCCCGATCTCAGCGTCATGATCAAGGCGCGGGCGAACGGGGCGGACTACATGCACGCCCTGCTCACCGGCTACGTCCCCTACGACAAGCTGACGCCCGAGCAGATCAAGGAGTTCGACGTCAAGAAGGACGACAACTTCAACAAGTACTTCCCGGGCCACAAGATCGCCATGGCGGCGCCGCTCAGCGACGACAAGGTGACCTACGCCGACGGCACCAAGGCCACGCTCAGCCAGCAAGCCTCCGACGTCACCGAGTTCCTGGCCTGGGCGGCCGAGCCTCATATGGAAGATCGCAAGCGCACCGGCGTCCGCGTCATCCTGTTCCTGCTGGCGCTGGCAGGCCTGATGTACGCCGTGAAGCGGGTGGTGTGGGCCGACAAGCACTGATGCCCGAGGCGTCGGTGCCTGGCGGCGCTAACGCCTGAGACGACGTTCGATCGCTTCGTGTCGCTCGATCAGGCGGCGGGCGCGGTCGATCACCGGGATGTCGATCATCTTGCCATCCACCGAGAACGAGCCGCGGCCCTCAGCCGCGGCTTTTTCGTCGGCCGCGATCAGCTTCTTGGCGTAGGCCACGTCGTCGGTCGTCGGCGTGAAGGCGTCGTTCAGGGCGCCGACGAGGCCGGGATGGATGCAGGTTCCGCCCGAGAAGCCGAAGCGGCGCGCCCGTTCGGCGCTCTTCCGGTAGGCCGCCGGGTCTGAATAGTCGGCGACGGTGCCGAGGATGCCGATCATCGACACGCCATGCGCCTGCGCCGCGAACGCGACCATGCGCTTGGGCAGTTCGAGCGTTTCGTCGCCCGGCACCGAGCCGGTCTCCAGCGCGAAATCCTCGCCGCCCAGCATCATGGCGATGATCCGGGGCCCGCGCTCGGCGATGTCGTTCAATTCCGTGAGGGCGCGCGGATGCTCGATCATGGCGGCGAAGCCGACGCTGCCCACCGGCATGCCGCACTCGCGCTCCAGCTCGCTCACCACCTCGTCGAGCAGGCGCAGGTGTTGCACGCCCTCGGTCTTGGTGACGAACAGGGCCGAGAGCCCGGGCCGCACCGCCGCCTCGATGTCGGGGATCGCCAGCCGCAGCGGCCGGTTGATGCGCACCGCCACGTCGGCCCCGCCGCGCGCCACCTTCTTCATGGTCTCCGGCAGCATCGACCGCGCCTCTTGCTTCTGCGCCGGCTGCACGCTGTCCTCGAGGTCGACCAGCACGCAGTCGGCGCCGCGCTCGTGCGCCTTGTCGATGAACTTCGGGACGTTGCCGGGAACGTAGAGGATCGAGCGCCAGACGGGCGGGACGGGACGAATCACTGCTTTTTCTTCTTTCCCGGATTCGTGCCGTCCGAGATCGCGCCCGAGGCGCGGAGCTTGTCGTATTCGGCCGCGCCCAGCATCGGCTTCAGCAGGGCCTCGTTGTGCTCGCCGACCCGGGGCGCCGCGCTCTTCAGCGCGCCGGGCGTGCCCGACATGCGCGGCACGACGGGGTGGGTCGGCAGATCGCCCATGTCGGCATCGTCGATCTCGATCAGCGATTCGCGCTCCAGCACATAGTCGTCCTCGACAATCTGGGAGATGTCGTAGACCGGGCCGATGGTGACGCCGGCCTCGTCGAAGTAACGCAGGTTTTCGTCGAGATCGCGGGCGGCGATGAACTCGCCGATGATCCGGTCGAGCTCGACTCCGTTGCGCACCCGCTCGATGTTGGTCGAGAAGCGCGGATCGTCCGCCAGTTCCGGCCGGCCGATCTTGGCGAGCACGCGCATTGCCATGCCCTGCGTCGAGGCCGACAGGCACACCCAGCTGCCATCCCTGGTCTGGTAGACATTGCGCGGCGCCGCATTGGTCGAGCGGCTGCCGGTGCGCACCTTCACCTCGCCGGTCAGCCTGTGGTTGGCCGCCTGCGGACCCAGCATCGAGAACAGCGGATCGAACAGCGGCAGGTCGAGCACCTGGCCGTTGCCGCCGTTCATCTCGACCTCGCGCAGCGCCACCATCACGGCGCCGTAGCCGTTCAGGGCGGCCATGCAGTCGGCCAGGTACATCGGCGGCAGTACCGGCTCGCGGTCGGCGAAACCGTTCATCGAGGCGAAGCCGCTATAGCCCTCGATCAGCGTGCCGAAACCCGGCTTGTGGCGATAGCGTCCGTCCTGGCCCCACCCCGAGATGCGCACGATCACCAGCCTGGGGTTGATCGCATGCAGCTCTGCGGGAGACAGGCCCATATCCTCCATGACACCCGGCCGGAAGCTCTCGACCAGGATGGCGGCGGTCTTCGACAGTTCGCGTACGATGGTGCGGCCGGCGTCGGAACGCAGGTCGAGGGCGACGCTCTTCTTGTTGCGGCTGTAGACCTTCCAGGCCGTCTCGACACCCTTCACCCGCCACGAGCGCAGCGTGTCGCCTTCGGGCGGCTCTATCTTGATGACCTCGGCGCCGAAGTCGGCGAGCTGCAGGGTCAGCACGTTGCCGGCCACCAGGCGCGACAGGTCGACGACGCGGACCCCGTTCAGGGGGCCGCGTGCGTCGGGGGTGAAGGTCTTCTTGGCGGGACGTTTCTCAGCCATTTTTCAAAGAAAATCCTGACATCCCGAGCGCAGCGAGGGGCCTTTGGCGACGCCTGGAAAGGTCCCTCGCTTACGCTTAGGATGACAATGGTGGTGGGAGCGGAGTCGTGCGTCAGCCGACGTGCTTGGCCATGAATTCGAGCGTGCGCTCCATCGCCTTCTTCGAGGCGGCGGCATCCCAGCTGCCGCGCTCGTCGCAATGGAAGCCGTGATCGGCCGGATAGTCGAAGATCTCGACGTTGGGATACAGCTCGCGCAGCTCGTTCACGTGCGCCATCGGAATGTGCATGTCCTTGTCGCCGAAATGCAGCTGCGTCGGCACGGTCGGCTTTTCGTTCCTGGCGCCATGGATGCCGCCGCCGTAGTAGGCGGACACCGCATCCGGCTTGAGCCGCGTCGCGGCCAGCCAGCTGATCGTGCCGCCCCAGCAGTAGCCGGTCACGCCGACCTTCTTCACGCCGCGCTTTTTCAGCTCGTCCATCGCCGCCTGAACGTCCTGCACGGCCTTGTCGGTGAAGCCCGGCGTCATGACGTAGCCGCGGCCCTCGGCGATCGTGTCCGGGGTATAGCCGAGCTCGATGCCGGGCTTGATGTGGTCGAAGAAGCGCGGCGCCAGGGCGATGTAGCCGTCGGCGGCGAACTTGTCGGTCACGGCGCGAATGTGCTGGTTGACGCCGAAAATTTCCTGGATGACCACGATGCCACCCTTCGGTGTGCCGGCCGGAGTGGCCAGGTAGGCGCCGATCTCGCCGGCGGCTGACTTAAGACGGATATCTTCGCCCATGAATAATCCTCCCTGTATGGCCTTCATTGGACCATGGTAAGCCCGCGCCGTTCAAGGAATCCGCACCATGTATCTTCCCAATCATTTCGCAGGCGATGAATCGGTCGGCCGCGAGGTCATGACGGCCCATAGCTGGGCTCTCCTGATGACGACCGACGAAGCGGGCGCCCCCTTCGCCACTCACCTGTCGCTGCTCTGGCAGGACGACGGCAGCGAGCACGGGTCGCTGATCGGCCATATTGCGCGCGCCAACCCGCACTGGAAGCTGTTCGAGCGGCCGGCGGACTCGCTGGCCCTGTTCTGGGGGCCGCACGCCTATGTCTCGCCGACCTGGTACACGCCGGGCCCCAAGGTGCCGACCTGGAACTATGTCACCGTCCATGCCTATGGCCGGCCGCAGATCGTCGAGGATACGCAGGGCGCGCTCGACGTGCTCGGCAAGCTCGCGGCCGCCTATGAAGGCGCGGATGCCTCTTCCTGGGGACTGGATCGCCTGCCGCCGGGAAATGCCGAGGCCCAGACCCGAGGCATCGTCGCTTTCCGCATGCCGCTCGCGCGACTGCAGACCAAGATCAAGCTCAGTCAGAACCGCGACCTCGAGGACCGTCACCGCGTGATCGAGAAGCTCGAGACAAGCGACAGCCAGGACGCGCAGGCGACGGCGCAATGGATGAAGCGCAGCCTGCGGTAAAGTAGCTTCTGCAACTGCTTTACATCGACCGAACCATCGTCCAATTTCCGACCCAACAAAGGGAGGAAATAAAATGACGGTCCGTCGTCGTGGTCTCGTGAAGGGTGGTCTGGGAACCGTGATCGCTGCCGGCGTCGGCATGCCGCTGTACCTGCCGGCTGCCCGCGCCCAGGCCTATCCCAGCAAGCCGATCACCTTCATCGTCCCGTGGCCCGCCGGCGGATCGAGCGACATCACGCTCCGCGCCATGTGCGAGCGGGCCGGCAAGGTGCTGGGCCAGCCCTTCCAGATCGACAACAAGGGCGGCGCCTCCGGCACGCTGGGTCCGGCCACGATGGCCGCCACCGCGCGGCCCGACGGCTACACCCTCTCGCAGCTGCCGATCTCCGTATTCCGTCTGCCGGTGATGCAGAAGACGGCGTTCGATCCGCTGAAGGACTTCACCTACGTCGCGCATCTCAGCGGCTACACGTTCGGCGTCACGACGGCAGCCGACCAGCCCTACAAGACCTTCAAGGACGTGATCGAGTACGCCAGGGCCAATCCCGGCAAGGTGACCTACGGCACGCCGGGCGCCGGCACCTCGCTGCATATCGGCATGGAGCGCATCGCCGCACAGGCCGGCATCAAGTGGACCATGGTGCCGTTCAAGGGCGGTGCGGAGACCAACGCTGCCGTGCTCGGCAAGCATACGACCCTGCAGGCCGACTCCACGGGCTGGAAGCCGCTGGTCGACGCGGGCCAGCTCCGCCTGCTCTGTGTGTGGACCGCGGAGCGGACCAAGAACTGGCCGGACGTGCCGACCCTGAAGGATCTCGGCTTCGACATGGTGTTCGATTCGCCGTTCGGCATGGGCGGCCCGAAGGGCATGGACCCGCTCGCGGTCAAGAAGCTCGACGAGGCCTTCAAGGTCGCGCTCGAGGACAAGGACGTCATCGCGACCCTGGCGAAGTACGACATGTCGCCTCGCTACATGCCGGCGGCAGCCTACGACAAGTTCGCCCGCCAGCTCTACGCCGAGGAGAAAGCGGCGCTGGAGAAGCTCGGCCTGGCAAAGAGCTGAGGAGGGCTCCCCATGCGTCGTCGTTCACTTCTCGCTTCGTCCGGAGCCGTCGCCGCCGGCTTGCTCGCACCTTCGGTGCTGCAGGCCCAGGGCGCCAAGGATTTTCCCAGCAAGCCCATTACCCTGATCATGCCGTGGCCGGCGGGCAGCGGCGTCGACCTGTGGCACCGCGCCATGGCCGATGCCGCCGGCAAGCTCCTGGGCCAGCCGGTGGTCGTCGACAACAGGGTCGGTGGATCGGGCACCAGCGGCCCCGCCGGCATGGCGGCCGCCGCCAAGCCGGACGGCTACACGATCGCGCAGATGCCGGTGACGCTGTTCCGGCTGCCGCACATGCAGAAGACGCCGTACGACCCGCTGAAGGATTTCACCTGGATCCTTCACACGTCGGGCTACACGTTCGGCGTAGTCGTCCGCGCCGATTCGCCGTTCAAGACCTTCAAGGACGTGATCGAGTTCGCCAAGGCCAATCCCGGCAAGTTCACCTACGCCACGCCGGGCGCCGGCACGTCGCTGCATATCGGCATGGAGCAGATCGCCCAGAAGGCGGGCGTGAAGTTCACCCATGTGCCGTTCAAGGGCGGCCCCGAAGGCTGGGCGGCGCTCGAGGGCGGCCATGTCATGGCCGATGCGGACGCCACGGGCTGGGCACCGCTGGTGGATGCCGGCAAGTTCCGCCTGCTCTGCATCTGGACCGAGAAGCGCAACCCCCGCTGGCCCGACGCGCCGACGCTGAACGAGCTGGGCTTTGGCCTCATCCTCGATTCCCCGTTCGGACTCGCGGGTCCCAAGGGCATGGACCCGGCGGTGGTGAAGAAGCTCCACGATGCCTTCAAGGCCGCGCTCGACGATCCCAAGGTCGTGGAGCTGATGGCCAAGTACGACTATCCGAAGCGCTACATGAACTCGGCGGACTACGCCAAGTTCGCCAAGCAGCAGTATGACGAGCAGCGCGTCGTGGTCGACCAGCTCGGGCTCGCCAAGAAGAACTGATGATGCTGCGACGCGCCGAGTTCTGGGGCGGACTCTTCTGGCTGGCCATAGGCGCCTTCGTCGCCTGGCAGGGCTGGCTTCTCGACCTGGGGACGTTGCGCGAACCGGGCTCGGGGTTCGTCTTCTTCTGGCTGGGCCTCATCATCGTGGCCTTCGCGACCTCCATCGCGATCGGAGGCTTGCGCGGCGAGGGGCCCCTGCTCGGCGATCTCTGGCGGGGTGCCCGGTGGCGCAACGTGCTGCTGGTCGTTCTCGCGCTGATCGCCTTCGGATTCCTGTTCGAGCGACTGGGCTTCGTGCTCTGCAGCCTTGCCCTGCTGCTCTTCCTGATGACGGTGGTCGATCCGGTGCGGCCCGTGATCTCGATCCCGGTTTCGCTGATTGGCGCGGTCGGGGTCTGGTACGTCCTCGAGAAGATGCTCCTCGTCCAGTTGCCCAAGGGCACGTGGATCGAAGACTTCATCCCGTTCTGATGGGCGATTGAAATGGACGTCATCGCCGGCCTCGGCCAGGGCTTTCTGGTCGCCCTGGATCCGATCAACCTGCTCTACTGCTTCATCGGCGTCTTCATCGGCACGCTGGTCGGCGTGCTGCCGGGCATCGGCCCGGTCTCGGCCATGTCGCTGCTGCTGCCGGTCACGCTTTCGGGCACGCCGGAATCCGGCATCATCATGATGGCCGGCATCTACTACGGCTCGATGTACGGCGGCTCGACGACGGCGGTGCTGGTCAACATCCCGGGCGAAGCCGCCTCGGTCGTGACCTGTATCGATGGTCACGAGATGGCCAAGCGTGGGCGCGCCGGCCCGGCGCTCGGCATCGCGGCGCTGGGCTCCTTCGTCGCCGGGACGTTCTCCATCGTCGCCCTGATGCTGGTGGCTCCGATGCTGGCCAAGGTGGCCGTGGCGTTCGGCCCGCCCGAGTATTTCAGCCTGATGGTCCTGGGCCTCTCGATCCTGAGCTTCCTGACACAGGGCTCGATGGCGAAGGCGCTGTTGATGGCGGCGGTCGGCGTGGTGATCGGCCTGATCGGCCTCGACCAGATCAACGCCATGCCGCGGCTCACCTTCGATCGCCTGGAACTGGTCGACGGGATCGGCCTCATCCCGGTGGTGATGGGCCTGTTCGGCGTCGCCGAGATCCTGACCAACATCGAGCAGCAGATCCGCCGCGACATCGTCCAGTCGCGCATCGGCAGCCTGTGGCCGTCGAAGGAGGATCTGAAGGCGAGCGCCGGCCCGGTGGCGCGTGGCACGGTGCTGGGCTTCCTGCTGGGCATTCTGCCGGGCGGCGGCGCCGTGATCTCGTCCTTCGCGTCCTACGCGATCGAGAAGAAGCTGTCGCGCACGCCCGAGCGGTTCGGCAAGGGCGCCATCGAGGGCGTGGCTGGACCTGAGTCGGCCAACAACGCCGCCGCGGGCGGCGCGTTCATCCCGCTGATGACGCTGGGCATCCCGCCCAACGTGGTGATGGCACTGCTGCTGGGAGCCTTCGTCATCCACGGCCTGCAGCCCGGGCCGCTGATGATGAGCCAGAATCCCACGATCTTCTGGGGAATCGTCGCCAGCATGTATGTCGGCAACATCATGCTGCTGGTCCTCAACATGCCGCTGATCGGCATGTGGGTGCAGGTCCTGAAGGCGCCCTACAAGATCCTGTTCCCGCTGATCCTGATGTTCTGCATCGTCGGCGTGTTCGCGTCCGGCAACGCGGTGTTCGACGTCTTCGTCATGATCGGGACCGGCGTGCTGGGCTACCTGATGCGCAAGTTCGGCTACGAGGCGGCGCCGCTGGTGCTTGCCTTCGTGCTCGGCCCGATGCTCGAGAACAATCTGCGGAAGTCGTTGATCCTGAGCGAGGGAACGTTCGACGTCTTCGTGGTCCGGCCGATCTCTCTGGTCTGTCTGCTGATTGCCGCCGCCCTGCTGATCGCGCCGCTCCTTCCCGCGCTCCGCAAGAAGCGCGAGAAGGTGGCGCTCGACGCGACCGACTAGAGTCTTTCCGTCGCGCTTCGAACCATTCCCCCCATCCTGAGGAGCCGCGCCAAGCGCGGCGTCTCGAAGGATGGGCGACAGACGCGGTGCTCGTGCCCACCCGTCGAGACGCTCACTGCGTTCGCTCCTCAGGGTGAGGTCGGTGTTGGGATGATCGACTGAGTCAATCCCGACCGGAAAGACTCCCGATCATTTCGCCTTCAGGAGGTCGGTGACCTTCAGGAGGATCAGCTCGTTGTCGTCGGACTTGCCCAGCGCACGGCCCGACGAGAAGGGCAGGTTGTTGTCGTTGCCGACGATGATGTGGTCGGCATCGACCAGCTCGACATTCTCGATGGTGAAGAACGGGAAGGTGAGCTTGCCGTCCTTGGCCCCCTGGCGCGCGACCTTGTTCGGATCCTGGATGTCCATCAGGTCGATGTAGCCCAGCTTCTTCACGAAGCCGTCGGCATCGGCCTGGCCGAGGTCGATCTTGTAGATGCGCTTGAATTTGGCCGGCACGTTGAAGCAGTCGGCCTTCACGGCGCCCGGGGCGCAGGCCTGGGCCGCATCGCCCTCGGTGTCGTCACGCTCGATGATCAGGCCGGTGCCGGCGTCGATCATGTTGAAGTCGCCGATGGCGTTGGCGGGCGCCTCGAGCGTGTACTTGAAGCTCTTGCCGGTGTACTCGCCCTTGGCCACGTCGAATTCGAGGATGCGCAGGAAGCGCTTGCCGTCCTTGGCCTCGGGTTCGCCGGACTCGGTCAGCAGCGGGCCTTCGAGCAGCGGATAGAGGAACCTGCCGTCGGGCGAGGCCGCCATGCCCTCGAAGCCCTTGCTGCGCCGGACCTCGAACTTCACCGCCCCGGGCACCGCCGGCATCGCGAGCGCGGGATGATCGGGTGAGCGCACGAGCTTGCCGTCGACCTTGGTCTCGAAGATCTGCAGGACCTTGCCGCTCCTGTCGGTCTTGATCAGGTAGGGGCCGAACTCTTCGCCGAAGTAGAAAAAATCGCCGATCGGCTGGACCGATTCGAGATCGAAGTCGCCGCCGGTCAGGTAGCGCTTCGGCGTGTTCTCGTTGACGATGCGGAACGGCACCTTGCGGTCGGGATCGTGCAGGAAGCCCGTCGAAACGCGTTCGACCGTGCCGGCCTTCCAGTCGGGCCTGACGATGTGGAACATCAGCATGGCATCGGGCGAGTTCGCCTTGCTGCCGAAGCCGTTGTCGCTGATCGTCAGGAACGAGCCGTCCGGCAGCTTGCGGATGCCCGAGAAGCCCTGCACCGGTTGGCCCTTGAACGGGAGGCTGAGGCCGGTGGGACGCGGTGCCGCCTTGTCGGACAGGGCGGACATGCCGGGCACGCTCTCCGGCGCGTCGACGCGCTGGCCGGCGGGGCCGGCATAGCGGCCGGAGATCTGCAGGTCCTGCGGCGCATCGGCGGGGGCGGGGACGAGGGTCATCGCCGGCAGGATCGCATGGCCTTCCAGGGTGGCCGGATACTTGGTCTGGGCGGAGGCGGGAAAGGCCGCGAGAAGAAGGGCGGTGGCGGAGGCCGCAAGCAGCAGATTGGTTTTCATGTGGGTCTCTTCATGGGGGTGGTCCCAGCCTGCTACAGGTATCGCGCTACGGTTTGCTGACGCGCTCTGTGGAAGGGGCTGCAACAAAAAGAACATGAAATCGCAGTGATGCTATCGCCTTCGCGGGGTATGGCGGTCCCAAAGATCAGGAGAGTGGGATGGGCAACTACGACAACGATGCCGTCGATTCGGAAGACGTCGGATCAAACTCCAGCGCGCAAACCACGATCGGCGACCTGATCGAGCGGCGGCTCGGCCGGCGCGGGGCCTTGCGTGGTCTGGTCGGAGCCGGTGCGGCTGTCGCTCTTGGTCGCGAACTGCTGGGCAGCACCGCGATGGCCCAGGCAGCCGGTCCGTCGTCACTCACCTTCAAGGAAGTCGCGCATGGGCTCGACAGGATGCACCACATCCCGGAAGGCTACGAGGCACAGGTCCTGATCCGCTGGGGCGACCCGGTGGTCGCCGGCGCGCCGGCCTTCGACCCGGCCAACCTGACGGCGGCGGTCCAGGAAAAGCAGTTCGGCTACAATTGCGACTTCGTCGGCCTGCATCCCCTGCCCGCCGGCAGCACCGCGAACGACCGCTTTCTCATGGTCGTGAACCACGAATATACAAACCCTGGCCTCATGTTCGCCGGCCTGGGTTCGGGTCGCGCCGTGAACCTCAAGGCCTCCAAACCACAGGTCGAAGTCGAGATGGCGGCGCACGGTGGCTCAGTGATCGAGATCGCTCGCGAAGGCGGCGCGTGGAAGGTGGTGCCGGACAGCAAGTACGCGCGGCGCATCACCGGAACGACGCCGATGCAGATCTCGGGTCCTGCGGCCGGCCACGACAAGCTGAAGACCTCGGCCGATCCGACGGGCACCCGGGTGCTGGGCATGCTGAACAACTGCGCCGGCGGCGAGACGCCGTGGGGCACCTGGCTGACGGCGGAGGAGAACTTCAACGGCTATTTCGGCGGCGACGCCGAGAAGATGCCGGACGCCAAGGCCTACAAGCGCTACGGCATCTCCAAGGCGACCTGGTACGCCTGGGCCCAGCATGTCGACCGGTTCAACGTCGAGAAGGAGCCGAACGAACCGAACCGCTTCGGCTGGATCGTCGAGATCGATCCGTACGATCCTGCCGCCACGCCGATCAAGCGCACCGCGCTCGGCCGCTTCAAGCACGAGGGCTGTCATCACGTGGTGGCCAAGGACGGCCGGGTCGTCGTTTACATGGGCGACGACGAGCGCTTCGACTATGTCTACAAGTTCGTGACGTCCAGGCCGTGGAATCCGAACGATCGCGCCGCCAACAGGAACCTGCTCGACGAGGGCACGCTCTACGTCGCGCGCTTCAACGACGACGGCAAGATCGAGTGGTTGCCGCTGGTGCACGGCCAGGGCCCGCTGACCGCGGAGAATGGCTTTGCCAGCCCGGCCGATGTGCTGATCAATACCCGCATGGCCGCCGATCTGCTGAAGGCCACGCCGATGGATCGTCCCGAGGACGTCGAGGTCAATCCGGTCAGCGGGCGGGTCTATGTCCTGCTCACCAACAATACGCGGCGCACCGAGCAGCAGGTGAACCGGGCCAATCCCATGGCCCGGAACGCCCACGGGCATGTCATCGAGGTGATGCCGAAGGATGGCGACCACACCTCGACGGAGGGCACCTGGTCGATCTTCATCGTCGGCGGAAAGCCCGGCATCGACCCGGGCGCGCGCTATCATCGGGCGACCTCGGAGAATGGCTGGCTCTCCTGCGTCGACAACTGCACCTTCGACAGCAAGGGCCGCATCTGGATCGCCACCGACGGCGCGCCGACCGCCGCGGGTATCGCCGACGGCCTCTATGGTGCCGATACGACAGGGTACGGCCGCGGCCTGACGCGATGCTTCTTCCAGGCCCCGACCGGCGCGGAGGTCTGCGGTCCGATCCTGACGCCCGACAATGGCACGATCTTCCTCGCGATCCAGCATCCCGGCGAAGACAGCGGCTCGACCTTCGAGAAGCCCTCGACCCGCTGGCCGGATTTCAAGGAGGGCGTGCCCCCGCGGCCGTCGGTGATCGCCATCACGAAGAAGGGTGGCGGGCAGATAGGTTCTTAAGAGAAGGGTCCCTCGCTACGCTCGGGATGACACCGTTTTAGCGGTAACTGTCATCCCGAGCGTAGCGAGGGTGTGGATTCAAGTTTGAAGTGCAACAGTTGAGCGATGAATACCTCGGCCGGGGTCTTGAACCCAAGGCATTTGCGCGGGGTGTTGTTGTAGGCGGCGATGCAGGCGTGGAGAGCCTCGTCGTCGAGTGTGTTC
>NZ_JAUSBN010000035.1 GCF_030651995.1 Reyranella sp.
CCCCCCTTTTTGCAGCCGCCGGTCGCCGAAACCGCCCAGACCGTACTCCATACCCGACATCCAATTCTCCGCCCGCTGTGCTTCGGACAGAGAATCGAACCGCCTTACTCGACGCAACTACGATGTGTGAATGCGATAGCCAGCGGGGGAGAGGAGTATGAGTTGGTCGAGCTTCATTGCTGTCACGTCACCGGCCGCGACTGCGGCAGCCGATCGCGCGTGCCGTAGACCGGGGGCGCGAGTTGGTCGGCGGTGCGGCCGGCCCAGTCGCGCTGGCTCACCGTTTCGAGCCGCTTGCGCTGGCCTTCGATCAGGCCCGCGGTCGCCGCCTCGACATCGACCGTCAGGACCTGGCCGTCCTTCACCACCTGCGTGCCGTCGACATAGACGTGCCGGATGGCGCGGTCGCCGGCCGAGTAGATCAGGCTGCGCACGGGCTCGTGCGCGGGCTGCATGTAGGGATGGCTCATGTCGACCAGCGAGAAGTCGGCCTTGCAGCCCGGCGCCAGCCGGCCGATGTCGGGCCGGCGCAGCATTTTGGCGCCGCCGATCGTGGCCGCCTCGAAGGCGTGCCGCGTCGTGCCCATCTTGTAGTTCATGGTGATGGCGCGGGCGAGGTAGCAGACCAGCCGCATCTCATCGAGCATGTTGTGCGGGAAGGTGTCGGTGCCGATGCCGACCGTGATGCCCGCATCCATGTAGCGGCCGATCGAGTTCATCACCATGCCGCGCCGCGCGAAGACAGTCGGGCAATGCGCCACCGAGGCACCGGAGTCGCGCAGCCGCTCGAAGTCGTTGGCGTGCGGATAGTGGATCTGCGGGTGATCGTTCAGGAAGATGCCGTGGCCGATGATGAGGTCGGGCCCCAGCACCCCGATCGAGTCGAGCCATTCGATGGGCGTTTTGCCGTGGCGATGAACCATCTCGTGGAATTCGACGACGGCCTGGCAGGCATGGGTCTGCATCGGCAGGCCGCGGCGCCTGGCTTCCTGCAGGGCCTCCTTGAAGAAGCCCTCGCGGCAGGTGTCGATCTGCGCCGGGCCGACCATGCCGGAGAGGCGGCCGCTGGGATGCTTTGCCGCCTCGTCGAGCGTTGCCATCGAGGCTTCGAAGGCCTTCTCGCCGGCCTTCTCGTCCCAGGCATACTCAACCGTGTGGCCGTTCTTCGTGTACCAGACGCCCTGGCGCATCATCGGACAGACGACGGCGCGAATGCCGGTCGAGGCGAGGTCGTCCGCCCAGCCCGGGCGCGCCATCGACAGATCGGTGATGGTCGTCACGCCGCTCTTCAGCAGCTCCGAGACCGCGACCTTGGAGGAGGGGCCGGCATCCTCGGGATTGAGCCCGAACACCGTCAGATATTCGTAGAGCGAGCTCTGGCCGAGCTTGTCGCTGCCATACTCCTCCGTAAGTCCCTTGTTGGCGGGCTCCGAGAAGGGATGGCTGTGCACGTTGACCAAGCCGGGGATGGCCATCATCCCCTTGCCGTCGATGGTCGTGTCGACCGGGCCCGTGTAGCCCGGTCCGACATGGGCGATCTCGTTGCCCTTGAATACGAGATCGGCATTTTCGAGATAGACGTGCCGCCCCTCGGCCTCGTCCCACGCAACGACGTGGTCGAGGCCGGCGATCTTGGTCGTCTTCATAAGCGCTTCGCTCCGGTTGCTTGCTGTCTGCTGGCTATTTGTAGGCGAGGCCCAGGCCCTTGTAGAGGCCGCAGCCATAGTTGCCGTGCGCCTTGATCGGCTTCAGCTTGGAGCCTGCCACGACGAACAAAGGCTCGTGGAACAGCGGGATCCAGACGAAGGCATCGTGCACCTTCTGCTGTACCGCCTGGTACGAGGCCGTGCGCGTGGCCTCGTCGAGCGCGGTCGATCCCTTGTCGAGCAGCTCGTCGGTTTCCTTGTCCTTCCAGTTCATGCGGTTCGGCGTGGGCGCATTGGTCGACCGGAAGTAGAGGTTCATCGCGTCGCCGGCACTGACATAGGGGAAGCTCATGCCGAACGCGTCGAATTCCTGCGTCGCGAGCTTGCCCCACGCCACCGTGGAGTCGAAGAGCTGGATCTGCAGGTCGACGCCGACCTTGCGCAGGTCGCCCTGCACGGCCTCGGCGATCTCCTTGAAGGCACCCGAGATGCCGTAGATGAGCGGCGCCAGCTTCTTGCCGTCCTTGTAGCGGAAGCCGTCCGGGCCCTTCTTCCAGCCGGCCTCGTCGAGAAGCTTCTCGGCTTCCTTGAGGTTCTCGCCGTAGGCCGCCTTGTTCAGCTTGGCGTTGAAGTCGAGGACGTTGGGCATCAGCATCGTCGAGGCCGGTTCGGCGAAGCCGAAGGTCACGGCCTCGGTGATCGCCTTCTGGTCGACCGCGAGGTTCATCGCCTGGCGCACGCGCACGTCGTTGACCAGTTCCTTGTCGACCTTGAAGCCGATGAAGTAGGTCCAGAAGAAGTTCTCGGCCTTGGTCACCGAGAGGTTCTTGTTGGCCTGCAGTTCCTTGATCGACCAGTAGGGGACGTACTGGCTGGCATCGGCCTGGCCGGCCTGCAGCGCGGTGACGCGGGTGTTCTCCTCAGGCACCACCTTCCAGATCACCTTGTCGACCTGCGCCTCGGTGGAGTCGTAGATCGGCGGCCCCCACTTGTAGCCCTTGTGCTTGCTCAGCACCGTCGAGTCGCGCGGTGTCCAGCTCTCGAAGCAGTAGGGGCCGGTGCCGTCGAAGCCCTTCACGCCGAAATCGGCGCCGAGCTGCTTGACCTGGTCTACGTTCAGGACGGTGTGGAAGTACTGCGTCATCTGGTAGAGCAGCTCGGAGAACGGCTTCTTCAGCTTGTACTCGACCGTGACGTCGTCCGGCGCGGTCACCTTGTCGACGTCGCCCATGCGCCATTTCACGAGACCCTTGGTCTCGGGATCGAGCCAGCGCTCGTAGGTGGCGACCACGTCCTTCGCCGTCATCTTCTTGCCGCTGCAAAAGGTGACGTCGTCCCGGAGCTTGAACGTGTAGGTGAGACCGTCGGGCGAGACCGTCCAGCTCTTGGCGAGGCCCGGCTTCAGCGTCTTCATGTCGAAGTCGAGGTTCACCATCGTGTCGCCCATCATGTAGATGACCTCGGCGCCCGACCGGGCGGTCGACTTGTGCGGATCGTAGCGATCGGTGTCGATCTCGCGCACGATCGTCACATTCTTCTGCGCCATCGCCGGCGCCGCAACGCCCGCCACGGCCACCGCGGCCAGTGCCGCCGCCGTCAACTTCTTCATGCCCACACCTCCTGCTGTTTCACGTCACTGCCTCAACTTCGGATCGAGGGCGTCGCGTAGTGCGTCACCCAGCACATTGAATGCGAGCACCACGAGGAAGATCGCCGCGCAGGGAAGGGTCGAGACGTGCGGCGCGATCGACAGGAACTTGCGGCCGTCGGCGGCCATGCTGCCCAGTTCGGCGGTCGGCGGCTGCGCCCCGAGGCCGAGGAACGAGAGGGCCGCGCCCAAAAGGATCGCCTGCCCGAGCTGGAGGGTCATGTAGATCAGGATGGTCGGCCAGCAGTTGAGGGCGAGATACCGCCAGATCAGGGCGCCGTCGCCGAGGCCCACGGCGCGGCCGGCCTCCATGTATTCCTGCTGCATGATCGACTGCGCGGCCCCGCGGGCGATACGGGCGATCGACGGGACCGAGGCGATGCTCAGCGCGACGACGAGAGAGAAGAGGCCGGTGCCCATCACCGCCGCGATGGCGAGGCCGAACAGGATCGAGGGGAAGGACAGCAGCACGTCGACCAGGCGCATCAGCGGCTGGTCGAGGCGTCTGAAGTAGGCGGCGCTGAGCCCGATCAGGGCGCCCAGTCCGCCGCCGACCACGACGGCAATGATGCCGATTCCCAACGTGGCACGCAGGCCGAACAGGATGCGAGTGACCATATCTCGGCCCTGGTTGTCGGCACCCAGCAGGAAATCCGGGCAGCGCGCGCCGCCGATCGGGCAGAGACGCATCCGCATGTTGGACGCGTAGGGATCGAATGGCGCGATCCAGGGCGCGAGGAGGGCCGCACCGACGATCACGATGAGGAAGAGGGCGGCGATCGCCGCCGGCGGGTCGCTCAGGATGCGCCGCCACACGGCGTTCTTGCGCCGGATCGCGGCAATGGCACGCTGGTCGGCCTGGCTCTGCAGGGGAAGGGCGGTGTCGGTCATCCGCGGGCGATCCGGGGGTCGAGATAGGCGTAGAGGACGTCGACCAGCAGGTTGATCGCCATGAAGCCGACGGCGAGAATCAGGATCGCGCCCTGCGCCAGCGGGAAGTCGCTCGACGTGATCGCTCCCACGGCCATGCGTCCGACACCCGGCCAGGCGAACATGGTCTCGGTGACGATCGAGCCGCCTAGCAGGAAGCCGATCTGCAGCCCCACCAGCGTAACCACGGGGATCATGGCGTTACGCAGCGCGTGACGGATCGTGACCCGCCAGTCCGAGGCGCCCTTGGCGCGGGCGGTTCGCACGTAGTCGGCGCCCAGAGTCTCCAGCAATGACGTACGCGTCATCCGCGCGACCGGCCCGACGAAGACGGAGCCCAGGGTCACGGCTGGCAGGATGATGCTCAGGGCTCCGTCGGCGGTCCAGATCGGGCCGTTGCGGCCCTGGAACGGCAGCAGGCCGGCGCCTCCGACATACTGGATCAGGAGCAGACCTACCCAGAAGATCGGCACCGACACGCCCATGACCGAGAGCGCCATGATGGCGCGGTCGATGGCCGTGCCACGGCGCCGTGCCGCAAGCGTGCCCAGCGTGATGCCGAGCGGCACCGCCCAGACGAGGCAGGCCAGCATCAATTCGACGGTGGGCCAGAGGGTCAGGGCGATTTCGTCGACGACGGCGCGGTTGGAGATCATGGAGCGGCCGAGGTCGAGCTGGAACACGCGGCCGAGATAGCGGCCGAACTGAATCCAGAGCGGCTGGTTCAGTCCAAGGTCGTCGCGGATGGCGTCGACTTCCGCCTTGGTCGCGGTCGGCCCTGCGACCACCGTTGCCGGATCCGTAGGCACGACCTGCAGCAGCAGGAAGCCGATGAGCAACACCCCCAGCAGGACCGGAAACGAAATCATCAATCGATGAGCGATATGCCGCGCCATTTACTTCGACACCTGCCCCTCTTCGGGTAAGAACGCTTGCCGCCGCCGTGACGCTCGACAAGCGCCCGGCGAGTGGCATGATCGCTGCAACCTCATACTGGGGGCGTTGCAAGAACCGCGCCGGGGAGCGTCGACGATGTCATCAGGTAAGCTGAACGAGCAGGCCAAGGGCGTTTACATCATCGCCGCGACGCCCTTTACCGACGAGGGCGCGGTCGACTTGCAGAGCGTCGACTCCCTGACCGATTTTTATTTGGGCTGCGGCGTACATGGATTCACGCTGCTCGGCATGATGGGCGAGGCGCACAAGCTGACGGCCGACGAATCGATCTCCGTGGTCAACCGCGTGATCGGCCGGGCCCAGGGCCGGCAGGTGATCGTGGGCGTGAGTCATGCCGGTCTCGAGAACGTCCGGCGCCTCTCGCACGAGGCGATGATGGCCGGCGCGGCGGGTGTGATGGTGGCGCCGCCGCCCGGACTCAAGGGCGACGAGGGCCTCTACAATTACTATGCGCAGGTCTTCCAGGCGCTGGGTCCGCACATCCCGGTCGTCTACCAGGATTATCCGCAGACCACCGGCGTCTACCTGCCGGTCAGCGTGTTCGAGCGGCTGGTCGACGACTTTCCGCAGCTCGTGATGCTGAAGCACGAGGATGCGCCCGGCCTGGCCAAGCTCACCAAGGTCCGCGAGGGCGAAAAGAAGCCCGGCCGGCGTCGCGTGTCGATCCTCGTCGGTAATGGCGGACTCTACTATCCGCAGGAGATGCGCCGCGGCGCCGACGGTGCGATGACGGGCTTCGCCTGGCCCGAAATGCTGGTGCAGGTCTATGACCTCTTCGCTGGCGGCAGGCCGGACGAGGCCGAGGACCTGTTCGACATCTATCTGCCGCTGGTGCGCCACGAGGTGCAGCCGGCGATAGGCCTGGCGCTGCGCAAGGAGGTGCTGTTCCGGCGTGGCGCCATCAAGAGCCCCAAGCAGCGCGCGCCCGGGTCGTCGCTGACGGCGGCGGACAGGACGGAACTCGATGGAATGATTGCACGCCTCGACCGGCGACTGGCGGCCACCGGCCGTCTCGCCAAGGCGGCGGAGTAGGGACATGGCTGATTACGATCTGATCGTTCGCAACGCCCGCATCGTCACCGCCGAGCGGCAGGCCGAAGGCGACATCGCCGTCAAGGATGGCCAGGTGGTCGAGATTGGGCCGGACCTGAAGGGCACGGGCACGCGCGAGATCGATGCCGGCGGCAAGTTTGTCCTGCCGGGCGGTGTCGACAGCCACTGCCACATCGAACAGAAATCCGGCATGGGCGTGATGTGTGCCGACGACTTCTATACTGGCACGGTCTCCGCCGCCTTCGGTGGCACCACGACGATCATTCCCTTTGCTGCCCAGCATCGCGGCATGTCGCTGCGGCAGGTGGTCAACGAGTATCACGAGGCCGCGACGCCGAAGGCGGTGATCGACTACGCCTTCCACCTGATCGTGACCGATCCGACGCCGCAGGCACTGGGGCAGGAGCTGCCGGCGCTGATCAAGGACGGCTATACCTCGTTCAAGATCTACATGACCTACGATGCGATGAAGGTCAGCGACTACCAGATCCTCGACATCCTCTCCGTGGCGCGGCGCGACGGTGCGCTGGTCATGGTCCATGCCGAGAACCACGACATGATCCAGTGGCTGGCGCATCATCTGGTCGACCAGGGCCATGGTGCGCCGAAGTTCCACGCCATCGCCCATGCCCGCCTGGCCGAAGCCGAGGCGACCAACCGCGCGATCTCGCTGGCGCGGCTGGTCGATGCCCCGCTGCTGCTGGTCCACATGTCGGAGATCGAGGCGATCGAGACCTTGCGCCAGGCGCAGAAGAAGGGCCTGAAGATCTTCGGCGAGACCTGCCCGCAGTACATCGCGCTGACCGCCGACGACATGGACAAGCCCGGCGTCGAGGGCGCCATGTGGTGCTGCAGCCCGCCGCCGCGCGATTCGGCGGCACAGGAAGCCGTATGGGCGGCGCTGAAGGACGGCACGTTCCAGACCTTCTCGTCGGACCATGCGCCGTACCAGTTCAATGCCGGCGGCAAGATCCCCAAGGGCGACAAGACGACCTTCAAGGAGATGGCCAACGGCGTGCCCGGGATCGAGATCCGGCTGCCGATGCTGTTCTCGGAAGGCGTCCAGAAGGGACGCATCACCCTGCAGCAGTTCGTGGCGCTGACCTCGGCCAACCATGCCAAGCTCTATGGCCTCTACCCGAAGAAGGGCACCATTGCCGTCGGCTCCGACGCCGACTTCGCGATCTGGGATGCCGACAAGGACGTGACCGTCACCTGGAAGGACCTGCACGACAATGTCGGCTACACGCCCTACGAGGGGCGCCAGATCAAGGGCTGGCCGATCACCGTGGTGAGCCGCGGCCGTGTGGTCGTCGAGGACGGCAAGCTGAACGCCGAGCGCGGCTCCGGTCAGTTCCTGCCCTGCGCTTCACCCGATTCGTCGAAGCCGATCGGGCAGAGCGCGCCCGAACTGCAGGCCATGTCGCGCTTCGGCCTGAAGCCGTTGTTTTGATGTGATGTTGCTACCCGCACCTTGTCATCCCGAGCGGAGCGAGGGACCTTTCGAGAGGTACGCAAAGGTCCTTCGCTGCGCTCAGGATGACAACCTTACTTTCACTTAAGCCGAGAGCCGATAATGTCCCGCCGCCTGAAAGTATCTTCCGCCCAGCTGGGTCCCATCCATCTCGCCGACAGCCGGGCGAGCGTGGTCAAGCGCATGATCGAGATGTTGAAGGAGGCCGACAGCCGCGGTTCCAAGTTCATCGTGTTCCCGGAGCTCGCGCTGACGACCTTCTTCCCGCGCTACTGGATGGAGGATCCCAACGAGGTCGAGAAGTACTTCGAGAGCCAGATGCCGAGCCCGGACACGCTGCCGCTGTTCGAACTGGCGCGGGAGAAGGGGATCGGCTTCTACCTGGGCTACGCCGAGCGGACCGAGGAAGAGGGATCGACGCATCATTTCAACACCTCGATCCTGGTCGGGCCGGACGGCCGCCTGATCGGCAAGTACCGCAAGGTGCATCTGCCCGGCCATGACGAGCACAGGCCGACGGTGCCCTACCAGCATCTTGAGAAGAAGTACTTCGAGGTCGGCAATCTCGGCTTCAACGTCTGGAAGATGTTCAAGGACGAGGTGATCGTCGGCCAGTGCATCTGCAACGACCGCCGCTGGCCCGAGACGTTCCGCGTCATGGCGCTGAAGGGCGCAGAGATGGTGGTGCTGGGCTACAACACGCCGAGCGACAATGTCTACGCGCCGCACGAGCCGCCGTACCTGCGTGTGTTCCATCATATGCTGTCGCTGCAGGCAGCTGCCTACCAGAACGGCATCTGGGTCGTGGCCACGGCCAAGGCCGGCAAGGAAGACGGTTTCTGGCTGCATGGCGGTTCGGTGATCGTCGCGCCGACCGGCGAGATCGTGGCCAAGGGCACGACCGAGGACGACGAGGTGATCTCCTACGATTGCGATCTCGGCCTCGGCGAGTATATCCGCAACACCACCTTCAACTTCGCCAAGCACCGCCGCCCGGAGCACTACAAGCTCATCAGCGAGCGCACCGGCGTGAAGCTCGAACCGTCGAACTGAGGACAGACAGATGCAATACGCTTCCGACGACCTGACTCCGCACGAGCGCTACAAGGTGCTGACGGCCTTCGTGCTGCCGCGACCGATCGCCTGGGTGACGACCGTGGGGCCGACGGGCACGGTGAATGCGGCGCCGTTCAGCTTCTTCAACGTATTCGCCGAAGATCCGCCGCTCTGTATGTTCGCGATCAACAAGCGGCCGGACGGGCGCATCAAGGACACCTGGAGCAACATCGAGCGCACCGGTGAGTTCGTGGTCAACCTGACCGATGAGCCGCTGGCGCTCAAGATGCACGAATCCAGCGGCGACTTTCCGCCCAACGTCGGCGAGCCCGACTATCTCGGCCTGAAGCTTGCGCCCTCGGTCGACATCAAGACGCCGCGTCTGGCCGATGCGCCGTGGGCGATGGAATGCAAGACCTGGCAGGTCATCAACGTGAAGGACGATCGCCAGCTCGTGATCGGCGAGGGGCTGCGCTTCCACATTCGCGACGAATTATGGGACGACAAGGCCAAGCGCGTCTACATGGACAAGTACCATCCGGTGGGCCGCATGTTCGCCGACCGCTACTGCCGCACCAACGACCGCATGGAGTTCCCGGCGGCGCCGGTCGTCAAGGCCGCTGCCGAATAGCTCAGGACCAGTTCAGCCGGGAACGCCCGATCGCCATCGCGACGGCGGCCTGGCTGGGCTCGACCACGGGCAGGCCGACATGGCGCTGCAGGCGGTCGCGGTAGCGCGCCATTCCGGCACAGCCCATCACAAGCACGTCTGCGCCATCCTCGTCGCGCAGTTCGGCGGCGACTTCGGCCATGCGGCTGAAGGTGCGGGCCTCGTCGGCGAGTTCCACAACGCCGAGGCCGATCGCGCGGTCGCCGGCCATGCGGTCGTTGAGGCCCATCTGGCCGACATAGCGCAGATGGCGGGGGATCGACTTCCGGAGGATCGAGATCACGCCGAAGCGCTGGCCGAGGGTGAGGGCGGTCAGGATGCCGCACTCGGCAATCCCGAGCACCGGCTTGGTCGTGAGTTCGCGCGCGGCATGCAGGCCGGGATCGGAATAGCAGGCGATGACGAAAGCCGAGCAGTCGGTGTCGCGCTTCTTGACCATGGCGCCGATCAGGGGAACAACCTGCTCGACATGGCCCTGGTTCTCGATGCCGGGCGGACCGTCCGTCAACGTGACGCACTCGATGGCCGGCCCCCCCTGCATGCGCAGCGGGTCCATGGCAGTGTCGATGCCGCGGGTCACGGCTTCGGTGGAGTTGGGATTGATCACGAGGATGCGGTCGGACATGGGCCGCAAGATGGCCCCTAAATTGCTATTGGACAACGCCTGATCTAACGTCGTGGCTTGGGGATTTCATGGGAAGGGAACCAACGAAAATGATGCATCGTCGCTTTGCCGCGCTGGCCGTCGCGGTCCTGCTGGTCGCGAGTCCCGCGCTTGCCCAGGACAAGAAGCCGCCCCTGCGTACGGGTGTGGATGGCACCTTTGCGCCGCACGCGATGCCGAAGCTGGGCGGCGGCGTCGAGGGCTTCCAGATCGACGTCTTCACCGAGGCGGCCAAGCGCATGAAGCGGGACATCACGATCGATGCCGTGAGCTTCTCGACCCTGATCCCCGGCATGCAGTCGGGCCGCTACGACTTCATCGCCGCGCCGACGACGGTGACCAAGGAGCGTGCCGAGAACATGCTGTTCACCGCAGGCTATCTGTGGACCGCGTTCCAGTTCGGCATCAAGAAGGGCAGCGCGCCGATCAAGAGCTGGGCCGACCTGAAAGGCAAGGCCGTGTCGGTCAACAAGGGCACGCCCTACGAAACGCTGGCCAAGAAGATGGGCGAGGAGCACGGCTTCACCGTGCAGGTCTACGACACGCAGCCCGACGCCACCCAGGCCGTGCTCTCCGGCCGCGCCTACGCCACGCTCGGCGGCAACACGACCATCGTCTACGCGGCGTCCAAGAACCCGCAGTTCATCGCCGACCTGGAGCTCGCCGAAACGCGCGCCCACTGGGCCGCACCCGTGCCGAAGGACAAGCCTGAGCTTCGCGCCGAGCTGCAGGATGCGCTCGACTGCATGAAGAAGGACGGCACGATGGCGAAGTTCTACGAGAAGTGGTTCAACAAGAAGCCGGCGGCCGACGATCTCGCGGTCGTGGTCACGCCGGGCTACGGCGTGCCGGGCATGCCAGGCTACGATCCGACGCCGCATGAGCTGAAGTGCAACTGACGTTGTCGTCGCCTTCGATCGAGGCGACGGGCTAGACTTATGGCAACGAATCACATCGTCGATGCGCGCGCGATCCACAAGCATTTCGGCACCCTTCACGTCCTGAAGGGTGTCGATCTGAAGGTGGACGAGCGCGAGCTGGTCTTCATCATCGGGCCGTCGGGCTCGGGCAAGTCGACCCTGCTGCGCTGCCTCAACCGGCTGGAGGACCCGTCCTCCGGCTCGATCATGGTCGACGGCATCGACATGCTGAACCCGAAGACCGACATCAACCATGCCCGTCGCCGCATCGGCATGGTGTTCCAGTCGTTCAATCTCTATCCGCACATGACGGCGCTGGGCAACGTGACGCTGGCGCTGCGCAATGTGGCCGGCAAGGCGCGTGCCGAGGCCGAGGTGCTGGGCCGGGCGGCGCTGGAGCGCGTGGGCCTTGCCGACCGTGCCGACCACACGCCGGGCCAGCTTTCCGGCGGCCAGCAGCAGCGCGTCGCCATAGCCCGTTCGATCGCGCTCGAACCACGCGTGATGCTGTTCGACGAGCCGACCAGCGCGCTCGACCCCGAACTGGTCGGGTCGGTGCTCGAGGTGATGCGCGGCCTGCGTGAGAGCGGCATGACCATGATCGTGGTCAGCCACGAGATGGGCTTCGCGCGCAACGCGGCAGATCGGGTCGTGTTCATGGACGACGGGCTGATCGTGGAGCAGGGGCCGCCCGCGGCGATCTTCGAGAATCCGACCCACGAACGGACGCGCGCCTTCATCGGCCAGATCCAGCGGCACTGAGGGCCGCGTGGCATGAGCGGCTGGGACAAGTTCGTAGAGACCTTCTTCAATGCGAAGGTGATGTGGAAGTACCTGCCGGACATCCTGTCCGGCATGGTGGTGACCATCGAACTCGCGCTGCTGATCGTCGTCACCGGCCTGGCGGCCGGCCTCGCGCTGGCGCTGCTGCGCAGCCTGGCCATCCGGCCGCTGAACTGGCTGATCATCTTCGTCGTCGACCTGTTCCGCTCGTTGCCGCCGCTGGTCATCATCGTCCTGATGTATTTCGGCCTGCCCTATGCCGGGCCGGCGCCCTCCGGCTTCGTCTCGACCTGGCTGTCGCTCGCCTTCGTGCTGATGGCCTTCTCCGAGGAGATCTTCTGGGCCGGCATCACCTCGATCCCGAAGGGCCAGTGGGAGGCCTCGCGCTCGACCGGCCTCTCGTTCGGCCAGACCCTGTTCAACGTCGTGTTGCCGCAGGCCTTCCGGCTCACGATCCCGCCGCTGACCAACCGCACCATCGCCATCACCAAGGGAACGGCGCTCGGCACCGTCGTGGCCGTGACCGAGATCCTCGGACAGGCAAGCTCGGCGATGTCCAATTCCTACAATCCCTCGCCGCTGATGATGGGCGCAGCGGCCTACGTCGTCCTGTTCCTGCCGGTCGTCGTCGCGGCGCGCTGGATCGAGACCAAGTTCGCGTGGAAGCGATGATCGAGGCCTTCTTCAACATCGAGATCATGAAGGCGGCCTGGCCCATCGTGCTGACGGGCCTGTGGAACACGATCCTGCTGTCGCTGATCGTGGTGCCGCTCGGTCTGCTCGGCGGCCTGATCCTGGCGCTGCTGGCCTCGATCAGGCATCCTCTCGTGCGCTGGCCGCTGATGGCCTGGGTTGATTTCTTCCGGGCCTTCCCGCCGCTTGTGCTGCTGGTCCTGTTGTTCGCAGGTCTTCCGTTCGCCGGCCTCGAGCTGGGCGGCTTCGCCTGCGTGGCCATCGCCTTCTTCCTGAATACGGGCTCCTATTACGGCGAGATCTTCCGTGCGGGCATCGACTCGGTCCCGGCGGGGCAGGTCGAGGCGGCGCGCTCCACCGGTCTTACCCGGATGCAGGCGATGCGCTACGTCGTGCTGCCCCAGGCGGTGCGCAACGTGATGCCCGACCTGCTGTCCAACACGCTGGAAGTGGTCAAGCTCACGTCGCTGGGCTCGGTCGTCGCCGTGCCCGAGCTGCTCTACGAGGCTCGGCAGGCGCAAAGCATCACCTACAACCCGACTCCGATCGTCATGGCGGCGGTGATCTATTTCCTGCTGCTCTGGCCGCTCGTTCGACTGCTGAGCCGGCTGGAAAATCGCGCGCTGGCCGGTCGGCGCTGACGTCGTAGCCTCAGCGCCTCTGCACGCAGTCGCGGTAGGTCACCGTCTGGCTGGAGCCTTCCTCGACGAAGGCGGTATCGCCCTTGCTCCAGAAGACGAAGGTGCCGCTCGAATCGGCATAGCGGATTCCCGAGCCCGAGAGGGTCTGTGGCAGGCTGAACTTGCGCCCATCGCTCAATTGCACGACGACCCGGCCGCCGGGAAGGGGCCGCCCGTCGGGGCCGACGCTCGACTTGCCGTCGTAGAAGTCCGCGACGATGGTCTTGTTCTGCTGGCACAGATACCGGGCCGTCGACATGGGGGCGTCGGGGGACGGGGCCTTCAGGGCCGGCCCATCATTGCAGGCGGCCAGCACGGACGCGACCAGCAGAGTGGCGGCTAAAGCCAAAGGATGAGGCATTATCACAATACCCGGCCGGAATGAGCGAACGACCTTCCGTCGGCGCGGACCGAGGGTGAACGCTTCCCGATGCTCTCAATCGCGGGCGAGGGCCTCGATCAGGTCGAGCGTCTTGGCCCGGAGACTCTTGCTGCGGATCTTGTAGTAGGCGCGCACCAGCTCGAGCGTCTCGCGCTTGGTGTTGAGATCACCACCGGCAGACTTTTCGGTAGCCTTGGGACGGCCGGGCTTACGCTTGGCGCCGCCGCTTGCCGGGTCCATGCCTTCGAAGAAGTGGGCCACGGGCACGTCGAGGACCTTGGAGAACTCGAACAGGCGGCTCGAGCTGATGCGGTTGAAGCCGCGCTCGTACTTCTGGACCTGCTGGAAGGTCAGCCCGACAGCGTTGCCGAGGTCCGTCTGGCTCATGCCGAGGAGGGCGCGCCGCTGCCGCAGCCGGCTTCCGACATGAGTGTCTACGGGATGAGAAAGTGCCAATCAGTCCTCCAATACAATATCTAGCTGTTGCACCGGCAGCTTACAGCTCGCTTCCAATTTACAGGCTAATGCACCGCAATGTATCTACAGTCGAGGCGCAAAAAGTCGCAGATGTCCACCTTATTCTAAGAGGTGGTTGCGGATGCCCTGCAAGCTCCATAACCTGCAGGCGAGGCGGCAAAGACCGCATACCGGGAGGATTTCATCATGTTTTGCACTATCCGGACCGCCTTGGCGTGCTTGCTTGCCCTGGCTCTTGCGCAACCGGCCTTCGCCCAAGCCAACTGGCCGGACAAGCCGGTGAAAATCGTCGTCGGCTTCACAGCCGGCAGTTCGACGGATGTCACGGCGCGCATGTTTGCACAGAAATTCTCGGAGGCCTGGGGCCAACCGGTGATCGTCGAGAACGTTGCCGGCAATTCAGGGGCGATCGGCGTCGACCGGGTCGCCAAGGCGGCCCCCGATGGATACACGCTGATGTGGTCGGGGAACGCCGCCATCACGATCCTGCCGTCGATGCAGGCCCTGCCGTTCGATCCGCTGAAGGACCTCACCCCGATTTCGACGTCGCTGGCCATGCCGTCGCTGTTCATGGTGAACAACGACCTGCCCGTGAAATCGATCCCCGAGCTGATCGCCTACGCCAAGGCCAATCCGGGCAAGCTCTCCTACGGCACGCCGGGTGTCGGTACGCCGCAGCACATCGCGGGCGAGCTGTTCTGCTTTCTGGCCGGTATCAAGATGGAACATATCCCGTACCGTGGTGCCAACATGGCCGACCTCATGAGCGGTGTCGTCCAGGTCGGCATCCAGAACGCCGGCGCGGCAATGCCGCTGGTGCGGGATGGGCGCGTGCGCGGCATTGCCGTCACGTCGCTGAAGCGCACGCCCAGTGCCCCGGACCTGCCGACGCTCGCCGAGCAGGGCTTTCCGGGCTTCGAGGCGACGTCGTGGTTTGCGCTGCTCGGGCCGGCCAACCTGCCCAAGCCGATCGTGGACAAGGTGCGGGCGGAGTCGCTGAAGGTGCTGGCCGATCGCGAGATGGAGAAGAAGTTCACCGCCATGGGCCTCGACCTCGTGGGCAGCACGCCGGAAGAGACCCGGGCCGCCATTGCCGCCGACATCCCCAAATGGGCGAAAGTCATCAAGGACGCGAACATCAAGACGGCGAAATAGCCTCTCAGTCCTCCCGCTTCGTCCGCTCGCGCCGGGCCAACTCGGCTCCCGAGGTCTGCGGCAATTCGAAGGTGCCGGTCTTCACGGCGCCCGCCCGCGTGTAGACGCTCATCGTGACGCCCGTGGTCGAGAGGCTGCTCTCGGCCAGCTTGAGCGCGCCAGCCTTTGTGCCCTGTCCGAACAGCCTCTTGCCGCGTCCGAGGACGAGCGGGAAGGTGAGCAGGCGGAACTCGTCGATCAGGTCGTGAGCGAGCAGGGTCTGCAGAAGGACGCTGCTGCCCTGGGTCAGCAGCATCGGCCCATCTCCCTGCTTCAGCCTGGAGACCGCGGCGGCGGCGTCGCCCTTCAGGGCGACGGAGTTTTTCCAGGAGAGCGGGGCGGTCGAGGATGTGGCGACGTACTTGGTCACCTTGCTGAAGGCCTTGCCGATGGGATCGTCCTCACCGACGAACGGCCAGTGTGCCGCGAAGATTTCGTAGGTCTTGCGGCCGAGCAGCAGGTCGAAGGGCTGCGAGAAGCATTCGTCCATGAACTGGCCCATCGGCTCGTCCCAATAAGGCACAGTCCAGCCACCATGTCCGAAACCACCTGTGGGATCCTCCTCGGGCCCGCCTGGCGCCTGCATGATCCCGTCCAGGCTGACGAAGGCGCCGGCAACGATCTTTCTCATGGTCCTGCTCCGATGTGTCTGTCCCAAGGACGGGCGATGGCAGCCCGAACCGACATCGGCTTGGAACATTCCCGGAGCGGGAAGCCGCCTAGTATTCCTCGACGATCTGCCCGTTCGGATGGATCGTGACCCGCTTCGGTACGCCCTGCGGCCGGGTCGGCACGGGATCGCGCGTCACCCTGGCCCGCCAGGATCCGTCATTCTCCTGTTCCAGCCGCTGAACCCTGTAACCCTGGTTCTCCAGCCGGTCGCGCTGCAGCGAATAGGTGTTGGGCTGGGGCGCCGGCGGCGCCATGACCGGCGCGGGCGGCGCGACGGGAGGAGGCGGCAAGGCACCCGGCGACATGGTGTCGGGCATGCGGCCGCCATTGCCGATCGATCCCGGCACGAGTTGGCCGAAGGCCGTGTCCGCCGCGGCGACCAGGGCCATAGCGAAGACGAAGGTGAGCAGGGTGGAGCGCATGCGGTTTATATAGGGTGGCCACCCCGGTCTTGCTAAGAGGGGGCGGGGAGACCGAATGAAGATCAAGGGCGCGGCGTCGCGCAAGTTGCTTTCCGATATCCTGGCGTCGGCCGCCCATGCCGCGCCTCTGCCCAAGGTTCTGGGTCCGATCAGCATCGTCTTCATGGGCATCGGCGCCATCATCGGCGCTGGCATCTTCGTCCTGACCGGTAGCGCGGCCGCCCTCTATGCCGGACCCGCCGTCGTCGTGTCCTTCGTGCTGGCGGGCATTGCCTGTGCCTTCGTCGCGCTCTGTTATGCCGAGCTGGCGACGCTGATGCCCGTATCGGGCAGTACCTACACCTACACCTATGCGAGCCTGGGCCAGCTTGCGGCCTGGCTGGTCGGCTGGAACCTCATTCTCGAATACTCGATCGGTGCGGCAGCGGTGGCCGTCGGATGGTCGGGCTACTTCAACGGCACGCTGGCCTCCATCGGTCTCGCCATACCACCCCGGCTGTCGTCCTCGACCGGGCAGGCGGTCCAACTCGCCGACGGTACCACCGCGACTGCGATCGCCAATCTGCCGGCCGCGGCGATCGTGGCGCTGCTTACCGTTCTGCTCGTCCAAGGCACGCGCGAGTCGGCGCGCCTCAACAATCTCATGGTGGCGATCAAGCTGACCGTCATCCTGGCGTTCATCGGCTTCGGGATCGGCCATGTCTCGGTCGCGAACTGGCAGCCGTTCGTGCCGCCGAACACCGGGACCTTCGGGACCTTCGGCTGGAGCGGTGTCCTGCACGGCGCTTCGGTCGTGTTCTTCACTTACATCGGCTTCGACGCCGTCTCGAATTGCGCGCAGGAAGCACGGCGGCCGCAGCGCGACATGCCGATCGGCATCCTGGGCGCGCTCGTGGTCTCGACGATCCTGTATATCCTGGTGGCGGGCGTGCTCGTCGGTGTCGTGCCCTTCCCTGAGCTGAACGTGGCGGCGCCAGTCGGGCTGGCGGTCGATCGCATGGGGATCGGCTGGTTCGCCGCGCTGATTCAGCTCGGAGCGCTGATCGGAATCACGACGGCGATCCTCGTGCTGCTCTATGGGCAGGGCCGGATATTCGCGACCATGGCGCATGACGGGCTGATGCCGTCGCTGTTCAGTCGCGTCCATCCCAGGCTGAAGACGCCCTGGCTGAGTCAGATCCTGATCGGCGTGATCGTGGCCGCAATTGCCGCCGTGGCGCCGATCGAGATGCTGAGTGAGCTGGTCGGCGTCGGCACGCTGTTCTCGTTCCTGATGGTGTGCGCGTCCGTGGTGCGACTTCGTCGTCTGGAGCCGCATGCCGCCCGTCCGTTCCGGGTACCGGCCGTGCCCCTGGTCCCGATGCTCGGCATCCTGTCCTGCCTCGGCTTGATGGCCGGCCTGGCACCGGTGACCTGGGCGCGACTGGTCCTCTGGATCGCGATCGGCCTGGTGATCTACTTTGCCTATGGCCGATCACGCGCCGGTCACAGGCTCAGCGGCGGCGGCCCTCAAAGCAGGGAGTGACGCTTCCGCGTGAGCGGCACGACGATCACGCTGGCACCAGGCCGGGCGATGGCCTCGGCGATGGCGGCCGTGACCTCCGCGCCGGTCCTGGCCAGTCTCGCGGGCGCGCCATAGCCCTTCGCCAGCGCTTCCAGGTCGATCCCCGGCAGGTCGAGGCCCGGTACGTTCGGCGTCTCCTCGAGCTCGGCGAAGGATTTCAGGATGGCGTACTCATGGTTCTGCAGGACGACGAAGACGACGTGCGCCTTCTGCTGCACCGCCGTGTAGAGCGCCTGGACCGAATACTGGAAGGAGCCGTCGCCCATCAGGGCGATGACGGGGCGATTGCGGCCGCTGCTGCGCTCGGCCAGCGCAAGACCGACCGCCGCCGGCATGTCCCAGCCGAGACCGCCAGAGGCGAAGGTGTAGAAGCAGTCGGGCTTGTCGATGCGGAACTGGTCCTGCATGTCGGTCACGACCGACGGCGCTTCTTCGACCAGGACGTAGTCGGACGGACAGGCGTCGCGCACCGCGGCCATGATGGCGTCTCCCGCCAGGGGCTGCGCCTCCATGTCGGGCTGCTTCGGAGCCGCGCGCAACGGCGCGGCAGTGGAAGAAGCGCGTTTCTTGACCAGGGGCTGGATCGCCTCGAGGAACAGCCGCGCGTCCGACACCAGGCTGTCGCCAACCGGCGCCTTGGACGACATGTTGGGATCATCCGTCACCTGCAGAAGGTGCGTGCCCTTGGGAACGTAGTCGCCGCCGACATAGGGATAGTAGCGGAACACGGGCGCGCCGATGACGATCACCAGATCGTGGCCTTCGAACTTCCTGCCCAGCGGCCCGATGGCCGCGGGCAGCGCGCCGGCATGTTGGCGGTGCGTTTCCGGGAAAGGGGTTCGCTCGGCGAAGGGCGCCGTCCACACGGGAACGCCCAGCGTCTCGGCGAAACGGATGCCTTCGTTCCAGGCCTGGCTGCGGGCCAGGTCCGATCCATAGACGATAACGGGCGACTTCGCGGCGTTGATGCGCTCGGCGAATTCGGTGACCCGGGCCGGATCTGGTCCCATTCGCGTGGCGATCGTGCGGAAGACGTCGATCTCCGGCATGGGCCTGTCCCAGTCGTCGAGCGGCAGGGACAGGAAGACCGGACCGGACGGCTGCTGCATGGCCGTAGCATAGGCGCGCATGAAGGCCGCAGGAATATCCTCGGCGCGTGCAGGCTCGTAGGCCCACTTCACCCACGGCCGCGGCAGGTTCGCGGCATCGATGTTCGTGAGCAGCGGTTCCAGCAGGAGCATCTCGCGCGTCTGCTGCCCGGCGGTGATGATCAGCGGGGTCTTGTTCTGGTAGGCCGTGACGATGCAGCCCAGCGCATTGCCCATGCCGGCGCCGGTATGAACGTTCACGATGACCGGCTTGCGGAGGCCCTGGGCGATCCCGTCGGCAATGCCGACGACGCTCGCCTCCTGAAGGGCCATCACATAGTCGAAGTCACTGGGGAAATTCTTGAGGAAGGTCTCTTCCGTCGAGCCGGGGTTGCCGACGACGGTCGTGAGACCGAGCTTGCGGAGCAGATCGAAGGTGACGTCCTTGACTGTGCGCATGCAGCTTCTTTCTTCGCCATTTGGGGAGAGCGCCGCATCGTAGCGGCTATCGACCTGACATGGCACCTCGGAAACGCGGGCTCCGAGGAGCCGGGCATCCGAACGGAGCGCCCCGCCAGGAGGAGTGCGCTCCGGCAATCCGCAGGCCGGTTGGGTGTGGCTCCGGAGGTGTTGCATGACGTTCCGAGACCATTGCCTCGATCCGCATATTGGCTGCGCCATTACCTATCCACTCCTGTAAGTGAAGGTCGATGGATCCAGGCTCTCTCATCCTCGGCCACGCCGGACTGTTTGCCGCCGCCTTCCTGGCGGCGACGGTATTTCCATTCCAGTCCGAGCTGGTGCTGGTCGGCCTGCTGATGGCCGAGCCGACGCATTGGCAGACCCTGCTGTTCGCGGCGTCACTCGGAAACACGCTGGGCTCGGTGGTCAACTGGGTACTCGGGCGCGTTATCGAGCGGTTCCGCGACCGGTCCTGGTTTCCCGTGAAGCCGCACGACTATGAACGGGTCGAGCGCTGGTATGCCCGCTGGGGCGTATGGTCCTTGCTGCTCGCCTGGCTGCCGTTCGGTGGCGATGCGCTCACCGTGGTCGCCGGCGCGCTCCGGACGCCCCTTCTGCCGTTCGTCCTGCTGGTCGGCATCGGCAAGACCGCGCGTTACGCCGTCCTGGTCGCGGCGACCCTGGGTTGGCTCGCTTAGCGATAAGGAGCTGGCACCGATATTGCTTCCTTCGTTGTGTACGACAGGTCAGGGGGAGGCACATATGCAGTCATCATCGTTTCGCCGACGCACAGGACTGGCGGCGCTTGCCTTTACGTTCCTGCTTGGCGGGCCGGCGCTCGCACAGGACAAGGTCCGCTTCCAGACCGACTGGATCCCGTCGGGCGAGCACGCGATGTACTACGGCGCCTGGAGCAAGGGCATCTACGCCAAGCACGGCATCGACATCACCATCACGCGCGGCTACGGCTCGGGCGACACCGTCACCAAGGTCGCTGCGGGTGCGGCGGATTTCGGCGTTGCCGATATCTCGGCCGTCATGACGGCGCGGGCCCGGACCAACGTGCCGGTCAAGATGATCGCCGTACTCTATAACGAATCGCCGCATTCGCTGTTCGTGCTCAAGAGTTCAGGCATCACCAGCTTCAAGGGGCTGGAAGGCAAGAAGATCGGCATCACGCCGGGCAACAGCCACCGCTTCTACTTCCCCGAAGTCGCCAAGAAGGCGGGCACTGATCCCAACAAGCTGATCTGGACGAACATGGACGGAGCCGCGATGGCGGCTCAGCTGATCGCCAAGAACATCGACGCGGCGCCGTTCTATTCGATTCACTACTATTACATCAACAAGGCGGCGGTGAAGGCGGGTCAGGAAATCCTGCCGCTGCCCTTCGTCGAGGTCGGCTTCAAGATCTACGCTGCGGGTCTCATCACCACCGACAAGATGATCCAGGACAAGCCGGATCTGGTGAAGCGCTTCCTGGCCGCCACCAAGGAGGCCTTCGAATGGACCGCGGCAAATCCCGAGGAAGCCTGCAAGCTGCACGTCACTCGCTTTCCCGAGGTCGAGCTGGACGACTGCATGGGCAGTGTCAAGGCGGTGATGAAGTTCGTCTTCAACGACCACAGCAAGGAGTTCGGCTGGGGCAAGGAGAGCCCGGACCGGCTCAAGTTCTCGTGGGAGACCATCGCCACGGCCAACGAGCTGAAGCCCGGCTTCGACTACAAGACCGCGATCGACACGAGCAAGGTCACGAAGTAGGGGATCCGAAGTGATCTCAATCAACCGGGTCACGCGCATCTTCAACAGCCGTGACGGAGATCAGGTCACGGCGCTGCAGGACGTGTCGCTGGAGATCGGCCGCAACGAGTTCATCACCCTGGTGGGCCCCTCGGGCTGCGGCAAGTCCACCCTTCTGCGCATCGTGGCCGGGCTGATCCTGCCAACAGCAGGACGGGCCTCGATCGGGGGAGAAGAAATTACCGAGCCGCGGGCGGAGACGGGCATCGTCTTCCAGGCGCCGACCCTGCTGCCGTGGGCCAGTGTGCTGGACAATGTGCTGTTCCCCTTGCGCATGATGCACCGCATCGACTCGACCAGCACCGACAAGGCGATGGCATTGCTCAAGCTGGTGGGCCTCACAGGCTTCGAGGGAAAGTCGCCGCGCGAGCTGTCGGGCGGCATGCAGCAGCGGGTCGCCATCTGCCGCGCCCTGGTGCACGATCCGGACATCCTGCTGATGGATGAGCCCTTCGGGGCACTCGACGCGCTGACGCGCGAGGAGATGACCATGGAGCTGCTGCGCATCTGGAGCGAGCGGCCCAAGACCGTCCTGTTCGTCACGCATTCGATCACGGAGGCCGTGGTGCTGGCCGACCGCGTGGTCGTTATGTCGCCGCGGCCTGGCCGAATCGCCGAGATCATCGAGATCGGTCTGCCGCGCCCGCGCAGCTTCGAGACCGAGGCCACGCCGGAATTCCACGAAGCCAGCCAGCGCATCCGCCAACTCATATTTGGAACACGCCATGTCGGTCCAGGCCGCGCCGCCGCTTGAGGAGCGGCAGAAGCCGCCCCGCCGCAGGAAGAAAAGCGCCGCGCTCTACGAGGTGGTGCTGCCGCTGATTGCCACCGCCTGCCTGTTCCTGCTGTGGGAAGGCGCCTGTCGCGCCTTCGCCATTCCGGGGTACCTGCTGCCGGCGCCGAGCGACATCTGGATTGACACGATGGCCATCGGTTCCACCGTGGCCGGACACACCGCAGCGACCTTCAAGACCGTCATGCTGGGCTTCGTGGTGTCGATCCTGATCAGCCTGCCGCTGGCGGTGATTTTGACCGCGTCGCCGGCCATCGCGGCGGCGGTCTATCCGTTCCTCGTCTGGACTCAATCGATCCCCAAGGTGGCGCTGGCGCCCATCCTGGTCGTTCTGCTCGGGACCAACGAGCTGCCGCGCATCGTCATTACCGTGCTGGTGGCGTTCTTCCCGCTGGTCATCTCGATTGCGACAGGACTGCTGTCCGTGCCGCCGGAGCTGATCGAACTCAGCCGCGCCTGTCGCGCTTCGAAGCTCAGCGAGCTGCTGCGTATCAGGCTGCCTTATGCGATTCCGTTCATTTTCGCGGGCCTCAAGGTGGCGATCTCGCTCGCGGTCGTCGGCGCGGTGGTCGCGGAGTTCGTCAACGCCGACGCCGGACTGGGCTTCCTGATCCAGACCTCGACGGCATTCTTCAAGGTGCCTGTGGCATTCGGGGCGCTTATCATCCTGTCGGTGATGGGCGTCGTTCTGTTCCAGATCGTGGTGGTCGCCGAACGGGTCTTCTTCCCGTGGTCCAGCAGCAATACGACGCCGGGAGCCTGACCGGCCGCGCAAGGGGAGAGTGTGACATGGCGAAAGCGCCGAAAGCCTCGATGACCGTTGTCCGTGGCGGCCGCGTGGTCGACATCAAGGGGCATACCGCGCCCAAGGCCGATATCCTCGTGAACGGCGACACGATCGTGGAGGTCGGCACCAAGGTGTCGGCACCGGAGTCCGCCATCGTGATCGACGCCCGGGGCAAGCTGCTGCATCCCGGCCTGATCAACGGCCATACCCACAGCCACGGGAATCTCGCAAAGGGCATGGTCGACCGCGTGACGCTGGAGTTGCTGCTGACCGCCAGCCCCTACATGAGCGGCGCCCGCACACTCGAGGACAAGTACCTGTCGAGCCTGATCGGCGCGGCCGAGATGGTGATGAAGGGCTGCACGGCGGCCTACGATCTGGCGGCCGAGTTTCCCATGCCGACGGCCGAGGGCCTCGCCGCGATCGGGCAGGCCTATGCCGATGTCGGCATGCGCGCGATGCTGGCGCCGATGGTGGCCGACACCAGCTTCTTCCAGGCCATTCCCGGGCTCATGGACCAGCTGCCGCCATCGTTGCAGAAGCAGGTCGAGGCCTATCAATTCTCGCCCTACAAGGCGAGCGTGAAGCAGATGAAGAAGGCTCTGCATGGCTGGAAGCTCGACCGCCAGGGCGTGCATCTGGCCGTCGCGCCCACGATCCCGCATCACTGCAGTCGGGAGTTCCTGCTGGCCTGCCTGAAGCTCGCGAAGGACTACGATACCGGTCTCCATACCCATGTATCCGAGTCGAAGGTCCAGGTCGTCGCGGGCTACCGGCTCTACGGCACGTCGCTCACGGCCTACATGGACTCGCTGGGCCTCGTCGGGCCGAAGTTCACCGTGGCGCACGGCGTCTGGCTCGACGGCGATGACATGAAGCTGCTGGGCGACAAGGGTGCCTCCGTGTCGCACAATCCGGGCTCGAACATGGTGCTGGGCAACGGGATCGCCGACATGCGCGGCATGCTGGATGCCAAGGTGAATGTCGGCATCGGCACCGACGGCGCGAGCTGTTCGGACAACCAGAACATGTACGAGAACATGCGGCTGGCCTCGATGGTGTCGAAGGTGCAGGGCCCGGACAACCGCGAGTGGATCACGACCGAGGAAGTGCTGCACGCCGCGACGGCGGGCAGCGCCCGGGCGCTGGGGCTCGGCGACAAGATCGGCAAGCTGGAGGCCGGCTACAAGGCCGACATCGTGTTTCTGGACCTCGGGCACATCAACTGGATCCCGTTCAACGACCCGACGAACCAGATCGTGCATACCGAGGACGGATCGGCTGTGCACTCCGTGATGGTCGGCGGCCGCATGATCCTCGAGGATCGCAAACTGCTGAACGTCGACATGGCGCAGCTCGCACGTCTGGCGGAGAAGGCCCGCGAGCGGCTGGAGCGGGGTCGCAAGCCGGCCAAGGCGCTCTACGACAAGCTCGAGAAGGTGGTGAACACGTTCTGCCCAGGGCTCGCCAAGCAGCCGCTACATATCGACCGGTTCGGCGGCGGCCACCATCACGGTTACCACCATCATCACTAGTAGCCGAGGCGCCAGCCCCTCTGCAGGTAGCCGTGGCAAACCAGGCGCACCGCCACGATGCCGTTCAGCGAAAAGCCGCCAACCACGGTAACGAGCAGGAGAAGCATGCCCTCCAGCGAGGAGCCGAACAGCTGGACGATGACGGTGAGCCCGAAGATGGTTCCGCCGACAATGGCGATCATCGCGAGCAGGTCGATGAGGGCCAGGAAGTAGAGCCGTTTCGAAAGTACGAACAGCGGACCGCTGAATGCGGCCAACGCATAAGACCATTGGTCGATGACCACGAAATCGTCGGTATCGACCTTGTCGAAGCGATAGGTCGGAAACAGTGCGTCTACGATCACTGGGTTTTCAATGGCTTTCAGGGGGAGAACTGGCGCGGCAACCTATCATGAGCGATGCAAATGGACCAGCGAGCTCAAAACCTACGCGGCGGTAACGCCGATCAAACTCTCGTGCAACCAGAACATGGCGACGTAGGCCACTGTCCCAAGTCCCACAACCAGGAGATCGTTGATCGACCAGCCTACGGGCGAGGCGCCGGTATCTCCTCTGCGTTTCAGGGCAATCCGATCGTAAATGGCCCAAGCAAGCAGGCTACCGAACAGCAGCATGGAGCCCAGGTCGCCGTTTACCAGGAGATGGGAAAGCGCCCAGACCTTCACGGCCACGAGCATCGGATGCCGCAGCACTGACTTGATCCGACTGGCCGGCGCGTAGGCCGCCGTCAGGGCGACGAATGCGAACCAAAGCAGAAACAGCGCGATGGGATGGAAAAACGAATAGGGTGGGTTCCATACCTCGATGTAGCCTGCGCGGCGGTAACTCCCGAAGCCGATGAAAATCAGGATCAGCCCGGTTGCTGCGACCAGGGAATACAGCCCCTTGTAGCCCCCTTCGCCAAGACGGCCGATGACGGCTGCCCGCGTCGCACGCAGGGTCGTAAGGATATGAATGCCGAGGAAGAGCGCGAGCCCGAGAATCAAGACTGACATGGGCCGACGATAGCACACGCAATATTGCTTAATCGACGCAAATACCCCTCCATGTTCATGGAGCGGGTACGGAGATCTGACCCTTATCGGGTTTGGGTGACGTTACCGGAAGTGTCGACGGTTACGGCCTCCTCGGCATCGTTCTTGGTGGCGATGGCCTGCCAGGAGCCGTCGTCCCTGCGCTTGAGATCCTTGATGTTCGTATACCCGCTGGCCTCGATCTGCGTCCGTGCCGAGGTGGCTGTCTGGGGCGCACTGCCGGGCATCCCGGCCGGCGGTACCGCCGGCGTCGTCGAGGATCCGGTGGTCGGCGGCATCTGTGCCACCGCAATCGACGAGATGGTGACAAGTACGGCAGCAACAGGCAGGACGAGCTTCACGGGGGACACTCCTTTTCGCGAATGTCCAAGGTTAATGCGGGAGGGCCCCTAACGTTGCTCCGGCGCCTCGGTTCGCCCGCTGCAGCGACATCGTTCGGCCGCATGCGCGGGCAACCGTACATCGTCGATCGCGTTCCATTTCCACGGCCAAGGCCGTCGAAGGGGGTCCCGTGAGAGTTCTTCCAGCGCTTGTTTCGTCAGTCCTGATGTTTACGGTCGTGCCCTCCATGGCGCAGCAAGTCGCTCTTGCGCCGGGAAAGTCCGATTGCGCCACCGATGAGCCCGATTCGGTCCAGATCAGCTGGAACTCGCCGTGCGAGGAAGGGAGCTGGCTTCTGGAGCCAGGGGTCGGTTGCCGGATGTGGGATTGGCATCCCGACAGGCAGGACAGGGCCATCTGGAGTGGGGCGTGCCATTCCACGCAGAAGGAAGGGAACGGCGTTGTTCAGTGGACTGAGCATGGCCGGCCGATCGATCGTTTCGAGGGCACTTACCGCAATGGACGTCGCGAGGGTTCGGGTCGGTACACCTGGAATGAGAGCGACCGCTTTGAAGGTTCCTACCTCAACGACCGGCCAAATGGTTTTGGAACGGTGACATTGGCCGGGACCACCCTGTCAGGTGAGTGGCGCAATGGCTGCCTGAAGGTAGGCCGCAAGACGGTGGCGGTCGGCGTTCCGCTGGCTAGCTGCGACGAAGAACCGGAATACACGGTAGAGGCGGCGCGGCTGTCGAACTAGGCGATGTTGAAATAGTGCAGCGCCATCCCGATCAGGCCCGAGGCCACGACGGGATAGGCGGGATTGATCTTGGTCCGCCACAACAGCAGGAAAACCGCCAGCGCGATGACGCCGAAGAAGAACTGCGTGATGGCGCCGCGCCCCATGATGATCGCGCCGGCGAGGACAAGGCCCACCGCCACGGAGCCCAGACCGGTCTGGATTGCGGGCCGCCAGCGCCAGGTCGCCAGATGGGTCCACAGGCGGCCGATGAAGAAGGTCAGCAGGCCGGTCGGCAGGAAGAAGGCGACGAGCGCCACGAGCGCGCCCGGAATGTGAGCGACGGTGACGCCGATCGAGGCGACCATCATCATGTTCGGTCCCGGCGCAAGCTGTCCCAGGCTGTAAAAATGCAGCAGTTCCGGAAACGTCACCCAGTGATAGGTGTCGACCGTGAGTTCCTTCATCTCGGGAAAGGCGGCCATGCCTCCCCCGATCGTCAGGAGCGACAGGTAGGCGAAGACACCGGCAAGGTCCCAGAGCTGCTTCACGGGACGTCCTTGTCGCGCGGCCGGTGCCACCAGATGGCCACGATCCCGGCCACGATCAGCGCATACGGGACTGGCACCTTGAAGAAGGCGACCGCCACGGCGGTGGCCGCGACGAACACGTAGTCGGCAAAGGTCTTCAGCGTCTTGGCACCGAGCTGGACCAGGACGACCAGGATGAGGCCCACTGCACCCGCCGCGATCCCGTGAAGGAACGCCTTGGACCAGGGACCGTCGCCGCCGGCGCCATAGAGGAAACCGGCAGCAATCATGAGACTGGCGCCGGGCAGGCACATGCCCAACGTCGCGACGAGGGCGCCCATGCCGCCGCGAAGACGGTCGCCCACCAGGATCGACATGTTGGTGGCGTTGAGGCCGGGCAGCGTCTGGCTGATCGAGAGCAGCTCGACGAAGGTCACGTCGTCCAGCCAGCGCTGGCGCACGACCAGGCCGGTACGCAGATAGGCGACCACGCCGCCGCCGATGCTCGTCGCGCCCATGACAAGAAAGACCCAGAAAAGCTTTCCGAGGGACGGTTTCGATAGGCTGGTGTCGGCGTCGCTCATTCGTGGGCTTGCGGCGGATTGCCCTTCAGACGATAGACAGCGCCGGTCTTGGTCGTGGTCAGCGCCAGCCAGTCCGCGGCCACCTGCTGGAGCTCCAGGAAGAAGCGCTCGCAGTGGTTCAGGGCCTTGTGCTTGATGTCGTCGGGGCCCGCGAACTTCAGTTGGAAGGCAAATTCGCCGACGAAAGAGTGATGGTCGCCGCGCGCGCGCCACAGGCCCAGATTGGCCGTCGCGGCCGTGTGATGGCCGAAGTCGAGCAGGCAGATATCCTGCAACAGTTCCTCGACGATCGTCTGATTCACGAGGGAGACGTTGTTTGGGCCGTCGCACGAGATCGCGCCCAGCGTCGGGAAGATCTGCGTGAGCTCCGGCAGCGACATGTTGCCGAGCGACGACATCACGATCCGGGCCGCCTGGGGGGCCTGGCTGAGGCCGAACTCGACGTTGTGCGACAGCAGACGCCGGACGCCGCCGAGCCTCTCCTTGAGCGGCATCACCTCGAGCTTGAACTTGATCTTGTACCTGCCGTCGATGCGCGGCCGCACGTCGAGGGCCTGGGCCTTTGCCATGTTGTCGCTGCGGTACTTGAAGACGATCTCGGGATCGCCGATCGGAAAGCCGTCCTCGTAGGCGATCCGGCGGCGCACGATGAAGTTGTTGTTGTAGAGGTGATAGCCGCCGGTATCGAGAAACAGGACCTCGCGCACCTCGGGCCGCTGCTGGGACTTGGGGGTGTGCTGGTAGCCGACGCCCGTTGTCGCCGCAGCGCGCTGGACCAGGGCAGCGAACTCCTTGAACACATGGGCCGACGTGAAGCGGTCGGGCTTGAGGATCAGCTTGCACTGCAGATACTGGATTTCGTCGCAGCGGCGGCCATCGGCATAGGTTGTGGCCTGGCGATCGGCAAGCCACTGCGCGATCTGCCCATCATCCTGATGTGAGTGCATTGTCTCTCCCTGACGATAGCGTAGCGCCGGCCTATGGCGCTGTCATCTGGGCCGATTGGGTCGCCTTGCCATAGGTATCGACCTTGCCGTCGGTGAAGCAGACGTAATAGCGGTCGGACATCGACCAGGGCGTCCGGCTCCAGAAGTCCCTGAGCACCGTGTAGTAGGCACAATCCTTGCCCGGCGAATGGGTCGATGCTTCGGGCGGCCCCATCACCGCTCGCACCTGCTCGCGATCCATTCCTGCCTGGAGACGCTCGACATTGTCGCCGTGCACGCAACCGGCCACCAGGAGGGCGGCAAGCAGGTGGGGCAGATTCTTCATGGCTTTCTCCTGTGATTAGTAGGGTTGGGCCTCGCCACCAACAATTGTCGTGCAGGCGCCTGACTGGCGCAATTCCGAACGATGCGGTACGTCCGCAGGATGCAAGACCACCCCAGATTTGTCGCGCCGGGCCTCCCGGCTTCGCTGAGCGGCGCCACCGCCGGCATGGCCGAGACTCCCATTTCCGAAGTGGCGATGACCGTGTTCGGGGACCCCGACGTGGTGCCCCTGTGGTTCGGCGAAAGCGATCTCGTGACGCCGGACTTCGTGCGCGACGCGGCGGCCAGGGGCCTGCAGGCGGGCGAGACGTTCTATACGTGGCAGCGGGGCATCCCCGAGCTGCGCAGTGCGCTGTCGGCCTATACCGAGCGGCTCTATCGCATCAAGTGTCCGGTGGAGCGCCTCACGGTGACGACCGGCGGCATGCAGGCCATCCTGCTGACCTGCCAGCTCCTGCTGGATCCCGGCGACAATATCGTGATCGTCTCGCCGATCTGGCCGAACATCACGTCGGCGACGAAGCTGGTAGGGGGCGTTCCGAAATACGTCGCCCTCGACCGCACGCCGACCGGCGGCTGGAAGCTCGACCTGCAGAAGGTCTTCGATGCCGTCGATAGCCGCACGCGCGCGATCTTCGTCAACTCGCCGGGCAATCCCACGGGCTGGACGATGTCCTCCGAGGAGCAGGCAGCGCTGCTCGAGTTCGCGAGGAAACGCGGCGTCTGGATCATGGCCGATGAGGTCTATGCCCGCCTGATCTACACGAAGCGGCCCGACGGCCGGCAGGTGGCGCCGTCGTTCCTCGAACTGGCCGGGCCGGACGATCCGGTCATCGTTCTCAACAGTTTCTCCAAGCCGTGGGCCATGACGGGCTGGCGCCTGGGCTGGCTCACCCATCCGGCGGCGCTGGGCGACCAGTTCGCCAAGCTGGTCCAGATCAACACCTCGGGCGTTCCCGCCTTCCTGCAGAAGGGCGCGGTCGCCGCGCTGGAGCAGGGGGACGATTTCGTCCACGAGATGGTCGAGCGCTGCCGCGCCGGCGGCGAACTGGTGTTCCAGCGGCTCTCCGCGCTGCCCAAGGTGAAGATCGCGCGGCCGGACGCGGCGTTCTACGCCTTCTTCTCGGTCGAGGGCGTCAGCGACACGCTGGCCTTCTGCAAGACGATGGCGAAGCAGTACAAGGTGGGCCTGGCGCCCGGCGAGGCCTTCGGGCCGGGCGGGCAGGGCAATGTCCGCCTGTGCTTCGCGTCGAGCGCGGCTCGACTGAGCAAGGGCCTCGATCGCATCGAAGCGGCGGTCAAGGCGTTGTGATGCCGGCATGCCCGCACCTCCCTCCATCGTGGTCCAGCACCTGCGCAAGGTGTATGGCGAGATCGTCGCCGTCGATGATCTGAGCTTCTCGGCGCCACGCGGCGCCGTGCTGGGGCTGCTCGGCGGCAATGGCGCGGGCAAGACGACGACCATCGCCATGCTGCTCGGCCTGCTAGAGCCGACGGCCGGCAGCATCGAGATCCTCGGCATCGACATGCTGCGGCGACGCTATGCGGCGCTGCCGCGCATGAACTTCTCCTCGCCCTATGTCGACCTGCCGCACCGGCTGACGGTGCGCCAGAACCTGCAGTTCTATGGCCGGCTCTATGGCGTGAAGGACCTGCGGCACCGCATCGAGGAGATCGCCGAGCACATGCAGGTCTCCGCGTTCCTCGACCGCCCCGCGGGCAAGCTCTCGGCCGGCCAGAAGACGCGCGTGGCGCTGGCCAAGGCGCTGATCAACCGGCCCGAGGTGCTGCTGCTTGACGAGCCGACCGCCTCGCTCGATCCCGACACCGCCGACTGGGTGCGCGGCTACCTCGAGACCTATCAGCGCGAAACCCGCGCCACGATCCTGCTCGCCTCCCACAACATGGCGGAGGTCGAACGGCTGTGCGACGACGTGATCCTGCTGCAGGCGGGCAGGGTCTTCGAGCGCGGCAGCCCCCGTGAGCTGCTCGACCGGTTCGGCCGCGAGGACATGGAGGAGGTGTTCCTCGACATGGCGCGCGGCCGGGGCCGCGGGCTCGACGCGCTGAAGCCTGAAGGAAGCAAGCCATGAGCGGCTCGCTCCAGCGCATCTACGCCCTCGTGCTGCGCCACATCTATCTCTGGCGCAGCTCGGTGATGCGCCTGGTCGATTCGATCTATTGGCCGGCCGTGCAGATGGTGATGTGGGGCTTCATGACCCAGTACCTGCTGCCGCAGGCCTCGTTCGTGGCGCAGGCCGCCGGCGTGCTTCTGTCAGGGTTGCTGCTGTGGGAGGTGGTGGTCCGCGGCAACCTCTCGCTCTCGATCGCCTTCCTGGAGGAGATCTGGTCGCGCAACCTCGGCCATCTCTTCGTCAGTCCCATCCGCTCCTGGGAACTGGCCGCCGGCATCATCATCGCGTCGCTGCTGCGTACCCTCCTGGGCATGATCCCGGTGTCGCTGATGGCCTGGGCGTTCTTCGGCTATTCGATCTACACGCTCGGCCTGCCGCTGCTCGCCTTCTTCGTGATCCTGCAGATGTTCTCCTGGTCGATCGGGCTCGCCATGTCGGGCCTGGTGATGCGGGTGGGGCAGAGCGCCGAGAGCTTCGCCTGGGCGGCCGTGTTCGTGCTGATGCCGGTGAGCGGGGTCTACTATCCCATCTCGGTGCTGCCGCACTGGCTGCAGGTCATCGCCTGGGGATTGCCGCCGGCCTACATCTTCGAGGGCATGCGCTCGATCATGCTGGAGAAGACGGTGCATTGGGACATGCTGGCGGTCGCCTTCGGGCTGTCGGCCGTCTATCTGGTGATCGGCTTCCAGGTGTTCCAGTGGTTCTTCCGCTCCTCGCGCCGGGCCGGTTCACTCCTCGGTCAGGGTGAGTAGAATAGGCCCGTTTCCGGAGGTGAGTGATGTTCAAGCATGTGATGGTTCCCGCTCTTCTTTCGCTCGCCGCCGCAGCGTGTTCGACCGTCGACAAGTTGGGCAGCGAGCCCATCACGCCGCCCAAGCCGGTGCCGGCCTGGTCGAGCGTCTACACCGTCCCTTATGATTCGATGGTGACCTGCCTCGCGGCCCCGGCCGCCAGCGGCTTCGTGGTCAACATCGAGCCGTCTTCGGCGCCGGGCACGACGACGGTCCTGTACGTGCCGCAGAGCGCCCCGCAGGCGGAGTCGCGCTACGTCGTGAAGCGTGTGCCCGACGGCACGATCCAGGTCGACTGGATCCGCGTCGGCACGGTGGGCGGTCTCGACTGGCTCGATGTCCAGGCTCGGCAGCGCGCCAATCGCTGCGGCGGAATCAGCTAGCTAGCGTGCATTCAGGACGGCGGCGCAGGCTGCCGGCAGCTTGGGCCGGTAGGGCTTGGGCGGTGTGGTCGGGGGCACCAGCGGCGCCTTGCGGAACCACGATTCGAGCGCTTCGCCGCAACCGTCATCTTGCGCATAGTCGGCCTGCGGCTGGCACTGAGGATTGCCCGGCGGGCAATAGAGGCGGATGTGAAAATGAGAGTCGTGCCCATACCAGGGCACGAGCTTGCGCAGCCAGGAGCGGTCGCCGCCGGTGGTCTGGCAGAGCCGCTGCTTGATCCATTTGTTCACGAAGATGCGGTCGAGATTGGGCATCTGCGCCGCCGTCCGGAGCAGCAGTACATGCTGCTCGTTGAAGACCGCATCGTCGATGCCGCTGTCGTCGGCCTTCACCAGCGAACGCAGGCGGGGATTCTCGCGATCGCCCGGCGCGCGGCGCGCGCCGGGCTGGCGTTCGAACCAGATGTCGACGTCGAGGCCGTTCTGGTGACTGGCGTGGCCGAAGGAGGCGGGACCGCCGCGCGGCTGGCCGATATCGCCGATGTAGAGATGGGGCTGGCCAACGGCCCGCATTTTTTCCGACAGGATCCTGATGAAGTCGATGGTGACGGGCTGGCCCCAGTAACGGTTGCGGCTGACCCGGATGGCCTCGTAGCCCGGACCCTCCAGCGGCAGCGCCTGCGCGCCCTGCAGGCAGCCCGCGGTATAGAAGCCGATCGACTGCGTCGGACCGGGTGCGGGCGTCTGGACCGTGGCCCAGTCGTCGGCGCGGGCGGCGTTTGCCAGAAGAAGGAGACCCGCGAGCAGCGGAACCACGAAGCGCATCATCTTGTTGGCACGATAGTCGCTCGCTAAGACTTTGCCCATGACGGACTACGAGTTCCTCGAGATCGACCGCCAGGGCGCTGTTACCTTGCTGACCCTGAACCGGCCGCAGCGGCGCAATGCGCTGACGCACCGCATGATGCTGGAGTTGGAGGACGCCTTCGTCGGCATCGGCAACGATGCGGCTTGCCGCGCGCTGGTCCTTCGGGGCGCAGGCGGGCACTTCTGCGCCGGGGGCGATCTCGACACGATGGCCGACCTGCCCCCCGTGCCGCCGGGCGGCACGGATCCGCTGCTCCCGACCTATCGCCAGTTCGGCAATGCGCTGCTGGCCCTGGAGACTCTGCCGCAAGCCACCATCGCCGTCGTCGAGGGGTCGGCGGTCGGGGCGGGGTTCGGCATGGCCTGCTGTTCGGACGTCGTGATCCTGCGTGAAGACGCCCGCTTCGGCATTCCCGAACCCCGGGTGGGCTTCATCCCCTCGCAGATCATTCCGTTCCTGGTTCGGCGGCTCGGAGAGGGGCCGGTGCGCGACCTCGCCGTGACCGGTCGTGTGATCGGTGCCGCCGAGGCCTACCGGCTCGGGATCGGGCGCCATCTCTGCGCGACCGGTGCCGAGGTCGAGGCGACGCTGGAAACCCTGCTGGATGACGTTCTGAGGATGGAGCCCAAGGCGCTGGCCGTGGCCAAGCGGCTGGTGCTGTCCTGCTCGAAGAAGGATGATCTCGACGTGCTCGACGAGGCGGCGGCAAGTCTGGTCGGCCTGCTGCGCCAACCGGAGGCGGCCGAAGGTATCCGGCATTTCATGGCGAAGACCACGCCGTCGTGGGCCAGGAGGTAGACATGCGAAACTATCGGCATATCGAAGTGAGACCGATCGCGGGTGCGCTGGGGGCGGAGATCCACGGCGTCGACATGGCGCAGGATCTCGACGCCGAGATTGTCGCGGAGATGCGTCAGGCCCTGCTCGACCATCTCGTGATCTTCCTGCGCGACCAGACGGTGACCCCGCTGCAGCAGCTCGCCTTCGCGCGGAAGTTCGGCGAACCGGTCGAGTATCCGCAGCTCAAGGGGCTGCCGGAATCGCCGATGATCACGCCGGTGGTGAAGCTCGAACACGAGCGCAACAATTTCGGCGGCATCTGGCATTCCGACACCACCTATCTGACGGTCCCGCCGATGGGCAGCATGCTGCTCGCGCGCGAAGTGCCGCCGTTCGGTGGCGACACGATGTTCGCCAACCAGTATCTGGCCTACGAGGCGCTGTCGGACGGGCTCAAGACGACGCTCGACGGGTTGATCGGCGTCAGTTCTTCGGCCAAGGCCGACGTCACGAAGACCCGCGAGGACCGCATGAAGGCGGCGGGCGCCGAGCTCAAGGTCATGATGGCCGAGCATCCGATCGTGCGAACCCACCCGGAGACCGGCCGCAGGGCGCTTTATACGTCCGACGCCCATACCGCGCTCATCAAGGGCTGGACGGAGAAGGAGAGCCTGGCGCTGCTGCGCTTCCTGTGGGAGCACCAGACGCGGCCCGAGTTCACCTGCCGCTTCCGGTGGGAAGCCGGCTCGCTGGCCTTCTGGGACAATCGCTGCGCCATGCACAACCCGATCAACGACTATCACGGCTACCGGCGCGTCATGCACAGGATCACGCTGGCCGGCGACAAGCCGCGATAGAGGGAGGAGGGCACGTCCGGAGCAGGCGGTTTGCCGGCGGTCCTGGTGCTGGTCGTTGCCAATGGCTTCTTCGTGGCGGCCGAATTCTCGCTGGTGGCCGTGCGTCGCAGCCGCGTGATCGAGCTGGCCGCCTCGGGCCGGATGAATGCCCAGGCGCTGGTGCGCTGGGCGTTCAAGATTGTCGACATGGAAGGACGGCGCATCGACAAGCTCCTGGCACGGCGGACGCCCACGCCCGAGGCCTGACCGTCAGCGCGCCGGCGGATTGAGCGTGATCGTGCCGACGGCGCTGCGCGCCGTTTCGGCGCGCGTCCCGCCGATGTTGATGTAGGCGAGGTTCTGCCAGCGCTCGACGAAGTTGTGAGCCCAGGGAGAGAGCATGTTTCCTGACTGGCCGAGCGGCGTCGCGAAGCGGCTGTTCTCGAGATCGCTGAAATCGTAGATGCCGCGATAGCCGGCGCCGTGCACGGCATCGAACGGCCGGCTTCCCCTGAAGGAAGGCGAGGCGCGATTCAGCGTCTGGTTGCCTCCGTCCGCCGGGTAGCGCACCGACGCGATGTTGCGCAGCAGCGGCACGCCGTCGAACAGGGGGTGGCGATGCACGGCGTAGTGTTCGCGGCCCCACTGCCACTTGGTCATGTCGGGACCCTGACGACGCGCGATCCAGTCGAGCGCCCGGTCCAGCGCCAGTGCAATGGCGGTTTCGCAGGTCTCGGCCACCTTGGTGCCGCCGTCGTCGCACCAACCCGGCTTGTCGCGCAGGATACGGACCATCAAGGGCACGTTGGGCACGGCGATCGAATTGAAGAGGTCCTCGCCCAGTTCGTCGGCCAGCAGGCCGCGCTGCACCTCGGTGATCCAGGCATCGTAGATCAGCGGCTCGGGCCGGCTCGCCAGCATGAACATGTTCCAGCGGCTCAGCAGGTCGCGCGCCTGCGCGGCGCGCGCATTGCGGGGTGCGCCCTTCAGCAGGTAAGGCAGCATCTCGGCCGCATCGAGCGTGAGATTGTCGGCCTGCATGACGATCATGCCGTAGACCGGATGGCGCTCGACCTCCCCCAGGAGCTGGGCGGCGCGGCGCTGGCGGAAGGGCTCGGCCCAGTCCTTGCTGATGAAGTGGCGGTAGTCGTTGGGTACCAGGCGACCGTTGGCGTTGACGATCCGGCCGCCCACCGGATTGTAGACGCGAGGCAGCTCGTCGAACGGCACGAAGCCTGCCCAATCAAACTCGGAGGTCCAGCCCGGTACCGGCATCGAGCCATCGCCCTTGCGCCGGATGGGCACGCGTGCCGGCGAGATCAGTCCGATGTTTCCCGACGTGTCGGCATAGACCATGTTCTGCATCGGCGAGACGATGCGGCGGGTGGCCGAGAGGAATTCATCCCAGTTCTGCGCCGAGCCGACGCGGGCAAAGCCCTCCGCCGAGGTGTCGGCGCCGTCGAGCGCGGTCGCCTGCAGAGCCAGCACGTGTCCCTGCGGCGTGAGGTTCTCGCCGCGGCGGACGAAGTCGTCGATCACCGGACCGTGCCGCGTCTCGCGCACCCTCATTGTGACCGGATCCCCCCAGGCAACCTTGATCGTCTCGTCGCGAACGACGAAGGGGCGGGCGCCGTCCGGCGTGATGTAGCGGTTGGGGTCGGTCGGATCGACCCGTTCGACGAAGACATCCTGGCTGTCCAGGTTGGTGGTCGTGAATCCCCAGCCGATGGTTCCGTTGTGGCCCAGGACGACGGCCGGCGACCCGGGTGAGGTGGCGCCCCGGATGTCGAAGCCTGGTCCGATCAGACGGGCGAGGTACCAGACGCCCGGAAAGGAGAAGCCGAGATGCGGATCGTTGGCGAGCAGCGGCCGTCCGGACACGGCGTGTGCGCCTGAGAGTACCCACTCGTTGGAGGCTTCCCGCTTCCGCGTCACCTCGTTGTCGGTGCCGTGAAAGATACGGTCGAGATCGATATCCTTCACGGCGGCCATGACCATCGACAGGGTCGAGTCCTTGCTGTCGCCGGACGGCTCGATCAGGAACTTCACGCCGTCCTCGCCGATCTTCTGCGACAGCCGCAGCCGCAGCAGCTCGGCCCGCCAGTTGCCGTCGAGGCCGAGCGCCATGAGCTTGGCCCACACCAGCGAATCGGCCGGACGCCAGGGGTCGGGCCGGTAGCGGCCGCCGGACAGGAGCTTGATCAGCGTGAGTTCCAGCCCGAATTGCTGGTCGTCGTCGGAGAGCCATGCATTCACGCCCGCGGCATAGGCGTCGAGGCGCGTGCGCATGGCGGGCGAGAGGGCGTTCACGCTCTCAGAGGCGCGGCGGTAGACCCCGAGGCCGCGCATGGTCCGGTCGCTGTCGACGAGGCCGCTGCCGACCAGGCGTGGCGGCACGAGTTCCGCCAGCCGTCCCTGGCCGATGCGGCGCATCAGCTCCATCTGCCAGAAGCGGTCCTGGGCGTGGACGTAGCCCAGGGCGAAGGAGGCATCCTCGATCGAGCCCGCGATGATGTGCGGGACCGCGTTCTTGTCACGCAGGATCTCGACCGGCGCCTTCAGGCCGGCCACGTCCATCGTGCCGCTGTAACTGGGCAGCGCGCCGCGGACATGGAAGTAGGCGCCGGTGAGGAAGACCGCGAGCGCCAGCGCCGCGCCGACCAGAAACTTTCCCAGAAAGGCGGCGACGCGGAGCAACAGCCTCACCGGGTCAACCGCCCAGATAGGAGAGGATCGAGTCGCGGTCGCCGTCGAGGTCCGGCGCGGCCGGCCGTGTCTTCGGATCGGGGAAGGCCGACATCTTGAGCGGGTTGCCGGCCAGCTTCAGCATGCCGCCGCTGCCGTCCGGCACGTCGACCAGCATGTTGCGCGCGGCGACCTGCGGATGCTCGATGGCCTGCGCGATGTTGTTGATCGGGCCGCAGGGCACGCCGCCCTTCGACACGACGGCGATCCAGTGATCGGTCGTGTTGGTCTTCAGCACGGACTCGATTTCGTCCTTCAGCTTCTTCTGGCTCTTCTGGCGCAGCGCGTTCGACTTGTACGCGGGATCGGTCGCCATGTCCGAACGGCCGAGCGCCTCGCACATCTTGATGAACAGGCCGTCGTTGCCAGCAGCGATGATCATCGAGCCGTCGGCCGTGGCGAAGGCCTCGAACGGGGTGATGGTCGGATGGCGCGCGCCGAGCGGGCCGGGGATTTCCTTCTCGACCGTGTAGCGCATGATCGCGTTCTCGAGCAGGGCGAGCTGGCAGTCGAACATCGCGATGTCGACCTTGGTGGACTCGCCGGTCTTGAGCCGATGCACGAGAGCGGCGTTCACCGCGACGGCCGTGTAGAGGCCGGCGCCGATGTCGCCGATCGACATGCCGACCCTGCTCGGCGGTTGGCCCTCGTTGCCGGTGATGCTCATGATGCCGCCCTGGCCCTGCATGACCATGTCGTAGGCGGGGTCCTTGGAGTTCGGGCCGGTGTGCCCGAAGCCCGACGCCGAGGCGTAGATCAGCTGCGGATACCGGGCGTGCAGCGTCTCCCAGCCGTAGCCCAGCTTCTCCATCGTGCCGGGGCGGAAGTTCTCGACCACCACGTCGGCCTTCTCGAGGAGCTTCTCGAAGATCCTGCGGTGCTCGTCGTTCTTGAGGTCGAGCGCGATGCTTTCCTTGCCGCGGTTCACCGAGGCGAAGTAGGTCGACTTTCCGTTCACGAAGGGACCGTAGGCGCGGGCGTCGTCGCCGCCCTTCGGCGGCTCGACCTTGATCACCCGGGCGCCCATTTCGGCCATCAGAAGGGTGCAGTAGGGACCGGCCAGGATGCGGGACAGGTCGACGACGAGAATGCCCGACAGCGGGCCCTTGGTATTCTGGGTCATGTCCGGTTCTTAGCCAGTGGATCGTCGCGAATCCAGCCACACATTGGCCGCCGCCGCCGAGATCACGATGACACCGCCTAACAAGGTGAGATCGTCCGGCTTTTCGCCATCGAACAGCCACACCCAGATCGGACCCAGCACCAGTTCGAGCAGGCCGAGCAGCGAGGCCTGGGCGGCCGGAATGCGCTTCAGGCTCGCCATGTAGAGGAGCAGGCCGACCGCGAGCTGGCCCGGGCTGAGGGCGAACAGCCACGGAAGCTGCTCCCAGGAGACGTTCTCGGGCTGGGCGAAGGGCAGGGCCACCAGGCCTGAAATGAGTCCGGCCAGCCAGATCGAGGGTGTCATGCCGATGTCACGCCGGTGGCGGACGACGACATAATTACCGCTCATGCACAGGACCACGATGAGGGCGACGGCCATGCCGGCGAGGGCCCCGGGCTGCAGGGAGCCCGCGACGCTGATCGCGAGGCCGACGACGGCCAGCGCCATGGCAAGGACCGTGTGGCCATGCAGGGGCTCGCCCAGGAAGATGCGGGCGGCGATGGCGGTGATGAACGGCGTCGCGCCGAACATGATCAGCACGTTGGCGACCGGCGCGAGGCCGAGCGCCAGAATGAAGCTCACGAAACTTCCGGCGAGCAGAACGGCGCTGAGCAACAAGGCGCGACCGCCGTTGCGCACGTCGATCAGGACCTGCCGGCGCTGCCAGAGGAGCAGCGGCAACATGGTGATGACGAGAAGGGCGGAGCGCCAGAACGAGACATCCCACGCGGGAAGGTCGATCTGTCGCACGATCACGCCCGCCGTGCTGAAGACCGTCGCAGCGACGACGGCGAACAGCACTCCGAGCAGGGCGGAACTTGGCGGGGCGGTGGACGTTTTCATCGAAACGAAGATGTGAATACGGACCGACCGTGCCCCCGTCCATCGATTCCCTGGATTTGCCACCCTTCAAGCCGCGCTTTCCGTGGTGGGGCGCGGACCTGCAGACCCTCGCGGTCCTGCTGACGGGGGCCCGTGCGACGGACCTGGTGCCGCATACAAGCGAGCGCATGGCCTTTCCGATGGCCGATCGCACCGGCGATATCCTCCTCGGGATGCTCGATCGACCGGCCGAACCGGTTGAGGGCCGACCGCTCGTTCTCCTGATCCATGGTCTGACGGGCAGCGAGGACAGTTCCTACATGCTGAACGCGGCCCGCCACCTGCTCGACAGCGGCTATTGCGTGCTGCGCCTCAACATGCGGGGCTCCGGCCCCTCGCGCCCCTACTGCCGCGAGCACTACCATCTCGGGCGCACTGCCGATTTCCGCCGCGTGCTCTCGCAACTGCCGGACGACGTGACTGAAAACGGCATGTTCGCCGTCGGGTATTCGTTGGGCGGGGCCATGTTGCTGAAATACCTGGGCGAGGAGGGGGCCTTCTCGCCTCTGCGCGGGGCTGCCACGATTTGCGCCCCGATCGATCTCCTGCGGACGTGCACGCACATGTCGCGGACGCGCAACTGGCTCTATCAAGCCTACCTGCTCAACGACATGAAGGCCGAGGCGCTGGCGCCGGGCGCGCTGACCTCGCCCGAAGAGCGCAAGATCATCCGGGCTGCGCGCAGCGTCAGGGAGTACGACGACCGATTCATCTCGCCGCGTTACGGCTTCCGCGGCGCCGAGGACTACTACGAGCTTTGCTCGCCGCGCACTTTCATGCCCGAGATCCGCGTACCGACGATGGTCATCGCCTCGTGCGACGATCCCTGGATCCCCGTCGAGTACTATCGGGAGTTCAACTGGGCCGACAACCCGTCTCTCGTGCCGCTGATGTCGCCGACGGGCGGGCATATCGGCTTCCATGCCCATGACAGCACGCGGCCGTGGTGCGATCTCGCGGTGGAGAAATTCATCGACCGGCTTGCTATCATGGGGACGTGATCCTCGATCTCCCGCCGTTTCGTCCGCGCTTCCCCTGGTGGGGGGGCGATCTGCAGACCTTGGCCAATTTCATAAGGCCACCCCGGAAAGACCTCGCACCGCACACGTCCGAAAGGCTGACCGTCGACCTGCGCGACGGAACCGGCGATCGTCTGGCCTGCACCCTGGACCAGCCGTCCGTCCGTGCCCAGGGGAAGCCTCTCACGATCCTCGTTCACGGACTGACCGGCTCGCAGGAAAGTTCCTATATGATCAGCATGGCCCGTTGCCTGCTGGACGCGGGAGAACGCGTCCTTCGGCTGAACCTTCGCGGCGCGGGACCGTCGCGCGCAACCTGCGGCGGACAATACTACGCCGGCCGCAGCCAGGATCTTCGCGCCCTGCTGGCGAACCTTCCCGCGGAGCTGAAAGCCGAAGGTCTCCGCGTCGTCGGCTATTCGCTGGGAGCTGCGATGCTGCTCAAGTATCTCGGCGAGGAGGGCGAGGCGGCCCCTCTGCTGGCTGCGGCGGCGGTCTGCGCGCCCATCGACCTGTCGGCGACCTGCCGCCGGATGCTGGAGCGCCGCAATTACCTCTACCACCGCCATCTCCTGGGAATGATGAAAGTCGAGGCCACCGCACCGGGCGCACGACTTCAGGGGAGGGAGAGGTCAGCGATCCTCGGGTCCCGCACCATCTGGGAATACGACGAGGTCTTCATTGCGCCCCGGCACGGCTTCGCCGGTGCGGAGGACTATTACGAGCGCTGCAAGCCGGTTCGCTTCATAGCAGATATCCGCGTGCCGACCCTGGTGCTGGGAGCCTTGGACGATCCCTGGATTCCGGGTGCGCTGTACAGCGGCTACGATTGGGCGGCCAACAAGGCGCTGCTGCCGCTGCTGCCGCTGTGGGGCGGCCATGTCGGGTTCCACGGCTCGGGCAGCCGGCTTCCCTGGAGCGCCCAGGCGGTAGCGAAATTTTTCGAGGCGAAGCCCACATGCCCGAAACAGGCCTCACTCAGGACATGATGCGGCGCTGATCATCAGTCAGGCGAGACCGTCTTGAGGAACTTCGGAAATGGGTGAGGCAGAGCCGATGGCGATGATCGTGGGCGTGGCCTGTTCCCTGGTCGCACTCGTGCTGGCATGGCGCGCCTATCGCGGCGTGTCGGAAGAGCAGGAGCAGCGCAAGCGCGACCGCGAGGACCGCGACCGTCGCTAGGAGAGGGCCAGCGGCTCGGCGGGCGGCCCATCGCGCAGCAGCGCGGGCAGGAGCGTGCCGAGGTCGAGAGGCTCGAAGCGGTCGGACGAAGCGGCGATTTCAGCGGCGGTCCACCAGCGATGGCCGAGCGTCCAGCTACGTTCCTTTTCGTCGAGGCCGGAAGTGTCGATTTCCGTGCGGTCGGTACGGGCCAGGAAGAAGCGCTCCCTGTGCAGCACGTCCTTGCCGCGCCAACTCATGACGCGCTCGCGCTTCCATACCCAGCGCGGCGTATCGACGACCCGCAGCTTGGTTTCCTCGCCGGCCTCGCGTACGGCGGCCTGCGGGTAGTCCTCGCCAGGATCGACCATGCCGCCGATCATCACCCAGAACGGATCGAAGAACGGATTGGCCGGATCGAAGACCTGAGGGTCGTGGACGTTGAAGAGGAACAGCCGGTCCTGCGGATCGAGCAGGATCAGGCGGGCCGACGGACGCTCGATCATTTGGACTTGAGCAGCCGCGCCGCGTCGATTGCGCCGTAGGTCAGGATGCCGTCGCAGCCGGCCCGTTTGAAGCCGGTCAGGGTTTCGATCAGCACCTTGTTCCAGTCGAGCCAGCCACGATCGGCGGCGCCCTTCAGCATCGCGTACTCGCCGCTCACCTGGTAGGCGTAGGTCGGCACGCCGAACGTGTCCTTCACGCGACGTACGATGTCGAGATAGGGGAGGCCCGGCTTCACCATCACCATGTCGGCGCCTTCCTCGATGTCGAGCCCCACTTCCCGCAGGGCCTCGTCCGAGTTGGCGTAATCCATCTGGTAGGTCTTCTTGTCGCCCTTGAGGGCGCCCGAGCTGCCGATGGCGTCGCGGAAAGGGTTGTAGAAGGCCGACGCGTACTTGGCGGCATAGGACATGATCTGTTCGCGCTGGTAGCCCTTGGCGTCGAGGGCCGCGCGGATGGCGCCGATGCGGCCGTCCATCATGTCCGACGGCGCCTGGATGTCGGCGCCCGCCTCGGTCTGGACGATTGCCTGCTTGACCAGCGCCTCGACCGACTCGTCGTTCAGTATGCGGCCATCGCGCACGATGCCGTCATGGCCGTCGCTGTTGAAGGGGTCGAGCGCCACGTCGCAGACGATGCCGATGTCGGGGACGGCCTTCTTCACCGCGGTGATGGCGCGGCACACGAGGTTACCCGGATTGTAGGCTTCGCGCGCGTCGGGTGTCTTGGCCTTGGGATCGGTCTCCGGGAAGATCGCGATGGCGGGAATACCCAGATCGCGCGCCTCCTTGGCCGCTTCCGCAAACAGATCGATCGAGAGGCGGTCGACGCCGGGCATGGAGGCGACCGGCGTGCGGGCGTTCTGACCTTCCTGGACGAAGACCGGCCAGATCAGGTCGTCGACGGAGAGCTTGTTCTCGGCAACGAGGCGACGGGACCATTCCTCGCCGCGATTGCGGCGCAGCCGGGTCGTTGGATAGCGGCCGAGGGTCGTGAAGCGGGGAGACATGATCCGCCTTATCGCGCGAACCGGTGGGGGCCGCAATGCGGCTCCTTTTCCTGCAGAAAGCCGTCGCCAGAGTTGATACGGTCCTGCCGATGGATTTCACGCTTTCAGAAGACCAGCAGGCCTTCCGCGATACGGCCCGGCAGTTCGCGGCCGACCGCATGTTGCCGCAGGCCGCGCGCTGGGACGCCGAGAAGACCTTTCCGGAGGATGTGCTTCGGGAAGCCGCGGCCCTCGGCTTCGGTGGCATCTACGTGCGCGACGATGTCGGCGGCAGCGGTCTCAGCCGGTTCGATGCGGCGCTCATCATGGAGGAGCTGGCGGCAGCCTGTCCCAGCACGGCGGCCTACATCTCCATCCACAACATGGCCGCCTGGATGATCGACGCCTTCGGCGATGACGAGCAGCGCCAGCGCTTTCTGCCCAAGCTCTGCTCGATGGAGCATTTCGCGAGCTATTGCCTGACCGAACCCGGGGCGGGCTCCGACGCGGCGGCATTGGCGACGCGTGCCGAGCTGCAGGGCGACCACTATGTGCTGAACGGCAGCAAGGCCTTCATTTCGGGCGGCGGCCGTAGCGACATCTATGTCGTGATGCTGCGCACCGGCGGCCCGGGGGCCAGCGGCGTCTCGACCCTGGTGGTCGAGGCGGGAACGCCCGGCCTCTCGTTCGGCAAGCAGGAAAACAAGCTGGGCTGGAACAGCCAGCCGACGGCGTCGGTGATCTTCGAGAACTGCCGGGTGCCGGTGGCCAACCGCCTTGGGCCGGAAGGGCACGGTTTCAAGATCGCGATGATGGGTCTCGATGGCGGACGCATCAACATCGGCGCCTGCTCGCTGGGCGGGGCACGCGCCTGCCTGGAGACGGCCTCGCGCTACGTGCTGGAGCGCAAACAGTTCGGCAAGCCGCTGGCCGACTTCCAGGCGACCCAGTTCAAGCTCGCGGACATGGCGACGGAGCTCGACGCGGCGCGGCTGATGATCTGGCGGGCCGCCTCCCTGCTGGACGCGAAGTCGCCGGAGGCGACGCAGGCGGCCGCCATGGGCAAGCGCTTCGCGACCGACATGGGCTTCCGCGTGGTCAACGAGGCGCTGCAATTGCATGGCGGATACGGCTACTTGAAGGATTTCCCGCTGGAGCGCTATCTCCGCGACCTGCGCGTGCACCAGATCCTCGAAGGCACCAACGAGATCATGCGCGTGATCATTTCGCGCCGTTTGTTGATGGGATGAAGAATGTCCGAAGCTGAAATTCTGTTCGATGTGAATGACGGTCTGGGCGTCATGACGCTCAACCGGCCGAAGGTCCTCAACTCGCTGTCGCACGGCATCATCCTCGAGATGGAGCGCGTGATGCCTGAGTGGGAGAAGGATTCTTCCATCAAGGCGGTGGTGCTGCGCGGCGCTGGCGACCGCGCCTTCTCCGCCGGCGGCGACGTGGCCGGCCTCTACCGTGAGATGCGCGACAATCCCTCGGGCACCCTGCGCCGCGACTTCTTTCGCGACGAGTACATCGTCAACCGCCGCATCTACCGCTACGCCAAGCCGTGGATCTCGCTGATCGACGGCATCAACATGGGCGGCGGCGTTGGCTTGTCGGCGCACGGCTCGCACTCGGTGGTGACGGAGAAGTATCTCTTCGCCATGCCGGAGACGACGATCGGCCTCTTCCCCGATGTCGGCGGCGGCTATTTCCTGACGCGTCTGCCGGGAGCGTTGGGCACCTTCCTGGCGCTCACCAGCTACCGCCTCAAGGCCGCCGACGCGGTCTGGGCCGGCATCGCCCATGCCTTCGTGCCGAGCGCGAAGATCGACGATCTGCAGGCGGCGCTGGGCGCGGCCGACCTCTCCGGCCCGCGCGCCAACGAGAAGGTCGATGCCGTGATCGCCCGGTTCCAGGGGGATGCCGGCGAGCAGACGCTGCCGGCGCTCATGCCGGAGATCGATCGCTGCTTTTCGGCCGAGACGCTGCAGGAGATCGTCGCCAATCTGAAGAAGTCGAACAGCGAGTTCGCACAGAAGCAGCTCGCCGCGCTCCTGAAGCTCTCGCCGCTTTCGATGGCGATCACGCTGGAGCAGCTCAAGCGCTGCGCCAACCGCTCGTTCGAAGACACGATGACGATCGAGTACCGCATGTCGCAGCGCTGCATGCAGAAAGGCCACGACTTTTTCGAGGGCGTGCGTGCGCTGCTGATCGACAAGGACCAGAAGCCGCACTGGAATCCACCGACGATCGACGGTGTCACCCGCGCCCTGGTCGAGGAACACTTTCAGCCGGTGTCCAACGACCTCTTCTTCGACTGAGGCGACAGTAAGCAAACGGAGGAAACCATGGCGAAGATCGCCTTCATTGGTCTCGGCAACATGGGCGGCCCGATGGCCGCCAACCTGGCAAAGGCCCAGCACCACGTTATGGCGTTCGACCTGTCGGACGCGGCCGTGAGCGCGGCAGTCGAGAAGGGCGCGCACAAGGCCGCTTCCGCCGCCGAGGCGGTGAAGGGCGCGGAGATCGTCGTCACCATGCTGCCTGCCGGAAAGCATGTCCGGGAGGTCTACGAGAAGGACGTCCTGCCGAACGTCGCCAAGGGCACGCTGCTGATCGACTGCTCGACCATCGACGTCGAGAGCGCGCGCCATGTGGCGGCGCTGGCGGAGAAAGCCGGCATGGACATGGTCGACGCCCCGGTCTCGGGTGGGGTCGGCGGCGCCACGGCGGGCACGCTCACCTTCATGGTCGGCGGCAGCGAGGCGTCGTTCGCCAAGGCCAGGCCCATCCTCGAGAAGATGGGCAAGAACATCGTTCTTGCCGGCACGAGCGGCGGCGGCCAGGCCGCCAAGATCTGCAACAACATGATCCTGGGCGTGTCGATGATCGCCGTCAGCGAGGCCTTCATGCTGGCCAAGCGCCTCGGTCTCGATGCGCAGAAGCTGTTCGACGTGGCTTCCACCGCATCGGGCCAATGCTGGTCGCTGACGAACTACTGCCCCGTACCGGGGCCGGTTCCGACTTCGCCGGCCAACCGCGACTACCAGCCGGGCTTCACGGCGGCGATGATGCTGAAGGACCTGATGCTGGCCCAGCAGGCGGCCAGTGCGGCCGGCGCCAGCACGCCACTGGGTGCCGAAGCCGCACAGCTCTTCAGCCTGTTCGTGAATTCCGGCAACGGCGCCAAGGATTTCTCCGGCATCATCAAGATGCTGGACGGCAAGTGAGGCCCGCATGATCACGCTCTACGACCTGGCGTTCGACGATGATCGCCGTCCCAGCCCGTTCTGCTGGCGGACCAAGTTTTCGCTGGCGCACAAGGGCCTCGACTTCACCAGCGTGCCGATGGGCTTCACGGAAAAGGAGAAGATCGCCTTCGCCGATTCCAAGACCGTGCCGGTGATCAAGGACGGTGAGAAGCCGGTCAAGGACAGCTGGGCCATCGCCGTCTATCTGGACGACATGTACCCGGAGAGGCTGTTGCTGAAGAGCGAGATCGGGCGTGCCTACGCGCGCTTCATCAACGGCTGGACGGACACGGTGATCAATGCCGGTATCTTCCCGCTGATCATCGGCGACCTCTACGATCGCGTGCGGCCGGAGGACAAGGAATACATCGCCGAGTCGCGCGGTGCGCGGTTGGGGACGAAGGACTTCGCCTCCTTCCAGGCGAAGGCCCGAGAGAAGGGACTTGCGGCTTTCCGTGCGTCGCTCGAGCCGGCACGCCGGGCGCTGCGCGAGCAGAAGTTCCTGTCGGGCGCCGAGGCCGCCTACCCGGACTACATCCTCGCCGGCACCTTCATGTGGCCGCGCATCGTAAGCTCGTTCGAGCTGCTGGAGAAGGACGACCCGGTCCATGCGTGGCGTGAACGCATGCTCGATCTGTTCGACGGGATGGCCCGCAAGGCGAAGGCTGCCTAGGCATGTCGGACGACCAGGCCAAGCCGTTCGACCCGGCCGAGCATCGCTTTGGTCCGGCCCACTGGTTCGAGGATCTCGAGGTCGGCCAGAAGTTCTACATCAACTCGCGCACCCAGACGGAGGCGCTGTTCTCCGCCTTCCAGCTCGCCAGCGGAGACAATCATCCGATCCACTACGATCGCGAGTACTGCAAGGCCCTGGGACACCAGGACATGCTGGCCCACGGGCTGCAGGTCGCGATTCAGGGCGCGGCCGGCGGCGGCATCTTCCCGCATTTCGTGGGCGAGTCGCTGGTCGGATTCCTCGAGCAGTCCTCGCGCTTCCTGAAGCCGGTCTATGTCGGCGACACGCTCTATCCGATGCTCGAGGTGACCGAACTCAAATCCGGACGCACCACGGGCGTTGCCGTATTGAAGCTCACGATCCACAACCAGAAGGGTGAACTGGTGTGCGATGGCGAGCACAAGTATCTTTTGAAGAAGAAGCCGCAATAGAGACGGCAGGAGGAGAGAGAATGATCGGCGTCATCGCGAAACTGACCATCAAGCCCGGCACCAACGGCGACTTCGAGGCGACCATGAAGGCGCTTCAGGCCAAGGTTCACGCCGATGAGCCGGGCAACAAGCTCTATGCGCTGCACAAGACGGCCGACGTTAACGTCTATGTCATGCTCGAGCGCTACGAGGATCAGGCGGCACTGGAGGCCCATCGGGCTGCGCCTCATTTCAAGGAGCTCGGCCGCAAGCTCGGCGACTATCTCGCCGGCCGTCCCGACGTGCAGGTGATGGAAGAAGTCTGACCGATATAGGGGGCGAGTGAGCGCATGGAAGGGCTTTTCCGCCGCCATACCAAACCCGGTACGGCTCCCGGCACGCTGGCCGGGCGCGCGCCGGTTCCTGACGAAGCGCTCGACTTCACCCTGGTCGAATATACGGCGGACGAAGTCGAAGTCCTGCACGAGGTGGAAGTGGACCAGTGCCGCTTCCATCTCGGCACGCCCGGGCATACCTGGATCGACGTAAGCGGCCGCCCGAGCTCGGAGATGCTGCGCAATCTCGGCATGGCGTTCAATCTGCATCCTCTCGCGCTCGAGGACGTATTCCACGCCAACCAGCGCAGCAAGCTCGACCTCTTCGAGGGGCAGGGCTTCATCGTCCTGAACGACCCGGCCTATGAAGACTGCGTCCTGAAGAGCCAGCAGGTCAGCATCTTCTTCGGCGAAAACTACGTCATCTCCTTCCACGACCTGAAGTCCGACATCTTCAAGCCGGTGCGCGATCGCCTGCAGACCGCGGGCTCTCGGCTGCGCATGTTCGGTATCGACTATCTCGTCTATGCGCTGATCGATCTCGTGGTCGACCGCAAGTTCCCGCTGATCGAGGCCCTGTCGACTCATCTGGAGGACCTGGAAGAGGAGGCGCTCGACCACCCGACGAAGGACACGCTGGCGCATATCCATCAGGCCCGGCGGGCGCTCGTCGCCTTCCATCGCATCCAGTGGGCCGAGCGCGAGACGGTGCTGGCGGTGATGCGGCCGGACGTGCCCTTCATCATGCCCGAAACCCGCACCTACCTGCGCGACTGCTTCGATCATGCCGTTGCGGTGCTCGATCTGGTGGAGAGCTACCGGGAAATGGCCAATGGTCTGATGGAAATCTACCTCATGGACTCGTCGAACCGCATGTCCGAGGTCATGAAGACCTTGGCGGTCATCACCGTGTTCTTCATGCCGCTGAGTTTCCTCGCGGGCGTCTACGGCATGAACTTCGACCGCAACGACGGCAACATGCCCGAGCTGGGGTGGAAGTACGGCTACGAGTTCTTCTGGGTGATGGTCGGCGTCATCGTGATCGCCATCTTCCTGTGGCTGAAGCGCAAACGCTGGATCTGAGAGTGCCATGACCTACAGGATCTACGGCTCCGAGCTTTCGCCCTATTCGGTGAAGGTGCGTTCCTTCTTCCGCTACAAGAAGCTGAACCACGAATGGATTCCGAGGTCGCCAGCGGTCCAGTCGGAGTTCCAGAAATACGCCAAGCTGCCGCTCGTGCCGCTGGTCGTGACGCCGGAGGGCGAGGGCATCCAGGATTCGACTCCGATTCTCGAGCTCTTCGAGGCGTCGCATCCCAAGCCTTCCGTTACCCCTGCAGACCCTGCGCTCGCCTTCGTCTCCGCGCTTCTGGAGGAGTATGGCGACGAGTGGGGCAACAAATGGATGTTCCACTATCGCTGGCGCTACCAGCCCGATGTCTGGTCGACCGCCGAGCGCATCGCCCAGCAGATGATGGGGGCGCAGGGCACGCTCGCCGTCGCGCAGGCGCGCACGGCGGTGGCCGAGCGCATGATGGGACGGTTGGGTTTCGTGGGGTCCAACGACAAGACCCAGCCGCTGATCGAGGCCTCGTTCGCGAAGGCGCTGGGTCTGATCGATGCGCATCTGGCGTCGAGGCCCTTCCTGCTGGGCGGCCGTCCCGCGATGGCCGATTTCGGCCTGTGGGGACAGCTCTACGAGGCCGCGACCGATCCCACGCCGGGCGCGATTATGCGGGCCTCGGCACCGAAGGTGATGGCGTGGCTTCAGCGCATGCTTTCGCCTGAGGCGAAAGGGGACTTCGAGTCGCTTCAGGCCCTCGCGCCGACGCTGAAGCCGCTTCTGACCCAGGAGGTCGGCGGACTGTTCCTGCCCTGGTCGGCGGCCAACGCGGCCGCGATCGGACGTGGCGACAAGAGCTTCACGATGAGCCTTGGCGGCGCGGAGTGGACGCAGGAGCCGCAGAAGTACCACGCGCGCTCCCTGGCGGAGATCCGCGCCAAGTTCGCCATCGCCAAAGACGCGCCCGGCCTTGAGGAGATTCTGCGCGAAGGCGGCTGCTTGGACTTTCTATCTTGAGCTACGATCTTTTCTTGAGGCCGCGCAAGGGTGCCGTAGGGAAGAGGGACTTCGAAGCCTATTTTCAGGATCGGCGCTTCTATGACGCCGAGGCCGGGCATGTGGCTTATAGCAACGAAGACACCGGGGCTTATTTCAGCTTCGAATGGGTCGACGCGCGAGATGATGAAGAGGGAGAACTTTATCCTATCGCGTTCAACATAAACTACTTTCGACCTAGCTACTTCATTATGGAAGCGGAAATCGAAGTCTCTGCTCTCGTGCAGGCATTCGATCTCGTTGTTGACGATCCCCAGTGGAAAGGGATGGGCAAGGGTGAGTACGACGCGAAAGTACTAATGTCCGGATGGAATGCTGGAAACGAATCGGCCTACGACATTCTCCTCGAGACGCCTGAGCACCGCTCTCATCTTCGCACTCTGCCCAGTGCCACGGTTCTTCAGGCATGGCGCTGGAATTTCGAGAGGGATGCACGTCAACAGAGCGTAGGGGACACCAAGTTCGTACCGCGAATTCAGTTTCTCGAAGTCGAGGGACAGATGACCTCCGCCATGATTTGGCCGGACGGTGCTCCGTTGGTGGCTACTCCCGTGGACTGGTTCATCCTCGCCGGGGAGAACCTCTTGCGTCGCCGCCCTGACTTGAAGAAAGCCGGGCGCCTCCTCCCCTGGGCTGAAGCGATTCAGATATTGGCGCCATTCATCAAACAGGTTCCAGGCCCCGTCATTACTTTCGACTACGACGAAACGCCTTCCGAAGTCTTCGATTTCCTACTCAGGCGGTCGTCAGAGCCGGTGTTATCCACTATTTGGCCGCAAGATCGGGTGCTCGATCGCGAGATTGTCGAGCGAGCGCTTGAGAGATTGCCAAGAAATTCACGTTAAGCCGGCTCTATCTCAGGGAGGTCGCGATCAGCGTCAGGCCCGAGAGGCAGAGCAGGCCGAGCAGGATGCGGCGGAACTGGGCATCGTTGATGCGGCCATAGAGTGCCAATCCGATCCGCGCGCCGATCAGTGTCGTCGGCACGGTGATAACCGCCCAGATCAGAAACGTCCGGTCGAGAAAGCCCGCAATGCCGGCCGAGACGAGGGCCAGGAACAGCACGCTCATGTTGAAGGGCTGGTTGACGCCGCGCTGCTCGTCCTTGCCGAAGCCACGCAACTGCGCCCAGATCGCGGGCGCCGGGCCGCTGAGGCTCGCCATGCCGCCCATCACGCCGCCGATGAGGCCCACGGCCGCGTCAGCTGGCCGGCCGCCGCCCGTGATGATCGGCGGCCGGCGCACGATGGCCATCCAGGTGCTGTAGACGATCAGCAGGACGCCGACGCCGACCTTGAGAGGTCTCGGCTCCAGATGATTGAGCAGGAGCGTGCCCACCGGCACGCCGACGATGCCGGCCGACAGCATCGGCCACAGCCGCGACCAGCGCACGCCGCTCCAGATGCGGGGAAGAGACTGGATGTGGCCGGCGACGCCGCACAGGGCGGTGAGGGGCGCGGCCGTGAGGGGCGACATGGCCTGCAGCCAGAAGCCCAGCGCCACCAGTGCATAGCCGGTGCCGCTCAATCCATTGACGAATCCGGCCGCCAGCGCCCCGGCGACGACGATCGCGATGTCGCCGGGGGGTGGCAGTGGCACGATGGGGTCAGGCCCCGGAGCTGAACGCCTGGATACCGGTCATCGCGCGGCCGAGGATCAGCGCGTGGACGTCGTGCGTGCCTTCGTAGGTGTTCACGGCCTCGAGGTTCATCGCGTGACGGATCACGTGATACTCGTCCGAGACGCCGTTGCCGCCGTGCATGTCGCGGGCGACGCGGGCGATGTCGAGCGCCTTGCCGCAGTTGTTGCGCTTGATCAGCGAGATCATCTCGGGCTGGGCATGGCCCTTGTCCTTGAGGCGGCCGACCCGCAGGCAGGCCTGGAGGCCCAGCGCGATCTCGGTCTGCATGTCGGCGAGCTTCTTCTGGATCAGCTGGGTGGCAGCCAGCGGCCGGCCGAACTGCTTGCGTTCCATCGTGTAGTTGCGCGCCTGCTTCCAGCAGAATTCGGCGGCGCCCATGGCGCCCCAGGCGATGCCGTAGCGGGCGTTGTTCAGACAGCCGAACGGACCGCCGAGGCCGGCGACGTTGGGCATCATGTTCTCGACCGGCACGAAGACGTCTTCGAGCATGATGGCGCCCGTCACCGAGGCGCGCAGGCTGAACTTGCCCTCGATCTTGGGCGTCTCGATGCCCTTCCAGCTGCGCTCGAGGATGAAGCCACGGATCGCGCCGCCGTCGAGCTTGGCCCAGATCACCAGCACGTCGGCGATCGGCGAGTTGGTGATCCACATCTTGGAGCCGGACAGCTTGAAGCCGCCGGGGACCGTGACGGCGCGGGTCTTCATGCCGCCGGGATCGGAACCGTGGTCGGGCTCGGTGAGGCCGAAGCAGCCGACCCATTCGCCGGTGGCGAGCTTGGGCAGATACTTCATGCGCTGCTCTTCGCTGCCGTAGGCGTAGATCGGATGCATGACCAGCGAGGACTGGACGCTCATCGCCGAGCGGTAGCCGGAGTCGACGCGCTCCACTTCACGGGCGACCAGGCCGTAGGTCGTGTAGTTGGCGCCGGCGCAGCCGTACTTCTCGGGGAGCGTCGAGCCCAGCAGGCCGAGCGCGCCGAACTCGTTCATGATCTCGCGATCGAACTTCTCGTTGCGGTTGGCCAGCAGGACGCGCGGCATCAGCTTGTCCTGGCAGTAGTCGCGCGCGACGTCGCGGATGGCGATCTCGTCCTCGGTCAGCTGGTCGTCGAGGAAGAACGGGTCTTCCCAGTCGAAGGCCCTGGCGTCTGCGCTGATGCCCTTGGCGGCGCTCTTGATCGGGGTGGCGGCGTTGGCCATGTCTGCTCCTGCTATTTCGCCCGCGTCTTATCAGGCAGGGCGGGCCGCGCCAACGCCCTAAAGAGCCGCGCCCACGACGGTCTTGCCCGTCAGGGCGCGGAAAATCTCGAGGTTGAGCTTGCCGAACGCCTCCGTCGCCCGCAGTTCCACGGTGCGGGGTCGCGGCAGGTCGATTCGCAGGTCCGCAGCGATGCGACCGGGACGCGCCGACATGACGATCACGCGATCGGACAGGAAGACCGCCTCCGGGATCGAGTGGGTGACGAACAGGACGGTCTTGCGGGCCTCGCGGGCGACGTCCTGCTCGCCCCAGATGCGCAGGAGCTCCAGGGCCATGTCGTCGCGCGTCATGGCGTCGAGCGCGCCGAACGGCTCGTCCATCAGCAGGAGCGGCGGGTCGAGTAGCAGGGCACGACACAGCGCGGCGCGCTGCTGCATGCCGCCCGACAGTTCGCGCGGCAGCTTGGCGCCGAAGCCGCCGAGGCCGGCCATGTCGAGGAGCTGCCCTGCCCGTGACCGCAGCGAGCGAGGGTCCTTTCCGGCCAGCTCGGCCGGCAGCAGCACGTTCTCCAGGATGGACCGCCATTTCAGCAGGATCGGCGCCTGGAACACCATGCCGATGTCCGGGATCGGCTGCGTCACGGTGCGGCCGGCGACGGTGATGGTCCCTGTCGTGGCCGGACGCAGCCCCGCCACGATGCGCAGCAGGGTCGACTTTCCGCAGCCGCTCGGGCCGACCAGCGAGACGAACTCGCCGGCCCCGATCGAGGCGGAAATGCCGGCGAGGGCCTCAACCGGGCCGCTCGCCGCCTGATACGTCATGCCGACCCGGTCGAGGTCGATCAGTCCCTTTGCCACGCGACGCGACTGCCCGGATCAGTTCGGCATCGCGACCTTGGTGAAGAACTCGGTCGAGTAGACATTCTTGCACTCGACCTTCTTCGGCAGACCCATGTAGGCGTTCACGAGATCGACCGAGTCGCACATCTTCTTCTCGTCGATCCAGCCGATGCCGTTCTTGGCGTAGCGGTCGGTCTTCATCAGGCCGAGGCCGATCATCATGTTGGGGGTCATCACCTCGACGTCGACCTCGGGCACGCGCTTCTTCAGGATCTCCATCGCGGCCTTCGGGTCGGCCATGACGTCACGCCAGCCCATGTAGGAGGCTTCGAGGAAGTCCTTCAGAGCCTTGGGCCTGTCCTTCATCGTCTTGGCGCTGGCGATGATCGACATCGAGTACATGTCGAAGCCGAAATCGGCCCACGGCATCATCACGACATTGCCCTTGCCGGCAGCCTTCTCGTAGAGCGGCAGGCCGGTGCTGTAGTCGCCGACACCGTCGACGCGCTTCTCGGCCACGGCGGCGATCTTGGCGGCGGGCTCGATGTTCACCCAGGTAACCTTGGCCGCATCGATGCCGTTCACCTTGGCGAAGGCCGGGAACATCTGGCGCTGCGAATCGCCAGGAGGGGCGGCGAGCGTCTTGCCTTCCAGGTCCTTGGGCTTGGCGAGCGGCTTCTCCTTGAGGCTGAAGATGTTGAGCGGCGTCTTGTCGAACACCATGCCGACGGTCTTGATGGTCGTGCCGCGGCCAATCGAGGCGATGACGACGGCGGCATCGGCGAGGCCCGCATCGGCGCGGCCGGTATCGACCTTGGCGATCGAATCGCCCGATCCCTTGGAGTTTTCGAGCGTCACGTCGAGCCCCTTGGCCTTGTAGTAGCCCTTGTCGAGGGCGACCCAATAGGCGGCATGGTCGCCGACCGCGAACCAGTTGAGCGCGAAGGTGAACTTTTCCTGCGCCGAGGCGGCGCCGGACGTGGCCAGCAACGCGGCCAGCGCAAGCGACAGTGTGCGAGTCATGACGGTCTCCCTTTTCCCTTCCCCGAACTCAATCGACGCCCTCGGCCCACGGGGCCCAGAGATGCGCCAGCAATACGACGGCGCCGTAGAGCAAGAGGCCCACGACGGAAATCCAGACCAGGGCGGCGAACGCCACGGAGGTGTTCATGCTGCTCTGTGTGGTCACGATCACGTAGCCCAGGCCGCGCTGGGAGGCGACGAACTCGCCGACGATCGCGCCCACCACCGCGGCGGTCGCGGTGATCTTCAGCGCGCTCAGGATGTAGGGAAGGGCGTTGGGGATACGGATCTTGACGAAGATCTTCCATTTCGGCGCGTTGAAGACGCGGCCGAGATCGAGCATGTCCGGCTCGACCTGCGACAGGCCGACGGCGGTATTGATGACCACCGGGAAGAAGCCGATCAGCGCGCCCATCAGCATGTTGGGGAAGATGCCGTAGCCCATCCAGATCAGGAACAAAGGCGCGATCGCCACCTTGGGCAGGGTGTTTACGAACACGAGGAACGGCACGAGCGCGTTGGCGAGAATGGGCGACCAGGCGATCGCGACGCCCAGCGCCACCCCGACCACGGCGGCCATCAGGAAGGCGCCGATGATCTCGAGGGTCGTGGTCCAGAGGTGGGGCCACCAGACCGTGTCGCCGTGCCAGAGCGCGTTCCAGACCGAAAGCGGGGCGGGGAGGAGATACTCGCGGATGTTCCCGAAGGTGACGGCGGCCTGCCAGCTCGCCAGCAGGAAGGCGAAGAGGGCGAGCGTCGGCCAGTAGCGGTTGGCCATGGCGCCGAATTTCGTCATGCGCGCCGAGCGATGAAACTGTTCATCGCTTTCATCCCGCTGATATCATGTGCCCCCATGCGATGAGACTGGCGAACGCGCATTTGCCCGTCAAGGCGAGGTTCGTCCGTGAAGCTTTCCCTCTGCAATGAAGTCATCCGCGAGTTGTCGTTCGAGCGCCAATGCGTTCTGGCCGCGGCGCTCGGCTACGAAGGGCTGGAAGTCGCGCCCTTCACCCTGGGCGACGATGCATGGCGCATGCCAGCCGCCGGGCGTGCTTCCGTGCGCCGGGCCTGTGCCGACGCCGGCGTGGAGGTGAGCGGGCTCCACTGGCTCCTGGCAGCGCCGGCGGGCTTGTCGATCTCCACCGAGGATCGGGTGGTGTGGCGGCGCAGTGTCGATGTGATGCTGTCGTCCATCGAACTGTGCGCTGAACTGGGGGGCGCCTATCTCGTTCATGGGTCGCCCGCGCAGCGCCGCGTGGCCCAACCGGATGACGCGAAGCGGGTCGAGGAAGCCTGGGCCGCCGCTGCCGCCACTGCGGAGAAGGCCGGTGTGGTCTATTGCCTGGAGCCGCTGGCGCGACCGGATTGCAGTTTCGTCAATACGCTGGCCGAGGCCGAAGCTGTCGTCCGGCGCATCGGCAGCCCAGCGTTCCGGCTGATGATCGACACGCTGGCCTCCAGCCTGGAAGAGAAGGAGCCGGTCGCCGATGCCGTCCGCCGCTGGATGCCCACCGGGCTGATGGCGCACGTCCAGTTCAACGACCGCAACAAGCGCGGGCCGGGCGAGGGCGCCGACAAGTTCGCCCAGGTGGTCGAGGCGCTGCGCGACACCGGTTATGATGGCTGGATCGCCATGGAACCCTTCGTCTACGAGCCCGACGGTCCGACCTGCGCGGCGCGCATGATCGGCTATGTTCAAGGTCTGCTGGAGCAAACTGCATGAAAGTGAAGGTTGAGGCGGTCGACCGCTTCGAGCGCGACCACCGCCTGCGCCTGCCGTTCCGCTTCGGCGTCATCACCGTGACGCAGGGCATCCAGGCGATCATCCGTGTGCGCATTGCGCTGGAGGATGGCCGTACCAGCGAGGGCGTCGCCGCCGAGGCGCTAGGCGCCAAGTGGTTCGAAAAGAGCCCGGACTTCTCCGACGCCCAGAATCTCGACCAGCTCCGCCAGGCCCTGCACCTCGCCATCGACCACTACACCGCACGTGGCTTCGATACGCCGTTCGGCCTCTATGCCGGGAACTATCGTCAGCAGATCGCGCGCGGCGCCGAGCTCGGCCTCAATCCGCTGGTCGCCTCCTATGGGCCGGCGTTGCTCGACCGCGCGATCGTCGATGGACTTGGCAAGGCGACCGGGCAGTCCTTTGCACAGATGATCACGGCCAATGTGCCGGGTATCTCAGCGACCGATCTGACGCCCGATATCGACGGCGATCATCTCTCGGGCTTCCTCAAGGGGCTGAAGCCACGCCCGTCGATCGATCTGCGTCACACGGTGGGCCTGGTCGATCCGCTGACGAAAGCCGAGCGTCCCGCCGCGGAGCGCGTGAATGACGGGCTGCCGGAGACGCTGGAAGAGGTCGTCTCCTACTATCGCGGCCGCTACTACAAGCTGAAGGTCGGCGGCGACGTCAGGGCCGACCTCGACCGGCTGACGCGCATTGCGTCCGTGCTCGACGCCGGAGCGGGCGACTACAAGGTTACCTTCGATGGAAACGAGCAGTACGACGATGTCGACGGCATCGTGGAACTGTGGCGCAAGGTCGAGGAGACGCCGGCGCTCGCGAAGATGGTCAAGGCGACGCTGTTCATCGAGCAGCCGATCAAGCGCCAGGCGGCGCTCAGCCGGCCGGTGACGGCATTGGCCAAATACCGTCCGGTCATCGTCGACGAGTCCGATGGCGAGCTGTCGACTTTCCCCGAGGCGCTGAAGCTCGGCTATGCCGGCGTTTCGACCAAGAATTGCAAGGGCTTCTACAAGTCGATCCTGAACGCCGCGCGCGTCGCCAGACTCGGGCCCGGCTATTTCATGTCGGCCGAGGATCTGACGACGCAGCCCGGCGTCAGCGTGCAGCAGGACCTGGCACTGGTGTCGCTGCTCGGCCTCACGCATGTCGAGCGCAACGCGCATCACTTCATCGACGGCATGTCGTCGGCCTCCGAGGGCGAACAGAATGCCTTCGTGGCCGCACATCCCGATCTCTACGAGCGGCAGCCGGGCAGGCCGGCGCGGCTCAAGGTCAGGGACGGCGCACTGGCCCTGGGATCGCTCGGGTGCCCGGGTTTCGCGGTCGGTGTCGATCTCGACTTCGCGGCGCTTCGGTCGATGCCCGACGCTCCGCGTGAACGCCTGGTTCCGGCCCATCCTGGAGGCAAGAAATGAGTACCAACCTTCCGGCTCGCTTCGACAGCGTCGCAGCCGTCGAGGACTTCATGACCGCCCCGTCCGCCGAACTGGTGGCTGATCTGGCGGCGACGCCGGGCGACATTCTCGTCCTGGGCGTCGGTGGCAAGATGGGCCCGACTCTGGCGCGCATGGCCAAGCGCGCTGCGCCTTCCAAGCGCGTGATGGGCGTGGCGCGTTTCAGCGAGCCGGGCGTGCGGGAGGCGCTGCAGAAGGCGGGTGTCGAGCCAATATCGGCCGACCTGTTGGACCGGGCGGCGCTGGAAAGCCTGCCAAAGGCCGACAACGTCGTGTTCATGGCGGGCCGCAAGTTCGGGGCAACCGGCGACGTGCCGCTCACCTGGGCGATGAACGTGCAGGTGCCGGCGATGGTCGCCGAGGTGTTCAAGGAGTCGCGCATCGTCGCCTTCTCGACGGGATGCGTCTACCCGTTCGTGCCGGTCGACAGCGGCGGAGCGACGGAGGAGGCGCCGCCGGTGCCACCCTCCGGCGACTATGCGAATTCCTGCGTCGGCCGCGAACGCATGTTCGAGTACTTTTCGGCGCGCCACGGCACGCCCGGCCGGCTGTTCCGTCTCAACTATGCGATCGACATGCGCTACGGCGTCCTGCACGACGTTGGCCGCAAGGTGCGAGACGGCGAGCCGATCGACCTGTCGATGGGCCATGTGAATGTCATCTGGCAGGGCGATGCCAATTCCGTCGCGCTGCGCTGCCTCGCGCGCGCAACCACGCCCACGACACCGATCAACGTCACCGGGCTGGAGACGATCGAGATCCGCTGGCTGGCGGCGGAGTTCGGCAAGTTGCTGGGCAAGACACCGACGCTCACGGGCAAGGAGGCCCCGACCGGCTGGCTGAACGATGCAAGGCGCATGGAAAAGGAATTCGGGCCCCCCAGCGTGCCGCTCTCGAAGATGATCGAGTGGACCACCGACTGGCTGGAACGCGACATGGCCACTCTGAACAAGCCCACGCACTACGAGGTGCGCGATGGCAAGTACTGACGCGTTGGACGTCAAGCCGATCGATCCCGAGCAGAGCGACGCGGTGTGGCCGCTGTCGATCGAGGCAGGCTGGAACCAGAACGTCGCCGACTGGCGATTCATGCTGGGCGCCGGACGCGGCTTCGGCTGCACGGTGCCGGACGGAACGTGGCAGGCAAGTTCGTTGATCCTGCCGCTTGGCCAGAAGCTCGCCTGGATCAGCATGGTGCTGGTGACGAAGGAGCGTCGCCGGGGCGGCGTCGGCACCAGCCTGCTGAAACGCTGCATCGAAGAGGTTCGTGCGGCGGACGCCGTCGCCGGCCTCGATGCGACGGAGCAGGGGCGGCCGATCTACTTGACGCTCGGTTTTCGAGACCTTTATCCTATCGCGCGCTGGCACTTTGACGGGGTCAAGGCCGAGGCTGTCGCGCCGCCGCCCGGCGTCACGATCCGGCCGATCACGCCCGCCGACCTGCCGCGGCTGGCAGTATACGACCGGCCGCTCACTGGCATGGAACGCCCGTCCATCCTGATGCACCTGGCCTTGCGTCAGCCCGGCCGCGCCTGGCTGGCCGAAGACGTGGGCGGCAAGATCGTGGGCTTCGTGCTGGGCCGCGAAGGCCGGGTGGCGACGTCGCTGGGACCGGTCGTGGCCGACCGCGAGGCCATCGCCCTGACGCTGATCTCGCGAGCAGCCTCGGCCGCGCCGGGACCGTTCATCATCGACGTGCCGGAGGCGCATCAAGCCGTCCGCGCCTGGCTCCAGGGGCAGGGAGCGACTTCGCCCCGAGGCTACATGCGGATGACCCTGGGCACCGCCAAGGGACTGGACGATCCTTCGCACGTCTTCGCTCTCGCGGGCCCTGAATTGGGATAGGATGCAGGCATGAGCACCGACAAGGCCCTCCACTGGCGCGAACTTCCGGCGCCGGTTCTGTCCCTGCTGCGGCAGGGCACCGTCATCCCCGCGCATCCGCTGGCGCTCGACACCGACCGCAACTTCGACCGGCCGTCGCAGCGCGCGCTCAGCCGCTACTATCTCGATGCCGGCTCCGGCGGGCTGGCGGTGGGTGTGCATTCCACGCAGTTCGCCATCCGCGAGGTCGGGCTCTATCGCCCGGTCCTGGAACTCGCCATCGAGACGGCGCGCGACTGGACCGACCGGCCCTTGGTCATGATCGCGGGCGCCGTCGGGAAGACGGCGCAGGCGGTCGAGGAAGCGCGCACGGCGCGATCGCTCGGCTATCACGCGGTGCTGCTGTCGCTGGCGGCGCTGAAGGGCGTCAGCGAGGACGAGCTGATCGAGCATTGCACCGCGGTCGCGAAGGAGATGCCGCTGATTGGCTTCTACCTGCAGACGGCGGTGGGCGGCATCAAGCTGTCGCGCGAATTCTGGGCCCGCTTCGCCGCGATCGACAATGTCGTGGCGATCAAGGTGGCGCCGTTCAACCGCTACCGCACGCTCGACGTCTGCTTCGGCATCGCGGCGGCGCACGCCGAGGAGCGCATCACCCTCTACACCGGCAACGACGATCACATCGTGGCCGATCTTGTTACGCCGATGGTCGTGCGCACCGGCAACCGCGAGGTGACTCTGCGCTTCCAGGGCGGGCTGCTCGGCCACTGGAGCGTCTGGACCCGTGGCGCCGTGAAGATGCTGGAGAAATTGAAACTTTCCGTCTCGAACGGCGCGATCCCGCCCGAGATACTGGCGCTGGATTCCTTCGTGACGGACTGCAACAGCGTCGTGTTCGACGTCGACCATGATTTCGCGGGCTGCATTCCGGGCTGCCACGAGATCCTGCGGCGGCAGGGGCTGCTCCAGTCGGTCGAATGCCTCGATCCGCATGAGAAGCTCAGCGCCGGCCAGAGCGAAGGGATCGACCGGCTCTACGCGACCTATCCCGAGCTGCACGACGACGCCTTCGTGGCGGCGAACCTCGAGCGCTGGCGGAACTGACCGTTGGAAGACCTGTTCGCGACACGTGATGCACTGGCCGTCGCGGAGCTGGTCCGCAGCCGCCAGATCGGCGTGCGCGAGGTACTTGACGCCACCTTGGCGCGCCTCCGTGAGGCCAATGTCGAACTGAACGCCATCACCGACTTCTACGAAGACGAGCTGCTCGGGAAGTCGATCGCGGCGGCGGGCGACGGGCCATTCCACGGCATTCCCTTCGTCGTGAAGCAGCTGATGGCCGATTGCGCCGGCACGCCGACCACGGTCGGCTCGCGCTTCTTCGCGAAGGAACCGGTGGCCTTGCATGACAGCGCGGCGGTGGCGCGCATGCGTCGCGCTGGCCTCGTGATCGCGGGCCGCAGCAACACCAGCGAGTTCGGGCTCGCACCGACCACGGAGCCCGCCTTTGGCGGCGCCACGGTCAATCCGTGGCGCGCCGACCTGTCGCCCGGCGGCTCCTCCGGCGGGTCGGCAGCGGTGGTGGCGGCACGCGCGCTGCCGATGGCGCACGCGACCGACGGCGGCGGGTCGATCCGTATCCCGGCCTCGCTGTGTGGCCTGTTCGGGCTGAAGCCCTCGCGTGGCCGTATCAGCCTGGCGCCGATCGGCGAGACCCTCGCCGGGGCGGGCGCCCAGCTCTGCGTCTCGATTTCCGTGCGCGACAGCGCGGCCCTGCTCGAAGCGCTCGCGGGCGGCGAACCGGGCGATCCCTATCGCGCGCCCGAGGCCGAAGGCTCCTTCCTCGAGGCGACGCGACGGTCCCCGGCGCGGTTGCGCATCGCCTTCCTGCGCAAGCCGGTCGGCTGGGAGACGATGGATCCGGCTCTGGTCGCGGCTGTCGAGCAGGCGGCGAAGCGCCTGGAAGTGCTCGGTCATCACGTCGAAGAGGCGGTGCCAGATTACGATCCGGTCGCGACCGGCATCGCCTTCGGAACCGTGATGTGCGCCAACACCTTCACCAACATCCAGGTGCGTGCCAATGGCCGCGTGCCGGGTCCTGGCGATCTGGAGCCAGTAACGCAGCTCTATGCGGAGCAGGGAGGCAGGATCAGCGCCCACGACTATATCCGCGCGGTGCAGACCTTCCATCGCACCGGCCGGCAACTCGGCGCCTTCTTCGAGAGGTTCGACATTCTCCTCTCGCCGACGATTGCCCGCCCGTCGCTGCCGCTGGGCACCGTGCGCATGGACGGCACTCTGGAGGAATACGAGGCCGGGCTCGCGCCGATGGTGGCCTTCACCTCGGTCTGCAATGCCGCCGGTGTGCCGGCCATGTCGGTACCGCTCGAGTGGACCGAAGACGGCCTGCCGATCGGCATGCATTTCGTGGCACGCTACGGTGCCGAAGCCACCTTGTTGTCACTGGCTGCCCAGCTCGAGCAGGCGCATCCATGGCGCGAGCGGTGGCCTGGACGGGTGACGTGATGGCAAAATTCTGGCGGATGGCGGTTGCGGGATTTGTCGCCGGCGTGCTGAGCGTGCTGGTGTTTCACCAGTGGGGCTTCTACGCCGCTGCGGAACTCGGCTTCGGCCGGCCCAGTCTCTACAGCATGCGGCCGGTGCCGCCTTGGGGCATCCCGACCATCGCGTCGCAAGCCTTCTGGGGAGGTCTTTGGGGTGCCCTCGGCGCCTTCGTCGTCGCACGCCTGCCCGGCATCCTGAAAGGCGCCCTGGGCTGGATCCTGTTCGCGATCACGCTGGTATTGGCGGTGAACTGGTTCGTCGTCCTGCCGATCAAGGGTGCACCGATCGGCGGCGGCTGGCGGCTGCCGGGGGTTGTGGTGGTGCCGATCGTCTATGCCCTCTGGGGCTTCGGCATGTGGCTGTTCTACGGGCTCGTCCGCAGGCTGCTGAAGTAGCGGGGCCCGCCGGGCTGGCGACTGCGGTCAGAGCTTACGCATCACCATCTGCGAGCCGCCGCCCCAGATCGGCAGATAGGCCATCTTGTAGCCGGCGCCGCCGGTCACGATCGGATGGATCGCCTCCGGGGAGGCGGCGACGTCCTTGCCCTGGTCGAACAGGTATTGCTGGACGCGCCTGATGTCCCAACCCTCGTGCCGCGCGATCTTCTCGGCCAGTTCGAGCGGCAGGAGAAGGACCTGTTCGCCGCGCCCGCTCTTTCGGCTCTGGCCCGACATCGCGATCTCGGCCTGCATGCCGGCAACGACCGGGTCGAGGATCGCCGCGGGCGTGGCGCCTTCTCCATCGCCGGGCAGCACCTCGGCGGTGCCTGAAATGCCCATCACCGTGAGGGCGCTCTCGTCTTTGCTGAGGCCGTGGCGTTCGGTGAAGGTGGGGAAGGGACCGTCGTTCCTCTCGGCGAAGCACAGCGTGTACTTGGCGGGCTGGCCCATCGTCGCCATGTCGCCCGTGTCCGATCTGGCGCCGCCGATGTTGCGCAGGCAGAGCTGCAGGGCGCGGCCGATGCAGGCGTTGGCGCGGGTGCCGGGACCGATCGTGTTGGTCAGCGCGTTGACGCCCAGCGTGCGGACAATCGGGCCGTGGAGGCAGAGCGCGACCGCGGCACTGCCGGTGGTCGTGGCGATGCCGAGGAGATTGAAGTCCGGTTCGAGCATGGCCTGCGCCGCCGCCAGGACGACGGGCAGTTCGGCCGGCAGGCAGCCCGCGATCACGCACTGGTAGGCGACGGACTCGGGCGTGATGTCGCCGAACATCGGCGGCATCATTCCGAGGGAGTCCGCCCGCCCGGCGATACCGGCGATCATGGCGTCGAGCCGCCTCTGCGTGGGCGGGACCAGCGGGAGGCCGTCCGAGAGTTCGGCCTCCGCCAGGATCTGCTGTGCGTTCTCCCAGGCCGTCGATTCGTCGACGACCGGCCAGCCGCACCACTCGTTCACGACGGGTCGCTCATCGGGCGATGCGCGTGCAGGCGACGGTGGTGCCGCCGAACGACGGGATGAACGCCGAATGCTTGCCCGCACCGCCCGCCACCGTGATGTGGATGTCCTTCGGATCGCGGCCGATCGACAGCCAGTCACCGTCCGGCTTGTGGCCGGTGGTCTCGTACGTCACGAGGTTTTCCTTCGAGACGCGCGAGAGATGGACTCGCGAGCGCTTCCACAGCTCCTCGCGGATGCTGTCGATCGTGAAACCGTCGCGCTTCAGGGTCGCGGCATGCTCGGGACCGATGATGACGAACATCGGGCCCTTGCCGTAGATCGTGTTGGAGCCCGGGTTGGACATGCCGCCCGCGAAGGTGGTCAGCAGCCCGTCGCCGGTGGTCGAACCATGGTCGTTGAGGTTATGCGGGCCTTCGCCCGACATCACCGTCACGACCGAGTCGGTCGGCGCGAAGCCGCGCTGCACATGATAGGGCGCCCAGGGATTCTCCTCCTCGTTCTCGCCGAAGCAGAAGGTGAACTTGGCGGGATTGCCCTGGGTCGAGCGGTCCATTTCGCCCGGCTTGGCGCCGGCGACGTTCAGCAGCATCAGCCCGAGCGCGCGGCCAATCGTGGCATTGGCCTGGCGACCCTGGCCGAAGCAGTTGGTGCCGCAGTTGATGTTGAGCTCGTGCCGGATCGGGCCGCTCACCATGACCATCGGCGCACAGGAGTGCGTCGTCGCGAGCGTACCGTGGAGATTGTACTCCGGGTCGAGCACGCCGCGCAGGGCGGCGGTCACGACCGGGAAGTATTCGGGCTTGCAGCCGGCCATGACGGCATTTGCCGCCAGTGCCTGCAGCGTCGGAACGACCTGGCGCGGCGGCACCGGCGGGTAGGGGCGGTTGTCGCCGCGCACGGTCTCGACGAACTTCGCCACTTTCGCCTCGGTGGGCACGAACAGCGGCATGCCGTCGCTCCAGCCCTGTTCGTTGGCGTACTCGTTGAAGGCCTCGACATCCATGTCGCCGATGTCGATCACTTCCTGTTCGGCGATGTCCTTCATTTGCCTGTGGCCTCGGTCAGTCCCTTGGTCGCTGCTTCTATACGTTCCCGCAGCTCTTCGGCGTTGAGGCCGCCGACGGGATGCTTGACCACGATCATGCGCGCCTCGACCTTGCGGGCTTTCGCCTGCGCCAGGACCAGCGGTTTGAAAGTCTCAGTGGCGATCACGAAAGCGGTGATGCCGAGCTTCTCGAGTTCGAGGCTGTCGTGGAAACTCCACGATGAACAGCTTCCTCAATCCCCTAAGGCTAGTAGCGCTGCCTTGTAGTTCTTCGCGACCTTCTCGATCAGTTCCTTCGGCGCCGGCTGGCTGGCGCTGTTCTTGGCATGGAAGTGGATATTGTCGACCGGCCGGTGCGCGCCCAGCATGGCGCGGACGCCTTCCAGCAGCTCGCGGGCATTCGGCTTCGAGTTGGATATCAGGGCGATGGCGTCCGTCGCCCAGTTGACGGGCTGCAAGGTCACCTTGGCAGGACCGGCGGCGGCCATGCCGAAGCTCGGATTGAAGATGCGCATGTTCGTTTCCCTCCACGCTACTTGTTCAACGCCGCGACAATCGACTTGGCGACGCGCTGGCCGTCCGCGATGGCGTTGGCCAGGTATTCCTTGGAGCCGGACCGAACGTCGCCGGCGGCGAACACCAGCGACTGGGCGGTCTGGCCCGCCTCGTCCACAACGATATGCCCCGTGGCGTCGCGTGCAAGCGAATCCGGCAGGAATTCCGCAGCGGGAGACCGGCCCTCGTAAACGAACACCGCATTTGTCGGAATGCGGTCTCGCTGACCGTCGTTTTCGACCGTGACCGCCTCAAGCCCATTGCTGCCTTCGAGGCCGACGATGCGCCCCGGCCGGGCGGTGACGCCTTCCGGTACCGGGCCGGTCGGCGTGCCGAGCATGGTGATCTCGCCGGCGATGCCCACGAGGACGGCGGCCTCGTACGGCGCCCAGCCGGTGGCGCCGGCGATGATCACCGGCTGGCCGGCATAGAGCGGGCCATCGCAGTTCGCGCAGTGGGACAGGCCCCGCCCTTCATATTCTTCCTCGCCGGGAAGGCCGAGCTTGCCCTTGCTCATGCCGGTCGCAACCACGAGGGATCGCGCCGTATGGCGCTCGCCGTCGGCGGTCTCGATCTCGAAGGGCCCATTGCCGGAAATCGCTGTGACTTCGCCGAAGCCGATCTCGACGCCAGCGACGACGGCATCGTCGGTCAGGCGCGCGGCCATGGTCGTGCCGTCGAAGATCTCCTCGAAATCGTGCAACTGGCCCAGGTTGATGATCTCGCCGCCGGGCGCAAGCTTGTCGAGGCAGAGCGCCTTCAGGCCCGCGCGGGCGACTTCGGTGGCGGCGGTGAGGCCGGCCGGGCCGGCGCCGATGACGATCACGTCGTAGGAAGGGGTGTCCATGGCCGTCTTTAATCGGCACTTGGACGGAGGAGCGCAAGGGACAATTCGGCCCGGCCACGCCCGGCCGTCCTGCGATGCCCCATTGTGGTCCACGATTTGCAGGCCGCCCATCTTGAGCTTGCCAGTCCCCGAGAAAGCATCGTAGGTCGCAAGGGCAGGGAGACACAAACAGGGCATGGCGTATTTCACGCAACAGCTGATCAACGCAATCACGCTGGGCGCCATCTACGGGTTGATCGCCATCGGATACACGATGGTCTATGGGATCATCGGCATGATCAACTTCGCGCATGGCGAGGTGTTCATGATCGGCGCCTTCATCTCGCTGATCGGCTTCGTCATCTGCGGAAGCCTCGGCATCAGCTCGGCACCCATCGCCATCGTTCTCGTGCTGCTCTTGGCCATGTCATTCTCCGCCGTCTACGGATGGGCGATAGAACGAACGGCTTACAGACCGTTGCGGGGCTCGTTCCGGCTGGCCCCGCTGATCTCCGCCATCGGCGTGTCGATCGCCCTCCAGAACTACGTGCAACTGGCGCAGGGGGCGCGACCCAAACCCGGTGGGCAGGTCGTGTCCGGCGGCTTCAACCTCTTTACCGCCGACGGCTTCGACGTGCGCGTCACCTGGCTGCAGATCATCATCGTGCTGGTGACGGTCGTGCTGATGGCGGGCTTCACCTGGGTGATCGCGAAAACCTCGCTGGGACGCCAGCAGCGCGCCTGCGAACAGGACATGAAGATGGCGGCGCTGCTGGGCGTGAATGTCGACCGCACCATCTCGCTCACCTTCGTGCTGGGCGCGGCATTGGCCGCCGTCGCCGGCATGCTGTTCCTGATGTACTACGGCGTGGTCGACTTCTTCATCGGCTTCCTGGCCGGCATCAAGGCCTTCACCGCGGCGGTGCTGGGGGGCATCGGCTCGCTGCCTGGCGCTATGCTGGGCGGGCTGCTGATCGGGCTGATCGAGGTCTTCTGGGCCGGCTACTTCTCGAGCGAATACAAGGATGTCGCGGCCTTCGCGATCCTCGTGCTGGTGCTGATCTTCCGGCCGAGCGGCCTGCTCGGCAAACCGGAGATCGAGAAGGTCTGACGGATGGGCCCGCGTCTGCCTCTCATGCTGAAGGATGCGGGGCTCACCGCGTTCGTCGCCGCCGCGCTGGGCATCTTTATCGTCGGCTTCCGCACCGTCGACCAGGGCGGCGGAAAGGGCCTGGGCTTCGACTATCACCTCGTCGATCTCGCCGTGGCGGTGTTCGTCATCTTCATCGGCCGGCTCGGCCTCTCGATGGCGGCGAACGGGCTGCGCTGGCCCGCCATCGTTCTGGGGGTGGCGATGATGGCGGCCGGCGCCTCGCCGATGAAGCTGCCGTCCGGCTTCCTGCACTGGTTCGTGGCGCTGGGCGGCGTGCTGCTGGTGATCCGCGCGATCTGGCCGTGGGCCAACGACGCCATGGGCGTCGCGGCGCGGACGCCGTCCGGCGTGGCGCTCGGAAAGGCCGGCGTCAAATGGTTCGGCTGGCTGTTGCTGGCGGCGGCGGTCCTGATGCCGTTCACGCCCTTCGCCGACCAGAAGACGATGGATCTCGGCGTGCTGATCCTGACCTACGTGATGCTGGGGTGGGGGCTCAACATCGTGGTCGGCCTCGCCGGCCTGCTCGACCTGGGATACGTCGCCTTCTATGCGGTCGGCGCTTACGCCTACGCGCTGCTCAGCACGCAGTACGGGCTGGGCTTCTGGACGGTCCTGCCGCTCGCCGGGATGATGGCGGCACTGTTCGGCATCGTGCTGGGTTTTCCGGTGCTGCGCCTGCGCGGCGACTATCTGGCCATCGTGACGCTGGGGTTCGGCGAGATCATCCGCCTCGTGCTGCTCAACTGGTTCGACCTGACCAACGGACCGGCCGGCATCGGCTCGATTCCCGGTCCGACCCTGTTCGGCGCCGTGTTCGCCGAGACTCCGCCGCCCGGCAAGCAGACCGTGTCGGAGATGCTGGGCATCGCCTTCGACGGCAACCACCGGCTGATCTTCCTCTACTATATCATCCTCGGCCTGGCGCTGATCACCAACCTCTTCACGCAGCGCATGCGGCGCCTGCCGGTGGGCCGTGCCTGGGAGGCGCTGCGCGAGGACGAGACGGCCTGCCAGGCGCTCGGCATCAACCCGACCAACACCAAGCTCACGGCCTTCGCGATCGGCGCCATGTTCGCGGGCTTCGCCGGTTCCTTCTTTGCCGCCAAGCAGCGCTTCATCAGCCCCGAGAGTTTCGTGTTCATCGAATCGGCGATCATCCTGGCGATCGTCGTGCTGGGCGGCATGGGCAGCCAGATCGGCGTCGTGCTGGCCGCTGTGCTGCTGATCGGCCTGCCCGAATGGTTTCGTGATCTCGGCAACTACCGCATGTTGGCCTTCGGCCTCGCCATGGTGCTGATCATGGTGTTCAAGCCGCGCGGCCTCATCTCCCACCGCGAGCCGTCGATCCGATTGCATCCCGCCGGCTCGGGAGGCGGCGGATGACGGCGCCCCCGTCGGCAGGGCCACTGATCGAGGTCGAGCACCTCACCATGCGCTTCGGCGGACTGGTTGCGATCGACGACGTGTCGTTCACTGCCCGGTCGCAGGCCATCACGGCCGTCATTGGGCCCAACGGCGCCGGCAAGACGACGGTCTTCAACTGCATTACCGGCTTCTACAAGCCGACGATCGGCCGGCTGACCCTGCGCAGTGCTGGCGGCGAATTCCTGCTCGAGCGGATGCGCGGCCACGAGATCGGCCAGAAGGCGAGGGTGGCGCGCACCTTCCAGAACATCCGCCTGTTTTCCGGCATGACGGTGCTTGAGAACCTGATGGTGGCGCAGCACAACAAGCTGATGCGCGCATCGGGCTGGAGCCTGCTCGGTCTCGTCGGCGCCGCTAGCTTCCAGCGTGCCGAGGCGGCCTCGGTCGAGCTGGCGCGGCTGTGGCTGGAACGGATCGGCCTGTTGGCGGATGCCGACCGGCCTGCCGGCGAGCTGCCCTACGGCGCCCAGCGGCGCCTGGAGATCGCCCGCGCGATGTGCACCGAGCCGGTGCTGCTCTGCCTCGACGAGCCGGCGGCCGGCCTGAACCCGCGCGAGTCGGCCGAGCTCAACCAGCTGCTGATCTCGATAAGGGATCGCGACCGCATGGGCGTGCTGCTGATCGAGCACGACATGAGCGTCGTGATGAACATCTCCGACCACATCGTCGTGCTCGATTATGGTCGCAAGATCGCCGAGGGCGCTCCCCTGGCCGTGCGCAACGACCCGGCCGTCATCCGCGCCTATCTCGGCACCGACGAGGAGGCGCTCGATGCCTGAACCCTCGTTCCTGTCGGTGAACGGCGTCGAGACCTTCTACGGTGCCATCCAGGCCCTGCATGGGGTCGATCTCGAGGTGGCGCGCGGCGAGATCGTGACCCTGATCGGCGCCAACGGGGCGGGGAAATCCACCCTGCTGATGACGATCTGCGGCAATCCCCGCGCGCACAGCGGCACCATCGTGTTCGACGGCGAGGACATCACGGCGCTGCCGACCCACCAGATCGTGCGGCGCGGCGTGGCGCAGGTGCCCGAGGGGCGACGCATCTTCGCGCGCATGAGCGTCTACGAGAACCTTCAGATGGGCGCGATCCTGGGCGATCCGGCCAACTTCAAGTCGGACCTCGACCGCGTCTTCGCCATGTTCCCGCGGCTGGCCGAGCGGCGCGACCAGCGTGGCGGCACCCTGTCAGGCGGCGAGCAGCAGATGCTGGCGATCGGCCGTGCCCTCATGAGCCGGCCGAGGCTGCTGCTGCTCGACGAGCCGTCGCTCGGCCTCGCGCCCCTGATCGTGCGCCAGATCTTCGATTCGATCGGCCGCATCGCCCGGGAGGAGGGTGTCACGATCTTCCTCGTCGAGCAGAACGCCTTCCACGCGTTGCGCCTGGCCGATCGCGGCTACGTGCTGGCCAACGGCCGGGTGCGCCTCAGCGGCAGCGGCAAGGAGCTGCTGGCCAACCAGGAGGTCCGCGCGGCCTATCTCGAGGGCGGCCACGCATGAGCCCGCTCGACACCTTCATGTTCGACTGGTTCGGCGACACGCTGTTCAACGTGGTCGTGTTCAACCTCGTGCTGATCGGGCCGGCCTCGTTCGCGGCCGGCCATGCCGTCGCGCTGACCTGGCGGCCCTGGCCGCAGATCGTGTTCTACACGGCGCTCCTGTCGGCCACGTTGCGTTTCCTCGACTATGCCCTGGCGGGCGGCGAGTTGTTGTCGCTGGCCGGTTTTGCACTGGGCTGGGCCGTACAATTGTCGATCGCGGCCTTTGCCTTCAGGCTCACGCGGGCGCGCCAGATGGTGCGCCAGTATCCGTGGCTCTACCGGCGCAAAGGCTTGCTGGGTTGGGACGACCGGCCTTAATGTAATGGTCATGCTCCGCAGCAGCGGAGGGGGCTCAATCAACAGGGAGACTCGGATGAAGAAGTTGTACGGCACGCTGGCCGTTGCCGCCGTTGCGCTGATGGCGACGCCCGCGTTTGCCCAGATCAAGATCGGCTCGGCCGGTCCGATGACCGGCTCGAACGCCGCGTTCGGCGAGCAGCTCAAGCGCGGCGCCGAGATGGCGGTCGCCGACATCAATGCCGCCGGCGGCGTCAACGGCCAGAAGCTCGAGCTGGTGATCGGCGACGATGCCTGCGACCCCAAGCAGGCAACCGCGGTCGCCAACAAGATGGTGTCGGACAAGGTCGTGTTCGTGGCCGGGCACTTCTGCTCCGGCTCGTCGATCCCGGCCTCGGATATCTACAAGGAAGGCAAGATCCTGCAGATCACGCCGGCCTCGACCAATCCGAAGCTGACGGACGACGCCGCCGGCAAGGGCAACACCACCGTGTTCCGCACCTGCGGCCGCGACGACGTGCAGGGCGCGACGGTCGGCGCCTACATCCTGAAGAACAAGAAGGACGCCAAGGTTGCGATCCTCCATGACAAGTCGCCCTACGGCAAAGGCGTGGCCGACGAGACCAAGAAGGCCCTGAACAAGGGCGGCCTGCGCGAGGCGATGTACGAGGCCTACAACGACACCGACAAGGACTTCGCCGCGCTGATCAACAAGATGAAGCAGGCGAAGATCGACATCATCGTACTGGGCGGCTACCACACCGCCGGCGCGCTGATCATCAAGCAGGCGCGCGAACAAGGCCTGGCCGCGCAGATGATGGGCTTCGACTCGCTCGAGACGGCCGAGTTCGCCCAGCTGGGCGGCGCGGCGACCAACGGCGTGCTGATGTCGTTCCCGCCCAAGGCCGAGGACGACCCGAAGAATGCCGCCCTGGTGAAGAAGTTCCGCGACGCCAAGTACAATCCGGAAGGCTACACGCTGTTCAGCTACGCCGCGGTGAAGGCCTGGGCCGATGCCGCCAACAAGGCGAAGTCGACCGAAGCAGCCAAGGTCGCCGCGGCGCTGCGCTCGGGCAAGTTCGACTCGGCCGTCGGGGTGCTCGAGTTCGACGCCAAGGGCGACATCAAGGACGCGGTCTACGACATCTACGTCTGGAAGGACGGCAAGTCGTCCCCGATGAAGAAGTAGGGCCAAACGGCTCGATCAGGGAGAGGCCCGGCATCAGCCGGGCTTTTTCTTTTTCGGCACCTGACCAACCCTCGGCGCAAGCCGTCGTATGTCGCTTGGCGTTCGCCGGTAGACTTCGGCAAACACGGCGTTGAACCGGCGCAGGCTGGTGAAGCCGGCGCGCACGGCCACCTCCAGCATTGGCAGCTGGGTCTGGTCGAGCAGGCGCTTGGCCCGCTGGACCCGCAGTGTCCGCGCGACCTGCAGCGGGCTGGCGCCGATGTGGCGCTGGAACAGCCGGTCGAGATGACGCGTGCCGATGCCGAGCCGTTCGGCAAGATCGTCGACGCCCGCACGGTCGAGCGCGCCGTCGCGGATCAGCCGCATGGCGCGCTGCACCGTCGTACGTGAGCCCAGCCACGCCGGCGAGAAGGGGGCCGTCTCGGGCCGGCAGCGCAGGCACGGGCGGAAGCCGGCGACCTCGGCAGCGGCGGCCGTCGGATAGAAGTGGACGTTCTTGCCCTGGGCGGGGCGCACCGGACAAACCGGCCGGCAGTAGATGCGGGTGGTGCGTACGCCGGAGAAGAAGCGGCCGTCGTAGCGACGGTCACGACCGACGCGGGCGCGTTCGCAGACCTCGTGGTCGAGCATGACGATGGAGTCCGATTCCGGCGAGTCGACTTTCACCGCTCATGTTACTTCGCGCGGCATGACGATCAACGTTCTGGACAATCCGGTTTGGCACGCCCTCGTGGGGCCGCATCGACATCACGCCATCGGCCGTGGAGCGGCCCGCCACTATCCGCGCGACATCGCGCCATTCTCCGCGATCCTCGAGCCGTCCGATCAGGCCTACGCCGACCTTGCCGCGGATCTTCCGGTCGGCACCGAGGCACGCCTGTTCCGTCCGATGGAGGAGCCGCTTCCAGCCGGTTGGGAGGACCTCGGTCGCTTCCCCATGCTGCAGATGGTGGCGACGCGGACTCCGGAGAAGGATGACGACGCAGGTTCGACACTCTCGTCCGCCGACGCTGGGGCAATGCTCGATCTCGTGGCGCTTGCCCAACCCGGTCCGTTCGGCCGCCGTACGCCGTTGCTGGGCCGCTATCTCGGCGTCTGGAAGGCAGATCGGCTCATGGCCATGGCGGGCGAGCGGCTGCGCGTGCCGGGCCATGTCGAGCTGAGCGCAATCTGCGTCCATCCGGAGGCGCGGGGACAGGGACACGCGGCCAGGCTCGTGCGCAGGCTGATGCGGCTGGCTTTCGACAACGACGAAGGGCCATTCCTGCACGTTCGGCCCGACAACAGGCCGGCGATCGACCTCTATCATCACCTGGGCTTCGAAATCCGCCGCGAACTGATGGTCCTGTGGCGCCGGCCTGGATGAGCGAAGGGGCCGACCGCCACGGCGCGCGAGTCCGCTGGACCGCTTTCGTCGTTGCCGTATTCGGCTGGGGCGTGGGCTTCTACGGGCCAGCCGTCTATCTGCCGGTGCTGCATCAGACGCGCGGCTGGTCGCTCTCGATCCTGTCTGCGGCGATCACGGCGCATTACCTCGTGAGCGCCGTCCTGATCATTACCTTGCCCGATGCTTACCGGTGCTTCGGCATGGTGCGTGTCACGGTGATCGGCACGCTGTGTGGCGCGGCAGGTGCGATTGCGTGGGGGAGTGCGCAGCAGCCATGACAGCTCGTGCCCGCTCTGCTGCTGAGCGGCGCGGGATGGGCCGCAATGAGTGGGGCAGCGCTCAATGCGATGGTGTCGCCCTGGTTCGAGCGCGATCGGCCCAAGGCCCTGAGCATGGCGTTCAACGGCGCGAGCGTCGGCGGCATCGTGTTCGTGCCACTCTGGATGGCTCTCGCAAGCGGCTTCGGCCTGGCGCCGGCAGCCTTCCTCGTGAGCGTGGCTATGGTTGTGATCGTCTGCCCCCTGGCATGCCGCGTCCTGCGGCGTCAGCCGACAGTCGCCGTGTCGAAGGCGCTGCCGTTGCCGCGTCTTGCCCTTCTGCGGCAGCCGCGTTTCCTGACGATCTCACTGGCCTTTGCCCTCGGCCTGTTCGCACAGATCGGGCTCTTCGCGCATCTGATCGCAAGGCTCGAGCCTGAGCTCGGGCCAGGCCTGGCGGCTGGGGCGATCAGTCTGATCACGGTTTGCGCCGTCGTGGGACGTACCTTGCTGGGGGCGTTTCTGGGCGAGCATGATTGCAGGCTCGTCGCGGCGGCCAGCCTGCTGATGCAGACCGCAGGCTCGCTGCTGCTGGCGCTGGGGGAGGGCAGCCCTGTGCTGACGGCGGGCTGTATCCTGTTTGGACTGGGGGTTGGGAACCTGGTCTCCCTGCCGCCGCTGATCGCCCAGCGCGAGTTCCGGCTCGCCGATGTCGGGACCGTGGTCGCTCTCGTGACCGCCATCAACCAAACGGTGTTTGCCTTCGCGCCGGCTATATTCGGTGGCTTGCGCGATTGGATGGGCAGCTATCTTGTGTCATTTCTGGTGGCGGCGGCCCTCCAGGCCCTCGCAGCGGCGATCGTCGTATCAGGCAGACGATTTTCCTGAGCCGTTTCAGTGTCTTGTGGGTCACTTTCCACGATTTTGCGAAACGGTGACATCGCGCCCCCGGATATGGTATCGGGGGGCTCAATAGCTAGAGGGGGTCGATCGTCGATATGCCGGGGGGCGCCATCGCGGTCGCGTCGGATCATGCCGGCTTCGACCTGAAGGAAATTCTCAAGCGCGACCTGCAGGAAGCAGGTCACGAGGTGCTGGATCTCGGCACCCATTCGACCGCATCCGTCGACTATCCCGACTTCGGACGGGCCATGGGCGACGCTATCGCTGCGGGCAAGGCCGAGCGCGGCGTCCTCGTTTGTGGCAGCGGGATCGGCATTTCCATGGCGGCCAATCGCAATCCCAAGGTTCGCGCAGTCCTCGCGCACGATGTGACCTCGGCGCGGCTCTCGCGCGAACACAACGATGCGAACGTCATCGCCTTCGGTCAGCGCCTGACCGGCATCGAGGTCGCCCGCGAGGCCTTGAAGATGTTCCTCGCTACCAAGTTCGAAGGCGGCCGCCATGTCGGCCGAGTCGAGAAGCTTTCAAAGGGTTGAGTATCATGAGCCAAGCCGCTGCCAAGATGGGTGATTCCCCGCTGCCGATGTTCACCATGGGCGTCGCCGAGTCCGATCCGGCGATCGACGCCGTCCTGAAGGGTGAACTCCATCGCCAGCGCGAGCAGATCGAGCTGATCGCCTCGGAGAATATCGTCTCGCGCGCCGTGCTCGAGGCCGCGGGCTCGGTGCTGACCAACAAGTATGCCGAGGGCTATCCGCGGCGCCGCTACTATGGCGGCTGCGAGGAGGTCGACAAGGCCGAGGATCTCGCGATCGAGCGCGCGAAGAAGCTCTTCGACTGCTCGTTTGCCAACGTACAGCCGCACTCGGGCGCGCAGGCCAACCAGGCCGTGTTCATGGCGTTGCTGCAGCCGGGCGACACGTTCCTCGGCATGGCGCTCGACCAGGGCGGGCATCTCACCCACGGCTCGCCGGCCAACCAGTCGGGCAAGTGGTTCAAGGTCGTGTCCTACGGGCTGAAGCCCGACACGCACCTGATCGACTACGAGCAGATGGAGGAGGCGGCCCGCCGCGAGAAGCCGAAGCTGATCATCGCCGGCGCCTCGGCCTACTCCCGCCACATCGACTGGGCGCGCTTCCGCAAGGTGGCCGACGAGATCGGCGCCTACTTCATGGTCGACATGGCGCACTATGCCGGCCTGGTCGCGGCCGGCGTATACCCGAGCCCGCTGCCGCATGCCCATGTCGTGACGACGACGACGCACAAGACGCTGCGCGGCCCGCGCGGCGGCATGATCCTGTCGAACGACGCCGAACTCGGGAAGAAGATCAACTCGGCGGTGTTCCCCGGCCTGCAGGGCGGTCCGCTGATGCACATCATCGCCGCCAAGGCGGTGGCGTTCGGCGAGGCGCTCAAGCCCGACTTCAAGGTGTATGCGCAGAACGTGATCGACAATGCGCGCGCGCTGGCGGCGACGCTGACCGAGCGCGGCCTGAAGATCGTCTCCGGCGGTACCGACAGCCACGTCATGCTGGTCGACCTGCGGCCGAAGAAGGCGACAGGCGTGTCGGCGGAGAAGGTGCTCGACCGCGCCGGTATCACGACGAACAAGAACAGCATCCCGGGCGATCCGGAGAAGTACACGATCACCTCGGGCGTACGCCTTGGCACGCCGGCGGGAACGACGCGTGGCTTCGGGGTCGTCGAGTTCCAGCAGATCGGCCATCTGATCGCCGACGTGCTCGACGGCATCGCCAAGAACGGTCCGGACGGCGACGCCCAGGTCGAAGCCCAGGTCCGCGCCAAGGTGCATGCCCTTTGCGCGCGCTACCCGCTCTACCGCGACTGACAAGGCGCAAAGCCGGAACAAATAGGGGAACTAGATGCGCTGCCCATTCTGCGGTCACGAGGACACACAGGTTAAGGACTCGCGGCCGACCGACGACAATTCGGCGATTCGCCGGCGGCGCTATTGCCCCTCCTGCGGTTCGCGCTTCACGACCTTCGAGCGCGTGCAGCTGCGCGAGCTGACGGTGGTCAAGAAGAACGGGCAGCGCGTGCAATTCGATCGCGACAAGCTGGCGCGTTCCATACAGGTCGCCTGCCGCAAGCGGCCGGTCGATCCGGAGCGGATGGAGCGCGTGGTGAACGGCATCGTGCGCCGCCTCGAGAGTTCCGGCGAGAGCGAGATTCCCTCGACCCAGATCGGCGAGCTGGTGATGGACGCGTTGCGCGCGCTCGATCCGGTGGCCTATGTCCGGTTCGCCTCGGTCTATCGCAACTTCCGCGAGGCCCGAGACTTCGAGGAGTTCATCTCCGACCTGGCCGATACCGCCCACTTCAAGGATTGACGCCGATGATGCGCGCAGCGCTCGCGCTGGCGCGGCGGTCGCTCGGCAGAACCTGGCCCAATCCCGCCGTCGGCTGCGTGATCGTGCGGGACGGGCACGTGATCGCCCGTGGAAGGACGAGAGACCGCGGCCGGCCGCACGCCGAGGCCGACGCGATCGCGGAGGCGGCAAGGGCCGGCCTGTCGCTGAAGGGCGCCACGGCTTACGTCACCCTGGAACCCTGCTCGCATCACGGCCGCACCCCGCCCTGTGCCGATGCGCTGGTGGCGGCCGGCGTTGCTCGTGTCGTGTCCGCGCTCGAGGATCCGGATCCGCGGGTGATGGGGCAGGGGCATGCGCGGCTGAAGGCGGCCGGGATCGCCGTCGAGGTCGGGGAGGGCGCCGCCGACGCGGCCGAGATCAATGCCGGCTTCCTGTTGCGGGTCCGTGAGGGCCGCCCCCTCTTTCACCTCAAGATGGCGGGCTCGCTCGACGGTCGCATCGCGACCGCTTCGGGAGAGAGCAAATGGATCACCGGCGAGGCCGCGCGCGGCGACGGTCACCGACTGCGGGCCATCCACGACGCGATCCTGGTCGGCGCCGCGACGGCGTCCGCCGACGACCCGGAACTCACCTGCCGTCTCCCGGGGCTCGCGGCACGCTCGCCCGTTCGGATCGTCCTCGATTCGCAGGCGCGCCTGTCGCCCAGGTCCAAACTCGCGACGTCCGCGCGGGTGACGCCGGTGTGGCTGGTCTGCACGAGGTCCGCGCCGGCCGATCGACGGGAGACGCTGAACGCGCTCGGCGTGGAGATCGTCGAAGTCGAGGAGGGCCGCGACGATCGCATCGATGTCCTGGCGGCCGCCCGGGCGTTGGGCGGGCGGGGGCTGACACGGATTCTCGTGGAAGGCGGCGGCCAGGTTGCCGCCTCGTTCCTGAAGGCGGGTCTCGTCGACGGCATTTCGAGCTACCGGGCAGGTTTGGTCCTTGGCGGAGACAGCCGCTCTGCGGTCGGCGGACTGGAATTTGCACGGTTGGGTTCCGCGCCCCGGTTCCGGCTGGTTTCGGCGCGGCTACTGCAGGGCGACACGCTGGAAACCTGGCGGCGAGAGGACTAAGTAGCGGCCATGTTTACAGGCATAGTGACTGATATCGGCGAGATCGTCTCGGTCGACCCGGGCGGCAAGGAAGGCGACCGCCGGTTCGTGATCGCCACGAAACACGACATGACGCCGATTGCCATCGGCGCCTCGATCGCCTGCTCGGGCTGCTGCCTGACCGTGATCGAGAAGAAGGCCGGCGGGTTCGCCGTGGAGGTCTCGGCAGAGAGTCTCGACAAGACGCACCTGGGGGACTGGACCGTCGGAAGCCGCCTCAACCTCGAACTGTCGTTGAAGCTCGGCGACGAGTTGGGCGGTCATCTGGTCTATGGTCACGTCGACGGCGTGGGAAAGATCGCGTCGATGACACCGGAAGGCGGCAGCGTGCGCTTCGTGTTCGAGGCGCCGACCGAAGTGGCGCGGTTCGTTGCGGCGAAGGGCTCCATTGCAATCGACGGTATTTCGCTCACAGTCAATGAAGTGGATGGCAATCGCTTCGGGGTGAACGTGATTTCACATACCCAGGCGGTCACGACGCTGGGACAGGCCCGGGTCGGCCAGAGGGTCAACCTTGAGGTGGATATGCTCGCGCGTTACGTTGCGCGATTGTTGGAGCATCAGAAATCATGAGTGCGCTCGAAAAGGACGCTTGGCGGATCACCTTCGCCGAGGTGAAGGCCGCCGCCGAGGACATCATCGAGGAGGCCCGCAAGGGCCGGATGTTCATCCTCGTCGATGACGAGGATCGTGAGAACGAGGGCGACCTGGTGATCCCGGCCCAATGGGCGACGCCCGACGCGATCAACTTCATGGCCAGGCACGCGCGCGGCCTGATCTGCCTGGCCCTCACGCGCGATCGGGTCGAACAGCTCGGCCTGCCACTGATGTCGCAGAACAACCGCACCCGTCACTCGACGGCCTTCACCGTTTCGATCGAGGCGCGCGAAGGCGTGACGACCGGCATCTCGGCTGCCGATCGCGCGCGCACCGTTTCCGTCGCAATCGACCCGTCATGCGGACCGCAGGATATCGTGACGCCCGGCCACGTCTTCCCGCTGGTCGCCCGCGACGGCGGCACGCTGGAGCGTACCGGCCACACCGAGGCCGCGGTCGATCTCGCCCGTCTGGCGGGCCTCAATCCGGCCGGCGTGATCTGCGAGATCATGAACGACGACGGCACGATGGCCCGCCGCAACGATCTGATTACCTTCGCGCAGCGCCACGGGCTCAAGATCGGCACCATCGCCGACCTGATCGCCTATCGCCGCCGCTACGATTCGATCGTGAAGCGCATCAGCGAGACCACGCTCGACAGCACCTGGGGCGGCGACTTCCGCTGCGTCGTCTACGTGAACAAGGTGACGATGGCGCAGCACGTCGCCCTGGTGAAGGGTGATCCCGCGGCGGGCGGTCCCGTCATGGTCCGTATGCATGCCGTCAACATGTTCACCGACACGCTGGGGCAGCGCAGCGGCGGCCGGGGCGGCGAGATCGAGGCCTCGATGCGCGAGATTTCCAAGGAAGGCCGCGGCGTCATCGTGCTGATCCGCGAGCCGCTCACCGTCGTTCTGGCCGAGCAGCGCCGCCGCGCCGGCGAACCGATCGAGCCGTCGGGGCAGGAGTTGCGTGATTACGGTGTCGGCGCCCAGATCCTGCTCGATCTCGGCGTGAAGGAAATGGTGCTGCTCAGCAATTCGCAGAAGAGCGTCGTCGCTCTCGAGGGCTTCGGCCTCACGATCGTCGCCCAGAAGCCGGTTCCCGGCCGCGCAAAGGTCTGAACATGTCGACACGGACGGAAAATCCGACCGCCCGGCCGGCGGTCGCGGGCGTCAAGGGCGCGCGCATCCTGATCGTGGAGTCGCGCTACTATGCCGACATCGCCGATGCGCTCATCGAGGGCGCGGAGCGCGAGATCGCGAAGAACGGCGCGAAGTCGGAGCGCGTCCTCGTACCGGGCGCCTTCGAAATCCCTGGCGCGATTGCGCTGGCGGCCGGCAAGAAGGGCAGGCGCTACGACGGTTATGTCGCTCTGGGCTGTGTGATCCGCGGAGAAACCACGCACTACGACTATGTCTGTGGCGAGAGCGCGCGCGGTCTGATGGATCTCGCCGTCCAGAAGAAGCTCGCCATCGGCTACGGCATCGTCACCGTCGAGAATGTCGAGCAGGCGCGGGCGCGTGCCTTCACCGACCGCGGCGACAAGGGCGGCGACGCGGCCCATGCCTGTCTCGCCATGGTGGCGCTCGGCCGTCGCTGGAACAAGACGTGAGCGACGCCAAGCCGGCCGGCCCCAGCCGTCGCCAGGCCGCACGGCTGGCGGCGGTGCAGGCGCTCTATCAATGGCAGGAGGGGCAGGACGCCCCGGCCGAGATCGTCGAGCAGTTCCTGAAGGTCCGGACCGGAGAGTCGGGCGAGGGCGGCATGCGCCGCGATGCCGACAAGCCGCTGTTCAAGGATGTGGTCGAGGGCACCGCCAGCAAGCGCGACGAACTGGAGGCGCTCGTGTCGGCCTCGCTGGCGCAGGATTGGACCTGGGCGCGGGTGGACCGCCTGGTGCGTGCCATTCTTCTCGCTGGCGCCTACGAACTCGCGCACCGCCACGATGTGCCGTTGCGCGTCGTCATCAACGAGTATGTCGAGATCGCCCACGCTTTCTACGACAAGGGCGAGCCGAGCTTCATCAACTCCGTTCTCGACCGCGTGGCACGCCAGGCGCGGCCGTCCGACCAGAAGTAGACTGTCATGGCGCGGGCGCGGCGGGTCGGCGAATTCGAACTGATCGCCCGCTACTTCGCGCCGCTCGCCCGTGACTTCGAGGGGGCGGGCGGTCTCCAGAGCGACAATGCTTTCCTGCCGGCGGACGCGCGGCGTGACCTGGTGGTCAAGACCGACACGATCGTGGCGGGTGTGCATTTCCTGGCCGACGATCTGCCCGGGCGCATTGCCGCCAAGGCGCTCCGGGTCTGCCTGTCCGATCTGGCCGCCGGGGGCGCGACGCCGTTCATCTATCAACTCTCGCTCGCCTTGCCTTCGACCTGGGAGGAGGCCTGGGTTGCGGCCTTCGCCAAAGGGCTGGCTGCAGACCAGCGCCGCTTCGGCATTGTCCTCTGTGGCGGCGACACGGTCGTAACGCCCGGGCCGCTCACGATCACCATCACCGCGTTCGGCCGGGTTGGGCGGGGCGAGGGCGTGACCCGCGCAGGCGCGCGGGCAGGGGACGAGGTCTGGGTGAGCGGCACGATCGGCGATGGGGCGCTCGGCCTGCTGGCGGCGCAAGGCGCCCTGCCGGTGTTGACGGCACGACAACGTGCCTTTCTCGAGACTCGCTATCGCCTGCCGCAGCCGCGCTGCATCTTGGGACCACTTCTGCCCGGGGTCGTGACGGCGATGGCCGATGTTTCAGACGGGCTGTTGGCGGATGCAGGCCACATTGCCGACGCCTCCCGGCTGGCTGTGAGCGTCGAACGCGACGACGTCCCCCTGTCGCCGGCCGCTCGTGCCGCCGTGGCGGCGAATCCCGGCCTGTGGGCGAACGTCCTGGGCGGCGGCGACGACTATGAGCTGGTGATGGCGGTGCCGGTGCGTCGGCGGGAGGCGTTGCAGGCCGCCGCGCGTAGGGCCGGCATCCGGATCACGTGCATCGGCCGCTTCGCCCGCGGCACCGGGGTCGCGGTGACGTCTTGCGGCAGAATCGTCGAGGCCCCCCGTAAAGGATATGTTCACTTCTAGTGAAGCACACCTTCTCATAGCTGCACTGCGTGGCGCACCATGGCGTCGGCAGGGCGCCTAACTAGAGTGCCGGCCCAATGGACGGATCTTCGAAGGTGCAGGAAATGCCCGCGGCCTCCGACGGGCGCATGCCGCGCCGGTCGATGCGAAACATCGCCTTGCTGGCGATCTGCCAGGCGCTGACTCAAAGCAGCAATACGCTGATGTTCGCTTCGTCGGCGCTGGCGGTTCTCACCATCGTCTCGCCCGATATGCGCATGTGGGCCAACATGCCGGTCACCATGCAGCATCTCGGGGTGATGCTGTCGGTCTTTCCGGCGTCGCTGCTCATGATGCGGCGTGGCCGCAGGTTCGGTTTCCGCAGCGGCTCGCTGATGGGCATGTTCGGGTCCTCGCTGGCGGCCCTCGGACTGGGCCTTGGCAGTTTCCCGGTGATGTGCTTCGGCGGCCTGTTCCTGGGTTACGCCATCGCCAACATGCAGCTCTACCGCTTCGCTGCCGTGGAGCTCGTACCGGCCCCTCATCGCGCGCAGGCGATCTCGTATGTCACGGCGGGCGGTGTACTGGCCGGCATCCTCGGTCCGACCCTGGCCCGCTTCACGCCAGATCTCTGGTTGCCGCTCTTCCAGGCGAGTTTCTGCGCCGTTATCGTCATCCACATCCTTGTCTTCATCGTGTTGGGTTTCATCGAATTCCCGCAAGTGAAGGTGGAGGATGTGACCGGGCCCCAGCGTCCGCTCTCCCAGATCGTCACCCAGCCGGCCTACATGGTGGCATGTGCCGGTGCGATGATCGCCTTCGGCGTGATGTCCTTCGTGATGGCGGCCTCGCCGCTGGCCATCGTGCAGTGCGGCCTCTCGGCGACCGAGGCCCCGGTAACGATCTTCGTGCACGTCATGGGCATGTTCGTTCCGTCGTTCTTCACCGGCAACCTGATCGCGCGCTTCGGAATCTTCAATGTCATGATCGCAGGCATCGTGCTGCTGGTGGCGGGGGTGATCGTGGCGCTGATGGGCATCACCGAATGGCACTTCCGCGGCGCGCTCACCCTGAACGGGGTGGGCTGGAACTTCCTGTTCGTCGGCGCGACCACGCTTCTCACCACGACCTACCGATCGGCCGAGCGGGGCAAGGCCCAGGCCTTCAACGATTTCATGGTGTTCGGCGTTACGACCGTGGCCAGCCTGATGGCCAGCGTCGTGCTGGAACTTAAGGGGTGGGCGGCCCTGAACTACGTCGCGCTCGTCCTGGTTCTGGTCGCGCTGCTCGTCATCGGCATTTACCGGTTGCGGAATCCGTCACGCGTCTGAAGCCAAGCCCTTGAGGCAACGTGGCTTTTCCTCCTCTTCGGTTGCGCGTGCACGGCCCATCTGTCATTTTTCCGCCCACCTCGCGCCCGGGGGGAGTACGCGTGCTTCAGGTCGCGATGTGCGTAAAAGCGACGAAAAAACAATAGGTTAGGGAAACATGTCCACGGTTCTTTGGGGCGTCATCGGTTGCGGCTTGATTGCCGTACTGTATGGCGTCGTTACCGCATCGCGGGTAATGGCGGCCGACGCCGGCACGCCGCGTATGCAGGAAATTGCGCAAGCCATTCAGGAAGGCGCCGCCGCGTATCTGCGCCGCCAATACACCACGATCGGCATCGTGGGCATCGTCGTCCTTGTCGTTCTCGCCCTCCTGCTCGGCAAATTCGCCGCCATCGGGTTCCTGATCGGTGCCGTTCTGTCAGGTGCCACCGGTTTCATCGGCATGAATGTCTCGGTCCGCGCCAACGTGCGCACCGCCGTGGCGGCCCAGAAGAGCCTGGCCTCGGGCCTCGACCTCGCCTTCAAGGCGGGGGCGGTGACCGGCATGCTGGTGGCCGGCCTAGCCCTGATCGGCGTCGGCGGCTACTACGCGGTGCTGCTCAACATGGGCATCCCGGGCGGCAGCCGCGTCATGATCGATGCGCTCGTCTCACTCGGCTTCGGCGCCTCGCTGATCTCGATCTTCGCCCGCCTCGGCGGCGGCATCTTCACCAAGGGCGCCGATGTCGGCGGCGACATGGTCGGCAAGGTCGAAGCGGGTATCCCGGAGGATGACCCCCGCAACCCGGCGACCATCGCCGACAACGTGGGCGACAATGTCGGCGACTGCGCCGGCATGGCCGCCGACCTGTTCGAGACCTATGCGGTGACGACCGTCGCCACGATGGTCCTCGCCTCGATCTTCTTCGCGGCCGATCCGGTCCTCGTGGGCAAGCTGATGGCCTATCCGCTGGTCATCGGCGGCGCCTGCATCATCACCTCGATCATCGGCACCTACTTCGTCCGTCTCGGTTCGGACGGCAACATCATGTGGGCGATGTACAAAGGCGTGATCGTGGCGGCCGTTCTGTCGATCCCGGCCATCTACATCGCCACCGACCGGCTGGTCGGCATGGGCACGGTGCTGACCGTGGGCGATCGCTCGTTCACCGGCATGTCGCTGTTCTGGTGTTCGCTGGTGGGCCTCGCGATCACCGGCCTGATCGTCTGGGTCACCGAATACTACACCGGTACGGACTATCGTCCCGTGAAGGCGGTGGCGCAGGCCTCGGTCACCGGCCACGGCACCAACGTCATCGCCGGTCTCGCGATGTCGATGGAAGCCACGGCGGGCCCGGCGCTTCTGATCTGCGCCGGCATCGTGACCTGCTACATCCTGGCAGGCCTGTTCGGCATCGCCATCGCCACGACCGCCATGTTGGCGCTCGCGGGAATGATCGTCGCCCTCGACGCCTACGGTCCGGTTACCGACAATGCCGGCGGCATTGCCGAAATGGCCGGCCTGCCGAAGGAAGTGCGCAAGAACACCGACGCACTCGACGCGGTCGGCAACACCACCAAGGCCGTCACCAAGGGCTACGCGATCGCCTCGGCCGGCCTCGGTGCACTGGTGCTGTTCGCGGCCTACACGTCGGACCTCGACTACTTCATCGCCGCGGGCAAGCTGGGCGTCACGGCGGTCGATTTCTCGCTGAAGAACCCGTACGTCGTGGTCGGTCTCCTGGTCGGCGGCCTGCTGCCGTACCTTTTCGGAGGCATGTCGATGCTGGCCGTCGGCCGTGCCGCGCAGTCGGTGGTCGAGGAAGTCCGCCGGCAGTTCAGGGAGAAGCCCGGCATCATGGCGGGCACGGAGCGGCCGGACTATGGCCGCGCCGTCGACATGCTCACCAAGTCGGCGATTAAGGAGATGATGATCCCGTCGCTGCTGCCGGTGCTCTCGCCGATCGTGCTGTTCTTCGTGATCTCGTGGATCGCGGGCCGCTCCGATGCCTTCGCGGCGGTCGGCGCCATGCTGCTCGGCGTGATCGTCACCGGCCTCTTCGTCGCCATCTCGATGACGGCGGGCGGCGGTGCCTGGGACAACGCCAAGAAGTACATCGAGGAAGGGCATTTCGGCGGCAAGGGATCCGACGCCCACAAGGCGGCGGTGACCGGCGACACTGTCGGCGACCCCTACAAGGATACGGCGGGCCCTGCGGTCAACCCGATGATCAAGATCACGAACATCGTGGCGCTGCTTCTCCTCGCCGTCCTGGCGCACTGAGCGCAGGCGGAAACACCAAATGGAAAAGCCCCGGTCGAAGGACCGGGGCTTTTTCTTTGAGGCGCCCGTCGGGCGCCGGGCCAGGTCTGGCGCTGCCGGGCCGTTAGATTCCGCCGCCGCTGGTCGGGGCGCCGGGGGTGCCGCCGCTCTGCTTCGGGCCGGTGAAGCGGCCGACATTGCCCAGCACCTGCTCGAGGATCGTGAGTTCCTTGCCCGAAGTCGGCGTGATGCGCTGGACCATCTGGATGTCCTGTGCGTCCTTGAGGTCGTAGTTCTTGATGGCCTCGATGCGGCCCGACTCGCTGAACGTGACCTGGATCACCTTCTGCGAACTGATCTTGGGCTTGGTGTAGGCCCAGTACTCCTGGGTCTCGCTGATGTAGTACCAGATGTTCGGATTGAAGCTCGCGACGGCCGAGGGCGATCCGATCAGGCGGACCACGTCCTCGCGACTCTGCGCGCCAACTTCGAGCTTTTCGACCGAACCGGGCGTCGCGGCGAAGCCGCGCTGGTAGACAGTGTTCTCGCAGCCGCCCAGCGCAAGGGCGGAAAGGGCGAGGGCGCCAGCGAGGGCGAGCGGGGCGGTGCGACGCATGGACTGCTTCTTGGCTTTGCGGGAAGAGGGACCGCAAGATGTCGCGATGAAGGGGCCGGGTCAACCTGTTGTCCCGCGGCCAGTTGGGGAGGGAGTCGTTCGTGTTCCGCCGACGCAAGCCAGAGGATGATTTCGCAGCCGCCATCTACAAGCGTGTCGCCGAGCAGGCGCGCGCGGCTGAGCTGTTCGAGGCCTGCGGCATTCCCGATACGCTGGACGGCCGCTTCGATTCGTTGGCGCTGCACGCCGCGTTGATGATCGATCGATTGCGGCGCGAGCCGGACGGCGAGGCATTGTCCCAGGCCTTCTTCGACTCCATGTTCCGCCATCTCGACCTCACGCTGCGCGAGATCGGCATCCAGGATCTGGGGGTCGGGCGGCGCATCAAGATCATGGCGGAGGGACTGCACGGGCGCGCGCTCGCCTATCGCGAGGCCCTGAACGATGGCCCTACGCCGCTTGCAGAGGTCTTGCGCCGCAACGCCTACGGCGGTACGTCGCCGCAGGATTCCGAAGCCGTGGTTCGGCTCGAGGCTTATGTTCGGGACTACGCGAAATCGCTCGGTTCAACGGCCCGCAACGACCTAATAAAGTGAATTAAGAAAATGACGCAAGGCTCGGAAAGAACAATACAATCTGAAATGGAGCGCATGCTCGATCTCGACAAGCTCGGGACCGATGGGACGGCGCTCGAGATTTCCACGACCGAGAACGAACGAGGGGCGCTGGCCAAACGCTTCGGCTTTCTGGACCTGCCGGCCTTTTCGGCGCGGGTGACGGTGGACCGTCGGCCGGGCGGACAGGTCGTCGTCGAGGGCCGCCTCAAGGGCCGGCTTGTCCAGGCCTGCATCCTGAGCCTCGATCCGGTGACACAGGAGCTGGACGACGCCTTCCGGCTGGTCTTCGCCGAGGATGTGGCGGAAGACCGCGATCCCGAGAGTGGGGAAGCGCTCCTGAATTCACAGGGCGATGCCCCGGAGCCCCTCACGGGAAACATGCTCGATGTGGGTGAAATCGTAGCCGAGCAGCTGTCGCTGACGGCCGATCCCTATCCGAGGCGGCCCGGAATCAGGCTCGAAGACGTACTTCCCAAGCCGAAGGGCGGGGCACGCCGTGCGGCCCCCGAGCAGCGCAGGCATCCCTTCGCCGGTCTGGCGGCCCTGAAGGACAAGCCCCGCCGCGGCCGGTAAATTGTTGCGGCGGTGAGACGTTTTGGCTAGAGAGGGCCGCCCGCCGCGCCTATAGAGCGCGGCTGCAGCTTTTTTGGGGGCATGCCCTGCTTGTACAAGGCGGGCGAGGCCCTCTTCGTGGAGATCGTCATGGCAGTTCCCAAGAAAAAGGTTTCGAAGTCCCGCCGCAACATGCGTCGCTCGCACCATGCGTTGCCGACCATGGCATTCGTGGAATGCAAGAATTGCGGCGAGTTGAAGCGCCCGCACATGGTTTGCTCGCATTGCGGGTACTACCGCGAGGACATGCCCGTCCTGGCCGACACCGCGTCGGCCGAGAAGTAGTCCGACGCACGCCGCCGGCAATGCGCTGGCATTCGACAGGCGGAGCGCGACGGTGAGTGCGAGCAAGATCGTACTCGCACTCGACGGCATGGGCGGCGATCACGCTCCCGATGTCATCGTGAACGGCGCGGATATCGCCCGCGAGCGCTATCCCGGCACGTCGTTCCTGCTGTTCGGTGATGAGCCGCGCCTGAAGGCCCTTGTCGACAAGCGCAAGGGACTGGCGCAGGTGCTCGAGATCGTCCCGTCGGAAGACGCGGTGCTGGCGGAGGACAAGCCGGCCTTCGCGTTGCGCCGCCGCCGCAAGTCCAGCATGTGGATGGCCGTCGACGCGGCGGCCCAGGGCCGTGCCGACACGATCGTGTCGGCCGGCAATACCGGCGCGCTTCTCGCCATCTCGATGTTTGCGATGCGCATGCTCGAGGGCGCAGACCGGCCGGCATTGGCTTCGTTCATGCCGACATCGCGGGGCGAGACCGTTATGCTCGATCTCGGCGCCAATCTGGAATGCGATGCCGAGAACCTCGCGCAGTTCGCCGTGATGGGCAGCGTGTTCGCCCAGGCGTTGCTCGGCCTCGACGCCCCGAAAGTCGGCTTGCTGAATGTCGGCTCGGAGGAACTCAAGGGACACGAGGAGCTGCGGCAGGCGGCGGCGTGGTTGCGCCGCGAAGGCTCACCCGTAAATTTCCATGGCTTCGTCGAAGGCAACGACATAGGCGCCGGTGTGACCGACGTGGTGGTCACCGACGGGTTCACGGGAAACGTCGCGCTGAAGGCGATCGAGGGTACCGCCAAGCTCACCTTCCAGTTCGTGGGCGACGCCTTCCGCACATCCACTTTTGCCAAGATCGGCTACCTGTTTGCATCCGGTGCCTGGCGGAAACTGCGTAAGAGGGTCGATCCGCGCCGCTACAATGGCGGCGTGTTCCTCGGTCTCGACGGGGTGTGCGTAAAGAGCCACGGCGGCACGGACGCGCTGGGCTTCGCCTACGCGATCGGCGTCGCGGTCGACCTGGTCCGTTACGAATACAAGAGCAAGCTCGTCGAGGGGCTGGCACGGCTGCACGAGATCACCTCGACGGCCGAAACGCCGGCCGCATCGCTGCAGGCCACCGGAGGAACTGCGTGATTCGTTCTGTCGTCCAGGGCTGCGGTTCGTATCTACCGGAGCGCGTCGTCACCAACGAGGAATTGTCGAAGTCCGTCGAGACCACCGACGAGTGGATCCGCCAGCGCACCGGCATCTGCCAGCGCCACATTGCCGCTGAGGGCGAGTTCACGTCCCATCTGGCGATCAAGGCCTCGCAGCGCGCGCTCGACCATGCCGGCATCAAGGCCTCCGACCTCGACCTGATCGTGCTGGCGACGGCGACGCCGGACCAGACATTTCCGGCCACGGCGACGCGCGTGCAGGCCGCCCTCGGCATGACCAAGGGGGCGGCGTTCGACGTTCAGGCGGTGTGTGCGGGCTTCGTCTACGGCGTCTCCGTCGCCGACAGCCTGATCAGGACCGGCCTCGCCTCGACCGCCCTGGTGATCGGCGCGGAAACGTTCTCGCGCATCCTCGACTGGGACGATCGCGGCACCTGCGTGCTGTTCGGCGACGGCGCGGGCGCCATCGTGCTGAAGGGCGAGCAGGGAGCCGGCACCTCGAACGATCGGGGCATCCTCGCCAACGCGCTGCATTCCGACGGCCGCCATCACGACATCCTCTATGTCGACGGCGGACCGTCCTCGACCCGCACCACCGGCTTCCTCCGCATGGAAGGCAAGGAAGTCTTCAAGCACGCCGTGGTCAACATGGCCGCCGTCGTGGGCGAGGTGCTGGAGAAGGCGGGGCTCAAGGCCAAGGACATCGACTGGCTGGTGCCGCACCAGGCCAACAAGCGCATCATCGACGGCACGGGCCGCAAGCTCGGCCTGTCGCCGGAGCGCGTCGTGGTGACGGTCGACCAGCACGCCAACACGTCCGCCGCGTCGATCCCGCTGGCGCTCGATGTCGCGGTCAAGGACGGCCGCATCAAGAAGGGTGACCTGCTGCTGCTCGAGGGGATCGGCGGCGGTCTTTCGTGGGGCGCCAGCCTCGTTCGTTGGTAATGCGAGAATTATAGCCAACGGAACGTGAACAGGCGGCGATTCAAGTCCTGCCGCTATCCCACTGATATTGACCGCTTTCCCACCTTACGTTAAGGATTAACTGGGGGAAGAAGAGGTACCGGAGTGGACGGCCGGACTATTACGCGCGCCGATTTGAGCGAATCAGTGTTCCAGGAAGTGGGCCTGTCTCGCAATGAATCCAGCGATCTCGTGGAGACCATTCTCTCCGAGGTTGTGGAAGCGTTGGCGCGCGGCGAATCGGTGAAGATCTCCTCGTTCGGGAGTTTCACGGTTCGCGACAAGGGGCAGCGTGTCGGCCGCAACCCGAAAACCGGGCAGGAAGTTCCCATTCTGCCGCGGCGGGTCCTCGTCTTTCGAGCGTCGAATGTCCTGAAATCACTGATCAACGGGGCGCCCGGCGAGAACAAGGGGTAGTTGGGAACACGAGGGGATCAGAGATGGCCGTTTCGGTTCAGACCGTCGAAAGACGGGTCGAGAAGTCGGCGCAGGCGTTCCGTACGATCAGCGAGGTCGCGACCGAGCTCGACGTGCCGCAGCACGTGCTGCGGTTCTGGGAAAGCAAGTTCACCCAGGTTCGCCCCCTGAAGCGGGGCGGCGGCCGGCGCTACTACCGGCCGGAAGACATCGACCTCCTTCGCCGCATCCGCACGCTGCTCTACGAAGACGGCTACACGATCAAGGGCGTCCAGCGCCTTCTGAAGGAAGGTCGTGGCCGCCTGCCGGCGCAACGTCTCGACCTTGCCGCCGAGAGCGCCCTGGAGAGCCTGCGCATCGTTTCCGCCCGTGCCGAGGCCATGGCCGGCGGCACCCGCCAGCCGTTGCCGCGAACCGGTCCGCAACCCTCGACCACGACGCCGCGCGCGGCCGTGCTCGACCTCCACAAGCGGCGCGAGATCGAGTCGGTGCTGGAAGACCTCGAACAGGCGCTGACGCAGTTGCGCAGCACGCTGAAGACGCAGAATTAGGCCTTCAAGCCTGGAGCATCGCCGGGGGCGGCGCTCTAGGACTTGCAGGTTGGGCGTCCAAAGACCACCAGATCGGGTGGCCTTTGTAAGAAAGTGTATCAAGTAACTGATTTTATTTGGTTTTTGTCCGGGCGAGCGTATCGTGCCCGGCGAGGGGCCTTCAACGGAATCGTCAAAGGGGGACGTGACCGTGCTTGTGAATCGCGATTTCGCGCGCCACTACGCGCGCTCGTTTGAATTAAATTCCTTTAATGACAATGTGTTGGAAGTCGATCTTCCAACCATAAGCGAACTACTGTACCTGAGACGCGGGTTGACGCAGCCGGGGGGCAAGCTGCCTCTCTTCGATCTTGACGGTCAGGAGGTTCATATTGACATCGTCAAGCGGTGTTTGGCAGCGGGCTGGGCGCAGCCCTGGTTCAAGAACCCGCTCAAGCCGGACTGGCTGGTCTGCAAGCTCACGGAGCGGGGACGACAGGTCGCGTCCGAGCGGTAACGCTCCTCGGTACCAACGGCCTTTCTGTCAGGCGACAATTCACAAGATTGCCGCGCTGTAAAATATTGCAGCTTTACGGCAGTGTGTTCCCGTCAGGTTCCGGGGGGTGGGGTCATGTCATTCAAGTCGATGATGTCCGTAGGGCTCGTCAGCGCGATGGCGCTGCTGGCGGCGATTTTGCCCGCAAGCGCGCAAACAGCCGTCGCCCGGAAGCAGGTCAAGGTCGCGGCCGTCGACTTCGTGCCGGCCTGGGGCGATCTCGACGGCAACGTCGCCCGGCTTGCCAGGGCCGCCGAGGAAGTTGCCAGGCAAGGCGTCGAATATGCCGTGTTCCCGGAAACCGCGGTGAGCGGCTACCTGTTCAGCGGACCGCAGCAGCTCGCCCCGTTCGTCGACACGATCCCCGGCCGCGCGACCGCCGCCCTGCTGCCGATCCTTCAGCGCACCGGCATGCACATGAGCGTCGGCATCGCCGAACGCGATGGTGCCACAGGGCTCGTCTACAACACGGCGGTGCTGCTGGGACCGGGTGGCATCATCGGCAAGTACCGCAAGAACGGTCTCAATCCGCAGGACCAGAAGGTCTTTGCGCCCGGTACCACCGGCGTGGAGGTGTTCGACACGCCACTCGGCCGCATCGCGCTGCTGATCTGCTACGACGATACCTACTGGCAGTATGCCCGCCTCGCGGCCCTGCGCGGCGCGCAGATCATCGGCTGGCACTCGGTCTCCGATCGCGTGATGCCCGGCACGCCGCCGGCGGAGGCGACCGGCAATCACTCGACGGTCTCGAACGTCCAGTACATGAGCGCCCAGAATGGCGTGTGGGTCGTCGGCGCCACGCGCACCGGCGTCGAGACCAACCCGATCACCGGCGGAAAGCTCTACTACAATGGCGGCTCCAGCATCTGGTCGCCGAAGGGGGAGAAGCTCGTGCAGGCGCCCGTGGTGCCGCCCGAAAACCTTCCGCCCGGTCTGGCCGGCGTCTATGCGACGACGATCACGCCGGCCGATGCGGATGCCGAGCGGGGCGCTCAACTGGCGCGCCGCCGCCCCGAACTCTACTCGCCGGTGCTGGCGCTGCATCGCAGCCCGACCGATGCGAACGCGACCGTAACGCCTCGCTCGGTGTCGCTCGCGGCGGCGCAGTGGCCCGAGGGGCCATCGCTCCTGTCCTCGGCCCGCCCCGGCGCCGGCGAGCTCCTCGTGCTGCCCGAACTGTCGGGCCTGGCCTCGGGGATCGCGGCCGCGGACATCAAGAACCGAGCCGAGGCGCGCGGCGGCGCCTTCGAGCAGGCCCTGGGTGCGGCGGCGAAAGCCGGCGCCGGCTATGTCGTCGGCAGCTATCCGGAGCGAGATGGCGACAAGGTCTATCATACGGTGACGCTTGCCGGTCCCGAAGGCACGGTGCTCGGCCGCTATCGCGCGACGCACCTCTCGGCCGCGACGGCGGGGTGGGCGAGTGCCGGTGATGCGCCGGTCGTGATCGACACGCCGCTCGGTCGCGTGGGCCTAGCCCTGGCCGAGGAGCTGCGCGTGCCGGAGCTGGGCGGCCTCTATGGCGCCCTGCGCGCCGACATCCTTGCGGCGCCGGCGGGACGTCCCGAGCCGCTCAAGGTGCAGATCGATGCCAGGCTGTTCGCCGTGAGCAATCCGCCGACCGGCCGCGCCGATTTCTTCCCCTACGCCTCGGCCAAGCAGAACCAGCTCTGGCTGGTGAGCGGCGGACGACGCACGGGCGACGCGACGGCGGCGGGGATCTACGGACCGGAGCCGATCGTCGAGACGCCGACGCTGACCGCCGGGGCGGGCGAGGATGCCGTCCGCTACCGGACCCGCGTGCCGGCGCCGGGCACCTGGATCAACCAGCAGCAGCTCATCACAGGCCAGCAGTCGCTCTACTTCATCCCGATCGTGATGAAGGACGACAGCGATTGCCTGAAGGAGTGGCGCACGAAGGGCACGGGCCCGCTGGCCTGCCGGTAGGGGCGCGGAACGCTTCAAAGAGAATTAATTGGTCGGGGCGACAGGATTTGAACCTGCGACCCCCAGTCCCCCAGACTGATGCGCTACCAGGCTGCGCTACGCCCCGACCGGTGCCGCCGGCCGGTAAGCCCGCGGCAGGGGGGCTTTAGCGCGAATGGCAGCATTGCCGCAAGCCGCGCTTGCAGGGAACGGGGCGACAAAGGATACAGGCTGCATGATCGATCCCGGACGGCGCGTCCTGCTCTTCTCCTCCATCGGCCACGCGCTGATGCACATGATGACGGCCTTCTATGCCGTCATCGTGCTGACCCTCGCGGTTTCCTGGAACCTGCCGGCCGAGGATCTGCTGCGTCTCTATGCGCCGGCCACGATCCTGCTGGGCGTCATGTCACTGCCGGCCGGCTGGGCCTCGGACAGGTTCGGGGCGCCGGCCATGATGGTCGTGATGTTCCTCGGCCTCGGCCTGTCGTCGATCGCCTGCGGCCTCGTTCCGACCGGCGACACGCTGGCGCTGTCGCTGGCCCTGTGCGGCATTGGCGCCTTCGGTGCCTTCTACCACTCGGTCGGCATCGGCTGGGTCATCCGCACGGCCAGGGAGCAGGGCCATGCGATGGGCGTGAATGGCCTGTGGGGGAGTGCGGGCCTGGCGCTCTACGGTATCGTGCCCGGCGTCCTGATCACGCTGGCCTCGTGGCGCGCGGCCTTCATCGTTCCCGGCATCGTCTGTCTGATCGTCGGCGTCGTCCTCTGGATCCAGATCCGCCAGGGCAAGGTCGGCGACCGGCCGATGCCGCAGGCGAAGGGCACTCAGGTTGGCCGCCGTGATTTCTGGCGGGTCTTCTCGGTGCTCTCCGTCACCATGGCGCTGGAAGGCGTCATCTGGCAGGCGGTGATGTTTGGCGCGGCGATGGTCTTCGAGGTGAAGCTCGCACCCGAGATCTCGGCGCTGCGCGACGGGCTGGCCTCGTGGGGTGTCGCCACCCAGATCGTGCTGTGGGTGGGGCTTGCCACGTCGATGATCTACGTCGTCTCGGGCGTGGCGCAATATGCGATGGGCCGGCGCATCATCGACCGCTATCCGCTGAAGGCGACCTATATCGTGGCGTCGGCGCTGCAGGTGATCGCCATGCTCGCGCTGGCCATGGGCAACGGCTACGTGGCGATGCTGGGCGCCATCGGTTCCGCGGTCCTGAGCGCGGCGGCGGGGCCGATCGAGAATATCCTGATCGCCCGCTATACGCCCAGCCGCTATCACGGGCTGGGCTTCGGCGCGAAGTTCGTCGTGGCCTTCGGGGCAGGGCCGCTCGCCATCCTGCTGATTGCCTGGGTGCGAGAGACGACGGGAAGCCTCGAACTGCTCTTCCTCGGCCTCGCCGCCACCTCGGTCGTAATCACGCTGGTAGCGCTGCTGCTGCCCGGCAACGAGCGCGATGCCTCGTTGCCGGCACCGCGGGTCGCTCCCGCGGAGTAGCAGCGGCTACTTCGCGCCGCGCGCCGCCTTGTAGGAGGGGCGCGACAGGCAGCGGTCGAGCCAGGCATTGACGTTCGGGACCTGGCTGAAGTCGATCTTGATCGGCTTGGCCCAGCTCATGATCGAGGCCAGGTTCAGGTCGGCGACGGTGAAGGTCGAGCCCAGCAGGTAATCGCGTCCTTCGAGCGCCGCATTGAGCACCGCCAGGGGCTTCGGCAGCGCCTTCTGCGCCTCGGCCACGGCCTCCGGCTTGCGCTTGTCGGGCGCGGTCATGAACATGTCGATCAGGATCGTCAGCAGCGGCTTCTCGAGCTCGGTCATGCCCCAGAAGCTCCACTGGTTGCACAGCGCCTGATCCTCGATGCTCCCCGGCATGAAGCCGTCCTTGTCGTGCTTGGCCGCGAGGTAGAGGTTGATCGCCATCGACTCGAAAAGCTTGAACTCGCCGTCCACCAGGGCCGGCACCTTGCCGTTCGGATTGACCTTGAGAAAGTCGGGATTCTTGAGATCCTTCATCTCGATGGCGATGTGCTCGTACGGGATGCCGAGTTCATGCGCGATCCAGAGGGCGCGCGCCGCGCGAGAGGCCGTTGGCCCGTAAATCTTGATGGTCACGAAACATCTCCCCAAACCACAATCGCGCGAACGATAGTGCAGCGCGTCACGCCGGTCTAACCCTCTATTCCGGAAGCCCGTATTCGCCGCCGACATAACCGTGCCGGTGGCCAAAGCGCTCCGTCATCACCGTCGTGAGATCCTTCTCCGGCGCTGCGATCCATCCGCCCGCCCTCACGGCATAGCGTGCCGCGGCGGCCGCCGCGCGGGGCGGCTCGCCCTGCTGGAGCGCGCGGGCGGCCGCCATCACCAGCTTGCGGAACTCGATGATGCCGACATCCGTGGGCCCGAGATGCTCGGCTGTGCGGTCCTGGATGGCGCCCTGGCTGTCCTGGATCGCCGCATCCTGGTCGGAGACCCCGCTGATGCCCGTGTAGCTCAGCGTCTTCTGCAGCTCGCGGTCGATCATGTAGTCGTTGCGCATGTTGCGCTTCGGCACGTAGTGCTCGTCGATCTCGGCATGCAGACTGAGGCCCGACGCGTACTTGGTGCGCTCGGCGTTGGTGAGCGGCCGGTCTGGAACCCAGCTGTACGTATAGATCCAGCAGCTCGTGTCATCGACCGGCACCCAGGTCTGGCCGTGATAGACCTCGCCCGGGAAGGCGACCGGTACCAGCGCGTGGTTGGGCGCGAGATACTGCGCGATGCGCCAGTAGAGGTCGGTCGTATCGGTCTTGCGGGCGGCGGCGATGACCAGCCCGGCGTCATGGCCCTGGATTCTGAACTTGGGTCGCGGATCGTCGGTCACCCAACGGCTGCGGTCCGCCAGGCCACCTTCCTGTCCAATGGCGGAGGTCTTGCGCAGGATGTCGAGGCGCGCCGCTTCATCCTTGGTCGGGATCGCGTGGAGGAAAGAGAAGTGCGCGGTGTCGATGGCACCCTCAAGGCTCTGCACCCAGTTGCAGTCCTGCCACTTCTTGGAAACGTAGCGATGGCCGGCGGGAACGAGGCCGAGCTCGAGCTGAGGCAGCTCCGGCATGTGCTCGCGTGGGCCCATATAGACCCAGACCATGTCGGCCCATTCGCACACCGGGTAGGACAGGAGCTTGATCGTCTCCTTGTAGGTCGATTCCGGCGGCGACGTGGGCAGGTCGACGCAGTTGCCGTCGATATCGAACTTCCAGCCGTGGAAGGAGCAACGCAGGCCGCAATTCTCGTTGCGGCCGTAATAGAGATTGGCGCCGCGATGCGGGCAGTGCGGCTCGACGATGCCGACCCTTCCGTCGGTCTGACGGAAGGCCAGCAGATCCTCGCCCAGGAGGCGGATCTTCTTTGGTGGCCCGTCCCGCTCCGGTAGTTCCTCGGAGAGCAGCGCCGGCATCCAGAAACGCCGCAACATCTCGCCCATGGGCGTGCCCTTGCCGGCACGGGTCAGGAACTCGTTGTCCGCCTTGCTGAGCATTTCCATCCTCCTGCCTCGCCGTGTTCCCCGGCGTAGGGACGACGGCCTAGGAGCGCGTCGCCTCTTCCAGAGCCTGATCCAGATCGGCGATGATGTCTGCAACCGTTTCGATGCCGATCGACAGGCGCAACACGTCCGGGCCGGCGCCTGCCGCCACGCGCTGTTCCTCGGAGAGCTGGCGGTGCGTGGTCGAGGCGGGGTGGATGATCAGGCTCTTCGCATCGCCGATGTTGGCGAGGTGGGAGAAGAGTTCGACGCTGTCGACGACCTTCACGCCGACATCGTAGCCGCCCTTCACGCCGAAGGTGAAGACCGAGCCGGCCCCCTTTGGCAGGTACTTCTTCGCGAGCCCATTGTACTTGTTCGACGGCAGGCCGGCGTAGTTCACCCAGGCCACGGCCGGATGCTTCTCGAGATGTTGCGCGACGGCGAGCGCATTGGCGCAGTGGCGCTCCATGCGCAGGCCGAGCGTCTCCATGCCGAGCATCGTGAGCCAGGCATTGAATGGCGCCTGGGTGGGGCCGAGATCGCGCAGGCCGACGGCGTGGCTGTGGAACGTGTAGGCCATGTCGCCGAAGGTCTCGTAGAAATTCAGCCCATGATAAGCGGGCTCCGGTCCGGCGAGGCTCGGGAACCTAGCCCCCCTCGACCAGTCGAACTTGCCGGAATCGACGATGGCGCCGCCCATCGACGTGCCGGTGCCGCTCAGGAACTTGGTGGTGGAATGCACGACCAGCGTGGCGCCGTATTCAATCGGCTTGCACAGCCAGGGCGTCGCCAGCGTATTGTCGACCAGCAGGGGCACGCCCGCATCCTCGGCAATGCGCGCGATCGCCTCGATGTCGCTGATGACGCCACCCGGATTGGCAAGGCTCTCTATAAAGAAGGCCTTCGTCCTGTCCGTGACGGCGCGCTTGAAATTGTCGGGCGTGTCGGCATCGACGATGTTCGCCGTCCAGCCGAACTTGGGATAGGTGTTCTTCATCTGCTGCAATGAGCCGCCATAGAGACGCGACGCGGCGACGATCTCGGCGCCGGGATTCATGAGCGGGAAGAGGGCGAGGACCTGGGCCGCGTGGCCCGAGGAGGCGACGGTGCAGCCGCGGCCGCCTTCCAGCGTCGCCAGCCGGGTCTCGAGGGCGGCGTTCGTGGGATTGGTCAGCCGAGAATAGATGAATCCCACGGTCTGCAAATTGAACAGTGCCGCCGCGTGGTCGGCGTCTTCGAAGACATAGGCCGTCGTCTGGTAGATCGGCTGTGCGCGCGCGCCGGTCGTCGGATCGGGCGCCGCACCGGCATGCAGGGCCAGTGTCTCGAATCCATAAGTCTTGTCGCTCACGCAGCTCTCCCTGTGGCTCGATAATTCACACCGCCATTCCGCACATCACCCGGGCGCCCCGTCAAACGGGCGCGCAGGCTGGCGGACGTCTCCCTGAATGTCCCTTCATTCCGGAGAGCGGGGCTGAGCGGTCCCGGCGTCAGCTTGGCGTAAGTATCCGCCAGTACGGTCCGCGGCTGTGTTTCGCGATTACGCCGTCGCGACACAGCGTAGAGGTTTGGGGGGAGCTAAACACCGTGAATCGGGTAGTAACCAAGGACTTCCTGTCCGGGTTGATGTTCGTCGCCTTTGGTCTGGGCGCTCTCTATGTCGGCCAGCATCTCGCCGTGGGCACCCCCGTCCGGATGGGACCGGGCTACGTGCCCCGCATGTTGTCCTTCATCATGCTCGCACTCGGTGTGCTGATCTGTATCGTCGCCGTGGTGAGCGGCAGCGAGCCGGTCGAGAGGCCGAAATGGAAGCCGATCACGCTCGTCACCATCGGCATCGTCTGCTTCGCCTTGCTCTTCGAGCGTGCGGGCCTGATCCCGGCGCTGGTCGTTCTCGTCATGATCGCGTCGTTGGCCGGCGAGGAATTCAAGCTCCCGGAAGTGATCGGCAACATCGTCGTGCTCTCTGTCCTCTGCACGCTCGTCTTCAAGGTCGGTCTGAGTATGAACATCGCCGTCGTGCAGGGGATTTGGTGACATGGACCTCCTTGACAATCTTTTCCTCGGCGTCAGCGTCGCCTTCACCTTTCAGAACCTGACCTACGCCCTGCTGGGCTGCATGGTCGGCACCCTCATCGGCGTCCTGCCCGGCATCGGCCCCGTGGCAACGATCGCCATGCTGCTGCCCATCACATTCCACCTGCCGCCGACGGCCTCGCTGATCATGCTGGCGGGCATCTACTACGGCGCCCAGTACGGCGGCTCGACGACGTCGATCCTCGTGAACCTGCCGGGTGAGGCCTCATCCGTCGTCACCTGTCTCGACGGCTATCAGATGGCGAAGAGGGGGCGTGCCGGTGCGGCCCTCTCGATTTCCGCCGTGGGCTCCTTCTTCGCCGGCACGGTCGGCACCATCATCATCGTCATCTTTGCCGAGCCGCTGACGCGCATGGCGCAGAAATTCGGCCCGGCCGACTACTGCTCGCTGATGGCACTCGGCCTCGTGGCCGCCGTGGTCCTGGCCAGCGGCTCGGTCACCAAGGCGATCGCCATGGTGTTCCTCGGCTTGCTGTTCGGCCTGGTCGGTACCGACGTGAACACCGGCGCCCAGCGCTTCACCTTCGATATTCCGGAGCTGAGCGACGGCATCGACTTCGCGCCGATCGCCATGGGCCTGTTCGGCATCGCCGAGATCGTGGTCAACCTGGAGAAGCATCTGGAGAGATCCGGCGCCATAAAGGTCGGATCGCTATGGCCCACGCGCGAGGAAATCCGCCGCGCCACGCCGGCGATCCTGCGCGGCACCGTGCTCGGTTCGCTGCTCGGCGTGCTGCCGGGCGGTGGTCCGACGCTGGGCGCCTTCTCGTCCTATACGCTCGAGAAGAGGCTTTCCAAGAACCCCGGACAGTTCGGCAAGGGCGCGGTCGAGGGCGTCGCGGCGCCCGAGGCGGCCAACAATGCCGCCGCCCAGACCTCGTTCATACCGATGCTGACCCTGGGTATCCCGTCCAACGCCGTCATGGCGCTGATGGTCGGCGCCATGATCATCCAGGGTATCCAGCCGGGCCCCGAGGTCATGACCAAGAAGCCGGATCTCTTCTGGGGCATGATCGTGTCCATGTGGATCGGCAATGCCATGCTGGTCGTCATCAACCTGCCGATGATCGGCATGTGGGTGAAGCTGCTGACGGTGCCCTATCGCTTCCTGGCGCCGGCCATCCTGCTCTTCTGCTGCATCGGCGCCTACAGTCTCCAGAACAGCACGTTCCACGTCATGCAGGTCGCCCTCTTCGGCGTGCTGGGGTACATCTTCGTTCGCCTCGGTTGCGAAGGTGCTCCCTTTCTGCTGGGCCTCGTCCTGGGGCCGCAGATGGAGGAATACTTCCGGCGGGCCATGCTGCTCTCGCGTGGCGACGCCATGGTCTTCATCGAACGCCCGATCAGCCTCGGCCTGCTGATCGCGACGGCGGCGCTCCTGACCCTGATGGCGCTGCCGAGCATCAAGAAAGCCCGCGAGGAGGCCTTCCAGGAGGAAGGCTGACCTTCAGCGCGAGAAGACGATACAGGCCGGGCTGCCGACCTTGGTCCGCAGCCTGGTGGGCGCCAGCAGCCCGTTGCGGCCGACCTTGTAGGCGATGATGGAATCGCCGCCCTGGTTGGCGACGTAGAGGAAGCGCGCCGCCGGGTCGAAGGCGAAGAACCGCGGCACGCTGCCCTTGGTCGGCACCCACTGGCGCGGCGTCAGCGTGCCCTTCGCGGCATCGATGCCGAACACGCCGATACTGTCGTGGCCACGGTTCGAGACGTAGACGTTGCGTCCGGCGCCATCGACCCAGATCTCGGCTCCGGTGCTGTAGCCGGTGAAATCCGATGGCGTCGACGGCACGGTCTGCAGCGGCGTCAGCGCGCCGCTGGCCGCATCCTGGCGATAGGTCGTGATCGTCGAATCGAGCTCGTTGATGACGTACGCGAAGGGCTTGCGCGGATGAAAGTCGATGTGGCGCGGTCCGGCGCTCGGCCGGGCGGCGACCCGGCTGGTCTCGACCAGCACGCCGCGCCGTGCGTCGAGCCGGTAACCGATGACGCAGTCCGACCCCTTGCACGGCAGGTAGAAGGTCCGGCCGGCGCGATCGAGGGGATTGTGATGCGGCCGCACGTTCTTTTGCTCGGTGCGGTGCGGCCCCAGCGGCGCAGCAACCGCAGTCAGGGTCGAGTAGGACGCGAGGCTTCCGTCCTTTGCGATCGGCAGCGCGGCCAGCGAATCGGAGCCGTAGTTGCTCACGACCAGGAACCGCTGATTGGCGTCGAAGGCCAGATGGATGGGGTTGTAGCCGCCGGTCGGCTGGCGGTTCAGGACGGCCAATCGACCGGTCTCGCGGTCGACCGTGTAGGACGTCGCCTCGCTGCGATCGCCATGCACGGAATAGAGGCGGTCCCCGGCGGCATTGAGGGCGAGGAACGACGGATTTTCCAGTCCGCCGAGGTGCTGGACATGTCGAAACGCCCCCGTCCGTGGGTCGACACGATAGACGTTGATGCCGTTCCCGTGGCCGTTGCGCTCCGGCGCAGTGTAGCTGCCGACATAGGCGAAGAGTGGGCGTGTTATCATCGCAGGAGTTTCGACGCCGAAGCGAAGGGAGGTCAACGATGGTGGACGCTCTGCGAAAAGTCGCGCTCGTCACCGGCGCCAACCAGGGGCTGGGACTGGCTCTGGTGCGAGCGCTGTGCCGCGCCCTTGGCAAGCGAAGCACCGTTTACCTCGCGGCCCGCGACGTTGGTCGTGGCGAGGCGGCGTGCGCGCTGCTTCACCGCGAGGGGGTGAGTCCCGACCTGATCCAGCTGGACATTGCCGACGCTGGGAGCGTTTCGGCGGCAGCCGACGAGATAAAGGCCCGCCATGGCGGCATCGATATTGTGATCCAGAACGCGGCCGCGCGAATCACACGGGAGACACCGCAGGCGGACCAGGTCGCGCGTTTCATCGACACCAACAATCACGGGACTCTGCGGATCATCGAGGCGTTAGTTCCGCTGTTGCGGAACAATGCGCGGTTCATCGTGGTGGCCAGTTCGTTTGGCTCGCTGCGTCATCTCGATCCACGTCTGCACGCCCGTTTCGACTCGCCAGGGCTCACGCTGCACGACATCGAGCGTGCAATGGACGAATTCGCAGTGGCGACGCGCGACGGGACCGCCCGGGAAGCAGGCTGGCCCGACTGGATCAACGTGCCGTCGAAGATCGGGCAGGTGGCTTCTGTGCGCGTGCTCGCGCGAGAAAAGTCGGAAGAGTTCCGCCGGCGCGGTATCCTGGTCAATGCCGCCTGCCCGGGCCTGGTGGATACGGAAGCCTCGCGCCCGTGGTTCGCCGACATGTCGAAGGCGGCGACGCCGGACGAGGCGGCACGGGATCTCGTCTGGCTGGCGACTCTGCCGGCGGGGAGCGAAGAACCCTATGGCGTGCTGGTACGCCATCGCACGCCGCATCCCTGGACCTAATTCAACGCGTGGTCGACAGGATCAGAACCACACCGGCCATGATGAGGACGATGCCCGCGAGCTCTCGCCGATTCATCGCTTCGTGGAAGACGCGGCGTGAGACGAAGTAGCTGAACACGACCTCGATCAGGATCAGCGTGCGCACCTGTGACGCCGGCGCCAGCGCCAGCGCCGTGACGTTGGCGAGCGACGCCAAGGCGCCGGCAACTCCGGCGAACATCGAGACGCGCCATTGCCGAAGCGCGCCCAGCACGATGGCGGGCTTGCGTGCAAGCAGCCAGACACAGAGCAGGACGGCCTGCAGGAGCTGGCTCCAGAACAGCGTTTCCGCGGCGGCGAGGAAAGGTGAGCCGGTCTCGAGCGCGAGGTTGGCGCCGCGATAGCCGACGACCGAGATCGCGAAGGCGGAGCCGGAGGCGAGGCCGTAGAAGGCCGCGGGATCGGCCCAGCTCCGTTTCGCTCCGGTGAGTGCCGGCGGTCGCGGCGAGAGCAGGACGACGCCGAGCGTCGCGACGACGATGGCGACGACGGCAGCAGTGGGCAGCGTCTCACCGAGGAACAATACCGAGAAGAGCGCGACCTGGACGACCTCGCTCTTGGAATAGACGAGTCCGATGGCAAAGCTGCGTGTCTCCATCGCCTGCAGCAGCAGGGCCGTACCCGCCATCTGACTCAGTGCCGCCACGACGACCCAGCCGACAAAGGACCAGGTGAGGGCGGGGTGAGGTGAGTCCCCGAAGAGAAGCACCAGGCAAAGCCACGCGGCGAGAACGGGCATGCCGTAGAGAAAGCGGACCAGCGTCGCGCCGAGTGTCCCCAGTTCGGTCGTGAGATGGCGTTGCGCGGTGTTGCGCACGGTCTGTGCCGCAGCGGCGAAGACGGTGAGTGGTATCCAGAGCCATGACGGGGGGATCATATCTCCGGCTCTTCAGGAGGTTGTCGTTTGACCATGTATAACAATTGCACATAGGATCGCCGCAATCGGTCATCGACCGCAAAAGAATTTCGGGAGTAAACACCATGACGTCCACCGAGTCGCGGCGCGCGAGCCGTCGTCAAGTTCTGAAGGGTGCCGGAGCGCTGGCCGCCGCCGGGGTGATTGGCGCTCCCGCGATCAGCAAGGCGCAGACCGGTGCCATCAAGATCGGCGTGCCGACGATCCTGTCGGGCCGCGTCGCGATCCTCGGCCAGACCAGTGTCGGCGGCCTCAAGGTCGTGTTCGACAAGTTCAATGCGGCGGGCGGCATCAACGGCCGCAAGATCGAGATGGTGGTTCGCGACTCCAAGGGCGCGCCGCAGGAAGCCGCCAAGGTGACGCGCGATCTCATCAACAACGACAAGTGCGAGATCATCCTCGATGCCGAGGCGTCGAGCGCCGCCTTTGCCGTCCAGGAGGTAATCCGCGAGATCGGTGTTCTCTGCATCCACTCCAATTCAGAGACCTCGTCGCTGACGGCCGATCCCAAGCTGCACGTGCCGACGGCCTTCCGGACGGCCCGCCAGGGCATTCACGACGCGATCGGCGGCGGCGACTACGCCGCGAAGATCGCCAAGGCCAAGGGCCTGAAGAAGTGGGCGACCTGTTCGCCGGACTATGCCTATGGCCGTTCGAACACGGCCGAGTTCATGGAATACGCCAAGCACTTCGACGGCAATATTCAGGTCGTCGAGGAGTCGTGGCCCAAGCTCTTCCAGCCGGACTATACGGAAGTCGTCACCAAGCTCCTCAATGCCAAGGCCGATGCAATGTATTCGGCGCTGTGGGGCGGCGATCTGGTGGCCTTCATCGACCAGGCCAACCTCTACGGCCTGTTCGACAAGCAGGCGTCGTTCATGGTGAACCTCGGCGACTACGGCGTCGTCGACCAGGTGAAGCAGTTCCCTCAGGGCGTCTACTCGGGAGGCCGCTACAATCGCACGGTGCCGGCCACCAAGGAAAACGAGGAGTGGTACCAGAACTACGTCAAGACGCAGAAGCACAAGCCGACCAACTGGTCGTGGGAGAACGCGGTCGCCGCCGAGTTCGTCGTCGAGGCGCTGAAGAAGACCGATGGCGACACCAATGGCAAGAAGATGGCCGAGGCCATCAAGGGCATGACCCTCAGGAGCCAGTTCGGCACCAAGGGGACCGTGACGATGCGGGCCGAGGACAACACCCTGATCGACTACATCATCGGCTACGGCGTCTCGCTCTCCAAGGAGCCCTACGTGGCCGACTTCCAGGCCTCGGCCTGGGAGCCGATCATCGAGCTCGAGAAGCAGTGGAAGAAGAAGCAGGGCTACATTTCCTGATCTCGCGTCGTTTTCGAGTAGGATAAACAGGTGGATCTCGACGCGTTGTTGCGCTGCGTCGGGACGACGTCATGCGTCGTCACGCAGCTCACCAGCGGCATGATCATTGGCATGCTGCTGTTCCTGATTGCGTCGGGTGTGACGCTGATCTTCGGCGTGCTCAACGTCATCAATTTCGCGCACGGCTCGCTCTACATGATCGGGGCGTATGCGGCGTGGACCTTCTACCAGCTCACCGGCAGCTACTTCGTCTCAGCGCTGGGGGCGGCCGTGGCGGTCGGCATGCTGGGCATCCTGTTCGAGCGCGTGCTGATGAGCAAGGTCTACGGCTCCAACGTCCTGATGCAGCTGCTGGTCTGCTATGCCGTGGTGCTGATCTCCGACGACCTCATCAAGATCATCTGGGGGCCGGTGCCGCTCTCGATGGGCATGCCGCCCGAGTTCCGGCTGCCGCCCATCCGTTTCATGGGGGGCGTCATTCCGCCGTTCTATCTCTTCATGATCCTGGCGGCGATGGCGATCGGATTGCTGCTGTGGCTGGTCATCGTCCGCACGCGCTTCGGCAGCATCGTGCGGGCCGCGGCCATCAACGGGCCGATGGTGTCGGCACTCGGCATCCGGGTGAACCTCTACTATGCCGCCGTTTTCGGCATCGGCAGCGCCCTGGCGGGCGCGGCGGGGGCGCTTGCGGCACCCGTGCGCTCGCTGACGCCGGGCATGGGCTTTTCGATCCTGATCGAGTCCTTCATCGTGACGGTGATCGGCGGCATGGGCTCGATCGTCGGCGCCTTCGTGGCCTCGATCATCATCGGCCTCACGCGCTCCTTCGGCAGCATCGGTTTCCCGCTGTTCGTCGACGGGGTGATGTTCCTGATCATGGCGCTGGTCCTGATCTTCAAGCCCAGCGGCCTGTTCGGCCGCGAGCACCGGTAGGCGGCGATGGCGGGACGTTGGCGTGATCTCGGCCTTGCTGCGCTGGGCCTCCTGCTGCTGCTGCTGGTGCCCGTGTTCGGCGCGCCGCCGGCCATCCGCGACTTCATCATGTTCGGCATGGCCTACGGGCTGCTGGCCATGTCGCTCAACCTGCTGATCGGCTACACCGGGCTGGTATCGTTCGGGCACGCGATGTTCTTCGCCGCCGGCGCCTACGCGTTTGGCCTCGCGATGCAGTCGGGCAAGTTCTCGATTCCCGGCGCCTTCGTGCTGGCGATCGGCTTCACGGCCCTCATGGCGCTGATCGTCGGCGCGATCTGCGTTCGGCTGAACGAGATCTACTTCGCCTTCCTGACGCTCGCCTTCCAGATGCTGTTCTACAACATCATCCTGGGCTGGGTGTCGTTCACGGGCGGCGACCAGGGGCTGATGGGCGGCATCCCGCGGCCGAAATTTCTGGGCATCGATCTCGCCGACCGGACGCAGCTCTACATCTTCTGTTCCGTGGCGTTCGTCGTCTGCATCGCCATCCTGCGCCAGGTGGTGACGTCGCCGTTCGGCTACACGCTGCGCATGATCCGCGACAACCAGGAGCGCGCGGCCTTCCTCGGCATCAACGTGATCATGGTCAAGCTGGCCTGCTTCGTCATCTCCGCCTGCATCGCGGGGGTGGGCGGCATCCTGCTCACCCTGTTCGTGTCGGGCGCCTATCCCAATTTCGGCTTCTGGACGACCTCGGGCGAGGCGATCTTCATGATCCTGCTGGGCGGATCGAACGTCTTCCTGGGGCCGCTGGTCGGCACGGTGATCCTGCGCCTGCTGAACGACATCACGGTCACCTACACCAGCCACACGGAACTGGTGCTGGGCATCGTGATCCTCGTCCTGGTCCTCGGGCTGCGAAAGGGCCCGCTCGACCTGCTGGCCGAGCGCTGGGAGAATCGGCGGCAGGCCAAGGCCCAGGCGGTGCGCGACGCGGCCGACAAGGACGCGCAGGCGGGCAGGGACGCCTGACATGCTGAAGCTCGAGAATCTCAAGAAGTCCTTCGGCGGCGTGGCGGCCACGCGCGATGTCACCCTCGACTTCGCCGACGGCTCGCTCAGCGCCATCATCGGCCCCAACGGCGCCGGAAAGACGACGCTGTTCAACCTGATCACCGGCCGCTTCCCGCCCGACACGGGGCGCATCCTGCTGGCGGGTGAGAACATCGCCGGCCTGTCGCAGCGTCGGATCGTGCGGCTGGGCATCGGCCGCGCCTTCCAGGTGGCGAGCCTGTTCCCGACGCTCACCGTATCGGAGGCTCTGGCGGCGGCGGCGCAGGCTCATCAGCGTCGCGAGACCGTGCTGCGCTCGCCGTTTCCGCTCGCCGCGACAACAAAGCAGGGCGACGAGATCATGGAACTGCTGGGGCTCACGCGGGTCGCAGGCATCCTGAGCCGCAACCTGAGCCACGGCGACCAGAAGCTGCTCGACATCGGTCTGGCGCTGGCGCTCGATCCCAAGGTGCTGCTGCTCGACGAGCCGACCGCCGGCATGGGGCCGGAGGAGCGCTGGCGCATGATCGAGACGGTGCAGCGCCTGTGGCGGGCGCGGCGCATGACGCTGATCTTCATCGAGCATGACATGGACATCGTCTTCAAGGTCGCACAGACGGTGCGCGTCCTGTCCTACGGGTCTGTGCTGGCCGAAGGAACGCCCGACGAGGTCCGCACCAACGCCAAGGTGATCGAGGCCTATCTCGGCAAGTCCGCGCACGGGACCGCAGGGCAGGGAGCGACGGCATGAGCGCCGGAGAGATCCTGAGGGTCGATGATATCGACGTCTTCTACGGCGCCAGCCAGATCCTGTTCGGCGTCTCGTTCGCGGTGGAGAAGGGTCAGTCGCTGGCGCTGCTCGGCCGCAACGGCGCGGGCAAGAGCACGACCATGAAGGCCATCATCGGCATTGCGCCTGCCAGGCGCGGCCGGGTCTTCGTGCGCGGCACGCCGATGCAGAAGTTCACGCCCGATCGCATCGCCCGCGAGGGTGTGGGCTTCGTGCCGGAGGACCGGCAGATCTTCCCGGAGCACTCGGTCGAGGACAATCTGAAGATCGCGATCAAGCCGGGCGTCGGTGGGCGCATCGACTGGACCCTGGAGAATATCTACGACGTCTTTCCGATCCTCGCCTCGATGCGCGGACGCATGGGCGGGAGGCTGTCGGGCGGCGAGCAGCAGATGCTCACCATTGCGCGCACGCTCATGGGAAATCCCGACGTCGTGCTGCTGGACGAGCCCAGCGAGGGCCTGGCGCCGATCATCGTCGAGAAGATCGGCGAACTGATCCAGCGCCTGCGGGACATGGGCACGACCCTGATCGTGGCCGAGCAGAACATGCACTTCTGCCTCGATATCGCGAGCCACGTGGCGGTGATCGACAAGGGCCACATCGTCTATCGCGGCTCGATCGACGAGCTTCGCGCCAACGACGACGTGAAGAAACGCTACCTGGCGGTCTGAAGGACGACGCGCAGGCCGGGCTTGGCATCTTCCAGCCGGATCGTGAGCCCGTGCAAGCCCGCGATCGCCTTGACCATGGCCAGGCCGAGGCCGCTGCCCGACGTCGAGCGGCTGCGGTCGAGACGGTAGAATCGGTCGAAGACCTTTTCGTGCTCGGAGGTGGGGATACCCGGCCCGTTGTCGGCGACTTCGATCTCGAACCCGTCGCCCTGCCGGTGCAGGTCGAGGCGGACGTTCGTGCCTTCCGGCGTATGGCGCAGCGCGTTCTCCAGCAGGTTGGACACGAGCTGGGCCATCAGCTGGCGGTCGCCGGTCAGCGTGGCGCCGGGCTCGACCTGAACCTCGAGGGTGCGATCCAAATCCTCGGCGACGGGTTGGTAGGTCTCGCCCAGGCTTTTCACCAGGGCGGAGACGTCGAAAGGAGCGAAGGCGCTCTTCTGCGCGCCGGCCTCGACCTGGGCGATGCGCAGCAAGGCCGAGAAGGTCTCTAGCAGGGCATCCGCTTCCTCGATGGCGGCATCGGTGGCGGCGCTGTAGTCGGCGGTCGTGGTGGCCCGCTCGCGGGCATCCTCCAGCCGCTGGCGCAGGCGGCCGAGCGGCGTGCGCAGGTCGTGGGCGATGTCGCTCGACACCTGGCGCAGCCCGTCCATGAGCTGCTGGATGCGGGCCAGCATGGCGTTGAGGCTGGCCACGAGCTGGTCGATCTCGTCGTGCGTGCCGCGCACGGGAATGCGGGCGGAAAGATCGCCTTCCATGATGGCGCGGCTGGTGCGCGTGATCGTGTCGATGCGGCGCAGGAAATTGCTGCCGAGCAGCGCGCCGCCGGCGATCGCCAGCAGCAGGGTGAGACCGCCCGACCAGACGAACGCGCGGATGATGGCGCGCTGCATGTCGACCAGGCGGTTGGCGTCCTGGGCCACCAGCAGGAACGAGCCGTCCGGCAGGGTGAGGCCGAAGCCCGTCAGCTTGGGTCGCTCCCCGGGACGCACGGGATCGATGTCGGGCTGGGGCTGGTCGGGTTCGAAGTCGATGGCGCCGTTGACCGGCGGCATGCCCGGCAGGTTGCCGACGACGACACGTCGGTTGGGCGCCTGCAACAGGTAGAAGATCGGGCCCCGGGTGCGGAAGTTGATGCGCCGCGTGATCTGCTCGGCGAGGCCCGCCAGGCCGCTGCGGCGGTGAACTTCGGCGAGCTGGTAGGCCTCGGAGCGCAGGACGGCGGCCATGTCGTTCTGCATCGCCGCGGTCGCCGTCCAGTAGACGCTGGCGAACAGCACGCCGGCGGACAGGATGAAGAGGACGGCGTAGAGCAGCGGCAGGCGGAAGCTCGCCGAGCGCAGGATCCTAATCAGGCGCGCGGATGACATAGCCTGCCCCCCTGATCGTATGGAGCAGCGGCTTGTCGAAGCCCTTGTCGATCTTGGAGCGCAGCCGGCTGATATGGGTCTCGACGATGTTGGTCTTGGGATCGAAATGGAAGTCCCAGACCTTCTCGAGCAGCATGGTGCGGGTCACCACCTCGCCGGCATGGCGCAGCAGGTACTCGAGGACCTTGAATTCCTGGGCGAGCAGCTCGATCCGCTTGCCGCCGCGCGTCACGGTGCGCGCCAGCAGATTCATTTCGAGATCGCCGGCGACGAGGGAGGTCGCCGCGACGATCGGCGGGCGGCGGGAGAGGGCACCGACGCGCGCCCTGAGTTCGGCGAAGGCGAAGGGCTTGGTAAGGTAGTCGTCGCCGCCGGCCTCCAGCCCCGCGACGCGGTCGTCGACCCCGCTCATCGTGGTGAGGAACAGGACCGGCGCCTTCATGCCCGTGGCGCGGGCCGCCTTGACGAGCGAGAGCCCGTCCATCTGCGGCAGCATGCGGTCGACGATCAGGACGTCGTACTTCTCGCCCGTGGCCAGGTAGAGGCCGTCGCGCCCGTTGTCGGCATGGTCGACCACGTGGCCGTGCTCGCGCAGGCCCTTGGCGATGTAGTCGGCGGTTTGCTTGTCGTCTTCGACGAGGAGGATCTTCACGGCGCCCGTCTATCCGGCGCCGGCTCCCGGCGCAACGTTCCCCAACTATACAAACATTCAATCCTGCGGCCATCAGGGCGCTACGGGTCCTCCCCCATATTCCGGGCACCCCCCAAGGAGGAGGCTGTAGATCATGACCAAGACCAAGTCCCGTATCCTGACCGCTCTGGCGCTCACCACCGCCCTGACGGCGCCTGCCCTGATCGCCCCGATGTTCACCGCCCCCGCGGCCATCGCCGGCCAGACGACCATGCCCGTTCAGGACTTCTCGGACCTGGCTGCCAAGGTAACCCCTGCGGTCGTCAATGTCGCCGTGACCATGAAGGCCGGCGCGGACGACGGCGACGAGACCCGCATGTCGGACTCGCAGCAGAAGCAGATGGAAGAGTTCATGAAGCGCTTCGCGGAGCGCTTCGGCCAGCCGATGCAGCCGGGTCGTCCGGACGGCAAGGGCCGCCCGCAGTCGAAGGACAAGGCCCAGGCCGTCGGCACGGGCTTCATCATCGACGCCAAGGGCGTGATCGTCACCAACTACCACGTGGTCAGCAAGGCCGACTCGATCACTGTCACCATGGCAGACGGCACCAAGCTGCCGGCCAAGCTGATGGGCGGCGACGAGAAGACCGACCTGGCCGTGCTGAAGGTCGAGAGCGACAAGCCGCTCCCGTACGTCTCGTTCGGCGACGCCGGCAAGGTGCGCGTCGGCCAGCCGGTTATGGCGGTCGGCAACCCGTTCGGCCTCGGTGGCACCGTGACCACGGGCATCGTGTCGGCGCGCGGCCGTGACATCCAGTCCGGCCCGTTCGACGACTACATCCAGACCGACGCCGCCATCAATCGCGGCAACTCGGGCGGCCCGCTGTTCGACATGGACGGCAACGTGATCGGCATCAACACGGCCATCTACTCGCCGACCGGCGGCAGCATCGGGCTGGGCTTTGCCATCCCGTCCTCGCTGGCGCAGCCGGTGGTGGCGGAGCTGAAGGACAGCGGCCGGGTCGAACGTGGCCTGCTCGGTGTCCAGATCCAGCCGGTCTCGAAGGAGATCGCGGAAAGCCTGTCGCTGAAGAGCGAAAAGGGCGCCCTGGTGGCGGTGGTCCAGCCGGACAGTGCGGCGCTCGCAGCCGGTGTCCAGTCGGGTGACGTGATCGTCAGCGTCGACGGCAAGAAGGTCGACGGCATCAAGGAGCTGACCCGCTCGATCTCCGCGGTCAAGCCGGGCACTTCGGTCAAGCTGGGTGTGTGGCGCGACGGCAAGGAGATGACGCTCACCGCCAAGGTCGGCGGCCAGAAGGACGACGCGATCGTCAAGGCCAGCGCCGACGGCAAGGACGGAGCCGCGAAGCCGGCGCCGCTCTCCTACGGTGTCTCGCTGGCGCCGCTCTCCCCGGAGGCGCGCAAGAAGCTCGGCCTCGACGGTGACGTGAAGGGTGTGGTCGTCGCCACGGTCGAGCCGGGCAGCCCGGCCGACGACCAGGGCCTCAAGGCCGGCGACGTGCTCCAGCAGGTCGGCAAGGACGCCGTCGACAGCCCGAAGATGGCTGCCGAGAAGCTCAAGGAAGCGAAGACCACCGGCAAGCCGGTGCTGATGAAGGTGTTTCGAGAGGGGATGACGCGCTTTGTCGCTATCTCTCCCCGGGCGGCCTAGCAAACCTCTCGATCGGCCGGAGCCTTCGGGCTCCGGCCGAAGCCTTCCAGCCTGGCGTTGCAGGCGTTGCTTTCAGACTTCGAGGTCGAAGCGGAGCCGCTATCTCTCCCCGGGTGGCCGAGCAGAACCTCAGTAAGGAGCCGGCGGTGGCCCCACCACCGCCGGTTTTCCTCACCTGACGATATCTCTCAGGGGGGCCGTGTCATTCCCGGCGAAGACCGGGAGGACGCGATCATGAGGGGGAGCGGGAGGTCTGCGGCCTGGTGTGGCGGTGCCGCGGACCTCCCAAACCCCGTTCAGCTGCCGGCCTCAGACCGGCTTTTATTTTGCTGGAGTGTCGCGCCCTCAGCGATAACGTCACAGCGCGCGCTTCTTCGAGGAGATGACGCCGCTGGCGATGCCGTGCCATTCGATGGTGCCGGCGAGGCGGGAATGCTCGATCTTGGGGCAGCGGTTCATCACCACCTTGAGGCCGGCTTTCTCGGCGCGCACAGCGGCGTCCATGTTCACCACGCCGAGCTGCATCCAGACGACCTTGGCGCCGTGCTTGATGGCCTCGTCGGTGATCGGGCCGGCGGCCTCGGAATTGCGGAAGATGTCGACCATGTCGACCTTCACCGGCAGCTCGTCGAGCGAGCCGTAGACCTTCTGGCCGAGGATTTCCTGACCCTTGGCGGCGGGATTCACCGGAATAACCTTGTAGCCACGATCCAGCAGATATTTCATGGCGAAATAGCTGGGACGATTCCAGTTGGCCGAGGCGCCAACCATGGCGATGGTCCGGGTATCGCGCAGGATCTTGCGCAGGTACAGATCGTCGTAACGGTCGCTGAAGGCGGCTTGCATGGGGGGAGTATACATGGCCGGTCCGATGCTGTTCGAGCCGATTTCGATCCGCGACGTCACCCTGAAGAACCGGGTCGTCGTGGCGCCGATGCACCAGTACGCGGCCGAGAAGGGCTTCGCGACCGACTGGCACCTGGTGAATGCCGGCCGTTATGCCGCCGGCGGCGCCGGGCTCGTCATCATGGAATCGACCAAGGTCGAGCGGCGGGGATGCGGCACGGTCGGCGATCTCGGCCTGTGGGACGATGCGTTCATCCCCGGCCTCAAGCGCTGCGTCGATTTCATCCGGCTGCACAATTCCGTGCCGGGCATCCAGCTCGGCCATTCCGGTCGCAAGGCGCGGCGCGCTCGGCCGTGGGAGGGCGGGGCGCCGTTGAAGCAAACCCCGGAGATCGACGACTGGGATCAGTGGGAGCTCGTCTCCTCGAGCGGCATCAACTCACCCGACACCGATCCGACGCCGCGGGCGCTGACCCTGGCGGAGATTCCGGAGGCGGTCGAGCGCTGGGGACAGGCGGCGCGGCGCGCGCACGAGGCCGGGTTCGACGTGCTCGATATCCACATGGCGCATGGCTACCTGATCCACCAGTTCCTCTCGCCGTTCTCCAATGTGCGCAACGACCAGTATGGCGGCAGCGAGCTCAATCGCATGCGCTTCGCCATCGAGGTCGTGGAGAGCGTGCGCGCGCACTGGCCGGCCTCGAAGCCGCTGTTCGTGCGCCTCTCGGTCGAGGACGATTCCGGCTGGGGGCCGGACCAGAGCGTCGCGCTGGCGAAGATCCTGAAGCCCAAGGGCGTCGACGTGATCGACTGCAGCTCGGGCGGCATGCGCGGCTCGCCGGTGGTGAGCGCGGGACCCGTGACCTACGGATACCAGGTGCCCTATGCCGACCGGCTGAAGAACGATGCCGGCATTCTGAGCATGGCGGTCGGCCTGATCGTCCATGCCGACCAGGCGGAGAAGATCCTGCAGGAAGGTCGCGCCGACCTGATCGCGCTGGCGCGCGAGCTTCTGTACAATCCGAATTGGCCGATGGATGCCGCGCAGAAGCTGGGCGTCGACCCGAAGTTCGCGTCCGTGCCGCCGGCGCAGGCCTACTGGCTGGCCAAGCGCGCACAGTCCGTGAAGTCGGTCGTGCCATCGACCTACATGAAGGGCCTCAACGCAGGGTGACCGCGGCCTGTCACCCGGACGTGACACCGGGAGGCGCCGTACCTGCCTGGGCGGCGCCGGCGCTCAAGGCGCAGCAGAAGAGGTAGCCATCCGGTTCTGCTCGGCGCGCTTGCGCAGGAGATGCGCGGCGCCCATCAGCGCGGCCGTCAGCACGATCGTGAGGGTGGAGACGGCCGCAATGGTCGGATCGATCTGGAACCGCAGATCGTCCCACATGCGGCGCGGCAGGGTGACTGCGCCGGTTCCGGAAATGAACAGGGCCACGATCAGCTCGTCGAACGAGGTGATGAACGCGAACAGCGCACCCACCAGCACGCCGGGCTGGATCAGCGGCAAGGTTACCTGGAAGAAGGTGGCGCCGGGCGTCGCGCCGAGGCTGAGGGCGGCCTGTTCCAGCCGCGGGTCGATGCCCGAGAGGCTCGCCGTCACGCTGGTGACGACGAAGGGCACCGCGAGACAGGTGTGCGCCAGCACCATCGCGATCGGCGTGCCGACCAGGCCGTAGCGCGAGTAGGCATAGTAGATGCCGATTGCCACGACGATGCCGGGCACGATCAGCGGCGACAGGATCAGGCCGGCCGCGACGACGCGCAGTCCCTTGGGCAGGCGCGCAATGCCGAGCGCCGCGAGCGTGCCGAGGAAGGTCGCCAGCACGACGACGGCGCAGGCCACCCAGATGCTGACCCAGGTCGGCTTCAGCCAGTCGGGATTGCTGAAATAGGCTTCGTACCAGCGCAACCCGAAGGCGGGCGGTGGGAAGGAGAGGTAGGTCGCCGAGGAGAAGGACACGATCGCCACCACGACGATCGGGAACGCCAGGAAGAACAGGATCAGGCCGACGACGCTCGCCGGAAGGATGTGCACCAGCTTCATCGCATGCTCGTCTTGAAGGCATTGCCGACGCCGGGAAGCTTGCGCGCCACGGCGAGGAGGGCGAGCGCCGTCGCCAGCAGGACCGCCGAGAGGGTCGCGGCATAGGCCCAGTTGAGCTGGTCGACCTGCTGGGCGATCAGCATCGACAGGGTGATGTCGCGCGGCCCGCCGACCATGGCCGGCGTGATGTAGAAGCCGAGCGCGAGGACGAAGGTGAGAAGGGTGCCCGCCGCCACCCCCGACATGGATAGCGGCAGGATGACCTGACGGAAGGTCATGAACGGTGTCGCGCCGAGGCCGGAGGCGGCCCGGATCAGCGAGGGATCGATCTGCCGAAGCGCATTGGCGATGGGCAGGATCATGTAGGGCAGGAGGATGTGGATCATCGCGATCTGTGTCGCGAGCGGCGTGTTGAGAATTCGGATCGGCCGCTCGATCATGCCGAGCGCCAGCAATGCCTCGTTGACCAGTCCGTGCCGGCCGAGCAGCACCATCCAGGCGTAGCTGCGCACCAGGACGCTGGTCCAGAAGGGCAGCAGGATGATCACCAGGATGAAGGGCGCCATCGACCTGGAGCGCACCAGCCCCATGGCCACCGGATAACCCAGGATCAGGCATCCCAGGGTGACCGTCACGGAAGTATTGATCGTGATCCAGAAGGTCTTCTGGAACACGACATCATCGAACAAGGTGGCGTAGTGCGAGAGGGTCCAAGTCGGATCGTTCACGCTGCGCAACAGCATCGCCACGACCGGCAGCGCGTAGAAGACCAGCATGTAGATCAGCAGCGGCGCCGCGAGCAGCAAGGGCACCGCTCGACGCCAGTCGAACGGCACCGTCTTCGGCCGACTGACCGCGAGGGCAAGGGAAGCGGGCTGCACCACCTCAGACAAGACCCACCTCAGACAAGAATCGTATCCGCGACGGACCAGGCGATCTCCGCGCGCTCGCCGACGGCGCGGCGGCGGATGGCGGCACTGGACGGTTCCTTGAGCACGATCGACGTGCCGTCACCGGCCTGCAGCATGTAGCGGCAGCGCTCGCCCGCGAACACCGCCTCGGTCACGGTGACGCTCAGCCGGTTCTGCGGATGTGTCCCGGCCTGGTTTGCGTCGGCGAAGCGCAGCCGTTCAGGCCGCGTCGTGAGCGTCACTTTTTCGCCGCTCGCCGGCCGTCCGGGGCAAAGCGCGCGAATCAGCGTGCCTTCGCATTCCGCCACGACCACGTCGTCCTCGAGGTCGCGCACGATGGCCGGCAGGAAGTTCGATTCGCCGATGAAGCCTGCAACGAAGCGGTTGTCGGGCCGGTCGTAGAGATCCTCGGGGCTTCCGACCTGCGCCACCTTGCCGTCGTTCATGACGGCGATGCGGTCGGACATGGTGAGCGCCTCTTCCTGGTCGTGCGTCACGTAGATGAAGGTGATGCCGAGGTCGGCGTGCAGGCGGCGCATCTCGAGCTGAAGGTTTTCGCGCAGCTGCTTGTCGAGCGCCCCCAGCGGCTCGTCCATCAACAGGAGACGCGGTTTGAAGACGACGGCCCGCGCGACCGCGACGCGCTGCTGCTGGCCGCCCGAAAGTTGGCGCGGATAGCGCGCGCCGTAGCCCGGCAGGTGCACCAGTTCCAGCGCCTCCGCCACCAGCTTCGCGCGTTCGGCCTTGGAAACGCCGCGCTGCTTCAGGGGAAAACCGACATTCTCCTCGACGGTGAGGTGAGGGAAGAGCGCGTAGTTCTGGAACACCATGCCGATGTTGCGCCGGTAGGGCGGCATGGCGACGACCGACTTGCCGTCGATCGCGATATCGCCGGCGGTCGGCGTCTCGAAGCCCGCGATCATCATCAGGGTCGTGGTCTTGCCCGAGCCGCTGGGGCCAAGCAGCGTGAGGAACTCGCCCGAGCGGATGTCGAGCGACACGCCGTCCACGGCCTTGGCGACGGCGTTGGCGCGGTCGTAGGTCTTCTCCAGGTCAGAGAGCGTCACCGACGCGCCCCGGCCGATGGGACCCGAGCCGGCTCCGTTCGTGCCAGCGCTTGTCATGGCGTCAGCTCAACAGCCACTTGTTGAACTTCGGAATCACCGCCTCGCGATTGTCGATCCACCAATCGTAGTTGTAGTTGACGAGCTGCTTCTTGATGTCCGGGGCGCTGGGCAGGACGGCCAGGCGTTCCGCCGGGATGTACTCGTTCGACTTGGCGTTCACCGAACCATAGGGAATTCCAAGGCAGACCCGGGCCTGCGGGATGGCCATGGTCGAGTAGGCCGCGAACTTCATGGCGTTGACCTTGTTCTTGGCGCCCTTGGGAATGCCCCAGGCATCGCGCTTCAGCAGGCCCTGGTTCCAGCTGACCGCCGCGGGCACGCCGGCGGCTTGCAGCGCGGCCATGCGGCCGTTCCACACCGTGGTCATCGTGACTTCGCGATCGGTCAGGAGCTGGATGGGCACCGCGCCGGTGTCCCACCACTTGAAGACATCCTTCTTGATCTTGCTGTAGCTGGCCAGCGCCTTGTCGATGTCGATCGGGTAGAGCTTGTCGGCCGGGACACCGGCCGCCATCAGCGCGAATTCCATCTCGGGCCAGCCGCCGCTGTTGGTGCCAAACATGGCGCGGTCGCCGGGAAACTTCTTGGTGTCCCAGAAGTCGGCCCAGCCCGACGGGACGGCGCCCTTGAAGGCATCGGTGCGATAGGCGAGGACCTGCGCCCAGACCAGCATCTCGAGGCCGTACTCGAAGCGGTACTGGGCCTCGACGCCGGGATCGACGATGTCGTAGTCGATCTTCTCGAAGTAATCGCCGCGCTTCTGGAGGTTCATGATCGATCCGCGGCTGAGCTGCGCCATGTCCCATTCGACGTTGCCGGTGTCGACCATGGCCTTGATCTTGGTCGCGTCGGAGCCCGGGAAGGCGCGCACCTTGATGCCGGTAATCTTCTCGAACGGCTCGAAATAGGCCTTCTGTTGAACCTCCTGCATCAAGCCGCCGAAGGTGGCGATACGGACCTCGCCGCTGCCTTTGAGGATATCGGGCACGGTCGTCTGCTCGGGCCAGGCGGCCTGGCCGTAGCTCGGACGGATGAAGGGGGCTGCCACGAGACCTGCGCCAATGAGGCCCAGGGTCGTACGCCTGCCGATGGTCTTCTTGCTCATGGTGTCGTCCTTCCCGTTCGGCTGGATCAGTAAGCGAGGAGATTTTCCCTGAACTGCTTGTGCTCGTAGGCCTTGCGCACCAGGCCGCGATCCTGGAGGGCCGGGACCAGCCCGTCCTCGATCTCGGCCAGGGTGCGGCGGTTAACGTTGGGCATGGAGAACAGGAACCCGTCGCCGCCGACCTCCTGCATGACCTCGCCCATGCGCGCGGCCACCGAATCGCAGGTGCCGCAGAGATCGATCGACAGGTCGACGGCGTTGAACGAGGCCATGGTCTGTCGGATCGAGCGGCCGGCGGCCAGGGTCCGGAACTGTTCGAGGTTGAGCTGGTGACCGTTGGTGGTCACGTCGTCGGGCAGAGGCTTGTCGAGGTCGAACCTGCCGAAGTCGATGTTGGTGACCTTGCCGAAGTGGGCGAGGCGTTCCTGGATGTTGGCCTGCGCCATGCACTCGCGCTTCTTCTTGCGCTCCAGTGCCTCTTCCATGGTCTCGCCGAGAATCGGGTTGATCAGGTAGAGCACCTTGCAATCGCTCGGCTTACGGCCCTGCGCGATCATGTGTTTGTGCACGTCGTCGCGGTAGGCGCGCATGGCGTCGATGCCCTTGGCGTTGACCACGATCGTATCGGCGTGGGCGGCGGCGAAGCGCCGGCCGCGCGGCGAGCCGCCGGCCTGGGCGATCACCGGCCGGCCTTGCGGGCTGGGACCGGAGTTGAGGGGGCCGCGCGTCCTGAAGTACTTGCCCTCGTAGTTCACGCCGTGGACCTTGGTGTGGTCGATCAGGTTGCCGCTCTTGCGGTCGGCGATCATCGCGCCCGGCTCCCACGAGCCCCACAGGCCACGCACCACCTCCATGTATTCGTCGGCCATGTCGTAGCGCAGATCGTGCTCGGGCATGCCGGGCATGCCGAAGTTCATCGCCGCGAAGTCGGAGCTGCCGGTGACGGCATTCCAGCCGGCACGCCCGGCCGACACCTGGTCGAGCGTCGCCATGAGGCGGGCCAGCAAATAGGGGTGGTAGGCGTAGGTGCCGAAGGTGGGCACGATGCCGATACGCGAAGTCACCTGGGTCATCAGCGCAGCGACCACCGACGGATCCTGCCGCGGCACCGCGATGGCCTTCTTCAGGTAGATCTCGGTCGAGCCACCGAAGCTCTCGCCCACATAGGAGGAATCTTCGAGGAGGATGTAGTCGAAGCAGGCACGTTCCAGGCTGCGCGCCATGTCGAGGAAAAGCTCCGGCTGCTCCCAGGTCGTCCCGATGTGACCTGTCCAGGGCTCCCCCCAGGCCTGCACACTGGAGCCCTGCAAGAACCACGCGAGATGAAATGGGTTGGTCGCCACGAACGCCCTCCGATGCCGCCTGCTCGGCATACGTGACGCAAATACTGTGCCGGGAGTTCGCAGGGCGGCTCTGCGTGCCGCAGGGGCAAGAGCGCATCGCCCGTCGGGGCGAGTTGCGTTACGATAAACGCTGCGGCATCGGCCGAAACAAAAGCAGGAGCGCGAAATGGATACGGTGGTGCAACCCGACAAGCTCGAGATGACCGAAGCCGAATGGCAGGCGCGTTGCGATCTCGCGGCGCTCTACCGGATCACCGACCTTTTCGGCTGGACCGACACGATCGACACGCACATGACAGTGCGCATCCCGGGCGAGCCCAAGTGCTTCCTGATCAACAACTACGGCGATCTGTTCGACGAGATCACCGCCTCGAGCCTCGTGAAGATGGACATCGACGGCAACGTCTACGCCAAGGATGGCAAGTTCAACGCCGCCGGCTTCACCATCCATTCGGGCGTCTACAAGGCACGGCCGGATGCAAACTGCGTGATGCATACGCACACCCGCGCCGGCACCGGCGTCTCCGTCCTGAAGAAGGGCATCCGCCCGATCAGCCAGGATGCGCTCTCGGTCTATGACGACCTCGTCTATCATGAGTATGGCATGCCGACGTCCCAGGAAGAGTGCGACGCACTTGGCGTGTCGTGCCAGAGCGGCAATTCCGTCGTGCTGCGCAACCACGGTCTGCTGACCGTCGGTTCCACGATCCCCGGCGCCCTGCGGCGCATGTACATGCTGGAGCGTGCCTGCGAGGTCGAGGTCATCGCCCGCAGCCTCGACGAGGAAGCCGCGCCGATCGAGGAAGACGTGATCCGCCAGTACGGCGAGCGCGCCAAGCAGCAGCGCGCCAATCCGGAGTACGGCCTGACCTACTGGAAGGCCGCGCTGCGCCAGATCGAGGGCAAGGGCATCGACTGGCGGCAGTAGTTCCGCCGGACCGACGATCGGTTCTGCACGCGAAAAGAGCGCGCCGCGAGGCGCGCTCTTCCGATTCGGAGGGGGACGCTACTTCGCCGGTGCCGAGAGCTTGATGATCTCACCCCAGCGACGAAGTTCGTTCGTGAGGTAGGCGCTCAGATCGGCGGGGCCGCCCCGTCGGTCCTCGATCCCCTGCACGCGGAAGGACTCCTTGACCTTGGGGCTATCCATCGCCTTGTCGGCGGCGCGATAGAGCTTGTCGACGATTGGCTGCGGCGTTCCCTTGGGCGCCATCATGTAGAACGACACGTCCGCCACGATGTCGGGATAGCCGAGTTCCTTGAAGGTCGGGATGTCGGGAAGCGCCGCGGCGCGCTTTTCGCCGGTGACGGCGAGCAGCCGGGCCTGCTTCGCGTTATGGACCGGTACGCCCGACGCGACGGGCGTGAACCAGACCTGGATGCGGTTGGTGAGCAGGTCGTTCAGCGCATCGGTGGTGCTCTTGTAAGGGACCATCACCATGTCGATCTTTGCCGCGCGATTGAGCATCTCGCCCAGGAACTGCGGCACGCCGCCGGCGAAGCCAGAGAAGTTGATCTTGCCCGGCTGCTTGCGGGCGAGTTCGACCAGTTCCGCGACGCTCTTCGCCGGCAGCTCGTTGGGCACGAACATCGAATAGTACACGCCGCCCGTGAAGCTGACGGGCGTCAGGTCGTTCAGCAGATTGACCGTGTTGTTGCCGGTGGCCTGGTTGATGATGTTGCTCAGCGAGGCGATCACCACCGTATGGCCGTCTGGCCGCGCCTTCGCCGTGTAGTCGGCGCCGATGTTGCCGGTGGCGCCGGGCCTGTTCTCGACGATGACGCTCTGGCCCAGGGTGGCCGTCATGTCCTGGGCGAGCAGGCGGGCGATGATGTCGTTGGTGGTGCCGGGCCCGAACGGCGCGACGATGACGATGGGTTTGCCCGGCTGAAGATCCTGCGCGACTGCCGGAGCCGCCGCGGCCACCACACTCGCCATTGCCGACGCGACGGCCGCACGCCGGGACAGTTTCATAACCCGCATGTGTCTCCTCCCACTGATTTCTTCTTCTCAGCGGGAGTTAACGGCTCTACGTCGCGGGCCGTCAACTCGGCCCGCTATTTGCCCTTCCACTCCGGCTTGGGCTTCTTGTTCACGAATGCATCGATGCCAGCCTGTGGATCCTCGCGCTGGAGCGCGCCGGCCATGAAGTCGGTCGCGTAGGCGTAGGCCTGCTCGACGGTCATCTCCATGTGCTTTCGGAACATCGCCTTGCCCGACGCGATCTGCTGCGGCGGCTGGGCGGCGATATGGTCGGCCAGCGCCTTGGTTTCGCGATCAAGGTCGGCGGGCGCCACAACGCGGCTCACCAGACCGTCGCGCACCGCCGTCGCGGCATCGACGAACTGGCCGGTGAGCAGCATGTCGAGCGCGCGCTTCGGTCCAATGGTGCGGCCGACCGCCACCGAGGGCGTGCCGCAGAACAGGCCGTTGATGATGCCGGAGGTCGCGAAGGTCGCCGTGCTCGACGCGACCGCGAGGTCGCAGGCGGCGACGAGCTGGCAGCCGGCCGCAGTCGCGACCGATTTCACCTTGGCGATCACCGGCTGGGGCAGGCGGCCGATCGACATCATCATCGCCGAACAGCGTCTCATCAGGTCGTGATGGACGGCATAGTCGCGGGTCGCGGCGACCTCGCGCAGGTCGTGGCCGGTCGAGAAGGCACGGTCGCCGCTCGCCTCGATCACGACGCAGCGGATGCCGGTGTCCCCGGCCAGCCTGTCGAGTTCCGCCTGCAGCGCGTCTATAAGGTCGCCGGAGAGGGCGTTCATGGCGCGCGGGCGGTTGAGCGTGAGGAAGGCGACGCGGCCCTCGTCGCGGCGCAGCAGGACGGGTTCGTTGGAGGCGGCGGTCATGGCGGCAGTCTATGGGAAGAGGGCAGGTGCGTCATGCCGGTGATGTCGCCAGCCGAGTTGATGACGTTCCTCGGCGAGCATTTCCCGCAGGCCGCCCATCTCGGACTCGCCATCGAGCATCTCGACGACCGGATCATCCGCCTGCGCCTGCCGACGCACGAGCGGCATCTGCGACCGGGCGGCACGATCTCGGGCCCGACCCTCATGTGGCTGGTCGATTGCGGTTTCTACCTGCTGATCCTGGGACAGCTCGGACCGGTGGCCCTGGCGGTGACGACCAACCTCAACATCAATTTCATGCGCAAGCCCGAGCCCGCCGACCTGATCGGGGAGGGGCGATTGTTGAAGCTCGGCAAGACCTTGGCGGTTGGGGACTTCACGATCTGGAGCGATGGCAAGCCCGAACCCGTCGCGCATGCCACGGTGACATATGCCATACCACGCAAGCCTTAAATGAGAGGTAATATAATACCTCAGTTTTAAGTTATTGATTCGACGTCGTTTTTTGTGGCGATTTGACAAGTCGCTCCGTGCTGCCCATAAGCGCGCGCTCATTGGAAGAAAGACCCATGCACGCCCTCACGCACTCCACTCCCAGCATCAAGACCGCCGACGTCAAGAAGAAGTGGTTTCTGATCGACGCCGACGGCCTCGTTCTCGGCCGGCTCGCCTCGATCATTGCCATGCGCCTGCGTGGCAAGCACAAGCCGATGTTCACGCCGCACATCGATTGCGGCGACAACATCGTCGTGATCAACGCCGAGAAGGTGCGCCTCACGGGCCGCAAGGCCGAGCGCGAAGTCTTCTACTGGCACACCGGTCACCCCGGCGGCATCAAGGGCGAGACCCTGGGCAAGCGCCTCGAAGGCCGCTTCCCGGAGCGCGTCCTGGTCAAGGCCGTCGAGCGCATGATCACCCGCGGCCCGCTCGGCCGGGCGCAGATGAAGAACCTGCGCGTCTATACCGGACCGAACCACGAGCAGGAGGCCCAGCAGCCCGAGAAGCTCGACATCGCCGCAATGAACCGCAAGAACTCGAGGATCGGCTAACATGGCTACCGAACTTTCGTCGTTTGCCGAACTGAAGAAGGCTCCGACCGCCGGTGCGCAGATTGCCGGCGCGCCCCGTGAGAAGGAAATCGACGCGCAGGGTCGTGCCTATGCCACGGGTCGCCGCAAGAACGCGGTCGCTCGCGTCTGGGTCAAGCCCGGTACCGGCAAGATCACCATCAACGGCCGCGACCAGACGATCTACTTCGCGCGTCCCACGCAGCGCATGATGATCCAGCAGCCGTTCGACGTGACCCAGCGCAACGGCCAGTTCGACGTCGTCGCCACGGTTTCCGGCGGCGGCCTGTCGGGCCAGGCAGGCGCCGTGCGCCACGGCATCTCGCAGGCGCTCACCAAGTTCGAGCCCGGCCTGCGCGGCAGCGTCAAGGCTGCCGGCTTCCTCACCCGCGACAGCCGCGTGGTCGAGCGCAAGAAGTACGGCCGCGCCGGTGCGCGTCGCCGCTTCCAGTTCTCGAAGCGCTGAACCCGCGTTTCCGATATCCTCGAAGGGCGCCTCAGGGCGCCCTTCTTTTTGTCTTTTTGGGATCCTGGTTTTTTGTGGAGTAGCGACTCGATGTCCGGTCTCATCGTGCCTTTCAACGGCTTCGTGCCCCAGGTCCACAGCACGGCGTTCATCGCCCCCAACGCGACGCTGATCGGCGAGGTCGAGATCGCCGCGAACTGCAGCATCTGGTTCGGCGCCGTGCTGCGCGGCGACGGGCCGGGCATCCGGATCGGCGAGAATTCCAACATCCAGGACGGCACCGTGATCCACATCGCCGCGCGCGGCGTCTGTACCGTGGTCGGCCGCAACGTGACCGTCGGTCACCTCGCGCTGCTGCACGCCTGCGAGGTGCAGGACGACGCCTTCATCGGCATGCATTCCACCGTGCTCGACGAGGCGGTGATCGAGACCGGCGCGATGGTTGCGGCGGGAGCGGTGGTGACGCCGCGGAAGATCGTGCGCAAGGGCGAGCTGTGGGCGGGCAATCCCGCGGTGAAGATGCGCGACATCAACGAGAAGGATATCGAGTCCTTCCGGCGCTCGGCCGCCGCCTATGTGCGGCTCGGGCAGCGATACCTGGCCGATCGTCCGAAAGCGGCCGAGTAGGGCGCGGCACGGGCGCGCGCCGGGCAACTCGACGTGCCTCCCGGCGTTTCACCCGCATGCACAACCTTGTCTTACGATCGATCGCCGTCGCTGCAGCCGTGTTCACGACGCCGGTCGCCATTGCCGAAGAACTCCCGGCCGAGGCCCGCTGCGACCAGTTGATCGAGTATTTCGACTACTATGGTCAGAGCCGAGGCGAAGGCGTGACCGATGGGGCCCGAAACATGACCCGCATCGGCGCCCGCATCGATTGCGACGAGGGCAACTATGAGGCCGGGATCGCGACGATGGTGGCCCTGCTGATCTGCAAGAGGATGGGTCTTCCGGAGCCGGAGCAGGACGGCTAGGCTCCCGACCGCACCTTCACATAGCTGCCGGGCGCGTCCTCGATCGCCGGCAGCCCGGCGGTGCCGGGCACGCGGGCAGGAACCTTCGGACCCGAGAGGGCCGACAGCCACTTGTCCCAGTCGTTCCACCATGAGCCGGGGAACTCCTTGGCGCCGGCCTGCCATTCGGCGAGCGTCGGCGGGTTCTTGTCGGTCTCGTTCAGCCAGTGCTGGTACTTCTTGTTACGCGGCGGATTGACGACGCCGGCGATGTGGCCGGAGCCCGCGAGCATGAAGCGCACCGGCCCGCTGAACAGCTGGGTTGCCTTGTAGACCGAACGGACCGGCGCGATGTGGTCTTCCTTGCCGGCCTGGATGTAGACCGGAATCCGGATGTTGCGCAGGTCGATCGGCACATTGTCGAGAACGATGCCGCCCGGCTGACTGAGCAGGTTCTTCTGGTACATGTTGCGCAGGTAATAGCTGTGCATGGCCGCCGGCATGCGCGTGGCGTCGGCGTTCCAGAACAGGAGATCGAAGGGGAAGGGGTCCTTGCCCATCAGGTAGTTGTTCACGACGAACGACCAGATGAGATCGTTGGCGCGCAGCATGTTGAAGGTCGTCGCCATCTCGCTGCCTTCGAGATAGCCCTTCTTGCCCATCATCTCCTCGACGCTGGCGAGCTGGTCCTCGTCGATGAACACGCCCAGTTCGCCGGGCTCGCTGAAGTCGACCTGCGCGGTGAAGAAGGTGCAGGCCACGATGCGGTCATCGTTGCGGGCGGCCATGTAGGCCAGCGTCGCGGCCATCAGCGTGCCGCCGATGCAATAGCCGATCGCCGACGCCTTGCGCTGCCCGGTCGCCTTCTCGATGGCGTCGAGCGCAGCAAGCGGACCCTGGTTCATGTAATCCTCGAACACCATCTTCGAGAGACGCTCGTCGGGGTTGACCCAGGAGACGACGAACACCGTGTAGCCCTGCTCGGTCGCCCACTTGATGAACGAGTTCTCGGGCTTGAGATCGAGGATGTAGAACTTGTTGATCCACGGCGGCACGATCAGAAGCGGAACCTCGTAGACCTCTTCGGTCGACGGCGCGTACTGGATGAGCTGCATGATGTCGTTCTGGTAGACGACCTTGCCGGGCGTCGTGGCGACGTTTCCGCCGACCTTGAAGGCATCCATGTCGGTCTGGCGGATGAGGAGGTTGCCTTTGCCACGCTCCAGGTCTCCCAGGAGGTTCTGAAGGCCCTTCAGCAGGTTCTCGCCCTTGGACTCGACAGTGGCTTTCACCACCTGCGGGTTGGTCATGGCGAAGTTGGACGGCGACACCGCGTCGATGAACTGGCGCGTATAGAAGTCGACCTTGCGGGCGGTCTTGTCGTCGACGCCTTCGACCTCCTTGATGGTGCCCTGCAGCCACCGCGCCGTCAGCAGGTAGGACTGCTTCAGATAGTCGAAGACGACCTCGTCCTTCCAGGCCGGGTCGTTGAAGCGCTTGTCGCCGCGGGCGGGCTCGGCCACGGGCTCGACCGTCTGGCCCATCATGCGCTGGGCCGTGACCTGCCAGAGCTTCATGTACTGCTGCCACAACTCGACCTGGGCCTGCACCAGCCGGTTCGGATCGGCCAGCATCTTGGCCGTGAAGTCCATGAAGGTCTGGGTGAGGTGAAGCGGGTCGGCCGACTGCTGACCATCGGCCTGATAGCGTTGGGAAAAGTCCTGCAGCAGCTTCTGGCTGCGCGTCGCGATGTCCTTGAAGGCCTCCTGGAGCTTCTCGGACTCCTCCGGAGAGAGACCGCCAAGGGCTGCGGGGGCAGGACTATCGGACATGCGTTTCCCCTTCCGAATCATTGCCTTTGTGGCGTTTCTTGCGGTAAATTCAACGCCCCGGTACCATAGCTAGTGACGACCCGGGCCGCCACCTGCCTTTCATAGGTAGGCTGCGACAACTGACGGGTCAAATTTCCTCTCGGTCTCCGCTAAACAGGCGGAAATCGTGTTTCAAGCGTACACAGCGGGTGATGACGATGCAGCGACACCAGGACACGAATGGCAGCGGCCGCTGGCTCGGCCTGCTCGGCGTGTCTGCGCTCGCCCTTCTGGTCGGCTGCGACTGGATCGATGGCAGTTCGGCGCCCATCGGCCCGCCGCCGCGGCCCGGCGCGGAGAAGGGCATCCAGCCGTCCGCCAGTATTCCGCCGGGGCCCGTCAATCCGCAGTATGATGCCGGTGTGATCGGCGGCGACGACCGCGCCGCGCCGGCCATCGGGTCCGTCATCCCTCCCAAGGGTGGCCAGAAGGCGCAGCGCGAGGCCATCGAGAAGGAACAGGCGGAGCGCGACCGCAAGGATCGCGAAGCACGCCTCGAGCGGGAAGCCGCCGAAAAGGAAGAGAAGGCGAGGGAAAACCAGGAGGGGACGACTCCCGCGGTCGCCCCCGTCGGTGCGCCGCCGCCGGGTGCCGGAACGATCACGTCTGATCAGACGCCGGTGTCCGCTCCGGTCCCGCCACCGGCTCCCGTGACCAGCGCCCCCGTGGCGCCGCCGTCTGCGGCACCTGACCCGGCAGCGGCGCCGGCACCCGTCCCGGTGCCGGCCACACCCACACCTTCAGGCGATCCGAACAGGGCTTTCACGCCGCCGTCGGGTTGGACCCCGCCAGGGGCACCGGAGGGTTCCGTAACGACCGGGGCACCGCCGGCAAATCCTGAGTCCGCGCCTCCTGCAACGGCTCCGCAGCCTGCGCCGCCGGCGGACCCCAACAAGGCCTTCGCGCCGCAGCCGGGCTGGGCACCGCCGGGTCTCGACGTCGGCTCAGTCATGACGCTTGCGCCGTTGACGGTCGCGTTCACGGAACCCGCCGACGATGCATGCGCGGATCCGACGCCGGTCAAGGGCAACATCGCCAAGGCGCAGTCTGGAGAAGTGCCCTTCAGCGCCCTGAAGTCGCCGCCGTTCGACGGGTCGCTGCAGGTCGCGGTGATCCAGTTCGGACCGTCCTCGACAGGCCTGGACGGCGTGGACTCTGCGGTGCTTGCGCGCGTGGCGGAGATCCAGCGCGACAATGGCGGCATCGTCCGCATCGTGGCCCACGCCGCGCAGGACCGGGACAACCTCGATGTCTCGCGCCGTCGCGCACTGGCGATCGCCCAGGAATTGCGCCGGCTCGGCGTGCCGACCAGCCAGATGGTCGCGGAAACGGCTTCCGACGGGGAGCCGATCTACCAGACCAGTACCGCCCGCGGCCTCGCCGCCAACCGGCGCGTCGAAGTCTTCATGGACTTCTAGGCGTCGAAGGAAGAACGACATGGACGACTCTGAATTCCACCGCCTGAAGCGCCTGCCGCCCTACGTGTTCGCCGAAGTGAACGCGATGAAGGCGCGTGCCCGCGCCGCCGGCCAGGACGTCATCGACCTCGGCATGGGCAACCCCGACCTGCCGACCGCACCGCACATCGTTGCCAAGCTCGCCGAAGCGGCAGCCAACCCGCGCGCCCACGGCTACTCCGCCTCGCGCGGCATCCCGGGGCTCCGCAAGGCGCAGGCTGCCTATTATGAGCGCCGCTTCGGCGTCGAACTCGATCCCGAGAGCGAGATCATCGTCACGCTGGGCTCAAAGGAAGGACTGGCCAACCTCGCGCAGGCGATCACCTCGCCCGGGGACACGGTGCTGGTTCCCAATCCCAGCTATCCGATCCATCCCTACGGCTTCATCATCGCCGGCGGCTCCGTGCGGCACATTCCGGTGCCGGGCTCGACCTCGATCGAGGAGTTCCTGCCGGCGCTCGAGCGGGCGGTGCGCCATGCGGTGCCGAAGCCGCTGGCGCTGGTGCTGAACTATCCGTCGAACCCGACGGCCCAGGTCGTCGATCTCGACTTCTATGCGGCCATCGTCGATTTCTGCAAACGTCAGGGCATCTGGATCCTGTCCGACCTCGCCTATGCCGAGATCTACTTCGACGGCGTGCCGCCGCCGTCGGTGCTGCAGGTGCCGGGCGCGCGCGACATCGCCATCGAGTTCACCTCGATGAGCAAGACCTACTCGATGGCCGGCTGGCGCATGGGCTTCGCGGCGGGCAACAAGACGCTGATCCAGGCCCTGACCCGCATCAAGTCCTACCTCGACTACGGCGCCTTCACACCGATCCAGGTGGCGGCGACGGCGGCGCTGAACGGCCCGCAGGACTGCATCGTCGAGGCACGGAATACCTACAAGGAACGCCGCGACGTTCTGATCGAGGGGCTGAAAGGCGCGGGCTGGGACCTGCCGTCTCCGTCGGCCAGCATGTTTGCCTGGGCGCCGCTGCCCAAGGATTTCGTCGAGCTGGGTTCGCTGGCTTTTTCGAAGTTGCTGCTGACCCAGGCCAACGTGGCGCTGTCGCCGGGCATCGGCTTCGGCGAGCACGGCGATGCACATGTCCGCATCGCGCTCGTGGAGAACAAGCACCGCATCCGTCAGGCCGTCCGCAACATCCGGCAGGTGCTGGCCGATCCCGGTCGCTCCATCGACCTCTACCTGCGGGGCGTTGGGGACAATATCACACCGATCAAGGCTCGCGCCTGACCCCATCCTGTCGTATCAGGCGCCCATGAATTCTCCTCTCAGGATCGGCATCGCTGGCCTCGGCACCGTGGGTGCAGGCGTGGTGAAGCTGCTGGCCGAACATGGCCGGCTTCTCGCGTTGCGCGGCGGACGGCCCCTCAAGGTCGTCGCCGTCAGCGCCCGCAGCAAGGCAAAGAAACGCGATATCGACCTCACTGGCTTGCGCTGGGAGAAGGATCCGATGGCGCTGGCGACCGCACCCGACATCGACGTCGTCGTGGAGCTGATCGGCGGTTCGGGCGGCGTGGCGCGCCGGCTGGTCCAGAAGGCCCTGGCCTCGGGCAAGCACGTCGTGACCGCCAACAAGGCCCTGCTGGCGCTTCACGGCGCGGAGCTCGCCGCGGCGGCTGAAAAGAAGCAGCGCATCCTCGCCTTCGAGGCGGCGGTGGCTGGCGGCATCCCGATCATCAAGGCGCTGCGCGAGGGCCTCGTCGGCAATCGCGTGAAGCGGCTCTACGGCATCCTCAACGGCACCTGCAATTACATCCTCACGACCATGCGCGAGACCGGCCGCGACTTCGACGTCGTGCTGGCCGAGGCGCAGGCGGCGGGATACGCCGAGGCCGATCCCACGTTCGATGTCGACGGCATCGATGCCGCCCACAAGCTCGCGGTGCTGACCGGCGCGGCATTCGGCACACGGGTCGATTTCGCGGGCGTGCACGTGGAGGGCATCCGCCGCGTGACCTCGATGGACATCCAGTTCGCCCAGGAACTTGGCTATCGCATCAAGCTGCTGGGCCTGGCGCGCGAGACGCGCCATGGCATCGAGCAGCGCGTGCACCCCTGCATGGTGTCGCTCGACACGCCGATCGCCCACATCGAGGGCGTGTTCAACGCCGTCGTCGTCGAGGGCGATTTCGTCGGCACGACGATGTTCCAGGGGCGTGGCGCGGGGCAGGGGCCGACCGCCTCGGCGGTCGTCGCCGACCTGGTCGACGTGGCGCGCGGACGGCACATGCCGGCCTTCGTGGTGCCGGCCGAAAAGCTTGCGACCAAGAAGGCCTCGCCGATGGATCGCCATGTCGGCGCCTATTACATCCGCCTGATGGTGCAGGACCGGCCGGGCGTGATCGCCGCCGTGTCCGGGGCGCTGGCCAAGGAACGTATCTCTCTCGAATCGATGCTGCAGCGCGGACGCTCGGAGTCGGGCGAGGTGCCGGTGGTGCTGACCACCCACGAGACCGAGGAGGCTGCGATGCGGCGTGCTCTGGCGCGCATCGCCAGGCTCGGCGCCGTCGCCGAGGAGCCGTGCGTAATCAGGATCGAGGCGTTCTAGAGGGTGCCGGGAGGCGCCACGGAGGGAATGATGGCCGATAAGAAAGAACAGACCGGTAATATGGACCGCAACCTCGCCCTGGAAGCAGTGCGGGTAACCGAAGCGGCGGCGCTCGCGGCCTCGAAGCTGATGGGCCGGGGCGACGAGAAGATGGCCGACCAGGCCGCCGTCGATGCCATGCGCACCACGCTCAACTCGCTGGCCATCGAAGGCACGGTGGTGATCGGCGAAGGCGAGCGCGACGAGGCACCCATGCTCTACATCGGCGAGAAGGTGGGCAGTGGCGGTCCGAAGATCGACATCGCCCTGGATCCGCTCGAAGGCACGACCATCACCGCCAAGGGCCTGCCCAATTCGCTCGCCGTCATGGCGATGGCCGAGCATGGCGGGTTCCTCAACGCGCCCGACGTCTACATGGACAAGATCGCCGTCGGCGGCGGCCTGCCCGAGGGCATCGTCGATCTCGACAAGAGCGTGTCGCAAAATCTGAACGACCTCGCCAAGGTCAAGCAGGTCGACGTCAACGACCTCGTGGTCTGCATCCTCGACCGGCCGCGCCATTCCGAACTCATTGCCAAGGTCCGCGAGGCGGGCGCCCGCATCATGCTGATCGGCGACGGCGACGTATCGGGCGTGATCGCCACCTCGACCGGCGATTCCGGTATCGACATCTACATGGGCTCGGGCGGCGCGCCGGAAGGCGTGCTGGCGGCGGCGGCGCTGCGCGCCATCGGCGGCCAGATCCAGGGCCGGCTGTTGTTCCGCAACGACGACGAGAAGGCCCGCGCCAAGAAGTGGGGCATCACCGACCTCAACCGCAAGTACTCGATGACCGACATGGCCAAGGGCGACGTGATGTTCGCGGCCACGGGCGTCACCTCGGGGTCGATGCTGAAGGGCGTGCGCCGCTTCCACGACGGCGCCGAGACGCACTCGATCGTCATGCGCTCCAAGACCGGCACCGTGCGCTGGGTTTCGGCGCGCCACAATTACTCGGTGAAATCCGGCCTGCCGAGCTGGGCGTAAGCCCGGCTCCGTCGGCCGACGACCGGCGCGTGTCCACCGCGCCTTGGGTTAGGGTGGCCGCATGTCCGACGTTTCAAGAATCGAGCGCCCGGCCTTTCTGGGCGTCGAGCGCTCGCTGACGGGAAAGCGCTGGGCCACGCGGCTCGGCGATGAGCGCCAGGCTCTGGCCATCGCGCAGCGTCACGGGCTGCCCGACGCGATCTGCCGCCTGCTGGCGGCGCGCGACGTCGCCCTCGACGCGGTCGGCGATTTCCTCGAGCCGACCTTGCGCCGGTTCCTGCCCGACCCGTCGCACCTCAAGGACATGGACGCGGCGGTCGACCGCCTGGTGCACGCCGTGCAGACGGGCGAGCGCATCGTCGTGTTCGGCGACTATGACGTCGACGGCGCCACCTCGTCGGCGCTGCTGCTGCGGTTCTTCCGCGCCGTCGGCGGCGATATCGGCGTCTACATCCCGGACCGCCGCAAGGAGGGCTATGGCCCGAATGCCCCGGCGCTGCTGAAGATCCGGGAGGAGGGCGCCCGGGTCGTCGTCACGGTCGATTGCGGCATCACGGCCTTCGAGCCGCTGGCCGAGGCCAAGCGCGCCGGCCTCGACCTGATCGTGATCGACCACCACATGGCCGAGATCGCGCTGCCCGAGGCGGTCGCCGTGGTCGATCCCAACCGGCTGGACGACGAGAGCCCGCACAAGCATCTCGCCGCCGTCGGCGTCGCGTTTCTCCTCGCCGTCGGCGTCAACCGCGCGCTGCGCGAGGCCGGCTGGTACGGCGCGTCGCGGCCGGAGCCCGACCTGCGGCAGTGGCTGGATCTCGTGGCGCTGGGGACCGTGTGCGACGTCGTCCCGTTGCTGGGCGTCAATCGTGCCCTGGTGAAGGCCGGCCTCCAGGTGATGGCGCAGCGCCGCAATGCCGGGCTCACGGCGCTCGCCGACGTGGCGCGTCTCAAGGAGGCCCCGGAGGCCTATCACCTGGGGTTCCTGCTGGGACCGCGGGTCAATGCCGGTGGCCGCGTCGGCCAGGCCGATCTCGGCGCGCGACTCCTCTCCAGCGACGATCCGCACGAGGTCGGCGCGCTGGCCGTCCGGCTCGACGAGTTCAACGCCGAGCGCCGCGCCATCGAACGCGAGGTCCTCGACCAGGCGATCACGCGGATCGAAGGCCTGTACGGGCCGGACGCCAGGAGCCTGCCGTCGGCGCTGCTGGTCGAGAGCGAGGGCTGGCATGTCGGCGTGATCGGCATCGTGGCCAGCCGCCTGGTCGAGCGCTACGCGCGGCCGGTCTTCGTCATCGGCATGGACGGTGCGCTGGGCAAGGGGTCGGGCCGGTCGGTGCGCGGCGTCGATCTGGGCGCGGCCGTGATCGCGGCGCGACAGGCCGGGTTGCTGGTCAATGGCGGCGGCCACGCCATGGCGGCTGGCCTCACCGTGGCGCGTGATTCGCTGCCTGAACTGACGCGCTTCCTCGACGAGCGGATCGCGCCCCAGTTGGGTGCCGCGCCACCGGTCCGCGAACTGGGGATCGACGCTGCCCTGGGGCCGGCGGCCGCCACCGCGGAGCTGGTGTCGATGATCGAGCGTGCCGGGCCCTTCGGGGCCGGCAATGCGCAGCCCCGCTTCGCCCTCACCGGCGTCCGCGTGAGCTATGCCAAGCCGGTGGGCGAGGGCCATGTCCGCTGCACCCTGGTGGGGACCGAGCGCGGCCGGGTCGAGGCCATCGCCTTCCGGGCCGACCAGAGCGCCCTGGGGCCTGCCCTGATGGATTCCGCGCGGCCCGTGCTGCATGTCGCCGGATCGCTCAAAATCGACCGTTTCGGTGGCCGCGAGACGGTTCGCCTGCAGATCGACGACGCCGCCACCACCGCAGGCTCTGTGCTCGCTTGATTTCCGGCGTCCAAGCCGTTATCTCAGCCGCTCTTCGGCTTCGTTCCCTTCGTCTAGAGGCCTAGGACACTGCCCTTTCACGGCGGCGACACGGGTTCGAATCCCGTAGGGAACGCCACTCCGAAGTTCTGTCTCGCAAAGCGGCTCGCGTGTAGCGGGCGATCATGCGTTGTTCGTCGGTCGGCACGACCCAGGCCGAGACGGCCGATCCTTCCGCACTGATGCGACCCAGGCCGCCCGCGTTGAGGGCGGGATCGAGCGTCAGTCCCAGCCAGCCGCAACCGGCGGCGATTTCGGCCCGTGTGGCGGGATCGTGCTCGCCGATACCGGCCGTGAAGACGATGCCGTCGACGCCGCCCAGCGCGGCCGCCAACGATCCGATCTCGCGGACGATGCGGTAGACGAACAGGTCGATGGCCTCGCGCGCCTCCGGCGCGGCCGAGGCGCGGAGCGTGCGCATGTCGGACGAGATGCCCGAGACGCCCAGCAGGCCGGACTTGCGGTAGAGCAGGTCCTCGATGGCCTTCGCGTCGAAACCGCGCTCCTCCAGCAGGTACAGCAAGACGCCCGGATCGAGGGCGCCGGTGCGGGTCCCCATCATCAGCCCGTCGACCGCCGTGAAGCCCATGGTGCTGGCGACGCTCCGTCCGTCGCGGACGGCGCACAGGCTGGCGCCGTTGCCGAGATGTGCCACGATCAGCCGGGATCCGGCCAGAGCCGGCTCGATCTCCCGCAGGCGGCCCACGACATAGTCGTAGGACAGGCCGTGGAACCCGTAGCGCTTCACGCCCTCGGCGGTCAGCGCGCGCGGCAGGGCGAATTGCTGGGCCAGCGCCGGCTGGCTGCGATGGAAGGCGGTGTCGAAGCAGGCGATCTGCGGCAGGTCCGGGGCAGCTTCCAGGATCGCCGCGATGGGCGCGAGATTGTGCGGCTGGTGCAGCGGTGCCAGCGGCACGAGCTTCGCGAGTTCCGTCAGCACGGGTACGTCGACGCGGGTCGGCGCGGCATAGTCGGTGCCGCCGTGCACGACGCGATGGCCGAATGCCAGCACAGGCCGGCCCGCCAGCAGGTCGCGTCCCATCGCCATGATCTCGGCGGTGGCCGCGCGATGATCGAGCCTGCTGTCCGGCCAATCCCGCGCGGCGACGACGGTGCTGTCCGCCGTGTGCATCCGCAGGCGAGGGCGGGTGCCGAGGCCTTCGACCTGGCCGTGGAAGAGTTCCGTGCCGTCGTCGTGGGCGTCGTAGAGGGCGAACTTGATGCTCGAGGAGCCGGCGTTGAGCACGGCAATGCACCCGGTCTTGTCCATGTCCCGTCTCTCTCGCTCAGGCGACGATGTTTGCGCCGCCGTCGACATAGACGGTGCCTCCGGTCACGCGGTGCGCGTAGGGCGTGGCGAGATAGGCGCAGGTGTAGCCCACGTCCATGATGTCCACGAGCTCGCCCAGCGGCGCCTTGCGGGCCGCTTCGTTGAGCAGCAGCTCGAAATCCTTGAGGCCCGAGGCGGCGCGGGTCTTCAGCGGCCCGGGCGAGATCGCGTGGACACGAATGCGTTGCGGGCCCAGCTCGTAGGCGAGATAGCGGCAGGAGGCTTCGAGCGCGGCCTTCACCGGTCCCATGACGTTGTAGTTCGGCACAACCCGGTTGGCACCGTAGTAGCTCATGGCGAACATCGTGCCGCCGTCCTTCATCAGCGGGACGGCCAGGCGCGCCATGCGGATGAACGAGTGGCAGGAGATGTCCATGGCTCGGGCAAATCCCTCGGCCGAACAGTCGAGCAGGCCGCCCTGCAGATCGTTCATCGGGGCGAAGGCGATCGAATGGACCAGGATGTCGAGCTGGCCCCATTTCCGCTCGATCTGCTCGAACACGGCTTCGAGCTGGCCGGGTTCGGCGACGTTCAGCGCGGCCGTGATCGGCGCCTCGAGTTCGCGGGCGAGGGGTTCGACATGGGGGCGCGCCTTTTCATTGAGCCAGGTGACGGCGATGTCGGCGCCGGCTTCGCGGAAGGCCCTGGCGCAGCCGTAGGCGATGGATTGGTCGTTGGCGATGCCGACGACCAGCGCCTTCTTGCCGGCGAGGATGGGGCGAGTCTGTTCGGTCATGGGCCCTCAGGGGATTGCGGTTGCCGCGTTCGCGCGCCGCGCCGCGGCGACCAGGCAGGCCACCGCGCAGGAGGCCAGGCGCGTCGTCACCGAGTCGGCCCGGCTCGTCAGGATGATCGGCACGCGAGCGCCGAGGACGATGCCGGCAGCATCGGCGCCGGCCAGGAAGGTGAGGCTCTTGGCCAGCATGTTGCCGGCCTCGAGATCCGGCACGATCAGCACGTCGGCCCGGCCGGCCACGGGCGAGACGATGTTCTTGATCGCGGCGGCCTCGACGTTGATCGCATTGTCGAGCGCCAGCGGCCCGTCGAGGATTCCGCCCTTGATCTGGCCGCGCTCCGCCATCTTGCACAGTGCTGCGGCGTCGATCGTCGAGGCGACCTTCGCGTTGACGGTCTCCATCGCGCTCAGGATCGCGACCCGCGGTTCGGCGATGTCGAGCGCCTGGGCGAGGTCGATGGCGTTCTGGACGATGTCGACCTTGTCGTCCAGCGTCGGCGCGATGTTCACGGCGGCGTCGGAGATGATGAGCGCCTGGTCGTGGCCGGGGACGTCCATGACGAAGCAGTGGCTGATGCGGCGTGCGGTCCGGATCCCGTCCGTCCGCGAGACGACGGCGCCCATCAGCTCGTCGGTATGCAGGCTGCCTTTCATGAGCGCGTCGGCGCGCCCGCAGCGCACGAGCTCGACCGCCTTGGCGGCCGAATCGTGACTGTGCTTCGAGTTCACGATCTCGAACGCGCCGATATCGAGGGAAGCCGTGTGCGCGACATCGAGGATGCGCGCCGACGGTCCGACGAGAATGGGCTTCAGGAGACCATTGCTTGCGGCCAGCACGGCGCTCTCTAGGGAAACCGCATCGCAGGGATGGACGATGGCGGTGACCATCGGTGGATGCCTGCGGGCGACGGCGATCAGCCGGTCGTATTTGTCATGCGGCCGCGCCGTGGGTGCTGTCACGTAAAGATCCTCTCTCAAGTCCGCGCTAGGGTCGGGTCGCAGCGAAAAGCTGGCGAAGGCGGGCGATGCGCTCGGTGCCTTCCGGCGGCAGGTCACCGGATGCCCCGAGCACCTGCTCGACGACCTGCCATCCCTGCGACCGCAAGTGCGGATCGTCAGGCAACAGGCGTGGGATGGCCCGAGCCGCCCGTTCGTCGTCGAGATACAGCAGCAAATACTGTTCGCGGAACAGCGTCTTCAGCTCGTCGAAGCTCAGGCGCCGGTTCACCGGCTGCATGCGCCGCACGGCCTGCAGTACCGCAAAGCCACGCTCGTCGGCACTTCGTTGGGGCCGGCGCACATACATGATGGAACGGATGACGGCCTCGACCAGGCCCCCGACCTCGAACTTCTTCTCCAGCTCCGCGCGCCAGGCCACGGCAATGGCCTCATGGGCGCGATCCGGATGGCGCGGCTCCGGTGCCTCCGGGGGCGCCAGTCCCACCATCGCCTGGAGAGCGGGCGAGCCGTAGGTCCCGAGGAACATCGCCTCGGTCATGGCATCGCGGGTCAGGCGGTAGCTCTCCCAGCAGGTGGAAATCCAGGTCGAGGCGACCTTCTCCATCGTCAGCAGCGGATTGTCGGGCGAGACGGGCCTGCGGTCGGCGCGGATCGAATCGGCCAGCGGCTTGACCGGCGCCATGAACGGATTGCGATCGGAAAAGGCGGCGAACCGCATGCGGTGCGGATGGGTCTCGGCCAGCAGCTCGGCCGACGGCGCGCTGACCATCGCCCGGACGGCCGGCTGGGCGAAGGTCCGGTACAGGCCGGTGTTGATCTCGGAAACGCGCGCCACGGTGGCGAACCGGCGCTCGTCCTCTTCGCTGTTCGCGCCGAGGGCACGGATGTCGTCGAGCGTGCGCGCTTCCAGCCGGAACAGGTACTTGCCGCTGATCAGACCGGGGTTGGCGGTCTTGTCGTCGATCTCTGTGATGACGGCCTCGTACAGGCCGGGCGGCAGCAGGTCGATCATCTCCATGCAGGAGGCGAACTCGGCATGCTCCCTTGTCGCCACCTTGCTCGATACGAAAATACCGAGATGGCCGATCGTCTGGTGCAGCGTGTAGACGATGGTCTGGCCGTTGACCACGATCTCTTCCTCGTGATCGTAGAGGTCGGTCACCCAGCCCAACGCCTGCTGCGGCGGCGTGATGTTGTCACCCCAGGAACACAGAACGATGATCGGCGAGCGGATGTTGCGCAGGTCGACCCGAGTTCCGTCGGCCGTGAGAATCTCGCCCGAGGTGAGCTTGTTGCCGACGAAGAGATTGTCGGCGATCCACTGCATCTCGCCGGCGTTCAGCGTCACCGGGTTTCCCCACCAGGTCTCGAAGTCGAGGAAGCGCGCCGCTTCGGTATCGGCCTTCGAATAGAGATTGTAGGGCTTCTCCCAATAGGTGTTCGCCGGGTTGAGCGACTCGAAATTGGCAACGAGGTTGGCGCCGTCGAACGTGCCGTTGCCGAGATCGCCGGCGAGCGCGGTGAGCCATGTGCCGCCCAGCGTGCCGCCGAGGTAGCGCATCGGATTGCGGCCCCGTACGCCCGCCCAGTAGGAGAGGGGCGAGCCCGCCAGCAGGATGGGGCCGAACAGGTCGGGCCGGATGGCGGCGGTCATCATGATCTGCCAGCCCGCCTGGCAGTTGCCGACCACCACCGGCTTGCTTTCCGCGTCGGGATGGCGCGCGGCGACGGCTTCGAGGAACGCGGCCTCGGCGACGCAGACATCGGCGATCGTCTGCTCCGGCATCGGCCTGGGCAGGAAGCCCACGAAATAGCAGGCGTGGCCGGCGGCAAGGGCGACGCCGATCTCGCTCTCCTGTTTCATGCCACCGATGCCGGGGCCGTGCCCCGCGCGCGGGTCGACCACCACATAGGGCGGCTTGGCCGGGTCGATGACCGTGCCCTCGGGAGGGGTCACGCTGACGAGAGCGTAGTTCACCGGCCGGGGCAGGGTGCGCCCGTCGAGCACCACTTCGAAGGCGAAGCCCAGCACATGGGGCGCATTCTGGGCTGCCCGTGTGACGAAGGTGTTGCCGCGCTCGCGCAGGACATCGAGCGTCAGGATCGACCTCTGCCAGGCATCGAGCCAGTATTCCTGGAAGATGTTGAGATTGGGCTGGTCTGCCATTTCGGCGATCTCCAGGTTCCGGAAGGTCCGCCCTTGATCCCCTTTATGCTGCACCGCGTCATTGACCTTGATCAAGTGAACAGACGATGTCGAACGGACTCGAAGGGAAGCCCTTGCATGTCGCTGGGCGGGTTTTGATTTTAGTCAATACGAGGCGCGCCGAGTGGCTTCACAATGGCTTGGCTGAAGGGGAGACATCGTGATGCGGTCGATCGTTTTGTTGATGGCCGTGGCAGGCATGACCGGCGGCTGCGACCAGTTCGAGAGCATGTCGCCCGGGCAGAAGGGGGCGGTCACGGGAGCTGCCCTCGGCACCGGCATCGGCATGGTTTCCGGCGGCAGCTTCGGACAGGTGGTGGGAGCCGGCCTGATCGGCGGTGCTGCGGGCTACATCGGTGGCACGGTCATCGGCAACAAGAACTGAGCCCGGAGGACACCGCATGACAAGCAGTACGCCTGCCGCACTGGCCGTGCTCGGCATTCTGGCCACCGGCTCTTTAGTCGCATTTGCGCAGACCGCGAGCCTCAGCTTCGAGAGGGTCGCCTACGTCACCTGCCGCGAGGCCCATATTCTGCCGCCGGACCAGCGCATCGCCCTGACCATCTTCCTGGCCGACCATGTCGCCCGGCATCGCGGTGTCACGATTCCCGATGGCGAAATGGGCGTTCAACTCGCCAGCCTCGTCCGCGGTGGCTGCACGCTTTCCCCCGATGCCTATCTCTTCACGGTGATCGATCGGGCGATCGCCGTTGAGTGGCGCCGGGTTCCGAAGCGCTGACGACTGAACCGGAGCAAAGCCATGAATACGGTACGCCGCGTGCTGGCCGAAGCGCCGCTGTCCTGGCTGCTGTTCGCCGTGCCGATCGCTGCCTGGATGCACCATGCGCGGCCTGAGTCGCCCCTCCTGGTCTTCGGGCTGGCCTGTGTCGCGATCGTGCCGCTGGCCGGCCTGCTGGGCGTGGCGACGGAGAAGCTGGCGACACGTCTCGGGGAGGGGATCGGCGGCTTTCTCAACGCCACCCTGGGCAATGCCGCCGAGCTGATCATCGCCCTGGTGGCGCTGCGGGCCGGCATGCTCGATGTCGTCAAGGCGTCGCTCACCGGCTCGATCATCGGCAATCTGCTGCTGGTCCTGGGAGCGGCGTTCCTGGCGGGCGGCCTGCGCTACAAGATCCAGACCTTCGCCACAATCGGCGTGCGAACGCAGATCGGCATGATGGCGCTGGCCGCCATAGCGATCCTGGTGCCGTCGGTCTTCGCCGCGACAGGTTCAGGTGAAATGGCGAGCCGCTCCGTCGCTTTCAGCGTCGTGGTCTCGGCGGTACTGCTGGTCGTGTATGCGCTCAGCCTCCTGTTCCTGCTGCGCACCCATGCCGATCTCTTCCGCGGCGAGGAGCAGGCCGGCGAGGGGGAGCCTCACGGAACGACCTGGCCGGTCTCGCTGACGGTCGGTGTCATGGGCGGCGTCACGCTGCTGATCGTCTGGATGAGCGAGATCCTGGTCGGCACCGTCGAGCATGCCTCCGCGGCCCTGGGCCTCTCTCAACTGTTCGTCGGTGTCGTGGTGGTGGCGGTGGTCGGCAACGCAGCCGAGCACAGCACCGCGGTGCTGGTCGCGATGCGCAACCGCACGGAGATGGCGATCGGCATCGCCATCGGCAGCAGCACGCAGATCGCCCTGTTCGTCGCGCCGCTGCTGGTCCTGCTCAGTCTCTTCGTGGCGCCGGAGCCGCTCACCCTGGCCTTTTCCGGCGTCGAGGTGTTCCTGGTCATGGCCGCGACCTTCGTCGCCTCGATCCTGCTCCTCGACGGCAAGTCGACCTGGTTCACCGGCGTCCAGCTCATTGCCGTCTACCTGGTCATGGCGATCACCGTGTTCGCGATTCCGGTGTAGTCGGACCATGCTGCTGCAGTTCGTCGTGGGAGCAGCCGCCTGCATCTGCAACATTGCGATTCACGCTCTGGTCATGCTGGTCGTGGTGCGCGTGGCGCGGGGCGCCGCCGGAAGCACCCGGCTGGGACCCTCGCTCCTGCTGATCACGATCATGGTGGCGACGGTCTCGGTCCTGATGATGGCTCACGGCCTCGAGGTTCTTGTCTGGGCATTGACCTACGAGATGGTGGGGGCCGTGCCTGCAGGCGCCGACGTTCTCTACTTCGCCTTCGTGAACTATACGACGCTGGGATACGGCGACGTCGTTCCCGTTGAGCGGTGGCGGCTGATCGGGCCGACGACGGCGATGTGCGGTGTCCTGATGTTCGGCTGGTCGACCGCGGTCATCTTCGAGGTGCTGCGCCGGGCCCTTGCGACCGTCTCGGCGATACCTCCACCGACCGTTCCGGCACGCTGATCCGCCTCCTCCGGTGGCACGTAAGGCTGCTGGGTTCGTTAGATGGCGGAGTAATGACTGGCATGCTATGTGTGAATAGTGCGTAACGGTGCAGTTCCCGGTCGGCCTCTCAGGTTCGTAGTGCCGCAACCGCTCAAGATTTCGTCCCCCCTGCCATGTGACTCGTGCGTCGGGCGGACTCTGAACCTTTGCGGAGCTCTGGACGATGCCCGGCTCGAACATCTGCTTTCGTTGGGCGGAATCCGACAGTGGAAAAGGCATGAGACCCTCTATCGCGCCGGAGATCGGATTGGCGCGCTCTTCAAGATCCGCAAGGGCATTGTCGCGGTTTCGCAGACGCTCGATGACGGCCGGCGGCAGATCATGGCCTTGCGCGTGCCCGGCGATTGCGTCGGCTATCTCGACCGGGACGGCCGATATGCCTTCGAGGGGCAAGCGCTGACCGACGTGGAGGCATGCACCTTCGATCGCCGAAAGTTCGACGCCTACGTCGCTCAGCATCCCGACCTGGGAGCCGCTCTCGTTGAGGCGCTGTCGAGCACGCTGAAGCAGTCCGGCATGCTGTCTCTGGTGCTCGGGCAGCTTCGGTCGACAGAACGGGTGGCTTACTTCCTGGCGGAGATCAGTGCGCTCTACACCGAGCGGCATGTATCGGCCGCACAACCGCTGAAGTTGCATATTGGCCGGCATGAGATCGCCGACTATCTCGGGCTGACGATCGAGACGGTGAGCCGCTCCATCGGTAAGCTCAAGCGGCGCAACATCATAGCCGTCGTCGAAACCGGTGAAGTCGTAATCCTCGATTTCGAACGGCTGCGCGAGGCTGGCAAGGTGGCGGGCTAGGGCCGTGGGCGAAAGGACTTCACAACCGGCCCGTCCTGATGGTTTGATAATGATCAAGGACAGGTCCTTTCCGGTGGGCAAGGCTCACTGTACTGATGCGCGAAACCCCCTGGCCGGGGCAGGCTCGGGGAGGACTGAGATTTCAACCCGAGGGGAGAGACCGACAATGACCTATTCATCCCGCCGCGAGGCCTTGAAGCTGCTGGCCGGTGGCGCGCTTGCCGCAGGCGGCGTCTCCGTGTTCGCCACGACGGCTTCTGCGCAGGAGTTCGTGGTCACCAACAACTACCAGAACTTCAAGCGCGGCAAGATCGACGGGCTGCATCCTGATCGCCGTATCCTCAACATCACCTGGGAGGACATGGGCCGCATCAAGATGCGGGCTGCCGACCTGGTGACCAACTACCCGTCGCTGCGCGAAGGCATGATCGTCGATTGCAACTATTTCGACCATATCGACGTGCTGATCGCCAAGAAGTCGCCGCAGACAGACGCCCAGGCCAAGGCATTGATCGACAAGGGCGCTCAGTTGACCGGTATTCCCGGCGCGCGCGAGCCGATCCGCATGTGGAGCATGTCCGGCATGGTCACCAAGGTCACCCCGGAGAATGGCGGCCTGTGGCTCATCAATGCGTCGAACGGCAGGCCGGAAGAGCCGTCGCCCAACAGTGGCGAAGTCATCACCATGCCGCAGGTGCAGACCGCGGCCGGCAAGCAGGCCTTGGGAATGGTGAAGCCCGGTGACGTCGTCAACACCGTTTGGACGCACCAGACGGCGATCGCCGTGAAGATCATCCGCTAGGACGGTAGCCGCCCGTTCGGGTGGCAGGGACAGGGAAGCCGGGCGTTGCAGGTCATGCAACGCCCGGTTTTTTTGTCCGGCCTACATTGGCGAGGCCTCGATTGATCAAAATCAAGGGCCAAGCAGGCGATCGAGGGTAGCGTACAACCTCACGCCCACCGAGGTGCACATGCCAAAGAAGAGCGGTCACGGCGCTGTTCCCGACAAGCTCAAGCGCAAGATCTACGAGAAGGAGCTTCGCGAGCTGCAGGTCGAACTGTGTCGCTTGCAGGAATGGATGAAAGTCTCCGGCGAGCGCGTGGTCATCGTGCTTGAGGGTCGCGACGCTGCGGGCAAGGGGGGCACGATCAAGGCCCTGACGGAGCGCGTCAGCCCCCGCGTGTTCCGCGTCGTCGCGCTGCCTGCGCCGTCCGACCGCGACAAGACCCAGATGTATAGTCAGCGCTACGTCGAGAGGTTTCCGGCCGGCGGCGAGATCGTGATCTTCGATCGCAGCTGGTACAACCGAGCCGGCGTCGAGTACGTGATGGGCTTCTGTACCCCCGAGCAGCATCAACGCTTTCTTGAGATGTGCCCGCTCTTCGAAAAATACGTGATCGAGGGTGGCTTGCGACTCATCAAGATCTGGCTCGAGGTCGGGCAGGAGGAACAGGACCGGCGCTTCAAGGCGCGCATAGAAGATCCCGTGCGACAGTGGAAACTGAGCCCGATGGACATCGAGTCCTACTCGCGCTGGTACGACTACTCCAGGGCGCGTGACCTGATGCTGAAGCACACGGACACCGAACACGCGCCCTGGCACATCGTCCGTTCCGACGACAAGAAGCGCGCCCGGCTGAACGTCATCGCGCATATCCTGTCACAGATCCCCTACAAGACGGTGGATCGCGCCAAGGTGAAGCTGCCGTCGCGCTCCAGCAAGCGTGCGTACGACGACCAGTCTTCGATCGCCGATCGCCGCTACGTGGCGGAGAAATTCTAGGCGCAAACGCCTTTGTCCCCATCCAAGGAGAGAAGAATGTCCAAGCTGATGAGTGTCAAGGAACTGCACATGAAAATGGCCGAGGTCGAGGGTGCCAAGGCCTCGGCGGCGCTGAAGGCGCACGAGGCGGCGGAGGCGGAAAAGAAGGCCTTCATCGATCATCTTCTTGCGCCGTCGGGCCTGACCGACGAGCAAGCGGCGCAGAAGGCCTCGATCATCATCGGGCGCGCCATGGAGAACGGCCTGACATCGGTCCAGGTGCTCCGCTTTCCCAACCACATCTGCACCGACGGCGGCCGCGCGATCAATCAGGTCGAGGAGGGATGGGAGACGACCCTCACCGGCCTGCCCAAGGAGATCTACGACTACTGGAAGCGCCAGCTGCGCCCGCTCGGCTACCACATCCGCTATCACATCGTTGATTATCCGGGCGGCATGCCGGGCGATGTCGCGATCACCCTGAGCTGGGGCTGAACTTGCCAGGCCGGGGGATCGGTGGGAAGTCGCGCCGGATTGGTCGCTCAGCAGACTGGTAGTCCGTTCGTCGGCACCTGGCAGGGCGATGTCCCGGGAATCGGCGAAGCCACCCTCATCATCGTCGCCGTCGACGGGGAAGGTCGCGTCGAGGGCAGGATGGAACTCGCGCTTAAGGGATTTGACTCCACGTTCGCCGACAAACCCGATTCCGTGAAGCGCACAAATCAAGGCACCGCTTCCGACGGGACACTCACCATCGAGGCGGCTTTGGGAGGACGCTACGTCCTGCGGCGCTCGGGCAACGAACTCAGCGGCAGATATACCCGAGGGACGACCTTGGACGTCCCCGTGACACTACGGAAATCCTGACGAGCCGGGTGGGTGGCGCGCTCAGATTATCGGCGGGTGTAGGAATCGGAGCCGGTTCGTATCCTCGAGGCACCATATTCATCGTAGGTCAGCACCCATTCGACGCCCAGGCGCCCTTCATTGAAGTAGCCGGTCCAGGAAGTGATCGACGTGCAGTCCACTGACGCATTCTTCCAGCGGACGGTGTAGGAGATGCGCGAGCCGTCCATCCAGCCGACGAGAGGGAAGGCGACACCGGCACATTTGTAGCCGGGCGTGCTGCTGGCATAGGTCCCGGTAACGCTTCCATCCGCTCCGATCGACTGAATGACCAACGTCGAGCCGTGATCGTTCACCCAGGTTCCGGTTATGGAAGGCGGTTGGGCGCTTGCCGGCTGTGCTGCGGCGCAAAGGGCTGCCAGTGAGAGTCCGAGGATCGACGCGAGGGGCCGGCTCATTTACGGTCCGTTGGATAGTTGCAGGGCCCTAATGCATCCCAAGTCGTTCCGTCTTTCCAGTGAAAACTAGCCGCGCCAATGTCCAGTTCCTGCCAATCCCGCGATAACCGATCCCTGCAGGGACGAACATGACGGCCATCCTTCGCAATCGCTGGATCCAGCTCCTGGCCGGCATCGTCTGCATGGTGATGATTTCCAGCCTCCAGCATGGCTGGACCCTGTTCGTGCATCCGATCAACGCCAAGTACGAGTGGGGCCGCGCCGCCATTCAGATCGCCTTCACGATCTTCATCCTGAGTGAGACTTGGCTGGTTCCCTTCGAGGGCTGGTTCGTCGACAGGTTTGGGCCCCTGCCGGTCGCGCTCGCAGGTGGCGCACTTGTCGCAATTGCGTGGAGCCTGAACTCGGTCGCCGATTCGCTGCCGCTGCTTTATCTCGGCGCGGCGTTGGGCGGCATCGGCGCGGGGTGCGTCTATGGCACCTGCATCGGCAACGCGCTGAAATGGTTTCCCGACCGACGCGGGCTGGCGGCCGGCTTGACGGTCGCGGGGTACGGCATCGGGTCGGCGCTCACCATCATCCCGATCCACCACACGATCTCCCATCACGGCTACGAGGCCGCGTTCCTCTGGTTCGGCCTGGGGCAGGGCCTGCTGGTCTGCCTCGCGGCCCTGGCGCTGCGCAAGCCGGAGGCGGAGACCCTGGCGATCCCGGAGCGCCTGCCGCATGCGCTGCACGACCACACGCCGGGCGAGGTGCTGCGCTCGCCGCTCTTCTGGGTGCTCTTCGTGATGTCGCTGCTGGTGACGGCGGCCGGGCTGACCTTCACGGCCAATCTCGCCGGAATCGCCCGCAGCCTGGGGGTGGCCGACGTGCCGGTCAGCATGCTGGGCCTGACCCTGCCGGCACTGACCTTCGCGCTGACCTTCGATCGGGTCACCAACGGCATCGCGCGGCCGCTCTGCGGCTGGCTCTCGGACTATATCGGCCGCGAGAACACCATGTTCTTTGCCTTCACCCTGGGCGCGCTCAGCATCCTGGCCTTTGTGCGTTGGGGCGACGAGCCGGTGATGTTCGTGCTGCTGGTCAGCCTGGTGTTCTTCGCCTGGGGCGAGGTGGCCAGCCTGTTTCCTGCAACCTGTACCGACTATTTCGGCTCGGGTTATGCCACGACCAATGCCGGCATGTTGCATACGGCGAAGGGTTTCGCCGCCATGCTGGTGCCGTTGGCGGATCCGCTGGTCCGGGCGACCGGCGACTGGCAGATCGTCTTCGCGCTGGCCGTTGGCGCGAACGCCGTCGCGGCAGTGCTGGGTATCGCCGTGCTGCGACCGATGCGGGCGTCGTGGCTGCGGCGGGAGTAGCGACTATTCGGGCTTCAACAGGCCGCTCTTCTGCAGTTCCTCGATCACCGCGTCTTCCTTTTGCAGGAAGACGGTGAGCTGCTGCGGGGTGAGCGCCTCGGTCTCGGCGCCGAGACCGTTCAGCTTGTCCTTCACGGCGGGGTCCGCAAGCGCGTTCGCCACGGCCTCATTCAGCTTCTTCACGATCTCGGGCGGTGTGCCGGCCGGCGCCATGAGGACGATCGGCGTGGTGCTGGCGAAATCCTTGACGCCCGTTTCCTGCAGCGTCGGAACGTCGGGAAGCTGGCTGGCGCGGCGCGCCGTCGTCACGACGATGGCGCGCAGGCGCCCGCCGCGGATATGCCCGATCGAAGCCGGCACCTGGTCGATCACCGCATCGATCTGACCGGCCAGGAGATCGTTCAGCGCCAGTCCATTGCTCTTGTAGGGGATGATGTTGAAGCGCACGTCGAGTGCCTTCTGCATCTGCAGCAGGGCGAGATGATTGGTGCTGCCGTTGCCGGGATGCCCGATCGTGAGCTTGCCGGGATTGGCGCGCAGATAGGCGAGCATGGCCGGCCAGTCCTTTATCGGACCGTTGACGTTGACCACGATGTCCATGGGCGAGGTGCTGAGAAGCGCCACCGGCGCGAAGCTCGCCAGGGTGTAGGGCGGCTTGCCGCCGGTCATGCGTGGGCTCACGAGAAACGTGCCGGTGGAGCCCAGGACGAGCGAGTAGCCGTCCGGCGGTGACTTCGCGACGGCCTCGGCACCGATCGCGCCGCCCGCGCCGCCGCGATTCTCGACGATCACCTGCTGCCCCAGCGGCTTGGCCAGCGCCTCGGCGAAGAGACGGCCCGTGAGGTCGGCATTGCCGCCTGGCGCAAATGGCACGACGAGACGGATCGGCTTGTCGGGATAGGCGGCCTGCGCAACGGCGCGGCTGGCCGGCAGGGCCGCCAGCAGGGCGGTGATCGCCGTGCGTCGTGTCAATGAGTTCATTTCCTGAAACCTCCCGTCGCCGTCTATTGTTGCCGCATGATAACCGAGGGCAGGCTGGGCGCACGCGCCGTTATCGTCGGAGCAGGCATTTCCGGGCTCGCGGCCGCGGCGGCGCTCGCATCGTTCTTCGAAACGGTCGAGCTTCTCGACAAGGATGAACTGCCCCGCACGCCCCGTCCGCGAAAGGGCGTTCCGCAGGATCTGCAGGTCCACATCCTGTTGAAGGGTGGCGAACTGGCATTCGAGAGCCTGATCCCCGGCACACGCGCGGCGTTGCTGACTGCCGGAGCGACCGAGGTACGCCAGACCGAAGACGCCTCCATTTGGGAGCGGGATGGCTGGCACGCGACACGCGATCTGGGTCACAGCCAGCTGATGATGAGCCGGCCGGCTTTCGAGCGCGTGCTGCGACGGCAGGTGCTGCGGCTCGGCAATGTCGTGATCAGCGATCGGACACCGGTCGAGCGACTCCCATCCGGCGGCGATCTGACGGTGATCGCGACGGGGCGAGGGGACCGGCTGCTGGCCGGTGTCGAGGCGCCTGAGACGGTGCTGGGAATCGAGGTGAGCTACAGCTCGGCGCGCTTCGCCAAACCGGAACGCTTCCGGGGCGAGGAACGCTTCATTGCCTGCATCCCCCAGCCGCCTGACGATCGCTACGGCCTCGTCTGTCCCATCGAGAATGACGAGTGGCTGATCACGCTCTGCAGCCGCTTCGGCGAGAGGGTGCCGGACGATCTCGATGGCTTCCGCGCCCATGCCGAGACCCTGCCGATGCCCGACATCGCCGAGCGTCTGCGCGAGGCCGTGCCGCTGACGCCAGTCCGCGGCTATCGTATCGCCGAGGCACGGTGGCGGCATTTCGATCGCGGGGCGGATTTGCCGGCGCGCGTGTTGCCGATCGGCGACTGCATATCGAGTTTCAACCCGACCTTCGGACAAGGCATGTCGGTCGCGGCCGGCCACGCCGTCGCCCTGCGCGACGTGCTGGCGAGTTGCGGCGGAGATCTCGACGGCGTCGCGGCGGCCTACCTGCCGCGGGCGGCCGAGGTGAGCCGACAGGCCTGGTCGCTCGCCGCGATGGTCGATCTCGAATACCCACGCACGAAGGGCGAGCGGCCGCCGAACTTCGGAAAGATCGTGACCGGCACCGAAGCGATGCGGCGGGCGGCTGCGCTGCATCCCGAGGTGCAGCTTCTCCGCTTCGAGATCGGCAATCTGGTGAAGCCGGACTCGTCAGCCCGCAACGGACCGGCGGCGCGTCTGGTCGCCCGCGAGATGGCCCGTGCCGGAGGACGGCCGCGTGAGCGTTGAACCACACCCCGATTTCGACGCGTTGCGGCGGGAAATGTGGGCACGGCGGAAGCAGGCCAGGGCAGCGGTGCGGGCCTACAATCGCGCTTCGTGGATACGCTTCTCCGCCTTGTTCATCCCGGTGCCGCTGGTCGTCGTGACCTTCCGCCTCTACCTCGAGGCCTGGCACTACTACGTTCTGGGCGGCGCCTTCATCTTCTTCGCAGCCGTGCTCTACGTGCTGGACGACCGAGCAGCCGACCGGCGGGAAGCGGCGCTCGAGGCCGCGAGGAATGCGCGGGCGGCCTACCAGGAAGCGCGGTCAGCGCCGCTGGCCTAAAGACGATTGCGGGCCGTGCATCGGCATTTGTCGACCTGGTGCAGCTCAACCATGTTGCCGCACGGATCGTTGAGGAAGAGCTGCAGCGAATCGGGACTCGTGAGACCTTCGATCGCCCAGTATTTCATGCCCAGGCGTTCGAGCTCCTTGCGGCTCTCGACGATGTCGGCGACGGCCAGCGCGATATGCGGCAAGGTCGGGTCCTGGCCAGGCCCCTTGGCAACCGGCGAGGGCTGGTTGCCGCCGAACAAGTGGATCTGGCCGACCTCGCCGACATTGATCCAGAGACCGGGAATGCCGGGAATGGTCGGCCGGCCTCTGTCGCGCTGCAGGCCCAGCACGTCGCTGTAGAAGCTGGCGGTGTCCTCCAGCTTCTCCGCGCCGGTGTCGAGCCGGTAGCCCGTGTGATGGATTTCCAGGACCTTGATCGCCATGCTCGTTTCCTCCCTTTATCTTCTGGCGCGCCGGCCGATCAGCAGGATCAGGGGAATCGCCATCGCCGAGGCCGCAGTATAGAGGCCGAAGGCATTGATGTAGCCGATCATCGCCGCCTGCCGGTTGATCTCCCTGGACAGTTTCGCGAGCCCCGACACGGTTTCGTAGTCCCAGCCACCCGTGACCCAGGGCAGGGCCAGCGACTTGTTGTAGGGGTTCACCAGCTCGACCATGCGGCTGTAGTTGGTGCTGGTCGCCCGCACGATCTCGGCGACGCAGATCGAAATGAAGAAGCTGGAGCCGATGTTGCGCAGCAGATGATAGACGGCCGTGCCCTCGGCCAGGTTGGCGCCGCTCATGTTCGAGAAGGTGACCAGGGTGAGCGGTACCCAGATGACGCCGACGGCAATGCCCTGCAGCAGGCTGTTCAGCATCAGCGTCGTCATGTCGACGTTGAGGTCGATCGCCATCAGCCAGACGCCTGACAGGATCTGCACGGCGAATCCCGCGATCAGGCCGATGCGAGCGTCCATGCGGCCGACGAAGATGGCGAGGAAGAATCCGATGGTCGCGCCGACACCGCGCGCGGCGATGACCTCGCCGATCAACGCGTCGGGGAAGCCGGCATGCTGCTGCAGGAGCGGCGGCAGCAGCACCATCGGCGTGAAGTTCAGCATACCGTAGATCAGCACCAGCACGAGGCCGATCGAGTAGTTGCGGTCGAGGAGAAGCTTCAGATTGAGGAACGGCCGCTCTGCGGTGAGGCTGTGTACAAGGAATATCCAGAACGAGACGACGGCGATGAAGGTCTCGATCTGGATTTCGGCCGAATCGTACCAATCGAGCCGCTGGCCACGCGACAGCACGAGCTGCACGCAGGCGATGGCGACCGAAAGCGACAGGAATCCCGTCCAGTCGAGCCGGGCCTGGCCGGTCGGCCGGTCGTAGGGCAGGGTGAGGCGCAGCCCGATGAATGAAATCACGCCAACGGGCACGATCATGTAGAAGGCCCAGCGCCAGCTGTAGATCTCCGACAGCATGCTGCCGACGGTCGGGCCGATCACCGGGCCGATGACGACGGCCATGCCGAAGATCGAGGTCACGAGGCCCTGCTGACGCTTCGGAAAGGTGTCGAGCAGGATGGTCTGGGACAGCGGGATCACCGGGGCGCCGAGCGCGCCCTGCAGGACGCGCCACAGGATCAGGCTCTCCAGCGAATCGGCCAGGCCGCACATCAAGGTGGTGAGCGTGAAGGCCAGGACGGACCAGATCATGGTCTCGCGGCGGCCGAAGCGGGCCGTCAGCCAGCCGGTCATCGGCGTCGCGACGGCGGTGGCCAGGATGTTGAAGGTCATGGCCCAGGCGATCTCGTCCTGGGTGGCCGACATGGTGCCCTGCATCTGCGGCAGCAGGGTCGAGGCGATCAGCAAGGTGGTCGCGTAGAGGGTCGAGCCCAGGACGACCATGACGAGAATCAGGATCCGCCTGCCCAGCGAGGTTTCGAATTCCTCGGAGGCAGGCGGGGCGGCGTCGGCGGTTGTTTCGCTTGAACTCATGGCCTGGGCTATTATAGCCTAGGCAACAATCTCGAGCGAGCAGCCTTGGGCCCCGACGACGACGAATATATCGGCTACGTACTCTCCGACGTTGCGCGCCTGATCCGCACCGTGTTCGACCGGCGCGTGCGCGACATCGGGCTGACCCGCGCCCAGTGGCTGGTCCTCACGCGTCTCTATCGTCGACCCGGCGCCAGCCAGACCGAACTCGCCGACATGCTGGAGATCGATCGAGCCAGTGCCGGCCGCATGATTGACCGCATGCAGAAGAACGGCTGGGTCGAGCGGCGCGCCGATAGCGACGACCGCCGGATCAATCGGCTGTATCTCACGGCCGACGCCCGGCGCGCGCACAAGGACATGTGGGCGGTCGCCGAGGCCACGGTCGACGACGCGCTGGCGCCGCTCTCCACCGCCGAACGCGAGCAGTTCACGCGGCTGGCGGCACGGGTGAAGGGGCAACTTCAATCGATGGCGGGAGCGCACGGCACATGAGCCGCCGCCCGGTTCCCGTGCTGCGACTTGTGCTGCTGTTTGCTGTGCCCCTGCTGGCGGTCGGCGGGGCGGGCTGGTGGTGGCTGTCCGGCGGTCGCTACGTCTCGACCGACAACGCCTATGTGAAGGCCCATATCGTCCAGATCGCGCCCGAAGTGTCCGGCCAGGTCCGGCGGGTCCTCGCCCGGGACCATGCCTCGGTCGCGGCCGGCGCTCAGTTGTTCACCATCGAGTCGAGGCCCTTCCGGCTGGCGCTCGACAGCGCCGAGGCGGAACTCGACTCGGCGCGCGCCCATGTCGAGAACCTGCGCGGCATCTGGCGTGAGGCGATGGCCGAACTGTCAGACGCTGAAGCGCGTGCCGACTACTTCCAACGGCAGGCCCAGCGCCAGGAGGAGCTTGCGGCGAAGGGCGTGGCCTCCGCCAGCAAGCGCGACGAATCGCAGAACGACGCGCGCGCAGCGGCCGATCGCGTGGCCACGGCGCGTGAAAAACTGCGGCGCGTACTGGCGGCGCTGAACGGCGATCCGCAGCTCGCCGTCGAGGCGCATCCGCTGGTGCGCGAGAAGACGGCGGCGCGCGAGCGAGCCGCGCTCGATCTCGCCCGCACGACGGTACGGGCCCCGGTCGACGGCGTGGTGGTCAACATGCGCCTGCAGCAGGGCGAGCAGGTCAAGGCGGCGACGCCGCTCTTCTCGCTGGTCGTGCTGAGCCGGCCCTGGGTCGAGGCGAACTTCAAGGAAACCGAGCTGACCCATGTGAAGGTCGGTCAGAAGGCCACCGTGGTGCTCGACACCTATCCCGACGTGACGTGGGAGGCGCTGGTCGAAAGCGTGAGCCCGGCGACGGGCGCAGAGTTCGCGATCCTGCCGCCGCAGAATGCCAGCGGGAACTGGGTGAAGGTCGTGCAGCGCCTGCCGGTCAAATTGCGGCTGCTGCCCCATGTCGGGGAACCGCCGCTACGCGCCGGCATGACCGCGACGGTGAAGATCGATACCGGCCGCCAGCGCGATCTCACGAGCCTGCTGGGCGGAACGAAGGACGCGCCGCCAGCACCCACGTCACCGCCGCACGACGTCACCGCACATTCGAAGTAGCGAAGCAGAAACTCCGTCGTCTTGAGCGAAGCGCCCCCTCGGATGCCTCGGGGCAGGCTCCGTCGCGCAGTCGAAAGACCTCTATTTGTTTCGATACACCGTGCGTCGGGAAAGAGGTCCTTCGACTGCGCCGTCCTGCGGACGGCTCCGCTCAGGACGACGGCTTTAGAGGGTCACCCGCACGCCAGCGAATAGATGTGCTGGACCTCGCCGGGGAGGGGCATCGCCTGCCATGTCCTGCCGGCGTCGCGAGTACCGAAAACCTCGCCGTCGTAGCGGGCGCCGATATAGACCTGTCCGGCGTCGGTCGGATGCAGGCCGATCGACATGATCGTGCCATGCACCTGGACCTTGTCGAAGCGCGTCCAGCTCTCGCCGCCGTCCTCGCTGCGGTAAAGGCCGCCGTCCTTGCTCGCTGCGGCGACCGAGAGGGCCGAGTAGAGCGTGTTGGGCTCGACCGGCGAGACGCGGATGTCGCGGCCGTAGGTGGTGGGCGAGAAGCGGCCGACTTCCATGTCCTTCCAGGTCCGCCCCTGGTCGCTGCTGTGGAACAGGCCCATGCGTACGGCAAGCCACAGTCCCTCGGGATCGGCGGGGTTGATGGTCACGGCATGGCTGTCGAGCATGCCTTCGGCCGTCGTGTCGCTCACGATCCGGCTCTTGAGATGCTCCTGCTCGGCGAGCTTCAGCAGGCCCGCGCTGCAATCGGTCCAGGTCTGGCCGAGATCGATGCTGCGCATCACGCCGTTGATCTCTAGCGCGGCGTAGAGCTCGTCGTGGCGCCTCGGGTGCTGCACCAGCCGCATTACCCGCGACGCGAAGGGGCCCGTGCAGTGAGTGTCGATGGCTGGGGTGGGAAGCGCCTGCCACGACGCACCGCCATCATCGCTGCGATAGACGGCGATGGGGGATGCACCGGCGAACACACGATCCGGATCGCGCGAGTCGACGAGGAAGGACCAGACTTCCCGGCCGGCATCGGGGAAGGCGGTCCGGCGGAAGGTGGCACCGCGGTCGGTGCTGCGCCACACGCCGTCGTTGGTTCCGGCGAATACGATCTCCGGGTTCTTCGGATGGACGAAGAGGGTGAAGGCCTGGACGGTCCCGAGTACGTGCTGCCAGTCACCGCCCGCGGTCGGGCGGCGGAAGACGCCGACGCGGCCCTTGTGGTCGGGCTTCCCGAAATAGCCAGCCACACCGACATAGATGTTCGACTGATCCCGTCCGGTATTCATGGGTTTTCCTCCGGTTCCCTTATATCTCGTTTGGAGATGAGATTATCGCTTCCAGAGCGGCGAGTCCGTCGGTGAGCGCTGCCGGTCCCGGCTGCAGGATCAGGGGTGACTTGATCTCGTGAAGTCGCCCGCGCTTGATGGCCGGGATGCTCCCGAAGCCCGGCCGCGCCACGACCTTCTCGCTCCTGAATTTCTTGCCGCACCAGGAGCCGATGATGATGTCGGGCGACCGGCGGATCACCTCTTCGGCCGTTACGATCCTCTCCCTGGCGGATTTGCACGCTGCAAGTTCGGGGAAAACGTCCGCACCTCCTGCGGCATCGATCAGTTCCGACACCCAGGCGATGCCCGAGATCATGGGCTCGTCCCACTCCTCGAAGTAGACCTTGGGGCGATTACCCCTCTGCGCCGCGCGCTTGCGCGTGTCCTCGAGGTTGCTGGAAAGCCGGTTCGCGAGGCCATCCGCGCGATCCTGCGCGCCGACCAATGCGCCGAGCGTGCGGATCATGCCCAGAATTTCCGCGACGGTCCTTTGATTGAAGGCATGGACGGCGACGCCCGCCCGAATGAGCGACGCGACGATATCGGCTTGCAGGTCCGAAAAGGTAAGAACCAGGTCCGGCTGCAGCGCAAGGATCTTTGGAATGTCAGCAGAAATGAACGCCGAGACCCGGGGCTTCTCCCGGCGCGCCTGCGGCGGCCGCACGGTGTAGCCCGAGACGCCGACGATCCGGTCCTGCTCGCCCAGCAGGTAGAGTGTCTCGGTGGTTTCCTCGGTCAGACAGACGATGCGCTCGGGCGGGTACATGTTACGCGTCGATGGTGGGCGGGCGTCCCGTCATGGCCGGGAGCGAAGGTTCGGCCATGACGGGACTCCAGTTCAGTTCTTCTTGACCAGCGGGCACTCGCTGTTGGCCAGGGGGCGGAACGCCTCCTCGCCGGAGATCTTGGCGAGCAGCTTGTAGTAATCCCACGGGCCCTTCGACTCCGAGGGCTTCTTGACCTCGAAGAGATACATGTCGTGCATCTTGCGGCCGTCCTGGCGGACGTAGCTCGGGCCGAAGATCGGATCGTCCCACTTGGCGGCCTTCATCGCGGCCATCACCTTGTCTGAATCATCCGTTCCGGTCGACTTCACCGCGTTCAGGTAGGCAAGCGTCGCCGAATAGAAGCCGGCCTGTACGCTGGTCGGCATCTTGCCGTTGAACCGGGCGGCGAACTTCTTGGAGAAAGCACGCGTCCGGTCGTTGAGATCCCAGTAGAACGCCTCCGTGAGGTTCAGGCCCTGTGCACGCTCGAGGCCCAGCGAGTGGATGTCGGAGATGAAGACCAGCAGGCCCGCAAGCTTCTGGCCGCCCTTGACGATGCCGAATTCGGAAGCCTGCCGGATCGAGTTGATCGTGTCGCCGCCGGCGTTGGCGAGACCTATGATCTGCGCCTTCGAGGCCTGCGCCTGCAGCAGGAACGACGAGAAGTCGTTGGTGTTGATCGGGTGCTTGACGCCGCCGACCACGGTGCCGCCGGCGGCCTTCACCACGGCGGACACGTCGCGTTCCAGCGCATAGCCGAAGGCATAGTCGGCGGTGAGGAAGAACCAGGTCTTGCCGCCGGCCTTCACCACCGCCGAGCCGGTGCCATTGGCCAGCGCGGCGGTGTCGTAGACCCAGTGGATCAGGTAGGGATTGCAGAGCTTGCCGGTGAGATCCGACGAGGCGGGGTCGGGGGCGATGAAGATCCTCTTCTTGTCAGCGGCCACGCGGGCCGCGGCGATCGACGAGGAGGAGGCGCCGGCGCCCATCACCATGTCGACCTTCTCGTTGTCGTACCAGCGGCCGACCGTGGTCGCCGCGACATCGGCCTTGTTCTGGATGTCGCCGGTCACGAGTTCGATCTTCTGGCCGAGCACCGAGCCGCCGAAATCCTCGATCGCCATCTGGGCCGCGAGCACCGCGCCGGGCCCATTGATATCGGCGTAGAGGCTCGACAGGTCGGTGGCGACGCCGATCTTCAGGGTGTTGTCGGAAAGCTGGGCGGCCGCCGGCAGGGCCCAGGCCGCAAGGCAGAATGCGGCCGTGCTGAACAGGTTACGTCTCATCGTTTCTCTCCCTAGGCTTTGTTATTGGGCGAAGCCTATCAAGGCTCCGGCATTCTGCAAGGCAGAGGAGACACCGAATGATCGAGAAAATTCTGGACATCCCGACCAAGGACGGGGCGATGGAGACTTTCATCTGCCATCCGGAGAGGGGCGGGCCCTACCCGCCGGTCCTGTTCCTGATGGACGCGCCGGGGATCCGCGAGGAGCTCTATGACATGGCGCGCCGGCTGGCGACGGTCGGTTACTACGTCATGCTCCCCAACCTCTATTACCGGGCCGGCACCGATACGAAGTACGGGCCGGACGTGCTGAAGCATGGCAGCGACGAACACACGCGCATGCGGTCCGTCCGCACCAAGATGACCATCCCGCCGGTCATGGACGACGTGGCGGCGATGATCGCCTACGCGGATTCCCAGAAGGAATCGAAGAAGGGGCCGGTCGGCACCCATGGCTATTGCATGAGCGGTCCCTATTCTCTGGCGGCTGCCGCGCGCTTCCCCGACCGGATTGCGGCGGCAGCGTCTTTCTATGGCACCTGGCTGGTGAGCGATGCGGTCGAGAGCCCGCACCTGACGCTCGGCAAGGCTCGCGGCGAAATCTACATCTCCTGCGCCGAACATGACGAGCTGGCGCCGCCCGAGATGGTCAAGGAACTGAAGGCCCTGTTCGACAGGTCCGGTGCGAAGGGTGAACTCGAGATCCAGCCGACGGTGCATCACGGCTTCGCCTTCCCGCAACGCTGGTGCTACGACAAGCCTGCTGCCGAACGGCACTGGGAGCGCCTGATCGCACTCTACCGCCGAAACCTCGGCTGACACGGAAAGCGGGGCTCACGATGGACGGACGTAACCTCACCCAGATCGAGATCGATCGGCGCGTCTTCGATCTCTATGACGAATACTGCCATGGCGGCATGGACCGCCGGACCTTCCTGTCGCGCGCCGCCGCGGTCACGGTCGGCGGGCTCGCCATGGCGCAAGCCCTGCTGCCGCGCTACGTCCAGGCCCAGACGATCTCGTTCACCGACGATCGTATCAAGGCGACGTACGTGACCTATCCGTCACCGGGAGGCACGTCGGGAACGATGCGCGGCTATCTCGTGCAGCCGAAGGGCACCGGTCCGTTCCCGGTGGTCCTGGTCATCCACGAGAATCGCGGCCTCAATCCCTACATCGAGGATGTGGCGCGCCGCGCGGCGACCGAGGGTTTCCTCGCGCTGGCGCCGGACGGGCTCTTTCCCGTCGGCGGATATCCCGGCAACGACGATGACGGACGTACGCTGCAGGCCAAGCTCGACCAGGGCAAGCTGCGGACCGACATGGTCAACAGCGCGCGCTTCCTGAAGACCCATGCAATGTCGACCGGCAAGCTCGGCGTCACGGGCTTTTGCTGGGGCGGTGGGACGACCAACTTCCTGGCCGCGACCCTGGGCGCCGACATGAATGCCGGGGTGCCGTTCTACGGCCCGGCCGCAGAGACCGCATCGGTGCCGAACATCAAGGCGCCGTTGCTGGTGCAGTACGCCGAGTCCGACGAGCGCATCAACGCGATGTGGCCAGCCTACGAGACGGCGCTGAAGGCCAACGGCGTGGCCTACGAGATGTACATCTATCCCGGCACGCAGCATGGCTTTCACAACAATTCGACACCGCGCTACAACGAGGCCCAGGCCAAGATCGCCTGGGACCGCACGATCGCGTTCTTCAAGAAGAATCTGACCTAACGCGCTCCGTCATCCTGAGCGAAGCGCCGAAGGCGCGCAGTCGAAGGATCTCTTTTCGCCTCGACACATCGTGCGCTGGAAAAGAGGTCCTTCGACTGCGCCGCCCTTCGGGCGGCTCCGCTCAGGACGACGGGTATCATCAGGCCGCGGTTGCAGCATTGGGCTTGCCGGCCTGCCAGTCGTCGAGCTTGGCGCGTGCCCCGTTCCTGGTCGGGTCGAGTGCCGAGTCCTGTCCCGGGACCTTGGCGGCGAGTTCGATCACGTAGCCGTTGGGATCGCGAAAATAGATCGACCGGATGAAATGATGGTCGGACACGCCGCGGACCTCGCGGCCTTCCGCCTTGCCCCTGGCGAACATCCGGTCGAGATGCTCGGGTTCGACCTCCAGGGCGATGTGGAGGTCGAAGTCGTGCTGATCCTTGAAATCGAACGGCATGTCCGGCGCCTCGAAGAAGGCCAGGCAGGAGCCGTCGTCGAGCTGGAAGAAGGTGTGCAGCACGCCGGCGCCGGTCGTGCGACCCGTCTTGGTCTGTTCGATCTTGAGCGTATGGGCGAGGGGGAGGCCGAGGAAGTCCTCGTAGAACTTCCTCGTCTCCTCGGAGTCGCGGCAGCGGTAGGCGTTGTGGTGCAGACCCTTGATCATCGAAGCCTCCGATCATTCACCCGCCCGAGCCTAACGCCGTCCTAGCGGTCGAGCCAGACATCCTCGAAGCGCCAGTGGTTGTAGATGGTGTTGACCGCCAGGTTCACGGCCTTGACCTCGGGGCGCCAGCAGGTGCCGCCCCAGCCGTGCTGGATGACCGGGCGTGCGCCGTCTTCCTGCAGCTTCTTGTCGATCTCCCACACGATCTTCCGACGCGCCTCGACGTCGCTCAAGACCGATTGTTGGTCGAACAGCTTCTCGACCTCCGGATTGCAGTAGTTGGTGTAGTTGCGCTCCGAGCCGCAGCGGAAGGTCTCGTAGAAGACGACGTCCGGATCGTCGACGCCGACACCCTGGACGTTCATGCCGATGGCGAAGTCGCGGCGCATCATCCGATTGTACCAGACCGCGGTTTCGAGCGGCTCCAGCTCGGCCTGGATGTTCACCTGCTTCAGATGGTCGATCAGGATGACCGCAGGGTCCCTATAACTCGGGATGTTGCGGGTCGAGACCTTGATCTTCAGCGGCTTGTCAGCCGTATAGCCGAGCTCGGCCATGATCTTGCGGCCTTCCTCGCGCGCCTTGGCCACGTCGGGGCCGTAACCCGCCACGGTCGACAGGAACTCGGTCGGCATGCCCCAGAGGCCTTCCGGCGGCGGCAGCAACGCGCCGCCGATACGGTAGTTGCCCTGGCCCAGGATCTCGTTGAAGGCGTTGCGGTCGAGCGACAAGGCCATGGCGCGGCGGATCTTTGCGTCGTCGAACGGTGGCCTCTCCCGGTTGACCAGCAGGTTGGCCTGGGTGTTCGTCGGCTGCGCCTCGCAGATCGCCGTCGGCGCCTGGACCTTGAGATCGTTGACCATGGACGGCGTGACGACGGACGTGAAGGTCATGTCGAGCTTGCCGGCGACGAAGGTCAGCAGTGAGGTCGCACGGTTGGGGATGATCGAGAATTCGATCGCGTCGAGGTAAGGGCGGCCCGGCTTCCAGTAGTCCGGGTTGCGGGCGAGCTTGACCGACTCGTTCTGCTTCATCTCGACGAACTTGAACGGGCCGGTGCCGATCGGCTTCTGCCGCATCTGCGCCGTCGAGATGTGGCAGGGATAGACCGGCGAGAAGGCCGCGGCGAGCATGGTCAGCAGGGACGGTTGCGGCCGCTTGAGATGGAAGGTCGCTTCGCGGTCGCCGTTGACCGTCACCTTCTCGAGATTGAAGTACCAGGTCTTGCGAGGGTTCTTGCGCAGCTTCGATTCGTCGGAGATCACCATGTCCCAGGTGCACTTCACGTCGGCGCTGGTGAAGGGCTTGCCGTCGTGCCACTTCACGCCGTCGCGCAGCTTGAAGGTGAGCTGCTTGCCGTCATCGCTCCATTTCCACTCGGTGGCGAGGTCGGGAATGATGCTGTCCGGCTTGTTCTGCTTCGTCTTGGGATCGAACATCACCAGATTGTTGTAGACCGACATGAACGGCATGACGGTCGAGATCGTCGCTTCCTCGTGGATCGACGCGCTCGGCGGATTGTCCATGTGGGCGATCTTGAGCGTGCCGCCGGATTTCTGTGCCCACGCGGCCGGAGCTACGGCCAGGATCATGAGTGCCGCGGCGAGCGGCAGCGATGGATTTTTCATCCTTTCGTTTCCTCCTGTTGCTTGGGATGACGCTAGCACTTCGCTCGGACTAGAGTCGGTCCATGAAACTCCTCAGTTTGCTAGTCGGAATGCTGCTCGCGATGCCGGCTGTCGCCCAGGACTATCCGAGCAAGCCCATCCGGATCATCACGGCCTTCGGGCCCGGGACGGCCACCGACATCGCGGCGCGTGCGGTCGGGCAGGACATTGCCGCCCAGACCGGGCAGACGGTAATCATCGAGAACAAGCCGGGTGCGGAAGGGCAGATCGCGGCACAGTCCGCGGCGGCGGCGGCACCCGACGGCTACACGCTGTTCTTCACCACGCAGACGACGCAGGCGATCAACCCGCACGTCTATAAGTCGCTGGCCTATGATCCGGTGAAGAGCTTTGCGCCGATTGCCGGCATCACGCTGGGCGCGCAGATCGTGATGGTGCGCAACGACCTGCCGGCCAAGACCATCCAGGAGTTTGTTGCACTTGCGAAGGCACAACCCGGCAAACTGAGCTTCGGCAGTGGCAACGGGTCGAGCCGCGGCGGCGCGGAGTTGTTCCGCATCAGGACCGGGATCGATCTCCTGGGTGTGCCCTACAAGACCCAACCGCAGGCGATCGCCGACCTGTTGGGCGGCCGCATCGACATCGTCTTCTCGGACTTTACGGTCGGCCTGCCGCCCGTGCTCGACGGACGTGCGCGCGGTCTGGCCGTCACCAGCAAGCAGCGCATTTCCGGCCTCGAGCAATTCCCGACGGTCGATGAGAGCGGGGTGCCCGGGTTCGAGATGTGGGCCTGGACGGCGATGTATGCGCCGGCCGGCACGCCGAAGCCGATCATCGACAAGCTCAACGCTCTCGTGCGGCAGGCGGCGAAGTCGCCCGCCTATCTGAACCTGCTGAAGACGAGCCATGGCGTTTCGTTCGTGGGATCGCCCGAGGAACTGGCGTCCTTCCAGGCCGCCGAGACCAGGAAGTGGGCGGAGATCGTGTCGACGGCCGGCATGAAGGAGCCCTGAGGGAGCCTCAAGAGGGACGCAGGCCGCGCAGCCGGGCCGACGTCACGATCTGCCAGACGGCGGCGGCGAGGACGCAGGCGGCAACCAGCAGGAAGGCGCTTCGATAGTCGGCGACCGCGGCGATCAGGCCGAAGAGCGGCGGGCCGATGACGGCGCCCGAGAAGGCGAGGGCGGTCTGCACCGCCGCGACGGCGGCGACTTGACCCGGCGGGGCGAGTGCGGCGAACTCTGCGATCGAAACTCCGTTCCAGCTGATGACGACCGTGCCGTAGGCGAAGACGATCAGGCCGATCAGCCAATAGGGCGTCTCGGCCGAGATCAGGCTGGTGGCGACGGCGCCGAGCGCGATTCCGATGCCGGTCCAGCCCAGCAGCATCATGCGCGGAAACCGGTCGCCCAGCGCCCCCAGGATCAGGCGCTGCACCGTGCCGCCGATCTGCGCCAGGAAGAGCAGGAAGCCCGCCTCGGCGATGCTGAGGCGACAATGCTCGTAGAGATAGGTCACCAGGAAGAAGGTGAAGGTGTGCTGCGCCACGACGTAGAGCAGCGCCGACCAGCCGAGGACGCGCATCTCCGGGTGTCGCATCACATGGACGATCGACGACCAGATCCCGTCCGAGGGCGCGGACGGAGCGACCGACGCGTCGATACGGGCGCGCAGCAGTTCGAGGACGCCGGCGCCCGCCACCATCAGGGCCGCGGCGCAGAGCGAGGCGCCGCGCCATCCGAGGGCCGGCAGCAGCAGGGGCAGGAAAATGCCGGCGGCGGCGAAACCCAGGGGGACGCCGGTCTGCTTGACCGAGAACACGAGACTGAACCAGGCGCGCGGCACCCGCTGGCTCAGGATATGCGCCGAAGCGGGATTGATCGGGCCCTGGGCGAAACCGATGAAGGCGACCGCGACGATGGTCGCGGCAACGTAGGCCGTGGCATTCAGGGCAAGGCCGATGGCGGCCGCCAGCATGGCGAACTGGCAGACACGGACGGCGCCCAGCCGGGAGATGGGCCCCGCGCTCCACAGGGCAACTCCCGAGGCGATGGCGTAGGTGACGGCGGTGAAGGCACCGACCAGTTTCGGTGCGATCCCGAGATCGCGGGCCACGGCCGGCATCAGCACGCTGAGCGACAGGACGGCCAGCGAGATGAGCATCTGCGTGCCCAGCATCGCCCCTATGGGGACGAGTGCCGGCCGCAGACCGGGGCGCGGGCCTTCCGTGTTCGGCGCCGCGCCCGGTTGCATCCTACAGACCGTAAAGGTCGGCCTTGTTCAGGATGGTATTGCGCAGGATGCGGATCGAGGCGACGTCGACCATGATGCCGTCGACGTTGATCGCACCCAGACCCGCCGCCTCGGCTTCGGCATAGGCCTTCTCGAGCTTGCGGGCGCGGGCGATGTCCTCGACCTTGGGCGAATAGACGTCGAGCGCGATGTCGATCTGTGACGGATGGATCGCCCACTTGCCGACACAGCCCAGGATCATCGAGCGCTTGCACTCCTCGCGATAGGCGTCCGGGTTCTTGAAGTCGGCGAACGGGCCGTCGACCGGATCGATGCCGGCAGCGCGGCAGGCCATGATCAGCCGGAAGCGGGCATAGTGCCAGATGTCACCAGGGTAGCCGTCGGTCTCGCCGACATTCTTGTTGGTGACGCCCATCGAGGCCGAGAAGTCTCCCATGCCGAACACCAGGCATTCGAGGCGCGGCGTGCAGGCGGCGATCGCATCGACGTTCTGCATGCCCTCGACTTCCTCGATCAGCGCCTCGAGGCCGATCCTGCGCTTCATCTTCAGCTTCTTCTCGATCTGATGAAGCAGCTTGTCGGCGAACAGCACGTCGGCGGCGGTCTGCACCTTGGTCATCATGATCGTGTCGAGATGCTCGCCCGCGCCCTCGACGATCTCGATGATGTCCTCGTAGGCGTATTCGGTCGTGAGGTCGTTGATGCGCACGCAGCGCGTCTTGCCCTTCCAGTTGAGCGTCTTCAGGCCCTCGATGATCTTCTTGCGGGCGTCGCGCTTCTGGCTGGGGGCGACGGCGTCCTCAAGGTCGAGGAAGACGTGATCGGCCTTCGACTCCGACGCCTTCTGGATCATCTTCTCGCTCGACCCCGGGGTCGAGAGCTGGACGCGGCGGGCGCGCCTGGGACGGTCGGTCATCAATCTTCTCCTTAAGCTACGATCTTGTCGGCGCGCAGGCGGGCGATCTCGCCCGCGCCGAGGCCGATGGTCTTCAGATACTCGTCGGTATGTTCGCCCAGCAACGGCGCGCGATGGCGCACCTTGCCGGGCGTCTCGGTCATCTTCACGGCGACGCCCGCGATCTGGACCTCATGGTCGAGGCCGGGATGGGGGACCCAGGGCAGCATGTCCCGCGCCTTGAAGTGCGGATCGGCCACGATGTCGCGCACGTTGTAGACGGGCGAGAAGGGCACCTTGCCGCCGAAGTGCTTCAGCAGCTCCTGCTTGGTGCGCTGGCGGGTGAAGTCCGAGACGGTGGCAATGAGCACGTCCTGGTTGGCGCGGCGATCCTGCACGGTGATGAAGCGCGGGTCGGTTGCGAACTCGGGCCTGTCGATCAGCCGGCACAGGATCGGGAAATGCGCGTCGGCATGCGCGGCGATTGTCACGAAGCCGTCCTTCGCCGGGAACATGCCGAACGGGCAGAGCAGGGGATGATGGTTGCCCTCGGGATGCGGCAGCGTCTGCGCATAGGAGTGCTGGTGCATGATGCGCTCGCAGACCGCGAGGATCGCGTCGACCATGCCGACATCGACGAACTGGCCCCGGCCGGTCTTGTAGGCACGCAGGATCGCCGAGACGATGCCGAAGGCACAGGTGATGGCCGGCACGATGTCGCCGACGCCCGGCCCGACCTTCATCGGCGTGTCCTTGTCGGGGCCGGTGATGGCCATGATCCCGCCCATCGCCTGGCTGATGACGTCGTAGGCCGGGAAATCCGAATAGGGGCTCTTGCCGGTGCGCACGTCGCCGAAGCCGCGGATGGTGGCATAGACCAGCCTGGGGTTGCGGGCGTGCAGGGTCTCGTAACTGAGACCCAGGCGATCCATGACGCCACCGCGGTAGTTCTCGACCACCGCATCGGCATTGTCGCAGAGCTTCAGGACCAGATCGCGACCGGCTTCTGTCTTCAGGTCGATGGCGATCGACTTCTTGTTGCGGTTCACCGACGCGAAGTAGCCGCCGAACGCCTTCAGCCTGTCGTCGGCATGATAGGGCCCGATGATGCGGGTGTGATCGCCGTCGAGCGGCTCGACCTTGATGACCTCCGCGCCCTGGTCGGCCAGCAGCATCGTGCAATAAGGGCCGGCCAGCATCTGTGTGAGGTCGACGATGCGGACACCGTCGAGAGCGCCGAGGACCTCGGTGTCGCTCACTTGTCTCCCCAATGACTGCGCCGCTTGATCAGGACCGTGCGCTCGCCCTCGAAGATGTGCTTGTCGTCCTGGTTCACGCCGTAATGCTTGAAGCGGACGATGCCGGCGTCTTCCTGCTGCGCGTCCTTCTTATCCAGCACCTCGGTGTAGCAATAGAGCGTGTCGCCGTGATGGAGCGGGCCCTTGAGCCGGATCTTGTCCATGCCCAGTTCCATCAGCGCGTTCTCGGCCGTGTCCTCGGCGGCGAGGCCGATGCACATGGAGATGGTGACGCCGCCGAAGCCCAGCCGCTTGCCGTAGGGCGTCGAATGGGTGAGGTGCTCGTTGAAGTGGGCCTCGGCCGTGTTCATGGTCACGTTGGTGATCCAGACCTGCTCCATCGGCTCCACCGTCTTGCCGCGCGCGTGTTTCATCACGTCGCCGACGGTGAAGTCCTCGAAGTAGTTGTGGGTGCCGGTGAGCGCGGAGACTTTCATCAGTTCCTCCCGCGGCCGAGGAGGCGATCGGAGATGATGCGCTTCTGGATCTCCGAGGTGCCCTCGAAGATCTTGGTGAGGCGGGCGTCGCGCCAGTGGCGCTCGACCGCATGGAGCGTGGTGTAGCCGGCGCCGCCGTGGATCTGGAGGCCCTCGCTGCAGACCCGCTCGGCCATCTCCGACGCGAACAGCTTGGCCATCGACGCTTCCTTGTCGCAGCGCTGGCCGGTGTCGATCTGCTCGCAGACGAAGTAGTTGAGCTGGCGGGCCGCCTCGATCTGCGTCGCCATGTCGGCGATCTTGAAGCGGATCGCCTGGAACTCCGAGATCGATTGGCCGAACTGGCGTCGCTCGCCGGCGTAGCGGATCGAATCGTCGAGGGCACCCTGGGCCAGGCCGATCGCGCGGGCCGCGGTGTGGGCACGGGCGGTCTCGAGCCCGGCCGTCGCATAGTAGAAGGCCTGGCCTTCGTCGCCGATCATGTCCTCGGCCTTGACCCGGCAATTGTCGAACGCGAGCTCCCAGGTCTTCCAGCCGAAATAGCCGATCTTGGGAATCGGCGAGCCGCTGCAGCCCGGCATCAGTTCACCCCGCTTCTTCTCGACGAAGAACATCGACAGGCCGAGATGACGCTTGCCCGGAGGTGCTTCGGACGTGCGCGCGATGATGATCATGAAGTCGGCGCCGTCGGCGAAGGTGCACCAGTACTTGTTGCCGTTGATCAGATAGCTGTCGCCATCCTTCTTGGCGCGGCAGGAGATGTTGGAGATGTCCGACCCCGCGTTCGGCTCCGACATCGAGAAGGCGCCGAGGAATTCACCCTTGGCCATGCGCGGCAGGTAACGCCGGCGCTGCTCCTCGCTCATCTTGTGAGAGCCGATCAGCAGGTTGCCACGGGCAATGATCGAGGCGACGCTCATCCAGCCGCGCGACAGCTCTTCCGTCACCAGGCAGTATTCCGAGCAGCCGAGGCCCAGGCCGCCATATTCCTCGGGGATCAGGATGCCGAAATAGCCGAGCTCGGCCATCTTGTCGCGCAGGTCCATCGGAATGTCGCCCTTTTCGGGGTCGAGCTTGTTGGCGACCGGCAGCACTTCGTTCAGCGTGAACTCGCGCGCCTGCTCCTGGATCATGCGGCGTTCTTCGGTAAGGAAAGGCATTACTGGGTATTCCTGAGACGGACGAGGTTGGTGCGCTTGAAGTCGATGACGAGTTCTTCGCGCTGGTTGAAGCCCTTGCTGTGCCACGTGACGATTCCGAACCCCTTGTGGGAGTCGGAGACGCGCCGGTCGAGCACGACCGATTCCGCGCGAAGCGAATCGCTGGGATAGACGGGCTGGTGATAGGTGAGTTCGTTGACGCCGAGAAACGGCCCGCCGCCCTCGCTCAGATCCTCGACGGTGAGGCCGAAGACCGTCGTGAAGACGAGCAGGGGATTGGCCACGATGCCGGGATGGCCGTGGGCCTGGGCGTAGGCGGCGTTGTAGTAGTGAGGATTGAAGTGCAAGGTCAGCGTCGTGAAGAGCGTGCTCTCCGACTCGGTGATCGTGCGGCCCCAATGGTGCCTGAACACGCGGCCGACCTCGAAATCCTCATAGCGGTTACCCTTGGGCACCAGCCGGGCGCGGGCCCTGAAATCCTCTGTCATTCCTACTCCTACTCTTGCTCCTCTTCCCCGATAGGGGGAGTGGCTGGGTGAGGGGGTAACGCACGCCTCCTGCAACCCCCTCACCTTACCTCTCCCCCCTAGCGGGGGAGAGGAACTTGATCAATTCCTGGCTGAGGCGCGGACGAGTTCGCCCACGTCGGTGAGGCTGTCGATACGTTCGATGGCATCGTGCAGGCGACGGGCGCCGGCGGCGCCAAGCAACGGCGTCACCAGGCTGTCGAACTTGGTCTCGATCGCGTGGCGCTGCTTTTCGAGGTCGGCCCAGGGGATGCCCGAGTCATGTGTGACCTCGATGGTGGTGCCGTCGTCGAGCTGGATCGCCATTTCGGCCAGAGAATGCGACCAGTGCGGCTGAAACTCGATCGCCATCTTGTCGCGCAGGCCCCGGATGCGCGGCTCCTGCGTCACCGCCTCGTTGTAGGACTCGAGGTTGGCGGTATCGACGCCGGTCAGCGCCATCGCCACGGTCTGGCGCAGCGAGAACTTGGCTTCGAGGCCGGTCGTCGGGTTGGGGATGTTGCAGACCTTGTCGGCGCCGGAGTCGATGCGCAGCAGGATCTTCTGCACGCGCTCCGGCGGGAAGTTGTTCTTCAGCCTGATCTCCTTGGCGCACTCGATGGGCGCGTGCGTCAGGTAGCAGGCCGCGTGGTACTTGAAGAGGTTGTTGCGCAGGTGCCAGCCCGACGGCGGCTCGCCGAGCGCTGCCTCGGCGTTCAGGTGGTCGCTCTGCGACGAAGCGAAGCCCTGGTCGCACTCGAGGGAATCGCCGCGCGCCGTGAAGCCCCTGGCGGCAAGCCGTGCGGCCCGCAGGCCGTGCTCGGAAGCGGTGCCGGCGTGCAGCGGCTTGCACATGGTGCCGAAGTTGGATTTCAGGCCGGCGGCCTGCGTGGCGGCGATGCCAAAGGCCACGGCGAGCTGGCGGTCGTCGAGGCCCAGCATGCGACCCGCGGCGGCCGCGGCCGAGAAGGAGCCGACCGTGCCGGTGACGTGGAAGCCCTTCTGGTAGTGGCTGGGCGACACGAGCCGACCGACGCGGCCCGACGTCTCGTAGCCCGCGACGAAGCTTTCGATGAACAGGCGGCCGGAAGCCTTCATCTGCTCGCCGAGTGCCAGCAGTGCCGGGACGACCGTCACCGTGGGATGGCCGCCCATCGAGAAGTTCACGTCGTCATAGTCCAGCGCATGGCTGGCGGCGCCATTGATCAGGGCGGCCGTCGACGGCAGCACGGTCTCGGAACGCCCGACCAGCGTGGCCGGCCCGCGGGCGCCATCCTCCAGCGCCTCGCTGACCAGGATGCTGGTCAGCTCCTCCTGCGCACCGGCTATGGTGACGGCGAACCAGTCGAGCAGGCACTGTTTGGTACGCTCGACCAGATCGTCCGGCAGATCCTGCCAGGCGAGGGCGGCGGCGCGCTTGGCGATTTCGGCCGTGACCGGAACGACGGCAGCCATGTTTTCCTCCTGAATTTATGGTGCAAGTGTCGGCCACCAGCCGCCGTCTTGTCCACCGTTCGGGCTTTCGCGCATCGATACCGTCCCAGACACAACAAAGCCGCCCGGAGGCGGCTTTGTGCCGACTATCGGTGACCCCGTTACCGGCAGCACCAAGCCATTGCAGGAACGATCCTGGTGGCGGCAACTGCAGAGATCGCCGGCGTCGTGATGGTGTAGTTCACAGGATCACCTCCTTTCGATGTTGATGGGAGGTGGAGCCTCGCATGGCGAGAGCGGGCTGCCTAGGATTTCTTCGCGACGATATGGAAGATGTGCCAGTGCTTGGCGTTGCCGCGCGGCGTGACGCCGTCGGCTTCCTCCTCGTCGAACATCTCCACGTCGAGTCCCTCGAGCAGCGCCAGGGCTTCCTCGCGCGAGACGAAGGTCATGCCGGGACGACCGAACCAGCTGTCGCGCGGGCCGTACCACTGGCCCGAGAAGCGACCGCCCGGGGGGAGGGCCTCGCGGATGCGCTCCCAGGTTCGATGAAAGGCCGCGGGTTCGCAAAGGGGCATGGCGAAGCTCGAGTTCACGAGATGCACGCCGAGCGGGATCGGCACCTCCTCGAGTTGCGCAACGACAGGGGTGACGTCGCTGCCCTCGGGCAGGGGCCGCGCCTGCAATTGCCGCAGCGCTTCGGGCTCCGCATCGACGGCGACGACCTTCCAGCCGCGACGCAGCATCTCGATCACGTCGCGGCCGTCGCCACACCCGAGATCGATGACGTGTGCGTCAGGCGGTGCCTCGCCGAACGCATCGAGCGCCGCGAGCAGCGTCTTGCGGGGAGGGCGGTCGCGAAGCTGCTGATAATAGGCGGCCCAGCCGGCCGATCGATCGCTTTCCGTCATGCGCGTTCTCTGGCTCTCCCGCGCTTGTGGTGGCGCGCGTCGTGTGATCGTATCGCAACCAATAAGTAACGAATCAACGATCCGGGAGGAACTGATGAAGAGGTTGGGAAGCCTTGCGTTGGCCTTGGCTCTTGCTTTTTTGCCGCTCGCGGCGCGGGCCGACCTGAAATCCCTGGCTGAAGCCGCCAAGAAGGAAGGCGAGCTCACCTGGTACGTCGCCCACTACACGTCCGAAGGGGCGGAGGATCTGGGGCGCGGCTTCACCGAGATGTACGGCATCAAGGTCAACGTCGTGCGTACGACGGCGCAGGTCGCCTATCAGCGCCTGCTGCAGGATCTCAAGAACAACCAGACGATCTGCGACGTCTTCTCGTCGACCGACCTCGGCCACTACGCCCGCCTCAAGGCGCAAGGCCGCCTCGAGAAGTACGTTCCGGAGAACACGGCCAAGATCTCGGAAGCCTTCCGGAACTTCGATCCCGACGGCTACTTCCATCCGACTTCCGCCGGTCTGGTCGTGATCACCTACAACACCGCGAAGGTGAAGCCCGAGGATGCGCCCAAGAAGTGGGAGGACCTGCTCGACATCAAGTGGAAGGGCAAGGTCTCGACCGGACATCCGGGCTTTTCTGGCTATGTCGGCACCTGGGTCCTGTCGATGAAGAAGCTCTACGGCTGGCAGTATTTCGACAGGCTGGAGAAGAACAAGCCGCAGATCGGTCGTTCGATCAACGACACGGTCACGGCGCTGAACGCCGGCGAGCGTCAGGTGGCGGCGGGAGCGGACGGCTCGACGCTGTTCAGCGCGGCGCGCGGCAATCCGCTGGCGGTATCCTATCCCAGCGACGGCTCGGTGCTGATCATCGCGCCGTCGGCGATCATGAAGGGCACCAAGCATCCGAACGCCGCGAAGCTCTTCATGGAGTACCTCTATACAATCGAGGCCTCGAAGATCAACGCCAAGCACTTCGGCATCCCGTTGCGTCCGGAAGTGCCGTCGCCTCCGGGCGCCAAGCCGATCAGCGAGATCAAGGTCATTCGTCCGACCGTGGCGGAAGTCGAAAAGGGCATTCCGGAGGTGATCGAGCAGTGGCGCGACACGTTCGGCAACTGAGCGTCGACGCCTGAACATGTCGGCAACGGCTCCGGCGATCGACACGATGCCGGTGCGCCCCGTGCGCGCCAGCCGGTTCGATTCGACCTGGCTTCTGTGGATCGCGATCATCGCGGTCCTCCTGTTCCTGGTGGTGAGCCCGTTCGTCTATCTGGTCATCACCAGCTTCCAGACCGAGGGTACGGGCGAGTTCACCTTCTCGAACTACGCGACGGCCTACGGCCGGGCCCGCTACATCGACGCGTTGTTCAATTCGTTGAAGCTCGGCGCCGCGTCTGCAGCTCTGGCCGGCGTTTTCGCGGTGCCGCTGGCCTGGGCCGTGGCACGCACGAACATGCCCGGGCGCGGCCTCACCCGCATGCTGGTGCTGGCGACCTTCATCACGCCGCCCTACACCGGCGCCGTGGCCTGGATCCTGCTGGCCGGTCCCAACGCCGGCTGGCTCAACCGCTTCTTCATGATGGTTACGGGGGCAGAAGCCGGGCCGTTCAACATCTACAGCTTCACCGGCCTCGCGGTCGTCATCGCGCTCTATTCCTTCCCCTATATCTTCATCTTCACCACGGCGGCGCTCGAGCTGGTGTCGTCGGAGATGGAGGACGCCGCCAACATCCTGGGCGCGGGACCGTGGCGGACCATGCGCAAGGTGACCCTGCCGCTGGCGCTGCCGGCGATCCTGGGCGGCCTGATCATCTGCTTCCTCGAGGCGATCGCCCTGTTCGGCTCGCCCGCCATGATCGCCATACCGGCGCGCTTCAACGTCGTGACGACGCAGCTCTTCCAGTTCTTCGGCAATCCCGTGCGGGTCGAGGTGGCGGCGGCCTATGCCATGCCGCTGCTCGGCGTCACCGTGCTGCTGGTACTGGTCCAGCGCCTGATCGTGCGCCGCAAGGGTTTCGTGGCGCTGACCGGCAAGGGGGGCGAGCGGCGGCCGATCCTGCTGGGCCACTGGCGCTGGGTGGTGTTCGGCTACGCGATGTTCGTGTCGGCCCTCGCGGTCTTCCTGCCGTACATCTTCCTGATCCACTCGGCCTTCGCCAAGGCCTGGGGGCGCGGCTTCCTGCTGGACAACATCACCATCGCCAACTTCCGCTTCATCCTGTTCGAGCACGCGACGGCCGCGCAGTCGGTGATCAACAGCTTCGTCTATGCCGGAATCAGCGCCACGATCGCGGTCTTCCTGACCTTGGGAGTTGCCTACATCGTGGCACGGAAGCTCATCCCATTCGGAGGCGTGCTGGGCTTTCTCTGCGTGGCGCCGTTCGTGATCCCGGGCGTCGTGCTGGCGATCGGCTTCTATGCCGCCTATGCGCCGCCGCCGCTCGCGCTCTACGGCACCGCGCTGATCCTGATCCTGGCCTTCACCACGCGCTTCCTGCCGGTGGGCTACGTCAACGCAAGCGCCGCCATCAACAGCCTCAATCCCGAGATGGAGGAGGCGGTCCGCGTGCTGGGCGGCAGCCGGCTCACGGCGCTGCGGCGCGTGGTGGCCCCGCTGCTCAAGCGCAACCTGCTGGGGGCGTGGCTGCTGATCTTCATTCCGGCGACGCGCGAGCTGTCGGCCGCGATCTTCCTCTATGGCCCCAATACCAAGGTGGCGTCCGTCATGATCTTCGACATGAGCGAGGAGGGGAACTTCGAACGCCTTGCCGCGCTGGCGCTGGTCTTGCAGGTGCTGACCCTGCCACTCCTGTGGCTGGGCCAGAAGGCCCTGGGCCGCGATTTCATGCTGAGGCGTACCGCGACATGAGCAAGCTGGTATTGAAGAACGTCGCCAAGCGCTACGGCGCGTTCGAGGCGGTGGCCAATTTCTCGCTGGAGCTCGCCAAGGGCGAGTTCGTGTCGCTGCTGGGCCCCTCGGGCTGCGGCAAGACCACGACCTTGCGCATGATCGCGGGCTTCATGCCGCCGACTGACGGCAGCATTGAGATGGATGGCAAGCAGATCTCCTCGGCGTCCGGCGTCGTGCCGCCCGAGCATCGCCGCATGTCGATGATCTTCCAGAGCTACGCGATCTGGCCCAACATGACGGTGGGCGAGAATGTCGGCTTCGGCCTGCAGGTCCGGAAGCTGCCCCGTGCCGAGATCGACCGGCGGGTCGACAAGATCCTGGACGTCGTCCAGATGCGCAACCTCAAGGGTCGCTACCCTGCCGAGCTGTCGGGCGGCCAGCAGCAGCGCGTCGCCCTGGCCCGCGCCATCGTCGTGGAGCCCGAAGTGCTGCTGCTCGACGAGCCGCTCTCCAATCTCGACGCCAACCTGCGCGAGGAGATGCGGTTCGAGATCCGCCGCCTGCACGATGAATTCAAGATCACGACGGTCTACGTCACCCACGACCAGTCCGAGGCGATGGTGACGTCCGATCGGATCGTCGTGATGAACAAGGGCAAGATCGAGCAGATCGATGCCCCGCACGTCCTGTACGGACGCCCGAAGAGCCGCTTCGTGGCCGGCTTCATCGGCCGAACGAACTTCATCGAGGGCACGCTCCAGGGAAACGAGGTGCGCTTCGACGGCTTCAGCGCGTCTGCAGCCGCGGTGGAGGGAGCGACCGGCGGCGGCAAGCTCCTCTATTCGCTGCGCCCTCAGGCGGTCGCCTTGTCTGCCCAGAAGCCCGGGGGCGCCGGACTGTCGTTCGAGGCCGAGATCGTCGACCGGTCCTATCTCGGCGAATACTGGGATTATCAGGTCCGTCCTCTGGGCGGGTCCAAGCCGCTGCGCGTCTCGACCGCGCCGACCGCCGTTTTCGAGGTCGGCAGCCGCGTCTGGCTGGAGATCGCGCCGTCCGCCATGGTACGGGTAGAGTAGCCTCCCAACGTAGAGTGAGATCATGACCGCAGGACCGCTAGCCCGATTCAAAGTCCTCGACCTGACGCGCGTGCGCGCCGGTCCCACGGCCGTCCGCTACCTCGCCGACTGGGGCGCCGACTGCATCAAGGTCGAGATGCCACCGTCGGCCGGCGAAATGGACATGGGCGGCCCGCGGCACGGGCCGGACTTCCAGAACCTGCATCGCAACAAGCGGTCGATCACGCTCAATCTCAAGGAGCCGGACGGCAAGGCCGTCTTCATGAAGCTGGTCGAGCAGGCCGACGTGGTGGTCGAGAACTATCGCGCCGACGTGAAGTTCCGCCTCGGCATCGACTATGAGAGCCTGAAGAAGGTGAACCCGCGGATCGTCCTCGGATCGATCTCCGGCTTCGGCCAGGACGGGCCCTATGCCGAGCGCGCCGGCTTCGACCAGATCGCCCAGGGCATGGGTGGCCTGATGATGGTGACCGGCAATCCGGGCGAGGGCCCGATGCGCGCCGGCATTGCCGTTGCCGACGTGGGCGCGGGCCTGCACTGCGCCATCGGCATCCTGATCGCGCTTCTGGAGCGAGAGACCTCGGGGCAGGGCCAGTGGGTGTCCAGCTCGCTGCTGCAGGCCATGATTTCGATGTGCGATTTCCAAGCCGCGCGCTGGACCCTGGCCAAGGATGTGCCCGGCCAGGCGGGCAACAATCATCCCACCTCGATTCCGACCGGCGTCTTCAAGACCAGCGACGGTTACATCAACATCGCGGCGTCGGGCGGGCACATCTACAAGCGGTTCTGCGAGGCCATCGCTTCGCCCGAACTGATGACCGACGAGCGCTTCAGCACCGACAAGGGACGCGCCAAGAACCGCGATGCCCTGAACGACGAGATCAACAAGCGCGTCGTGAAGTACGGCAGCGCCGATCTGGTCGAGAAGCTGAACAAGGCCGGCGTGCCCGCCGGGCCGATCTACAAGATGGACGAGATGTTCGCCGATCCGCAGGTCAAGCACCTCAAGATGGCCCATCCCGTGCACTCGCCCAAGCTGGGCGACATCGAGCTGATCGGCCAGGCCATCAACATGAGCCGCACGCCCTTCGAGATGAAGACGGCGACGCCGGAGCAGGGCGAGCATACAGATGACGTGCTCAAGGAAGCCGGCTTCGACGAGGCAGCGATCGCTGACTTCCGCAAGCGGGGCGTGATCTGAGCATGATCAGCCCGACGCCGAACATGATCGCGGAGAAGGTGGGACCGGTCGGCCGGCTCGTCTTCAACAAGCCGCAGAAGCACAACGCCACCTCGACCGACATGTGGGAGGCGATCCCGGTTATCCTCGACGATTTCGAGAAGGACCCGGCGATCCGCGTCGTGGTCGTCACCGGCGCGGGCGACAAGGCCTTTGTCTCGGGCGCCGACATCTCGGAGTTCGAGAAGGCGCGCAATACGCCGGAGCAGGTTGCCTACTACGACAAGATCGGCGAGGAGGCCAACCGGCGGCTGAACAAGTGCTCCAAGCCGACGATTGCGCGCATCCGCGGCTACTGCATCGGCGGCGGGCTCGCGGTGTCGCTGCTGTGCGACATCCGCATCGCCTCGGAGAACAGCCGGTTCGGCGTGCCGGCGGCGAGGCTCGGGCTGGGCTATCGCGCCAGCGGCCTGAAGATCCTGACCGATCTCGTGGGCCCGTCCCACGCCAAGGAGATCTTCTTCACCGCCCGGCACTTCAATGCGCAGGAGGCCTTCGGCATGGGGCTGGTCACGCGCGTCGTGCCCGATGCCGAGCTCGATTCCTACGTCGACGACTACTGCCGGATGATCGGCGAGAATGCGCCTCTCACCATGCACGCCGCCAAGCGCACGATCGAGGAGCTGACGCGCCTCGACGGCGAGCCGGACTTCGCCCGCCTCAACGGGCTGGTCAAGCAGTGCTTCGATTCAGAAGATTACATCGAAGGCCGCACGGCCTTCATGGAGAAGCGTAAGCCGGTATTCAAGGGACGCTGAGGGAGACGGTCATGGCGGCGCTGACTCAGGAGCAACGCGACGCATTCTGGCGCGACGGGTATCTCATGGTGGAGGACGCCGTCACGCCGGCGCAGCTCGCCGCCCTGAGGGGCGAGATCGCGGGGTGGGTCGAGCAGAGCAGGGCGCACGCCACGCCCTTCGGGCCGCCGACCGTCGACGGCCGCCCGCGTTTCGACATGGGCGCCGAGCACAGCGCGGAAAAGCCCGCGCTGCGGCGCATCAACAACCCGTCCGACATTTCCGACGCCTATCGCGAGGTCATGCTCGACGCCCGCATGGTCGACATGGTGGCCGAGCTGATCGGGCCGGACGTGAAGTTCCACCACTGCAAGATCAACCTCAAGCTTCCGGGCGCGCGGACCGAGGTCAACTACCACCAGGATTTCGCCTATACGCCGCATACCAACGACGACATCGTGACGGCGCTCCTGTTCCTCGACGACGTCGACGAGAGCAACGGCTGCCTCACCGTGGTGCCGGGCTCGCACAAGGGGCCGGTCCTGTCGCTGTTCGAGGGCGAGCGCTTCACCGGCGCGGTCGCGCCCGACGAGGAAAAGAAGGCGCTCGGCCAGTCGATCCCCTGCCTCGGAAAGGCGGGCAGCGTCTGCCTGATGCACACGCGGCTGCTCCACGGCTCGGCGGCCAACGGGGCCGACAAGTCGCGCGGCCTCTACATCTGCGTCTACACCGCCGCCGACGCGGTGCCGATCGCGCGCAACCCGATGCCGAGCCTGAACGAGGGCCGCATCGTGCGCGGCCAGGAAGCCCGCTTCGCCCGGCTCAAGGAGGGGCTGGTGGAACTGCCCAAGCAACCCAAGACCGCCTCGTTCTTCACCGTGCTGGGACAGGATTCCAAGCAGGCGGCCGAGTGAGCGATCCGCTGCCGGCGATCACGGAGGCCGCGGCCACCGGCGAGATCGCCGACCTCTTTGCCGACATCCGCACGACCGTCGGCGTGCGTGTGGTCAATCTCGTGTGGCGCCATCTCGCCACCATGGACGGCGCGCTGCCCTGGGCCTGGGCGGCGGTGAAGCCGCTCTATCTCGCCGGACTGCCCGATGCCGCCATGGCGGTCTTTCATCGGACGATGGAAGTCCCGAAGCTCACCTCGCTGGAAGGCGAGGAGCCTGCCAGCGTCGATGCGGTGCTGGCGAGCTACGACCATTCCAACACGATCAACCTGTTTGCCCTGGGCGCCCTGCGCGCCTGGCTGAACGGCGAAGTGGGTCGCGATGGGACGATCGCGCCGGGCCCGCGCAAGGCGGCGCCCGATCTGGCTCTGCCCAAGCTGGCCTCCGAGGAAGACGTCGCCCCAGAGACGTGGGCGCTGGTCCTGCGCCTCAACAAGTTCGGCGACGAGCCGCAGCCCCTGATCCTGGCCAGCATGTACCGGCACCTGGCGCATGCGCCGTCGTTCCTTCAGCGTGTCGAGACGGCACTGGCCCCGGTCGCTGCCGACGGCTCGCTGCGCAAGGCGATCGTGGACAATCGCAGGACAGCCGCCGCTCTCTCGTCCGACCTCGCGCGGGCAATCTCGGCCGCGCGGCCCGCACAGGCCGTCGAGATCGAGAAGGCCGTCGGCTTGTTCGTCGACCATGCAATCGGCAAGATGGTCACGATCTGCCGCGCAATCCGCGTGGCACGTGGTGGGCTGCGGTAGATCGCTTAGCTCGGATCTGTTCAAGATTCCCGTCGTCTCGACCGGAGCCTCGCGCAGCGAGGCGGAGCGGAGAGACCTTATCTCCACGAATAGCCGGTTACTGGTCGATAGAAGGTCTCTCCGTTACGCGCCTTCGGCGCTCCGGTCGAGACGACGGAGATTTGTATGAGCTACTCCGCTGCCTTGCGCGACGGTTGGTGGCGCATGACCCATTCGCCCATCGCCTGTTCCATCGTCATGAACACCGCACCGCCTTCGATCAGGCGCTGGATCAGCCGTTCCAGCATCATCATGCGGTGTCCACGGCCGATGACGTGCGGGTGGAAGGTGTAGGTGAGGATGCCGAAGTCGGGCTGGACGCGGGTCATGTAGGTGAAGTCGTCGACGAAGTTGTCGAGGACGTTCGTGGCGTTCATCAGCCCCTGCTGAACCGACCCGTTGGGCAGGCGCATGTATTCGAAGTGCGGGAAGTCGTCGAGCGACCAGCTGATCGGCATCTCCAGCAGCGGCGTCTCGCGGCCGCGCACGAACGGCTTCAGCAGCTCGGCGACGTCGCCCTGGCGGGCGAAGTAGCAGTCGTAGTCGTGGCCCATCATCGAGCTGTCGTACTGGATGCCGTGCTTCAGCAGCAGCTCGATCGAGTGGGGCGAGAGATCCCAGGCGGGCGAACGGTAGCCGCGCGCCAGCCGGCCGCTGATGCGCTTGATCGATTCGTTGCCGCGGACGATCTCCTCCTCTTCCTCCTCGCGCGAGAGGGTGACGGGCAGACGGTGCGTCCAGCCGTGATGGGCGAGCTCGTGGCCCGCCTCGACATAGGGCGCCACGGCCTGCGGCGTGCTGTCGATCGTGTGGCCGGGCGTGAAGAAGGTCCCCTTGATGCCATAGCGCTCCAGCAGGGCGACCAGCCGCGGAATGACGACGATGTCGTACTCGCCGCGCGAGATCGCCGTCGGCGAGGTCATGCCGCGGGCGATGAAGCCCGAGAGATGGTCATGGTCGAAGGTGAGGCAGACGATGTGGCGCGGCATGGCGGCGGCTCCGGCGAGAGTTCCCTGAGGGTTTCGGGTCAGCTTAGGCCGGATTGTCGTGCGCGCCCATCGCCGGATGCTATCCTGACGGCCCAGGGAGGAGACTGATGGATGAAGCCGAACGCCTGCGCGAGATGGTCGATGCGGCCCAGCGGATCGTGGCCTTCACGGGGGCGGGGATCTCGACCGAGTCCGGCATCCCGGATTTCCGGTCGCCCGGCGGGATCTGGACCCGCTACAAGCCGATCTACTTCGACGACTTCATGGCCTCCGAGGAGATGCGGCGCGAGTCCTGGCATCGCAAGTTCGCCACCGACGAGACCATGCTGAAGGCCGAGCCGAATGCCGGCCATCGCGCGCTCGCCAAGCTGGTCGAGCAGGGGCGCATGAGCGCCATCATCACCCAGAACGTCGACGGGCTCCATCAACGCTCGGGCGTCCCGGATTCGAAGTTCATCGAGCTGCACGGCAACACGACCTACGCCACCTGCCTGGACTGCGGACACCGTCACGAGCTTGCCCCGATCCGGAGGGCCTTCCTCGAAGGGGGTACGCTGCCGATGTGTGAAAAATGCGAAGGCATCGTGAAGACGGCGACGATCTCCTTCGGTCAGGCGATGCCCGAAGTGCCGATGTTGCGCGCCCAGGAGGAGACGCTGGCCTGCGACCTGTTCATCGTCCTGGGCAGCTCGCTGGTCGTCTATCCCGCGGCCGGATTTCCGCAGCTTGCCCGCCGCAATGGTGCCAGCTTCGTGATCGTCAATCGCGAGCCCACTGATCAGGACGCCGATGCCGATCTGGTCATTCACAAGGAGATCGGGCCGACATTGAGCCGCGCCATCGGTGTGAACTGAACGGCGGTCGTTGCGGCGCAACGTCGGACGCGATTTAATCGCCGAAGAGCAAGGAGACTCCAATGCGGATCAATCGCAGGACAGCGCTGCTGGGCGGCCTCGGCACCGCCGCATGGGGTGCGATGCCTGCCGCGGCGCAGGACATCACCTTCTTCCGCATCGGCACCGGTGCCACCGCCGGCACCTATTTCCCGATCGGCGGCCTGATCGCCAACGCCATCTCCAACCCGCCGGGATCTCGCTCCTGCGCCGACGGCGGCTCATGCGGCGTGCCCGGACTGGTCGCCACCTCGGTCGCCTCGAACGGCTCGGTTGCCAACGCCAACGGGATCGCCGCCGGAACCATGCAGTCGGGCTTCGTCCAGTCGGATGTGGCGTACTGGGCCTATAACGGAACCGGCATCTACGAGGGGCGTCCCAAGGCGGAGGGCCTGCGGGCCATCGCGAGCCTTTATCCCGAGAGCTTCCAGCTGGTCGCCCGCAAGGGCTCCGGGATCAAGTCGGTGACGGATCTCAAGGGCAAGCGGCTGTCGTTGGACGAGCCAGGATCGGGAACGCTGGTCGATGCCCGGCTGATCCTGTCCGCTTACGGGCTCACCGAAAAAGACCTGAAGGCCGAGTACCTGAAGACGCAACAGGCTGCCGACAAGCTCAAGGACGGGCAACTCGACGCGTTCTTCAGCGTGAGTGGCTGGCCGAACGGCGCCATCTCCGAATTGGCGGTGACCTCGGGCATCGATCTGGTCCCGATCGCCGGTCCGGAAGCGGAGGGACTGGTGAAGACGCACAACTTCTTCGCGATCGACGAAATTCCGGACGATGCCTACAAGAACGTTACCGGTGTGAAGACGGTGAGCGTCAACGCGATCTGGGTGACCTCGATCAAGCAGCCTGAGGCGCTGATCTACGCGATTACCGCGGCGCTATGGAATCCCAACACCCGCAAGCTGCTCGATTCGGGCCACGCGAAGGGCAAGGTGATCAGGCTCGAGACGTCGCAGCGCGCCCTGGGCATTCCGCTGCATCCGGGTGCGGAGAAGTTCTACAGGGAAAAGGGCCTGATCAAGTAAGGCCTGCCAGGGGAGAGCGGAAATGCGATTGAAGGGCAAGACCTGCGTCGTCACGGCGGCCGGGCAAGGGATCGGTGCGGCCACGGCGCGGGCATTCGCGCGCGAAGGGGCCAGGGTCTGGGCTACCGACATCGATGCGGGCAAGCTCGAGGCACTGGCCGGTGTTGAGGGCGTCACCGCGCGCACGCTCGACGTGCTCGACAAGGAAGCGATCGGCCGGCTCGCCGCGGAGACCGGCGGCGTCGACGTCCTGTTCAACTGCGCCGGCTTCGTCCATCACGGCACGGTTCTGGATGCCACCGACGAGCAGTGGCGATTCGCCTTCGACCTCAACGTCCGCAGCATGTTCTGGACGATCCAGGCCTTCCTGCCGGGCATGCTGGGCAAGGGCTCGGGTTCGATCGTCAATATGTCGTCTGCCGCCTCGTCGGTGAAGGGTGCGGCACAACGATTCATCTATGGCACGACCAAAGCCGCCGTCATCGGCCTCACCAAGTCGGTCGCCGTCGACTACGTCTCCAAGGGCATCCGTTGCAACGCGATCTGTCCGGGGACGGTCCAGACGCCGTCCCTCGATGAGCGCATTTCCGCGCTGGGCGGCGGCGCCGACGCCCGGCAGTTCTTCCTCCAGCGCCAGCCGACCGGGCGGTTCGGGGCGGCCGAGGAGATCGCGGCGCTCGCGACCTACCTCGCCAGCGATGAGTCGGCGTTCACCACCGGCACGGTGAACGTGATCGACGGCGGCTGGAGCGTTTGACGATGGACAGGCCGGGGGACAGGCCAGGGGACGGGGCTGTGGATATGGCGGCCATCGCCGCGCGCGCGCCTGTCATTCCGGTCCTGACCATCGAGAGGCTCGAGACGGCCGTTCCGCTCGCCCGGGCCCTCGTGAGGGGCGGCCTCCCGGTGCTCGAGATCACATTGCGCACGGCGGCGGCGCTCGAGGCCATTCGGGCGGTTGCCGCCGAGGTGCCCGAGGCACTCGTCGGCGCAGGGACCGTGCTCGATCCGGCCCAACTCGACCAAGTACAGCGTGCGGGTGCGTGCTTTGCCGTCAGCCCAGGGTGCACCGAGGCGCTCGCCAGGGCCGCACGGTCATCCGGCATGCCGTTCCTGCCAGGCGTCCAGACGGTCTCCGAGGCGATGGCGCTCGGGGGGCTTGGCTTCGAGATTCTCAAGTTCTTTCCGGCCGATGCGGCGGGCGGTTTGACATGGATCAAGGCGGTCGGGGCGCCGCTGTCGGGTGTTCGATTCTGCCCCACCGGCGGGATCACGGCAGAGACGGCGCCGGCTTATCTGGCGCTGCCGAATGTGGCCTGTGTTGGCGGCTCCTGGGTCGCCCCGCGTGTCGCCGTGGCAACAGGTGACTGGCAAAGTGTCGAAAGGCTGGCCGCCACGGCCTCGGCCCTCAAACGCCGCTAGCGGAACCTCGGGAAAGGTGCTTCAAGCAAGGCTTCAAGGAGCACCGGCTACCCAAATGAATAGGTTGTCGATCGCGGCGCTGGCGTTTTCGCTTGTGGTGGGCGGGGCAGCACGAGCCGATTCCGTCATCATCCTCAATTCCGACGAAGCGTCCTACAGCATTCTGAGCCGTAGTACGCGCACCGAGGTGGTCCGCCTGCCGGTGGGGCGGGAACCCCATCACCTCGTGCTGTCGCCCGACGGCAAGGATGTGCTCATCGGATCGACGGCGACCAACGAACTCCTCGTTCTCGACTTCAAGACCGGCGAACGCAAGCGGGTCGTGAAGGACATCCTCGATCCCTACCATCTGGCCTTCAGCCCCGACGGCAAGTGGTTCGTCACGGCGGCCTACCGGCTCGACCATGTCGACATCTATCATGCCGACGGATTCCGTCTCGCCGGCCGCATCTTCATCGACGGGCTGCCGAGCCACATGGCCTTCGATGCCGAGTCCAAGACGGTCTTCGTCACCCTGCAGCAGAGCGGGCGGGTCGCCGCCTTCGATCTGGCGACGCAGACGGTCAAGTGGAACATGCCGGTCGGCAATGCGCCGGCGGGTATCGTGATGCTGCCGGACGACAAGCGCCTGCTGGTCGCGCTGACCGGCGAGGACCGGATCGTGACGGTCGATCCGAAGGACGGTTCGGTGCAGGGCACCCTCCAGACGGGCAAGGGGGCGCACAATTTCTGGCCGAAAGGCGATGGCCGTCATTACTTCCTCAGCAATCGCGTCGAGGGCACGGTCTCCCTGATCGACACCAGGGACGAACCCAAGGTCGTCGCCAGTGTCCGCGTTCCGGGCGGGCCCGACTGCATGGACATCACGCCCGACGGACGGGAGCTTTGGGTGACGCAGCGTTTCCTGCGCCGTGTTGCCATCGTCGACATCGATACGATGAAGGTCGTCGGAGGCGTCCCGGTGGGCAAGTCCCCGCATGGCGTCTTCATGATGAAGTCCACGGCGACCGTCACCGCCGGCACCGGCATGCCGGTGCGCGCGGCGTCGACGGCGAGCGACCGCAAGTAGGCGCGCGATGCGCGACCTGCTCGATATCTGGGTCGGCGCCCAGGCTTGGCTGTTCGAGACCCTGGTCAGCCCCGTCCTGTTCCATTTCGGGCTGATGGCCTGGTACGAGCCGGGCTACAGCGCCGTCGAATTCGTCATGCTGGGCGTCGTCCAGATCGCGGTGATCGCGATCGGCATGCGCTACTTCGAGCGCCGCTGGCCGCTCGAGAAGGCGGGCAGGGACGACGGGCTGATCATGGTCGACCGCGTCTATACCTTGCTGAACAAGCTCGGGGTGATCCCGCTCGCCATCTTCATCCTGACCTATCCGCTGGTGCAGGAGATCGAGCTGGCGGTGCGAAGCTGGGGATACGCGCCGCCGCGGCTGGAGCGACTGCTTCCGTGGATCGGCGACAATGCGCTCGCCTCGTTCCTCGTCTACTTCGTGCTCTACGACTTCGCCGCCTACTGGCTGCATCGGGGACAGCATGCCTTCGGATGGTGGTGGGCGCTGCACAGCCTGCATCACAGCCAGCGCCGCATGACGGTGTGGACGGACGACCGCAATCACGTGATCGACGACCTGATCGTCACCCTGGCGCTGGTCCTGTTCTCCCAGTTCGTCGGCGTCCAGCCCGGCGAGTATGTCGTCATCCTGATGGTTGGACGGCTGATCGAGAGCTGGTCGCACGCGAACGTCGACATGTCCTTCGGCTGGCTGGGCGAGCGGCTGTTGGTCGGCCCGCGCTTCCATCGCCTGCATCACGCGCTTTCGACGCCAGCCGAACGCCATATCCAGGACCATAACTTCGCGCCGGTTTTCCCGATCTGGGACATCCTCTTCGGCACGGCAATCTACGACGGCAAGACCCGACCGACCGGCGTCGACGATGCCGTCGCGGATGCCGACAATGGACGCGGCTGGATCGTCCAGCAGGCGACCGTGTTCGGCCGCTTCGCGCGGGCCGTGATGCCGAGACTCAGGCGTCGCGCTCCAGCACGCTGAGAACGTCCGCCGCGCGCGGCATGGGAGTCACGGCGCCGTAGCCGGTGGTCGAGAGCGCCGCCGCCACGTTGGCATAGCGCGCCGCCGTTTCCGGGGCGTCGCCGGCCAGCAGGCGGGTCAGGAACGCGCCGTCGAAGGTATCGCCGGCGCCCGTCGCGTCGACGGCCTCGATCTCGTGCGGGGCGATGCGGGTCTGGCGTTCGCGCGTCGCGATCAAAGATCCTTCGGCTCCCATCTTGAGGGCTACCAGAGGCACGCCGAGCCCGAGATAGTAGGTGGCGATCGCTTCGGGCTCCGTCAGCCCGGTGAGCTGACGGGAATCGTCGAGGCTGGGCAGGGCGATGTCGCAGCGCGCGATGGTGGCGTCGATGACCTCGCGCGCCACGTCGAGTTCCCAGAGCCGCAGGCGCAGATTGGTGTCGTAGGAGACCTTCACGCCGGCCTTGTGGGCGGCGTCGATGGCTGCGTCGCAGGTCTCGCGGGCACTGTCGCTGATCGCCTGGCCGATCGCCGAGAGGTGGAAGACCCTTGCGCTCGCGATGTAGTCCGCGGCGAGCGTCTTGGGCGTCATCAGGGAAGCCGCGGAGTTCTTGCGCAGATAGTCGAACTTGTGGCCCGCGGCGGAGTGGGTGACGAAGCTGACGCCGGTCGGTGCCATGGGATGCCGCGTGACCCTCGACGCATCGACGCCCTCGCTCTTCCAGAGGTCGAGGAAGGCATCGCCCATCCAGTCCTGGCCCACGCTCGTGAGGTAGCCGGTCGAGGCGCCCTGACGGGCCGCTGCGATGGCCACGTTCTGGGAATCGCCGCCGAAGCCCTGTAGCCATGTGCGACCGTCGCCGCCCCTGGGCCGGTTGAATTCGATCAGGGGTTCGCCGAGGCAGACGATGTCGGGAGAACTTGTCATGCAGTGAGAATTGTCACGAGCCCGCCCGGACCTCAAGCGATGCGCTGGACTTCCCCCATGCCTTCTCTCAGGGTTGAGCCAACAAATCTGGAGGGAACGGATGGCGAGCAGGAAGAACGGGAAGGGGACCGGGCGTCCCTTGCGCAGCCGCGAATGGTTCGACGCCAAGGGCGACCCGACGATGGCCGCCCTCTACCTCGAGCGCTACATGAACTTCGGCCTGACTCTGGCCGAGCTGAGGAGCGGCCGGCCGATCATCGGCATCGCCCAGACCGGCAGCGACCTGTCGCCCTGCAACCGCCATCACCTCGACCTCGCAACCCGCGTTCGCGACGGCATCCGCGACGCCGGCGGCATACCGATCGAGTTCCCGGTCCATCCGATCCAGGAAACCGGCAAGCGTCCGACAGCGGCGCTCGATCGCAACCTGACCTATCTCAGTCTCGTCGAATGCCTGTACGGCTACTTCTTCGACGGCGTGGTACTGACGACGGGCTGCGACAAGACCACCCCTGCGATGATCATGGGGGCGGCCACCGTCGACATTCCCGCGATCGTCCTCTCGGGCGGGCCGATGCTGGACGGGCATTTCGCCGGCGGCCTCGCGGGCTCGGGTACCATCGTGTGGTACGCGCGGCAGGAGCTGGCGGCGGGCCGCATCGATATGGAAAAGTTCATCGAGATGGTGGCGTCGAGCGCGCCCAGCGTCGGCCACTGCAACACGATGGGAACGGCGCTCTCCATGAACAGCATGGCCGAGGCGCTCGGCATGTCGCTGCCCGGCTGTGCAGCCATTCCCGGTCCCTACAAGGAACGGGGCCAGATGGCCTACGAGACCGGCAGGCGAATCGTCGACATGGTGTGGGAGGACCTGAAGCCCTCCGACATCCTCACGCGCAAGGCCTTCGAGAATGCCATCGTGGCGGCGAGTGCGCTGGGGGCCTCGACGAACTGCCCGCCGCACGTCAACGCCATCGCACGTCATATCGGGGTGAAACTCGAGAACAAGGACTGGGACGAGATCGGCTACGACATCCCGCTGCTGGTGAACTGCATGCCCGCCGGCAAGTATCTGGGCGAAGCCTTCCATCGCGCCGGCGGCGTGCCGACCGTGATGAAGGAGCTCCTGAACAAGAAGAAGATCCACGGCGATGCTCTGACCGTCTCGGGCAAGACCATGGCCCAGAACCTGCGCCACGCGATTAAGGCCGATGATGAGGTGATCAAGACCTACGACAAGCCGATGCTGAACCAGGCGGGCTTCGCCGTGCTCGGCGGAAACCTGTTCGACTCGGCAATCATGAAGACTTCGGTAATCTCGCCGGAGTTCCGCGAGAAGTATCTGGAACGTAAGGACGACCGAGACGCCTTCGAAGGCACGGCCATCGTCTTCGAGGGGCCGGAGGACTATCACCACCGGATCAACGATCCCGAACTGCCGATCGACGAGAACAGCATCCTGGTGATCCGCAATGCAGGCCCGGTCGGCTATCCCGGCGCCGCCGAGGTGGTGAACATGCTGCCGCCGGACCGGCTGGTGAAGGGCGGCGTGCTATTGCTGCCCTGCATCGGCGACGGCCGTCAGAGCGGCACCTCGGCCAGTCCGTCGATCCTGAATGCCTCGCCGGAAGCAGCCGTAGGCGGCGGCCTCGCGCTGCTCAAGACCGGCGACAGGGTCCGGGTCGATATCGGCAGGCGCACCGCCAACATCATGATCACGGCGAAGGAGCTGGCGAGGCGCCAGAAGGCCTGGAAGCCCGACGTGATCCCCAGCCAGACGCCTTGGCAGGAGCTTCAGCGCAAGTTCGTCGGCCAGTTGGCCAGCGGTGCCTGCCTCGACTTCGCTGTGAACTACCAGAAGATCGCCAAGACCAAGGGAGTGCCCAGGCACTCGCACTGACATCCGCGATCAGCGGAAGAGGCGCTGCTCGACCGAGACGGGAAGGTCGGCCCGGCTGATGAGGATGATCGCCCAGGGCGAGGTCGGCGGGCCGACGGGGCGGGCAGCGGGCGGTGGAGGCGGGGCCAGCGAGGCGGTAGCGCCGGGCGCGGCAAAGCCCGATGCACCCGGAGGCAGGGCCGAGGGCGCGTTGACGATGCCTCCCCCAGCGACCGGACGCGGGCCCGCGCCGCGCTGGGCCATCATCATCTCAGCCGGCATGCGCTCCTCGAAGACGACGACGATGCGATCACGCCGGCGCGCCGTCGACAGGATGTTGACGGCATAGCCTTCACCGCTGCGCCGTCCAAGGAAGATGCCGACGGCGTTCATCCGGCCGGGCTCGAACATGTCGGGGGCCGGGGAGCCGACACGGCTCCAGAGGCTTCGCCACTCGGCGATCGTCGTCGCGACCACGTGCTCGGGCTGACGTGTAGCGGCGGTCGAGCCCTGCCAATGACGTGCATCCACGCTTTGCGCGAAGACGGCAGGGACCATCAACATGCCCGTCATGACTGTACCCAGGAACAGCATTTGCCGACGCGGCAAATGCTGCACGAAAGGGGCGACCGGCTTGTTACTGGACTGCACGATTGGATCTCTCGGGGACCCGATGATTGCTTGTTTTTGGAAGCCTCAAAACACCATGACACTTTGGCTCAATTGAGGCCGGAGTCTCGTGGCCAGTGCCACTCTAGCACTTCCACGGTATGCTCCGTCTCAATCGTCCCGGCATGTTGCACGAAAGCCACAGGTCCGCGGGGCGCGCGCATTTTCCCGCTAGCTGCGCTTGGCCTTGTCTGCGGCATTGGTCGACCGGATCTGCTCCCGGATGCGCGCCCAGTCCTCCTCGCTGTAGGACATCATGTTGGAGAAGGTCCCGTTGCCCATGATGCCCATGGCCCCGTCGATCGCGATGACCTCGCCGTTGATGTACTCGACCTCTTCGCTCATCAGGAACGCCGCCATGTTGGCAAGTTCGCTGGGGCGGCCGACGCGTCCCATCGGGTTCCGCGTGTTGTAGCGCCTGTCGTCGCCTTCCTGCAGCGGGTTGAGGCGGGCCCAGGCGCCCTCCGTCGGGAAGGGACCGGGCGCGATCGCATTGAGGCGGATGCCGTGGCGTGCCCATTCGACGGCGAGGCTCTGGGTCATCACGGCGACGCCGGCCTTCGACATGGCCGAGGGTACGACGAAGGGGCTGCCGGTCCACACCCAGGTCGTGAGGATGCTCAGGACGCTGGCCTTGCGCTTTTCGGCGATCCAGCGCTTGCCGCAGGCGTTGGTCATGTAGAACGTGCCGTGCAACACGATGTTGGCGATCGCGTCGAAGGCCCGGGGGCTCAGGTCCTTGGTCTGCGAGATGAAGTTGCCGGCCGCGTTGTTCACGAGCCCATCGAGCGGGCCGGTGGCCCAGATCTGCTCGATCATCTCCTCGACGGCCGTAGCGACGCGGATGTCGACGGTATGGAAGTCGACGCGGCGGCCGGGGTACTTCTCCATGACCTGCTTGGCGGTCTCCTCGAGGACGCCGCCGCGCCTGCCGCATATCACACAGTCTGCCCCCAGTTCGACGAACTTCTCCATCATCATGCGGCCGAGGCCGGTGCCACCGCCGGTGACGAGGAAGCGCTTGCCCTTGAACAGGTCGGTCTTGAACATTTGTGGGTCCTCCCGCGAACAACTGGGTGATTCGTCTAGCGTGAAGCCGCAACCCCGTACAAGGACTGTTGCTTCTTCAACAAAGCATGATTACGATTTCTGCATAACAACACGGGATCGTTGAATGACGACCCATCTGGGAGAGACGAGCGGGGACGTCGGTACGATTGAGCTGCGTGGTAAAGTCAAGTGGTTCAACGCTGTCAAAGGCTATGGGTTCTTGGCTCTGGACAGCGACAATAGCGACGCGTTCCTGCATGTGACGACACTGCGACAGGCCGGGCATGAGGATCTCAAGCCCGGTGCGACCGTAGTATGCGCAGGTGTCCGCGGCCCGAAAGGGTGGCAGGTCATGAGGGTGATCGACGTCGATCAATCGACGGTCGTTGCCACGACGGCGAAGCCTCCGCCGATTCCCGAAGGCATCGCCATGGGCGAGTACATCGCCGCACTGGTGAAATGGTACAATAACGAACGCGGCTACGGCTTCGTCACGCGCGAGACGGCCGAGGGCGACATCTTCGTGCACGCCGCAGTGCTGCGGCGGCACGGCATGGATTCGCTCGCCCCGGGACAGAAGGTGATGATCCGGATCGCCGAAGGACAGAAGGGCCTGCAGGTCGTCGAGATCCGCGGCGCGTGATTCCCCTCTATTTGATCTCGCGCACGTAGCTGTCGAGCGGCGGCGCCTGCTTGATCAGGCCGCGCCTCACGAGGAAATCCGCAAACGTCGTGTAGCGCGCGCGGTCGAGCGCCGAGGGATCGGACGCGAGGAGAGGCAAGGTGTCTTTCCAGGCCAGCCGGTTGAGTTCGTTGTCGAGATCCTTGCCGTACCGGGAGAAGCTCGCCCACGCCTCGGCCGGATTGGCCTTCAGCCATGCAGTGGCCTCGGCGAGGGCGGAGAGCAGCTTCTTCGTGCGCGCGGCGTCTACGCTCTCACGCTTGGCCAGGATGATGAGTTCGTCGTAGGTCGGCACGCCGTGCTTCTCGACCAGCCAGATCCGCCCCTTCGCCTTGTTCAGTTCGAGGTCGTTCAGCTCGAAGTTGCGGAAGGCTCCGATCACACCGTCGACCTGCTTGCTCATCAGCGCGGTCGTCAGCGCGAAGTTGACGTTTACCAGCGTCACGTCCTTCAGGGTGAGGCCGGCGCTCTCCAACATGGCGCCAAGCACCGCTTCCTCGAAGCCCGAGACGGAGAAGCCGATCTTGCGGCCCTTGAAGTCGGCAAGGGTCTTCACGGGCGAGTCTTCCAGCGCCACCAGAGAATTGAGCGGCTGCGCCACCAGCACGCCGACCCGCACCAGCGGCAGGCCTTCGGCGACCAGCAACTGCAGGGTCGGCTGGTAGGAGACTGCGTAGTCGGCCTGTCCGGCCGCCACCAGCTTGGGCGGGGCGTTGGGATCGGCGGGCGCAATCAGCTCGACGTCGAGGCCCTGCTTTTCGAACAGGCCGCGCTGCTTGGCGATCACCAGCGCGGCATGGTCGGGGTTCACGAACCAGTCGAGCAGGATGCGGATCTTGTCTTGGGCAGCCGCGGGAAGGGCCAGGCAACAGAGTGCCAGAATGGCGATCAACCGGGTCATTACTTGCATTGTCAGTCTCCTTGATGGGATTGCCACGGCACGAGGCGCCGTGCGAGCCGGTCCGCCGCGGTATAGAGCGCGAGCCCGAGCAGGCAGAGGATGGTGAGGGCCGCGAAGGCGAGGGGCGTCTGGCCGCGGGCCAGCGACTGGGTCATCAGGAAGCCGAGCCCGGCACTGGCGCCGACCCATTCGCCGATTACCGCGCCGATCGGTGCGACGGCTGCGGCGATGCGGACGCCCGAGGCAAAGGCTGGCAGGGCCGCCGGCAGCCTGATCTGCAGCAGCACGGCGCGCGGCGGGGCATTCATGGTGTGGGCAAGCTCGAGCCACCCCGGGTCGGTCCGGCGGAGCCCGTCGTAGAGGCTGCTCACGACGGGGAAGAAGATGATCAGCGCCGCCATCGCGACCTTGGACGCCATGCCATAGCCGAGCCAGAGCACGAGAAGGGGCGCGATCGCGATCACCGGGATCGCCTGCGAGACGATCACCAGCGGCAAGGCCCAGCGGCGCCAGGCGGCCGACGCGGCGAAGATCACCGCAAGCGTCGCGCCGAGTACGAGTCCGAGCGCAAGACCCAGGAGCATTTCGCTGGCGGTCCACACGGCCTGTTCGAGCAGGAGGTCAAACCGCTCCGCAAGCACGACGGCGACGCGCGAAGGGGGCGGCAGGATGTAGGGCGGCAGTCCGGTGAACCACACCAGCGCCTCCCAGGCCGCGACCAGGCCCAGCGCGGTAGCGAGCGGCCTCACGCTTGCCTCCGCAGTTCGCCGATCAGCCGCGCCTGCAGCGCGAGAAGAGCGGCATCGCCGGGATCGCGGGGTACGGCGCCGGGCGGGGCGATGACCGGGCCGACGGTGAAGGGCCTGCCCGACAGGACGCGGATTTCGTGGCCAAGGCGCAATGCCTCCAGCGGATCGTGGGTGACCATCACGACCGTCCGGCCCTCGAGAAGGTGCGCCGCCAGATCCTGAAGGTCGAGGCGCGTCACCGCGTCGAGATGCCCGAACGGCTCGTCCATCAGGACGATCCGGCGATCCTCGCAAAGCGTGCGCGCGAGGGCCGCCCGCTGGCGCATGCCACCGGACAGGGTGTGTGGCAGGTCCTGCAGCCGGTCGCCCAGTCCCACTTCCGCCAGCAGGGCGCGTGCACGAGGCTCGGCGGCCCGGTGTTCCGCCCGGTTGCGGCGCAGCCGGTACCCCAGCAGCACATTGTCCAGCACGCTGAGCCACGGCAGCAGCAGGTCGCGCTGCGCCATGTAGGCGACGGGTCCGGCGGATTCGGTGCCCGGAAGAAGGCCCGCGAGGTGGCGCAGGAGGGAAGTCTTGCCGACGCCGCTGCGGCCCAGCAGGCAGGTCGTGCGGCCACCGGCAAAATCGAGGGACAGGTCCTCTGCCACGACATGGCCGTCGAGGACGATATGTGCCGAACGCACCGAAAGAGCAGGCGAAGACGTCAACGAGCCACCAGTCCCTACGCCGGCATTAACCGGATCAGGTTCGGGGTCGTCCTTCCGGACCTCTCAGCCGCCAGGCGGCTCCCCCCGATGAGCGGCCATCACTATGGGTAGGAGCCTCTCGTCATGCAAGCGTCATCGGTTTGACGAAATCGCCGTCCACGCTCTATGCCATGGCAATGGCTCAAGAAGTTTCCAGATCGCCGCTCAGCCGGCGCCTCTTTCTCGCCGCGCCTCTCGTGTTGGCCGGCGGGGCCGCCTGTGCGCAGCAGGGCCCCAACGATGTCCAATTCAAGCGTTCGTCGCTGGTGGTGGTGTCCGGCGGCCGTGAGATCAAGTTCGACGTCGACCTGGCGCTGGACGACATTCAGCGCGCGCGTGGCCTGATGTTCCGCGAGAAGCTCGGCCCCTACGAGGGCATGCTGTTCGATTTCTACAAGGAAGCGCCGGTCAGTTTCTGGATGAAGAACACGCTGATCCCGCTCGACATGGTGTTCATTGCGGCCGACGGCACGATCAAGTCCATCCATGCCAATGCCGTGCCGCATTCGACGGAGACCATTCCCAGCCAATTCCCGGTGCGCGCCGTCCTCGAGATCAACGGTGGCAGCGCCAAGCTGCTCGGCATCAAGCCGGGAGACAAGGTCCTGCACCCGATCTTCGGCAACGCCTAGCGATATCAGGGCCTGGCGTTTCAGCGCGCAGGTCATCCCGTCGCCGACGGCGCATCGCGTGCCGACATCGCTGTCGATCCTGTGCCAGCTCTACATCCTCTCTCCTGTTGGCTCGGTACGTCCGGCTCGCTAGGGTCGCGACCCTGAAATGGCGGGTTTGGGAGTGGGTATGTCGGATATCGAGATCGCGCGGCGCGCAATCAAGAAGCCAATGAAGGAAGTCGCAGGCCGCCTCGGCATCCCGGAAGATGCGCTGGAGCCCTATGGTCGCGACAAGGCGAAGCTCGATGGCGACTATGTGAAGTCGCTCACTGGCCGCAAGTCGGGCCACCTGATCCTCGTGACTGCGATCAATCCCACCAAGGCGGGCGAGGGCAAGACCACCACGACGATCGGCCTGGGCGATGCACTCTGCCGCCTCGGCAAGAAGACCGCCATCGCGCTCCGGGAGCCGAGCCTCGGACCCTGCTTCGGTCAGAAGGGCGGCGCCACCGGCGGCGGCCAGGCACAGATCGTACCGATGGCCGACATCAACCTGCATTTCACCGGCGACTTCCACGCCATCACGACGGCGCACAACCTGCTCGCTGCGATGCTCGACAATCACATCTACTGGGGCAACGCACTGGGCATCGACAGCCGCCGGGTCTTCTGGCCCCGCGTGCTCGACATGAACGACCGCGCGCTGCGCGACGCGGTCGTCAGCCTGGGCGGCGTCGCCAACGGCTTTCCGCGGCAGACGCGCTTCGACATCACCACCGCATCGGAGGTCATGGCGATCCTGTGCCTGGCCGACGATCTCGAGGATCTGGAGCGGCGGCTGGCACGGATCGTCGTGGCCGAGACACGCGAGGGCAAGGCGATCACGGCCGGCGACCTCAAGGCGGCCGGCGCGATGGCCGCTGTGCTGAAGGACGCCGCCAAGCCGAACCTCGTGCAGACGCTGGAGAACAATCCGGTGCTGATCCACGGCGGCCCGTTCGCTAACATCGCGCATGGCTGCAACTCGGTGATCGCCACGCGCGCGGCCCTGGCGCTCGGCGACTATGTCGTCACGGAAGCGGGCTTCGGGGCCGACCTGGGTGCCGAGAAATTCCTCGACATCAAGTGCCGGCAGGCCGGGCTGAAGCCGGGTCTCGCCGTGGTCGTCGCCACCGTGCGGGCCCTCAAGCTGCACGGCGGGGCCGACGAGAAGGCGCTGGAGAAGGAGGACGTCGCCGCCGTGCAGCGGGGCCTGCCCAACCTGCTGCGCCATGTCGAGAACCTGCGCAAGTTCGGCCTGCCGGTTTTGGTCGGCATCAACCGCTTCCTGACCGATACCGCCGCCGAACTGGAAATGATCGAGGCGCAGTGCGCCGTTGCGGGCGCCAAGGCCTATCTCTGCGAGCATTGGGCCAAGGGCGGCGCCGGCGCGGAAGACCTCGCGGGCGCCGTCGTCGCCACGCTCGACGAAGGCAAGGCAGCCTTCAAGCCGCTCTATCCCGACGACCTGCCGCTGGCGCAGAAGATCGAGACCATCGCCCGCGAGATCTACCGCGCCTCGGGCGTGGCGATCGCCGGGCCGGCCCTGCGGCGCCTCAAGGCGCTGGAAGCGGCGGGCTACGGCAAGCTGCCGGTCTGTATCGCCAAGACGCAGTACAGCTTCGCCGCCGATCCCGAGCTGCGCGGCGCGCCGACGGGCCACACGCTGCCAATCCGCGAGGTTCGCCTGTCGGCCGGTGCCGGGTTCGTCGTCGCGATGGCGGGGGAGATCATGAGCATGCCGGGCCTGCCGCGCGTGCCGGCGGCGGAAAACATCCGGCTGACGGCGGATGGTCAGGTGGACGGGATCTTCTGAGACATGCGCACCTATTCCTTCGTCACGGTCGACGTGTTCACGAACACGCGGTTCGGCGGCAATCCGCTTGCGGTCTTCCCCGACGCGACAGGCATGAGCGATGCGGAGATGCAGTCGCTCGCCGCCGAGTTCAACCTGAGCGAAACGACCTTCGTGCTGCCGCCGGAGGATCCGGCGCATACGGCGCGGGTCCGCATCTTCACGCGCACGCGCGAGATGCCGTTCGCGGGTCATCCCAATGTCGGCACGGCCTATGTGCTGGCGCAACAGGGCAGGGACAGGAACGGAAAGCTCCTGTTCGAGGAACTGGCCGGCCTGGTCGAAATCGACGTGGAGCGTGATGGATCGGGGGCGCCGATCGGAGCGACCATTGCCGCACCGCAGCCTCTCTCGCTGGGACCGGAGTTGCCGGCCGAGAGCATTGCCGCCTGCGCGTCGCTGGCGCCCGCGGACATTCGCGTGAGCGCGCACAAGCCCGTGGGCGCGTCGCTCGGCAATCCGTTCGTCATCGCCGAAGTCGAGCCGTCGGCTCTGACGCGCGCGACACCGGATTTCCCGTCCTTCCGCCAGGCCGTGGAACACACGCCGGCGCTGAACGGCCGGCTCGGATTGTATCTCTATGCCCATGCCGGGCAGGGGAATGTGCAGGCCCGCATGTTCGCGCCCCTGGGCGGCACGATCGAAGACCCCGCGACCGGCAGCGCCGCCGGCCCGCTCGGCGCGCTGCTCCTATCTCTGACGGATGCCCCGGAGCTCCGTCTCGACATCCATCAGGGTGTCGCCATGGGAAGGCCGAGCCTGCTGCGCGTGGTGGCGCGGCGTGGCGCCGACGGCATTCGGGCCACGATTGCCGGGCAGTGCGTGCCGGTGCTGCGCGGCGAGGCCGAGCTCTGATCTAGTGAGGCCGGAAGGCGTGCTGCTTCAGGTTGGCCAGCGGCACGACGTGCAGGGTGACGGCGTGGGTGGCCTCCAGCACGACCTGGGGCGCGACATTCGCGTCGAAGGCTTCCTTCCAGCGGCTGGCGCACAGACACCAGCGGTCGCCGGGATTCAGGCCGGGGAAGCCGTATTGCGGCATCGGCGTGCTGAGATCGTTACCCCGAGACTTCGAAAACAGGAGGAATTCGGCGGTCAGGACGACGCAAACCGTGTGCAGGCCGATATCATCGGCGCCGGTGTTGCAGCAGCCGTCGCGATAAAATCCGGTCACGGGGCGGGTGGAGCAGGGCTCCAATACGCCTCCCAGCACGTTTATGGATGGGGCGCGGCGGTCGGGGCGGCCCTGCTCGGGCGTCTGATCGAACATGGACCTATCGTAGCATCTGGAAATTGAGCTTTCGAGGCGGCGGGGCCGCTGGTAGAAACCCTCGCGTCAAAGAGGTGTATCGGCGGGGCGTAGCGCAGTCTGGTAGCGCGTCTGCCTTGGGCGCAGAAGGTCGTCGGTTCGAATCCGGCCGCCCCGACCACGCCCGAAAACGGAGTTAGCGGAAGCCATGCAGGTTCGCATCTTCAAGCCGGCCAAGACGGCCATGCAGTCGGGAACGGGCAATACCCACGAGTGGGTGCTGGAGCCGGAGCCGTCGCGCAAGGAGATCGACCCGCTGATGGGTTGGACGAGTTCGCGCAACACGATGCAGCAGGTCCGCCTGTTCTTCCCGACGCTCGAGGAAGCCAAGGCCCATGCCGAGAAAAACGGCTGGCAGTATACGGTCGAACAGCCGCACAGCCGTCCAGTGAGGGCCAAGGCCTACGCCGATAACTTCGCCTATAACCGCGTCGGCCGCTGGACGCACTGAACGTCCCTGTCTGATGCAGGGGATTGGAACGACGCGCCCGTAGCTCAGTGGATAGAGCAACCGCCTTCTAAGCGGTAGGCCGCTGGTTCAAATCCAGCCGGGCGCGCCAATTTCCTGGCCACGGTCCTCAGGTTGGTCTAGCGGCACGTGAACCGGATCTGGCGATTGCCGCTCCGCTGATGCTGTTGATCGACAGGCTGGCCGGCAGCATGATCTTCCCGTCGATCAGCGACGTCATCCTGTGGTGGGAGCGTCATCGCACGCGTGCGGTCGGCATCAGGAGTCCAGCCGTCTCCGTGGCCACCACGGTGGCATTCGCCGTCAGCCCGCTCCAGTTATAGGCGCGATGTCAGTGGTAGAACCCTTGTCCTCGAGTCCGCCCTTCGTCGAGCCAGGCCCGCCCGGACCGTCGCGCGAGCCGCTATCGACCGCGGCGCGCCGGGGGATCCTGGCGCTGGTGATCTTCTTCCACGTGGGCGGAGGCTGGGCACTGACGCAGGTCGAGCCGGTGAAGCTGGTGGTGGGCGACATCGCGCCGATGGAGGTGCGGATGGTGGCGCCGGAGGAGCCGGGCCAGCCGGAGATCGAGAACGCCGAACCGCCGCCGCCGCCCGACCTGCCGCCGCCGGAGTTCCCGCTGGCCAAGATCGAGCTGCCGCCGCCGGACGTACCGCCGCCGCCGGAGATTCCGCCGCCGGAGAAGAAGGTCGAGCCCAAGCCCCGGCCGCCGGAGCCGAAGCCGGTGCAGCGCAAGCCGCAGCCGGCACGGCCGGCCGCACCGGTCGAGGCGGGGCCGCAACAGGCCGCGCCGGCGGCCCCGGCGGCCCCGCGCACGGTGCAGGCCTCGCAACTCGGCTGGCTGGTGCAG